>CAZLCG010000021.1:0-33622 GCA_964557975.1 uncultured Eubacteriales bacterium
TTCACTCGACAGCTCCCTCGGGGAGGGAGCGGAAAAGGATTGAATTGAAAACTCCCTCAGTCTCGCTTCACTCGACAGCTCCCTTTGCACAAGGGAGCCTTTTTTACGCACAATTATAGTTTATTTAAAAACAGCGGACAGCCGCAAGGGCTGTCCGTACAAAGGTGTTAAAAATGATATTCCGCATTACAATTTCTTTTCCATATATCCGCAGGTGAAGGGGAAAAAGTCATATTTTTTGAGTGAGTGAAAACAAAGCCGTAGTTTTCATACCACCTTTTTAATTCGCTGTTTTCTTCGACAATACTTATTCTCATTTTCTTTGCGCTGTGCTTCTCGGCTTCTGAAAACGAGTGCTTAATAAGCTCGCCGCCGACGCCTTTATGTCTGTATTCGGGCAGAACGCAAAGGTTGTTTAATTCGCATTCGCCGCCGTAAAATTCAAGCGAATAAAAGCCTGATATTTTGTCGTTATCAAAATAGGCAAACATTTTTCTGCCGTTTTCATATTGCTCCGACAGCTTTTCGGACGCAGTTGAAAACGCAACGTATCTCGGCGCGTTTTGAGGGGTTATGTTAAACTCCGTTGCCACTGTCAAGAAACTGTCTTTTATGACTTTCGCACATTCGGGAATATTACCTTTTGAGATTTCTTCAATCATTTACTTCACCAAATTCAAAAAATATTTATAGGAGATATGTTTAAAGCCGACCTTTTCATAAATGTGAATTGCATCAGGCGTATTGGTTGTAAGCGTAATATCGGTATATCCGTTTTCTTTTGCGAAACGCAGCAGATATTTAATTAACTCCTGCTGATAGCCTTTGCCTCGGTAATCGGGTTTAGTATATACACTGACGATACAGCAGTGCCTACCGTTTTTGTTACTGCAAACGGTTATCTGCGGTAATTCTTCGGGTTCTTCCAACGCACACATAGCAACAGCCTTGCCGTCGATATACATAACCGCAAAGAATATTGATTTATTTAGCCTTTTTGTTAAATGCTTTTTTGTTATTTCAGCAAACTCGTCATAATAGCAGGAAAAATCCTTGTTTAAGGTTTTGTTCCAATCTTCAATTTGCATTTCAACTCTTAATGCGACTATATCATCAATATTTTCTTTATTCGCAATGGTTAATGTCTTGCCATTTTTCAAAATAACACCTACCCAATATAAAAATAATTTACAAACTGTCAAATTGTGATACTTTTCAAAATATCATCTTTAAACTTATCATAATAGATGATATGCCCAACAGTTTCTTTGACTTCACTAATACCGAGCTGTTGTTCTTCTTCGGTATCACATTCAATCATCATCGCCCGTTTGATGTTATATTCAAGCCAGCCAAGCCTGCCGTAATTGCTGTAATACAAAACCTCCCAATCAACGTTTGTGTTAAGATTAGTGTTATTGAAATAAGCTTTGAAAAATGTATTAAACAGTTTAAAGTTTATATTACAGTTTTCATATCCCGACCAGCACAGCGCAAGCTCAAACAACTCCGAATACGGATTCGAGTACCCCAAACATTCCAAATCAATAAGACGAAATTCATCGCCCTGCCACAACACATTTTTGCTGTCCATATCATTATGGCAAATCGCTTTGACAGACGGCATTTTCTTTATTGCGATATTTCCTTTTGTCATACTGTCATTAAACAAGTCAGCATAATCCTTTATGTAATCATAAACGGGGGAGTTCATTTTCTCAGCAAGGTCAATATATTTTTGCCAATCAATGCGCATTTCGTCCTGCTCAAACGGTTCGCTTTTCAAATCTATATTATGTATTCTTGCTAATGTTTCACCAATCTTTTCGCAGTGAGTTAATGTTATATCGCCGTCCTTTAATGCCTTGCCGTCATACCAGTCAAAGACATAATAATACTGTCCGTTCAATTCCTGCATTTTTCTGTTTTTGAACTTTAAAGAATACATTGCAGGAATATTGTTTTGCTTTAATATTTCTTCAATATTATCAGCAATTTTGTAATTTCCCATAGCAGTCGGTCTTTTCATAATATTAGGATTTAACAGTTTTATTATGTAGCTTCCTTTTTCAGTAACGACCTTAAACATTCTGTGCATAAAGCCGCCTGTTACCTGAATGGGGTTTTCAATAACTTTCCCTAACTGTAAATCCTCTGCTGCTAAGCTCAAAAACTCATTTATATTTATCATTTTTTATCCTTCTTCAAATATCTCCAAAATCTTGTTGATATTATTTATTGTTTTAAACACCCGCAGATAATTATAGCCCTTTTGATAAGGCTAAAAACAGTTCTTGCTCTTACACCCGTCACATTCAATGAAGAAACAGTATTCACAGTGATTTCCGCAGTAACCAATCTCTTTCATCATAGCTTTAGCTCCTTTACTATCTCGACAACCTCAATGTTACCGTCAACAAGCATTTCTAAAATTGAGTCTTTGTCAAAATCCTTATTCTCCCAATACCTTTCGGCAAGGGAAAGATTTTCTTCTTCGGTTAACTTGCTGTCAAAGCATTTTTCTGCATCGCCCAAAAACACATTGCCATCAAACCCTAACTTTACAATTTGAAATGTCGGTCTGCCTAAGTCTATAAAATAATTAAACCAATTTTCGGCTTCTTCAAGTGTTTTTGAAACATACAGGCAAGCCATTCTTGACGGACAGTCAGGATATTTTGCTATTCTGACTTTCTCTAACGCAAGTTCTCTGAGCGCTACGGATGTGTGGTGTTCAAGCTTAATATTTTTGTATTTTTCGGGATTTCTGTAAATATCGTTAACAATACAGAGCTTTTCATTTACCCTTTGCCAAACGCCGTTATGATGATTTTCATCAAAGGTTATGCGCTGACCTATATACATAGGTCTTTCGGTTACAACGTGATAAACAAACTGTTCGGTCATATTTATAATTCCTTTGTAAATATGATTTCCAAATCATTGCAGAAGGGAAAGAAACTCCCTGCATCCCGATAACCGAGCTTTCTGTAAAAATGCTGTGCAAATTCATTAGCCTGCGACGAGGTCATAACCTTACCGTAGCCGAGCTTTGCCATTTCACTTTCCCAAAACTTAACAATTTGTGTGCCGTAGCCCTTGCCGCGATAGTTTTCAAGAAAATACAGCATATTCATAAACGGAATTTCATCCCAAAACAAATTGTATCTCAGCCAGCCTGCAAAATTGTCGTCAACAAGCATAATAATTTCTCGTTTGCTGTTAATCGTTTCTTCCCAAATGTTTTCTTTTATATGACTGTCTTTGCTTAAAAGCAAATCCTTATCCGCCATTGTTGCGTATCGTATTTCTGTCATAATTCTACTCCGTAAATTCTTTGAATCCACTTATATCAGCATTATTCATACAGCCCCGGGAATATGTAGTTTTCATCAAGCGCATAAGTGCCGAGAACCCTCGGCCACTGGTTTGTGGCAACAATAGTTGTGGCGTTGATGTTTCCCATATGGCAATAAAAATGTTTTAACTGCCCCAAAACGTGTTCAAGACGGTTATATTTACAGCCCTTTGGTATTTCGTATAGATCATCGTCGTTCAATCCGTCAAGATAATTGTTGATTTTATCCTGTATGGTTTTGAAATAAGCCGTCAATTCATCCCGTGTCAATATCTTTTCACCGAGATAATCAAGGCTGTTAAGCTTGTCCTCGTGAAACGGCGGTTCGGTGTAATCATACGGGTTAATAAACCATTGGTCAAGGCTGTGAAGTGTGTGGTAGCAGTGCTTCCATATCGGCATATCGCAAAGAATATAATCCATATCGCAGGTCTTGAGCGTTGTATCAAAATTCATAAATAACACTCTCATGTTCTGTTTAATTGTTTCAATAAGTTCTCTTCTCATTTTTAATTACCTCGTTTTTAATATTTTAATACCGAAACGGTATCAATCACGTCGGGATTCTGCACAACATCTTTGTCGAGCATTGCTGTTTTTTAACAATTTTTAAACTTTGCGTAGGGCGCGGCGTCCCAGACGCGCCGTTTTTTATTCTCTTGTTGAAGTTGTATACCTTTTCAGCCTCCCTTGTAAGCGGGAGGGGGACCGCCGTTCGGCGGTGGAGGGATTGAAATTTTAGAAATAATTCAAACTGACATTTTAATGTTATTTACAATCCCTCAGTCTCGCTTCACTCGACAACCGCCGGCGGCATTCCTCTTGCCCGCACCCGCGGAGAGGGCGGAAACAGGCTATTCTTCTGTTTGCAGGTATTTTTTGATTTCCTCTATATACTTTGCTCCGATATCGCTGAGAATGCTGTTGCGCTTAGTGATATATCCTATTTCCATAACGCTGCCGCCCTCCGCGGAATCCGCGTCAAAGGGGACTGCGGTATAGTCGCTGCCGTTAAGCTCCTCGCAGATAATGCCCGAGCATAGGGTGTACCCGTTCAGCCCTATCATCAAATTAAGCATAGTCGCTCTGTCGTTAGCCTTTATAACGCGTTTATATTCATTTGTGCTTAAAATCTCCTCGGCAAAATAGAATGAGCTTGTATCGCCCTGCTCAAAGGAAAGACACGGATAATCCGCAAGTTCGTCAAAGCATATGGATTTTTTCTTTGCCAGCGGATGCCCCGACCACAGATAAACGTATGCCTTACAGTCGATCAAGTGATGAAATTCAAGCCCTGCGGTGCGCAAAAGCTTGCCGATTGCCGCTCGGTTGAAATCGCTCATATAAAGAATACCTATTTCGCTTTTCAGCGACGCGACGTCTCCTATAACATCTTTTGTCTGTGTTTCCCTTATGGCAAATTCGTAACGGGTGGTATCAAAGAGCTTTACAAGCTCTACAAACGCTTTTACCGCAAAGGAGTAGTGTTGGGCGGATACTCCGAATTTCTTTTTCAGATTTTGCGGATTCCCGTATTTCTCCGTAATCATTTCATATTGGCTGTAAAGCTGTTTCGCGTACTGTAAAAACTCCGTGCCGTCGGCTGTCAGAGTAACGCCCCGTCCGCTGCGGTTGAAAATGGTTATTCCAAGCTCCCTTTCAAGCTCCTGCATAGAGCTTGAAAGAGAAGGCTGGGCAATATAAAGATTTTCCGCCGCTTTGTTAAGAGAACCGTTTTCGGCAATCACGATGGCGTAATGCAACTGCTGTAAGGTCATGGTAAGCGCTTCCTTTGCTTATTACTAAAATGAATTGGTAATTTTTGATTAGTATATCATACGGTTTTTTTTAAGTCAACTGACCGTAAATGCGCGGCTATCGGCTTTATCATACTTGAAAACCTATTAAATATATGTTATTATTAGGTATATAAAGATAAGGAGCGATTTCGTATGAAAATTTCAACAAAAGGCCGTTACGCTCTGCGAATGCTTGTTGATCTTGCCGAACACCGTGAGGAGGGTTATATTGCGTTAAAGGATATTGCCGAAAGGCAGGGCGTTTCAAAAAAATATCTTGAGCAGATCGTGCCGATTTTGAACAGGTCGGATCTACTGCGTACAAACAGGGGAAACCAAGGCGGGTATATGCTTGTAAAATCGCCCGATAAATACACTGTCGGCGAAATTCTGGAATTAACCGAGGGTGGCTTCGCGCCTGTTTCCTGCGTAGGCAGGAATCCCGAGGAATGCCCGCGCAGAAGCGAATGTCCGACATTTCCCGTGTGGCAGGGGCTGTACAAGGTAATCAGCGAATATCTTTACGGAATCACACTGCAGGATATTATCGATCGGCAAAACGCGCTCAGTATTGACAGTTATATAATTTAACAGTAAAAAGCACCGTCGAAATTTTAAAATCCGACGATGCTTTTTTATGAATTTTATTCACTGCCGAAATCTAAACGCAAATGTCCCTCTAAGGTCGGCTTCGCTTTAAATCCTGATTATTCCGCAAACATCGCAGTGGAGAGGTATCTCTCGCCTGTATCGGGCAGTAAAGCAACTATGACCTTATCCTTGTTTTCGGGACGCTCCGCAAGAAGCGTTGCGGCGAATACAGCCGCGCCCGAGGAAATACCGACAAGAATACCGTCCTCACGGGCAAGCGCTCTGCCTGTTGCAAACGCTTCCTCGTTTTCAACCGTGATTATTTCGTCATAGACGTCCGTATTGAGCGTTTCGGGCACAAAGCCCGCGCCTATGCCCTGAATTTTGTGAGCGCCGGGCGTACCCTTGGAAAGAACGGGAGAACCCGCAGGCTCTACCGCGACAATCTTAACATTGGGATTCTGCGATTTAAGATATTCGCCGACTCCTGTGACTGTGCCGCCCGTTCCGACGCCCGCGACAAAAATATCGACCTTACCGTCGGTATCGTTCCAAATTTCAGGTCCCGTGGTCGCCTTGTGAACAGCGGGATTCGCCGGATTTGTAAACTGACCGGGAATAAAGCTGTTAGGCGTTTCGGCGGCAAGCTCCTCCGCCTTGGCGATAGCGCCCTTCATACCCTTTGCGCCGTCCGTCAGCACAAGCTCCGCGCCGTAAGCCTTCAGCAGGTTGCGGCGCTCAACGCTCATAGTCTCGGGCATTGTAAGGATTATTTTATATCCTCTTGCGGCGGCAACCGACGCAAGACCGATTCCCGTATTTCCGCTTGTCGGTTCTATTATTACGGAATCGGGCTTGAGCAAGCCCTTGCTTTCCGCGTCCTCAAGCATTGCTTTTGCAATTCTGTCCTTTACGCTTCCCGCAGGATTGAAAAATTCAACCTTTGCAAGAACTGTAGCGTTGAGTTTTCTGTTTGACGAATAATTTTTCAGGCGTACAAGGGGAGTGGAACCGATAAGTTCCGAAATTTCATATGTTTTCATAATTTTTTCTCCTAATTATTATTGTTTAAATGATTTTTTTGTTTTTTCAGTGACAACATCGTTTTA
This sequence comes from uncultured Eubacteriales bacterium, assembly GCA_964557975.1. GTDB lineage: Bacteria > Bacillota > Clostridia > Oscillospirales > Acutalibacteraceae > Fimenecus. The sequence continues at coordinate 6,858 of CAZLCG010000021.1, forward strand.
TTTCGGTAAAAAACATAAAACCGTCTCCTTTCGGCTTCTACTTTTATATGTTTATATACGCTGAACCTACCAAACCTACTTATTTAATAGGTTTATTTTATCACAGCCGATATTATATGTCAATTCTTTCTTGTAAAATTTCGATATAGATTTTTCCTATACCGTCTCATTGTCGCTATACATCGAATGTATCAAAAACCCGAAAGCGGACGGCTTATCGCTCCGCCGTAAATTTTTCATAAAGCCGACCTTAGAACGGGGCTTTACGAGAATTATTGATTGACACAGAGTTTGACGGTATGATATAGTTAAATAAACAAAGTACAATATTTTAAATCGGAGCGGCGCTGCGGCAGGCTCGCTTGAAACGGTGCTTGCAAACGATTTTAATCCGCCGCCTCAGAGGCGGAGACACCTTCGTTTAGATTATATGAATAAACCGTATGATTTATTTTTTATAAAGAGAGGGCGGTAGGCTATGCTTGACGAATTAAAAAAGCTCGGGGTTGATACCGAGAACGGGATTTTTCGGCTTATGAACAATGAGGAGCTTTATAAACGAATGCTTATATCTTTTGCGAAAATGGTAAAAGAAGCCCGGGTTACGGCTGATTTTGACGACGGGGCATATGATAAGGAAATTGAAAGATTCCATGCCCTCAAGGGCGCGGCGGGCAATCTTTCCGTTGAACCCCTTTATAACGCTTACACTGAGATAGTTCGGCTTTTAAGGGAGGGAAATATTGCGGGCGCAAAGACTGCAATAACGGAAATTCTTCCGATACAGCATAAAATAACGGAATGTATTGAAAATAATACTTAATAATTTTCGGGGGACTTTTTGATGTGCTTTATCAATAAATCCGTTTTGGTTGTTGACGACGTTGAAATAAACCGCGTTATGCTGGCTGAAATATTTAAGGATGAGTTTGATGTTATTGAAGCGTCAAACGGCATAGAAGCTCTTAAAATTATAAACGGCGGTTCGGAAATCGGCGCTGTGCTTTTAGATCTTATTATGCCTGACGCCGACGGCTTTACCGTGCTTAAAAATATGAATGAAACGGGGCTTATAGAAAAGATTCCCGTGCTTATCGTAACGGGCGCCGAGGACAAAGATATGCTGATGGAGGCGTATAATCTCGGAGCTATAAACATAATCACAAAGCCTTATATTTCATACTTCTTAAAAAGACAGCTCAAGAATGTTATGGAGCTGTACAGCCATAAAAACGAGCTTGAGGTTATAGTGGCGCGGCAGGTCGCCAAATTCAATGAAATGAGCGGCTCTGTTATAGAGGCTTTGGCGGATATTATAGAATTTCGCGACTGTGAAACGGGAAAGCACGTTAAAAACGTATGCTCTATGACTAAAATGCTTTTGATAAAGCTTGGCGAGATGTGTCCCGAATACAGACTGCCCATGGAAGAAATAGAAAAGATTTCAATGGCTGCCGCTCTTCACGATGTGGGAAAGATCTCAATACCCGACACCGTTTTAAACAAGCCGGGGAAGCTTACCGAGCAGGAATTCCGAACAATGAAGCTGCATACGGTAAAGGGCTGCGAGATGCTTGAAAAGGTTAAGGATATTATAGAGCCCGATCTATACAAATACTGTTACGATATTTGCAGGCATCATCACGAGAGATGGGACGGAAAAGGCTATCCCGACGGAATTGCGGGAGATGAAAATGAAATATGGTCGCAGGCAGTGGCTGTGGCGGACGTATATGACGCTCTCACATCGGAAAGAGTTTATAAAAAAGCATTTCCGCCCGATAAAGCTGTTAATATGATTTTTAACGGCGAGTGCGGTCAGTTTAATCCAAATATATTAAAAGCGTTTAAGGCGGTGCGGTATGAAAATCAAGTCTGAGCATAAAGCAAAAACAGAAGACCCGAAAAGAAGCGACAGACTTTTTTTTATAAGAAGCGGCTGCATAGTTATTACATTAACGATAGTGCTTCTTGTTTGCTACACTCTATTTATGGGTAACCAAATTGATTATACCACGTCTAATATCAGCAGAATTTACATAGCTGAGATCAATCTTCAGCTTCAGCAGAAGTTTAGATCCATTATGGAGGTAAGGCTTGCACAGGTCGACAGAATTATAGCGGCGGTTTCTCCCGACGCATACGATGGCAGCGACGCGGTCAACGAAATTATAAAAAATGAAGGATTGTCGAGAAACTTCAGCTTTGCGGGCTTTCTGGACGAGGATTATAAGCTTTGCCCCGTCTACGGAGGGGATTTTACCATAGAGGGCGATAACGACATTAAGGATTCAATTGAATATGACGGGAATGTTTTGGAATATGCTACGGACGAAAACGGCGTAAAATATCTTATGTTCGGACGGGGTACAACCGATTATGTGCTGGAAAACGGAAAGCACAGCACCGCCTTTGTTGTATGTATGGAAATGAGCCTTATGGACGAGGCTCTTTTTCTCGATTCCGAGGAAGGAAACGTATATACGCATATCATTAACCACAACGGCGATTTCATTATAAGCAACGGCTTTATCGAGGGAGATAACTATTTTGACGGCGTTATTAAAACGGAGATTACCGACGTTAAAGAAGCCGAAAAGTGTATAGACGGGTTAAAGCACGCCATTGATACCGACGAGCAGTACAGCTTCAGCTATGTTCTTAACGGCGAAAGATTTTATGTGTGCTGTTCTTCCTTTTCCGATAACAGCGAATGGTATTATGTTACCGTAATGCGAAGCGCTGTTTTCGATCAATATTTTGACAGACTGAATCAAGTGAAATTTGCGGCTATTGCAGTTGTTCTCGCAATTCTTCTTTCCTCTATAGTGGGTATAATTGTTATTTATTTCAATAAAAATCAAAAGCAAATGGATGAGCTTATCAATGCAAAAATTCTTGCCGTAAAGGAGAGTAATGCAAAGACCGACTTTTTGTCCGCCATGAGTCATGATATAAGAACGCCTATGAACGCCGTTATCGGTATGACGAATATTGCCCTAAAGAATATAGATGATAAAGAAAGGGTTAAATATTGCCTCGAAAAGGTGTCGACGTCTTCAAAGCATCTTCTTTCAATGATAAACGACATTCTGGATATTTCAAAAATTGAAAGCGGTAAAATGCAGCTTTCGATAAGGGCTGTTTCTCTTAAATCCGTGATTGACGACCTTGTGGCTCTTTCCCAGACTATGTTAAAGGAAAAGGGGCAGAAATTCGACGTTGTTATTCATGACATAACGGCGGAGGAGGTATACTGCGACGATATAAGACTTTATCAAATTCTGGTAAATATTGTTTCAAACGCCTTTAAGTACACCCCCGAGGGCGGAAAAATACTTATCGAGGCATACCAGCAGGCATCCGATAAGGGCGAGGACTATGTAAAAACCTGTTTTAAGGTCATTGATAACGGTATAGGAATGTCGCCTGAATTTATAAAAAAGATTTTTGATGAGTTTGAACGGGAGGATAACGACATCGTCCGCAATTCAATCGGGACGGGTCTCGGAATGGCTATTTCCAAGCAGCTTGCCGACCTTATGGAAGGTGAGATCGAAGTAGAGAGCGTTTTGAATGAGGGAAGCGTCTTCACTCTTTCGGTTGATTTTAAGATAGCGGGAATCTTTGAAATGAACGAAAAGCTGCCCGACTGGGATGCTCTTGTGGTGGACGATGACGAAATTTTGTGCGAAACGGCGGTTTCCAACCTTAAAGAGCTGGGCGTAAATGCCGAATGGATAACCGAAAGCGTAAAGGCTGTTGAAATAATTGAAAATCGCCGTAAGACGGGCAGGGAATATGACTTTGTTCTTCTTGACTGGAATATGCCCGATATGGACGGAGTTGAAACAATCAGAAAAATAAGATCCACGGGGAGCGTCAACCTGCCTGTATTCCTTATTTCCGCGTACGATTTGAGCGACGTTAAGGAAAGGGTAAATTTGAATGAATTTGAGGGCTTTATTGCGAAGCCGCTGTTTAAGTCAAGGCTTTATCAGACCTTAGAAAAGTATGCGGGGCATGTCGGCGAGAAAGACGCAGCCTCAAAGGATTCCGCACCGAGCTTTGCCGACAAGAGAGTTCTTGTGGCTGAGGATGTGGATATAAATTGGGAGATCGTTAAGGAGGCTCTTACCTCTGTCGGCATACAGGCGGAAAACGCGGAAAACGGCAGGGAATGTATTGAAAAGCTCTGCGCCTCGCCCGTGGGATATTACGACCTTATTCTTATGGATATAAGAATGCCCGTTATGAACGGTATTGACGCGACCAAGGAAATAAGAAAGCTCGACAGAGCGGATAAGGATCTGCCCATTGTCGCTATGACAGCAAACGCATTTTCGGGAGACATTCAGGAATGTCTTGACTGCGGTATGAACGGTCATATAGCCAAGCCCATTGATCTCAAAACCTTCTTTGCCGTCCTGCATAGATTTCTTGACGGGTAAATTCAATAAATATCCGTCTTTCCGAAAAAAGAAAGCCTGCCGTAAAAAAGAATGGTGACTTCCGTTCTTTCCTATGTCAGGCTTTTTTTAAAACAGGGCTGTGACAGCTAAGACGACCGCCGCCGCTAAGGCTAAGGCGCTCAGCATAAACGGGAAGCCGCATCCCAAGCACCCTCGTCTTCGAGGCGGGGGCGGGGGACGGTGTCCCATTCCGGGACCGCCGCCCATCCTGCGGTCACCCATTCCGGGGCCTCCCATTCCGGGACCTCCCATTCCGGGACCACCGCCCATTCCGGGACCTCCATGCATATTATTCACCTCCCATACCTTTATGATATGCTTTGTTCAATTTTGATATTTCAGCTTAAAACAGTACCGTCAGCCAAGGTGATCGTATAGCCGTTGAAGTTGACGGTTCCGTTGTTGGTAAGCGAGGTTACGGTGCAGTTACCCGTAAGCGTCCATGTGCTTCCCGCTTCGACTGTTATAACAGCGTTGTTCGATACGGCGGCGCCGTTTTGCGCGTTTTCAACAATATTTACGGTTCCCGTAAAGCTGCTGCTGCCCGAAAGCGTCATATCCAATGTTGAAATTGTATCTACAACTATATCTCCGTTAAGCGTTTGACCGTCGGCGGTGAATTTGACCTGTGCTCCGTTCTTTCCCGCCGTGCCCCAGCCGTGGCTTGCGCTGTTTCCGCAGATATTCATCAGATAACCCGAATTATCCTTGCTTGTGATGTCAACATCAGAAAGGTAAACCGAGCAGGCTGTATTGGTTATATAGAACATATCTCCGTTATTTGACAGCAGACTGCCGCCCGACATGGAAAATGATGACGTTCCCACATCGGCGTCGCCCGACATGGATTGGTAAATCATTACGTTGTGAACGTTCTCGTCGGAGCTTGTTCCTTTATCATCGCTCATATTACCCGAAACGTCGCAGTTTTCCAGCGTGATGGAATTATCGCCCTCAATGACCAGCGCCTCCGAATTGTTCGCGGTAAGAACCGCGTTCTTCACCGTGATTGCCGCCGTGGAATAGACGGCGGGGGAGTTGTAGCCGTTGGAGGTATATGTGCCGCCGTTTACATTGACCGTGCCGCCGCCCCTGTCCGAACGGATAGCCGCCGATGACGAGCCGTGGGTCTCCACCGTCAGATTGTCGGCGTTGGTCGTCCCGCCGCCGGTCGTCTGTATGCCGCCGGAATTATCGGCGGTTGTGGTAATTACGGAGTTTGAAATGTTAACGACCGTGCCTTCGCCGTAACTGAAAACTCCGTTGCCGTTTTGCGCGGAGGAGGTAATATTTGCATTGGTGACGGTAACAACAGCGCCGTTGGTTGCCAGCAGCGCCGCGTTCATCCCGTAAAAATCACCGCTTTCCGTGTCAGAGCTTGAGCCTGATGATTTATCTACGGTAATTCCGTTCAAGGTAACCGTCGCGCCGTCAATGCGAAGCGCGTTCTCATCGTCTCCCTCGGAGGAATAGCTTGTGTTTGAATATTCCCCGTCCGTATCTATGGTATTGGCGGAAGTGCCTTGAGTTACCTCAGACGAGCCGCCGCCTTCGCCGCTTCCGCCTGAGGAGAGTACCGTAACGGCGGAAACGGTGTTACTGCTGTTCACCTCAATGCTTAGAATCGTACCAACGGCAATATCATCCATAGAACCCTCTGTGCTGTTTTCATCATCGAGCAGAATCGTTGCTTTGCCGACGTCAAAAATTGCCGTCTCGCCGTTTGCGGTGAAGCCGTCGGACATTCCCATGCCGCCCTCGGGCGTCGGCATCATATCGCCGCCCTGCTGTCCTTCAGGCATATCTGGCGGTGTTTCTCCGCCTTGAGAGCTTGTATCGCTCTGCGGCATATCTGGCGGTGTTTCTTCGCCTTGAGAGCTTGTATCGCCTTCAGGCTTATCGGGCGGTGTTTCTCCGTCGGCATTTGTTTGCCCAACGTCTGCTTCGCCGCTCGGCATTTCGGCGTCAGGCGGAGTCTGTGAAAAATCCCCGCCTCCTGCGGTATCGGATAACTCGCCGAGCTGGACGGCAACCAGCGAGCCGTCAACAGCAACGACTTTACCTGTCAGCGTCTGATCGGAATAGTCCGTTCCCGACTGAGCTGCGCCTGAGCAAGCCGCCAATGAACAGATAAGCGTCGCAACGCATAAAAGTGAAATAATTCTTTTCATAAATAAAGACCTCCTATTCTGTATTGCGAAATACATGATAATAATAATAACCTAAGTATAATTGTAGTTAAAAAAGCCGTATTTTTTATGGCTGTTTGTCGGCTGTATTTTATCAGACGGAAAACGCGGCGGAAATCAAAAGGGAGGAGCTGTCGGGCATACTCGCCTTTATCGTCCCCTTGTGAGCGGTCACGATCGCCTTGGCGATGGATAGGCCTATACCGAACCCGCCCGTCTCCGAGCTGCGGGACTTGTCCGTCCGATAAAACCTGTCAAACAAATGCGCCAGCTGTTCGGACGGAATAGGCTCGGAAGTGTTTCGCACCTCCAAATGCAGTACGTTGCTCTTGCTGTAAAGGGAAAGCGAAATCCTGCCGTTTTCTCCCGAATATTTGACAGCGTTATCCAAAAGAATCGAGGTCAGATGGCGAAACGCATTGGCGTCACCGTAAAAAGATATCATAGGCTGTATATTCAGCTCCAGCGCCGTACCCTTTGCCGCCGCAAGCGTTTTAAAAGACTGCGCGGTTTCGACAACCACATCCGAAACGGGAAAGTCAACCGCTTGCGGCCGGTTGTCCGCCTCCTCCACACGGGAAAGGTACACCAACGCATTGGTCATGGAAGTAAGACGTTTAGTCTGTTTTCGTATGTCCTTTAGCCATTCGTTTTCTTCTCCGAGTTCAATTTCCAGAACCTCCGCGTCCGCGTCAATAATGGTAAGCGGCGTTTTCAGCTCGTGACCCGCGTCGGTGATAAACAGCTTCTGTTTCTCGTAATTCTCCGCAAAGGGTTTAATTATACGCTTGGAGAGAACCGTAATAAGAACAAGCACGACCGCAAAGCCCGCCAGATTTATCAAAATATTAGTCCGCATAAAAGAATAGAAATCGTCCAGCTTTCGTCCGCAGTCCAAAAAGATAACAAGGCTGCCCGCCTTATCGCTTCTTACAGCGTAGCGGTAATCGTCGATAAAGCCTTGCTCTTTTTCCTCCGAAACCTTTTGCGCGTAGGAGATTGCCGTTTGCGTATCCACGGTCGCAATTTTTCCGGTATCCGTGTAAACGACGTTCCCTTCCGCGTCAAAACGGACGGTAAAGTAACGCGTTTCATAGGGTAGCTCTTTGGAAAAAATACGGTTTTCCCGCAAATCGTCAAATTTTTCAGCTTCGGGAAAAGCGCCTCGGTTATCAGCCAAAATGTCAATAACCGTATCGGAATAGGTAACAACGGCACGGTAATTGATTATATCGACAATTACCATGATGACAGATAGGAGAATAAAGAGCAGTGCCATGGACAGCGCAACGAATTTAACGCGAAGCTTTTGTATCATGACAGTTCCTCCAGTGAAAAGCCCACGTTTCTGGCGGATTTAATTTGAATATCCGCATTTAGAGCCGTCAGCTTCTTTCTCAGATATGAGATATATACCCAAACTACATTGACTTCTACGTCCGCGTCATAGCCCCAGATTTTTTCCATGAACCGTTCCGTTGAAACAAGATGGCGCGGATTGGATATTAAAATCTCCATCATCTGAAATTCCTTATTTGCCAGTCTGAAATTTCCTGTCGGCGACGACATCTCAAAGGTTGCCCGATCAAGGGTAATATTACCGAATTGGAGACGGGAATCCGTCTGCGCGGTTTGAACACGGGTCATCGCCCGTATTCTTGCAAGAAGCTCTTTTGTATTGAACGGCTTTGTAAGATAATCGTTGGCGCCGCTGTCAAGCCCCAGCACCTTGTCGTCAACCTCGGATTTTGCAGTCAGCATCAAGATAGGTATAAGATTGCCTTTTTCGCGTATTTTTTTCAGAACGGTGATTCCGTCCATCTTCGGCATCATAATATCCAAAACAGCGCCGTCATAATTCCCGCTTTCCAAATAGTCCAACGCGTCCGCTCCGTTATAGACGGCGTCGACCGAATAATTATTTTTTTCAAGCAGGAACTTGACCGCTCTTGATAATGATTTTTCGTCTTCGGCAAGCAGTAACCGCATATTTTATCATATCTCCCTTCTTATCTTACAAACGTAATATAACGCGCGAACATTAAGCGGGATTAAAAATTACGGCAAAAAATTTTCTGCCGTTTTGTTTTCTGACGGTATTATACTACAGTCGCCGAGGGGAATCAACAAACGCCGCTGAAATGATTATTTGTAAATTAAGTATGAGTATGATATAATAGCTTGCGGAATTTTTTAAAACTGTTTTAACTTGAATTAAATCTTGCCCTGTAAAATATGCTTCACAAGGCACAAAGGAGAATAGGATTATGAGTTACCAAACGATCTTCAAACGCTATGAGATCAAATATTTTCTCACCCTACGGCAGCAGCAGGAGCTTCTGAAAGTGATGGAGCCTTATATGAAATTGGACGATTACGGTCATACGGTTATACGCAATATTTACTTTGACACCGATACGTATCAGTTGATCAGGCATTCTCTTGAGAAGCCCGTATATAAGGAAAAGCTGAGAATACGCAGCTATCGTAAAGCGGATAAGGACAGTACGGTTTTTGTCGAGCTAAAGAAAAAATATAATTCCGTTGTATATAAGAGGCGCGTCGCGTTGCCCGAGCATGAAGCGATCGACTGGCTGTGCGGCGATTTTCATCCGAAAGATTCCCAGATTGTGGAAGAAATCGAATACTTCCGAACATTTTACCGCACTCTTCACCCCGTATGTTTTCTGAGCTATGAACGGGACGCTTTTTATTCCGTAGGCGGAGATGACTTTCGGGTTACCTTCGACAGCAATATCTTCAGCAGGGAAAACGAGATGTCCCTTGAAAATGACGTTTGGGGTACGCGCCTGCTCGATGCGGGGCAGGTATTGATGGAAATCAAAACGCCGGGAGGCATCCCTTTGTGGATGACGGATTTTCTTACAAAAAATCATATCTATAAGACCTCTTTTTCCAAGTACGGAGAGGCTTACTGTCGGGATATTGCAGAAAAAAAGTTCGGAGGACGATTGTATGCTTGACACTTTATTTAAAGGAATTTTTGATACGGATATGACCTCGGTTATTTCCATCAGCGATTTTTTGCTCTGCGTCGGTTGCTCTTTGGTGATCGGTCTGATTTTGGCTTTTGCCTATATGTACCGCACCAAATACACAAAAAGTTTTGTCGCCACGCTGGCTTTGCTGCCTACTGTGGTTTGTGTTGTCATTATGATGGTTAACGGCAACGTGGGAACGGGCGTAGCGGTAGCAGGCGCTTTCAGTTTGGTAAGGTTTCGTTCCGCGCCGGGAACGGCGAAGGAAATCGGCATACTGTTTCTGGCAATGGGCGCGGGTATGATAGCGGGTATGGGCTATTTGGGCTATGCTTTTCTTTTTGCCGTAATCCTTTGCGGTATTTCCTTAATTTATAACCGCTTGGATTTCGGCGCAAAGAAAAACAGCGCGGTCTATAAGACGCTGCACATCACCATCCCCGAGGATCTTGATTATACCGATGTGTTTGAGGAACTCCTCGCGCAGTATGCCTCCTCATGGGAACTGACCAATGTTAAAACAACAAATATGGGCAGTCTTTTTAAGCTCACCTATGACATAACTCTTAAAAGCCCGAATGTCGAAAAGGAACTGATTGATAAGCTTCGCTGCCGTAACGGGAATTTGGAAATAAGCATTTCCAAACAGGAAACGCTGACGACAGGATTATAACGGAAAGAGAGGGAACACGAATGAATAAAAACAGAATATCGGGCGCGCTTGCGCTTTGTCTTGTTCTTGCTATGCTGCTGAGCGGATGTAATAATATCATAGGCTCTCAGGAAAACAGCTCTTCTTCGTCGGAATCAAGTGCCGATACCGTAATTGAAGCGTCCGATATGTTTACCGACAGGGATTATGAAGTGGGATATGACGAAGCGACAGCCGCATATATTACATTGAACGGCAGCTCCGCTCAGTGCGAATCGGACGCGGTTAGGATCGACGGCTCAACCGTCACAATTACGGACGAGGGAACTTATATTCTCTCAGGCTCTCTTAAAGACGGTATGATTATAGTGGACGCGGACAATACTGATAAGCTGCAGCTCGTATTGAACGGAGTATCCGTAAACAGCGGCACGTCCGCCGCCGTCTATGTCCGTCAGGCCGACAAGGTCTTTATCACCACGGCGCAGGACACAGAAAACACACTGACAAACGGCGGCGAATTTATTGCCGTTGACGAGAACAATATTGACGCCGCAGTATTCTCAAAGGATGACCTGACCTTCAACGGTAAGGGAAGCCTGACTGTAGAATCTCCCGCCGGTCACGGCGTTGTATCCAAAGACGATTTGGTATTCACCAGCGGGACATATACTGTTTCCTCCTCGGGTCAGGCGATTAACGGAAAGGAAAGCGTCCGAATAGCGGGCGGCACATACGATATTTCCTCGGGTAAGGACGGAATCCATTCAGAGGACGCGGATAACGCCTCGCTCGGCTTTATATATATCTTAAACGGTTCTTATACGGTTACAGCGGAGGGCGACGGGATAAGCGCTTCAAATTATATACAGATTAACGGTGGAAGCTTTACCGTAACCACAGGCGGCGGCAGTGAAAACGGTTCTAAAGCAAGCTCTGATAATTACGGACAGTTTATGGGCGGACGCGGAGCTCCGATGCAGCAGCAGACAACAGGAACTACCGATGACAGCACCAGCATGAAAGGTATAAAGGCGTCCGGTAATCTGACCGTAAACGGCGGTACGTTTGTTATTAACTCCGCCGACGACGCCGTTCATTCAAATGCTTCCGTCACTGTTAATGCAGGTACCTTCGAGCTTAAAACAGGCGACGACGGGATTCATGCAGACGAGACTTTAGCTGTTAAGGACGGTTCTGTTAATATTACGGAAAGCTATGAGGGATTGGAGGGTCTTGCCATAGAAATTTCGGGCGGAGAAATCTCAATTGTCGCCTCGGATGACGGAATAAACGCCGCGGGCGGTACGGATTCCAGCGGCACGGGCGGCAGAGATACGCAATTCGGCAACGGGGGAGGTTTCTCATCCTCGGGCGGCAGCCTGACAATTTCCGGCGGAAGAATTGATATACACGCTTCGGGTGACGCTGTCGATTCAAACGGCGCGCTGTCCGTTACCGGCGGATATATAACGACCTCCGGTCCGAATATGGGAGACACCTCGATACTTGACTATGGATCTGACGGTACAATAAGCGGCGGTACCTTTATCGGCACGGGAGCCGGCGGTATGTCGCAGAATTTCGGTTCCGATTCCACACAGGGCGCTATTATGGTGTCGGTAGGGAACCAAACAGCGGGCACAACGGTCGTCTTAAAGGATTCTGACGGAAATGTGCTTCTTACAAGGGAAACCGATCAGGACTTTTCCTGCGTGCTGTTGAGCTGTTCGGATATAGTAAAGGGAAGCACCTATACGCTCGTTGTCGGTTCTGACGAGATTTCCGTTACCATGAGCAGCTTGGTTTATTCCAACGCGGGCGGCATGGGCGGAAATCAGCCCGGAGGGAATATGAGAGGCGGAATGCAGGGCGGCAGATAACCGCAGCGGATGCCGAAAAGCATTAAAATATTAGGAGGATTTCAACCCTGCCGGTCGAAATCCTCCTTGTTATTTCGTTTTTGACATTATCGTTTGGTGTTCATCCTGAATTTTCGGATGGTTTGACAGCATGGGCGTTATCTTCTTGCCCTTGAATTTTCTGTCTGTATAATTTTTGGTAATCTTAAACACGATTCCGGAAAGAGAGATGACGCCTATGAGGTTCGGTATAGCCATAAGCCCGTTGAAGGTGTCTGAAATATCCCACGCCAAATCAAGCGACATGGTTGAACCTACGACAATAAACAGCACGAATACGGTTTTATAGATGATTGTCGATTTGGTCCCGAAAAGATATTCCCAAGCCTTAGTGCCGTAGAAGCTCCAGCCGAGGACCGTGGAAAAGGCGAAAAATAAAACGGCTATCGCAATAAATTTGCCGCCGAACGAGCCGAATACTCCCGAGAATGCCTGCGCCACAAGCGCGGTCTTATCCGTGTCGGCAAATTCTGCCGCCCTTGCGCCGGTCGAAAGGTCTATAACGCCCGATGAAAGCACCGCAAACGCCGTCAGCGTGCAGACTACGATCGTGTCGAAAAACACCTCGAAAATGCCCCACATACCTTGCTTTACAGGCTCTTTAACATTCGACGCGGAGTGAACCATAACCGATGAGCCAAGCCCCGCTTCGTTTGAAAATACGCCTCTTTTAAAGCCCCAGGTGACCGTTTCCTTAACAAGCACGCCCGCAAGTCCGCCGCCGAGCGCCTTAAAGCCAAAGGCAAATTTGAAAATCGAACCGAAAACCTCGCCTGCTCTTTGAATGTTTGAAAAGAAAATAATCAGCGTACCGATTATATATACGACCGCCATAACGGGTACTATTTTTTCGGCTACATTCGCGATTCTCTTAATTCCGCCGATTATTACAAGCCCTGCGATGAGCATCAGACAAACGCCGACTGCAAGCGAATACAGATTAACGCTGCCTAAAACCTTTATATTCTGTAGCGCGGGAATAGCAAACTCCGAGGTTATGTTGGTAGAGATTGTGTTTATCTGCCCCATATTGCCTATGCCGAAGGAAGCTAAAAGACAGAAAATACTGAACAAAACGGAAAGAACCTTGCCAAGTGCTTTGCAATGCTTTTTGGAACCTAAGCCGTCGCGCAGATAGTACATTGCGCCGCCGCACCATTCGCCGTCCTTATTTTTAACACGGTAGTAAATTCCCAAGACGTTTTCGGAATAGTTTGTCATCATACCGAAAAAAGCGGATATCCACATCCAAAAAACCGCGCCCGGTCCGCCCGAAGCGATTGCCGCCGCAACGCCTGCGATATTGCCTACGCCGATTGTAGCGGCAAGAGCGGTGCAAAGCGCTTGAAACTGCGAAATGGAATTTTTATCCGACTTGTCGGTAACCTCGCCGCCTTTTTTGAAAACCCCTCCTATGGTTTGGCTGAACCAATGCCTTATGTGGGTTATCTGAAAGAATTTTGTGCCGCAGGTCAGGTATATACCCGTGCCGATAATTAAAATAAGCATTGGTATTCCCCATACGACGCTGTTAATCGAACCGTTGATTTTACTGATTGTTTCCAACATATCATTTCTCCTTTAAAATAAAAAGGAAGCAGTACAAAAAGTATTGCTTCCGAAAAATAACAAAATGTTCCCGTAATGGATAATGTATTCTGTCCTTTTACCTGAGAGATTAACACATAATCAGTGCTTGCACCTTCGGTATCCGTAATCGGAATTCTCCAGAACGGCTATCCGTATACAGTCTTTGCCCTTATAGGCGCCTGAGAGTTTTACTCCTTCGGTCGGGTAAACCGTTTCCTGCATATTTCACTTAGCCCCTGTTTAATTTTAACACAGAAATTATATATTCATATTATATCTATGTCAAGAGTAAATAAAATATTTATTAAAGTATGTTTTCTGCGTTGTAAACGGGTCACATCTGTTTACGGCGCAAAATTATTTTCGAAAATTGACATATTGTATTGACATTTGGGATTTTTTGTAATACTATATCTGTATATTTAATATTGGTTTTCTTAATGTGCGGCACAATTTGTTGTATTTAATAAATGCACAGACGCTGTTTTGATTTCGGTTTATACGGGGTTATTCCCGTAATAATAAAAAAAATACGGAGGTCAAAAAAATGAAAAAGTTTACAAAAGTAACGGCTGTTTTGCTTGTGTTTGCCATGCTCTTTGCATTCGCATCCTGCGGCTCCGGCAACACGGACACAGAAAAGAAAGGGGAAAGTGAGGTTCTTCTTGCAGCCCCCACAATCACAAAGGATTTTGATATTGACGACGACTTTAAAATCGGTCTTATCTGCCTTCATGATGAAAACTCAACCTACGACAACAACTTCATCCGCGCTCTTAAAGAGGTTCAGACAGCTCTCGGTCTTTCCGACGAGCAGGTTCTCATTAAAACCGGCATTGACGAATCAAGCGCTTGCTATGACGCAGCTTCAGAGCTTGCGGACAAGGGCTGTAAGGTAATTTTCGCCGACTCTTTCGGTCATGAATCCTTTATGGTTCAGGCTGCTCAGAAATATCCCGATGTTCAGTTCTGCCACGCAACGGGCACAAGCTCGAAATATACCAATAAAGACGTCGCAAACTTCCACAACGCGTTTGCTTCGATCTATGAAGGCCGTTATCTTGCGGGTATTGCCGCAGGCTATAAGCTCAACGAAATGATCAGCGACGGCACAATCACCGCAGAAAACGCTGTTATCGGTTATGTCGGCGCGTTCACATACGCAGAGGTTATTTCAGGTATGACCTCCTTCTATCTCGGCGCAAGAAGCGTTTGCCCGAGCGCAACTATGAAGGTTCGTTATACAGGTTCTTGGTACGATCAGGCAAAAGAACAGGAAGCCGCTACCGCGCTTATTGAGCAGGACGGCTGTGTTCTTATAAGCCAGCATGCCGATTCGCTCGGCGCTCCCACAGCCTGTGAGCTTAAGGGCGTTCCGAATGTATCTTACAACGGCAGTACCTATTCCGCAGGGGAAAACACCTTTATCATTTCGTCCGCTGTTAACTGGGCTCCGTATTTCCTGTACATTATCAAGTGCGTTAACACAGGCGAAGAAATCGCTAAGGATTGGACGGGCACCATTGAAACAGGCTCGGTTGTTCTTTCGGGTCTTAATCAGGATGTAGCCGCTGACGGCACAGCAGATGCTATTGCAAAGGCTATTGACGAGTTTAAAGCCGGCACGCTTCATGTTTTCGATACTTCAACGTTTACTGTAGACGGCGCAACTCTTACGGAATACCTTGCGGATGTTGACGGCGATTACACCGGAGAAACAAACGTAATTCACGACGGTTACTTTGATGAGTCGGGCGATGAGTTTCGTTCCGCTCCGTACTTTGATATTATTATCGACGGCGTTACAAATCTTAACACCAATTACGGTGACTGATTAAAATAATATGCGATTTTCCGATAAGGCTAACCGCAGACGGCATAGGCGGGAATTTTTCCCGCCTTATGTCTTTTTAAATACCTGTTAAATTATCAGTATTCTACAGTTGAAAGGGGCTTGTGGTAAAAGTGTGCAATGAAAAGCCTGTTACTCTCAAACTCGTTAACATAACAAAAACATTCGGCAAAAATGTTGTTGCCAATAAAAATGTAAGTCTTTCCGCAAGGAAGGGCGAAATTCTTTCGGTTTTAGGCGAGAACGGCAGCGGTAAAACCACGCTTATGAATATGATTTCGGGAATTTATTATCCTGACGAGGGGCAGATTTTTATTGACGGAAAAGAGGTTTCGATTCGTTCGCCGAAAGACGCTTTCAACTATAAAATCGGTATGATTCATCAGCATTTTAAGCTTATCGACGTCTTTTCGGCGGCTGAAAATGTCTCTCTCGGTCTTAAAGACGATAAAAGGTACGATATTAAAAGAATTTCCGAAAATATCAGATCTATTGCCGATAAGTACGGCTTTAAAATAGAGCCGGAGAAAAAAATATATGAAATGTCCGTTTCCGAAAAGCAGACCGTCGAAATTATCAAGGTTCTTTACAGGGGCGCGGATATTCTTATCCTTGACGAACCGACGGCGGTTCTTACTCCGCAGGAAACCGAAAGACTTTTCGATATTCTGAAAAATATGAAGGCGGACGGCAAAACAATAATAATCATTACTCATAAGCTGCACGAGGTTCTTGAAATTTCAGACAGAGTCGCTGTTCTCAGAAAGGGAGAGTTTGTCGGCGAGGTAAACACAGCCGATACGAACGAGAGCGAGCTTACCGAGATGATGGTCGGCAAAAAGGTGAGCCTTAATATTAAAAGAAGCGAACCCGAAAATCCCGAGGACAGGCTTGTTGTCGAGAATGTCAGCTGTCTTAATCATGAGGGCGTTAAAATGCTCGATAACGTTTCTTTTACCGCCCGTTCCGGCGAGATACTCGGCATCGCGGGTATTGCGGGAAGCGGTCAGCGGGAGCTTTTGGAATCCATTGCGGGACTTTGCAAGTTAAACGACGGCAAAATTCTTTACAACAATCCCAGAAATAACGAAACTGTTGACTTGTGCGATAAAACTCCGATACAGATAAGGGAACTCGGCGTAAGGCTTTCTTTTGTACCCGAGGACAGACTGGGAATGGGACTTGTCGGCAATATGGGCATTACCGATAATATGATGCTCAGAAGCTATAAAAAGGGCGCGGGCGTTTTCCTGCACCGTAAGGAGCCTAAAAATCTTGCCGATAAAATTATAAAAGAGCTTGAGGTCGTTACTCCGGGTACGCAGACTCCCGTAAGGCGGCTTTCGGGCGGCAATGTTCAAAAGGTGCTTGTCGGCAGAGAAATCGCCGCTTCGCCCACCGTTCTTATGGCGGCTTATCCCGTAAGAGGGCTTGACATTAACTCGTCTTATTTGATTTATAACCTTTTAAACGAACAAAAGGAAAACGGCGTTGCGGTTATATTCGTCGGCGAGGATCTCGATGTTCTTTTGGAGCTTTGCGACAGAATACTTGTTTTAAGCGGCGGTAAGGTTTCGGGTATCGTTGACGGCAGAACCGCGGGAAAGGACGAGGTAGGTCTTATGATGACAAAAGTAATGGGAGGGAACGAAAATGGCTAAGAATAAAGAAAAGGTTCGCGAGCCTCTTATAAGCATTACAAAGCGCGACCAAATGCCCTTTTATAAAAGCCTTATTATCCGCGCGGCGGCAATAATCATAGCCTTGGTCGTCTGCGGAATAATTACCATATTTGTAACGGGCGATAATCCTATTTCGGTTTACGCGACAATGATCGAGGGCAACTTCGGTTCGGCAAACCAAGCTTGGGTTACCTTTAAAAATATGGCTGTTCTGCTTTGCATTTCGCTTGCCGTAACGCCTGCTTTCAGAATGAAGTTTTGGAATATCGGCGCAGAGGGGCAGGTGCTTATAGGCGGCCTTGCAACGGCTGTGTGTATGTTTTATCTCGGCGGAAAAATCCCCGAGCCTGCTTTAATGGCGGTCATGGCGGCAGCTTCAATTCTCGCGAGCGCCGTCTGGGGCTTTCTTCCCGCTTTCTTTAAGGCTTATTGGAAAACGAACGAAACGCTGTTTACGCTTATGATGAACTATATTGCCATTCAGCTTGTTGAGTTCTTTTTGAAAATTGCCGACAAAAGCGGTTCAAACGTTGTCGGTCCGAGCATTCTTTCTCACGGCTGGTTTCCCGATTTGTTCGGTCAAAAGGCACTTCTGATAATTGTTATTGTTGCGGTTCTTACGGTGCTTCTTTATATTTATCTTAATTATACCAAGCACGGCTATGAAATATCGGTTGTCGGCGAAAGTGAAAATACAGCCCGTTACATAGGAATCAACGTTAAAAAGGTTATAATCAGAACGATGCTTCTTTCGGGCGCGATATGCGGTATTACAGGGCTTATGCTTGTCGGTATGGATTCACATTCAATCGACGCCAATATAGCGGGCGGTGACGGTTTTACGGCAATTATGGTTTCATGGCTTGCTAAGTTTAATCCTTTTGCAATGATTTTTTCTTCATTCCTGCTTGTATTTTTAGGCAGAGGCGCGGAAGCGATTTCAACGAAATTCGGTCTTAATGCTTCTTTCTCATCAATAATTACGGGAATAATCCTTTTCTTTATTATCGGCTGTGAATTTTTTATAAACTACAAGGTTCGTTTCAATTCTAAAAAGAAACAGCAGAATGCGGACAGCGGCAGAAAGGAGATGGCGTGATGTTTCCTATCGCAACATTTATAAGACAGGCGGTTTTACAGGGCACGCCTTTACTTTTCGGCTCTACGGGTGAAATCATAACCGAAAAAAGCGGCAACTTAAACCTCGGTATTCCGGGCGTTATGTATATCGGCGCTATTTCGGGCGTTATAGGCGGGTTTTTCTATCAGTCGAACGCTTCCGTCTTTTCGGATTTTCTCGCGGTGTTTATTCCGCTGTTGTCATCGCTGTTAGGTTCGCTTATCGCTTCCTTGATTTACAGCTTTTTAACGATTACGTTAAGGGCTAATCAGAATGTAACGGGACTTGCTTTAACCACCTTCGGTGTGGGCTTCGGCAATTTCTTCGGCGGTTCCTTAATTAAGGTTACAAAAAGCGAGGTCCCTTATCTCGCGCTGACTAAAATTGCCTCTGTATTTAAAAGAACGCTTCCTTTTGCCGACGGTATGGGCGATTTCGGAAAAATGTTCTTTTCCTATGGGTTTATGGTTTATCTTGCTTTAATTCTTGCGATTGTCGCGTCTTTTGTTTTAAGCAAAACACATGTCGGGCTTCATCTTCGCGCTGTCGGCGAAAGCCCCGCGACTGCCGACGCGGCGGGAATTAACGTTGCCGCATATAAGTATTTTGCCACTTGTATCGGCGGTATGATTGCAGGCTTGGGCGGTCTTTACTATGTTATGGACTACTCTAACGGTATTTGGTCGAACGACGGCTTCGGCGATAGGGGCTGGCTTGCTATTGCGCTTGTTATATTTGCCGTTTGGAAGCCGAGCATCGGGATTCTCGGTTCATATCTTTTCGGCGGTCTTTACATAGTCTATAATTATATGAGCGTAAGTATGCAGATGATACCGATTTTGCAGATGCTTCCTTACATCGTTACAATGCTCGTTCTTATAATTACGAGTATGCGTAAAAAACGCGAAAATCAACCGCCCGCAAGTCTCGGTCTTTCATATTTCCGAGAAGAAAGATAAATGTTTTTTTGAATAAATGCTCCCGATTTTTTTATAATAAATCGGGGGCGTTTTTATGGATAACTATGAACTTTTAGGCTCAATACTTAACAACGTTCGGGAGGAAATGTCTGACGAGGAGCTTATGCATATGCTCATATCCGAAAAGATTTCCCATCCCTGCGAAGCAAAAGAAACCTTCGGTGAACGCGCGTCCGATAAGCTCGCGTCTTTTGCGGGGAGCTGGACGTTTATAATAGTCTTTACGCTTGTTTTGATCGGATGGATAATCGTAAACGGCGTTATATTGGCTAATTCCTTTGACCCTTATCCGTTTATTCTTCTGAACCTTGTTTTATCGTGCGTGGCGGCGGTTCAGGCGCCGCTTATTATGATGAGTCAGAAAAGACAGGAGCAAAAGGACAGAGAACGCGCGCAGAATGATTTTAAGGTTAACTTGAAATGCGAAATAATTATTGAAGATTTGCACCGAAAGCTTGATACAATACTTGAAAATCAGAAAAAAATACTTTCTGAGGAAAATAATAAACACTTGCGGAATAAAAGTTAATTTTACCAAAAAATGTACGATTCAGCGCTATTTTTTGATTGATTTTAATATAGTCCTGTGTTAAAATATTCTAAAATGATATTTTACGGAATCGAGGATTGAGAAATGAAAAAGATTTTTTCAAAAACTCTTGCTGTTCTGATTTGTCTTGCGCTTTTGGTTTGCGCCCTGCCGACGTCGCTTTTGGGCGCGTTTGCGCAAACGGGCGGTGAGCTTACAGTCGGCGTAATCAGCGATGTGCATTATTACCCAAGGTCGCTTATGGGCTCCGACGTTAATAAGTTTATTGAGGTTTCCAAGCTTAACTCATCAACATCTTACCTTACCGACGCGCTTATTGACGCGGCGCTTGCCGAATATGAGGAGCAGGCAAAGACAAGGGATTTAAAATACATATTTATTCCCGGCGACCTTTCAAAAAACGGAGAATATGAAGCGCTTAAGGCACTTGCGGAAAAGCTCCGCGATTTTGAACAGAGAACGGGTATTCAGGTCCTCGTTATTAACGGCAATCATGATATAAGAAACCATAACGCCTCGCGTTTTTATAACGGCAATTTTGTTTCCGCGCGTTATACCGAGCCTGAGGAATTTCGTGAATTATTTGCCGATTTCGGTTACGATTTGGCTGATTCCTTCTACACTCCTCCCGAGGGAGAGCAGGCAGGTCAGTTATCTTATGCCGCAACGCTCGAGGGCGGTTACAGGTTTATTGCGCTTGACGGCGGATGCTATTCCTCAGACAATAACTCAAGCGGCGAAAATCAGGCTGAAACAAGGGGCGCATATTCACAGGGACTTCTTGAATGGGCGCTCAATGAGATTAAAAAGGCTGACGAACAGGGGCTTACCGTAATCGGTATGACTCACTTTAACCTTGTTGAGCATTTTGACCATGAGGATTCAACCTTCACCGCTTTTACAATTGATAATTGGCAGGAGGTATGCGAAAGCCTTGCCGACGCAGGTATGCACTTTGCTTTTACAGGACATCTTCATTTTCAGGATATTGCCTCTTGGACAAGTGATAACGGAGAAACGCTTACGGACTGCTCGACAGCTTCCCTTATAAATTATCCCAACTATTTAAGAACGGTTACTTTTGACAATACCGCAGGAAATAACGCGGTTACGGTTAAATACGAAAACTATGACGTTGACAACACCGTTCAAATTTCCGCCTACGGCACAACCTACGGTAAGCCGTTTAAATACACCTCGTTTGCTCTTAACTTCGGCGGAAGCGATATTAACAATTTTGCAAACAACTACATAAGCTATTTGCTTGATTATCAGCTTGTGCCCGAAATTAAAAATGCAGGCGGTCTTTATAATTACCTTGACAATCTTCTTGATTTTGACAGCGTTATCAGTTCGCTTCTTGAAAATACCGATATTGGCTCCATAGACGGTTTAGGTCTTACAAAATCATCAATTAAGGCGGTTTTGAGAACCGTGCTTTACCAGCTTCAGGTGAAGTATATTGACGATACCGCCCACACCAAAGAGGTTGTCGCCGAGGTCGTTAAGAAGGTCACCTCCGTGGAGCTTTCAGATTATTCCTGCACCAAATATCTTGATACTTTAGGCTTCGGCGACACTGACCGCAAGGGTAATCTCGGCGACGTAATATCTTCCTGCCTTGCATATATGTATACGGCGGATGAGGATAGATCCGACGATGCTTTTATAAACGATGTTCTTGCGAGATTTGAGCGCGGCGAAAACGCTCAGCTGATTTTTGACACGCTTGTCGATGTTATCCTCAACGACCTGCTGGAGGACGAAATTCTACCCACTATAAAAATAGATCCCATCGCCTTTATAAGCGGTCTTACGGAAGAACGCAAGGATTCTGTTATCAGTTCGCTTTTAGACGGTTTGCTTGACGGCGCGGAGAGCGTCAACGACATTATTCCCAAGCTCAGCGCAGGCGATATTGTTTCGGTTATCTTTATGCTCGGCATTACCGATTATTCGTCGCTTGAGGATATTCTTAACTCCTATCTCGACGAGTATATGACCGAAAGTCAGATGGACACTATCGCTTATGAATTTTACAGCTTCATTTACGATTTAACAACCGATTATTTACCTCCTTCGGATAACAATGCCACTGTTTCATACAACGGTAAGGTTGCCGTAACGCCCACGGTTAAGGATTTGAGACTTCCCTCGGGCGTTGCCGTTACCTTCGGCAGCGATTCGTCGTCTGAAAGAAATATCTGCTGGTACACAAAGGTCGGCGTTAAGGGTACGGATATTGAAATTGTTCCGTATTCCTCCAATCCCGAATTTACGGGAATTCCGACAACCAAGGGCGTAACCGCCGCAACCGAAAGAGTTACAAGGGAGTATCCGGGCATAGATTTCGGCATATTCGGTATTTTGAGTTACGACTTTGTTGTTAACAGGCATACTGTTTCAATCACAGGGCTTGAAGCGGGTACAAAATACTGCTACCGCGTCGGCGACGCGTCGCGCGGCTGGTGGAGCGATGCGGGAGTTATTGAAACCGCCGACAACTCCGACGGGTTTACATTTTTCCATATGAGCGACAGTCAGGGCGGTATTGAGAGGCAGTATGACGTATGGGCTGATACGGTTGAAACGGCTTACAGCCTGTATCCCGACGCTTCGTTTATTATGCACACGGGTGACATTGTCGATTCGGGCACCAATTTTAAGCAGTGGAATTGGGCGCTTAATACCGCTTCATCTTCTCTTATGGATACCGTTCTTATGCCGACTGCCGGTAACCATGAGGATGAGGGCGGAGCAACCGTAAACAACTTTATGCTATCGAATATTCCCTCGCAGGATACGGATTCGGGCGTATATTATTCCTTTGATTACAATAACGCTCATTTTACGGTGCTTAACACCAACGACCTTAACGATGACGGAACGCTGAGTGAAAAACAGCTTTCATGGCTTAAAAACGACGCTGCTTCAAGCGATAAGGATTGGAAAATCGTCGCGCTTCACAAGGCTGTATATTCAAACGGCTCGCATTATGACGACGATGATGTTGTCGGGCTACGCGCTCAGCTTGCGACGCTTATGCCCGAGCTTGGCATTGATTTGGTTCTTCAGGGACACGATCATGTATATTTAAGAACAGATGTTATAAATAACAACACTGTAGTCGAGACAACAGAAACTTCGGTTAATTTTAACGGCACGTCATACGACGCGAAGGTTAAACCGGAGGGAACGGTCTATGTGATTGACGGGTGTTCGGGAGTTAAATATTATCAAACCAAAGACGTTTCGCTGACCGATTCTCTTTTCCCGAGAGCGGAAGCAACGTATGACGCGGACGCTCCCGTATTTTCAGCTATAACGATTAAGGGCGGCAAGCTGTTTTTTGACGCATACACGGTTCAAAACGGCGAGGCGCTGAAGATCGACAGCTTCGCTATTGCAAAAACATTAACGGCGCAGGAGCAGGCGGCGATAGACAGCGCAAACGGTTCGGCCGATAATGAGCAGAACACATCCTCGGATGTAAGCGTTCCCAAGACCTCGGGCATCGGCGGAATCAAAGTTGTCGAATTTGCCGTTCCCGTTACCGCGGCGGCTGTTATTACCGCTTGCCTCATAAAAAAGAAGAGGGGAAAAGCAGTTAAATAATCAATTAAATAAGTTAACGCGGAAAATCCGCTGAATAAAGACCGCCTTAATTTTGGTTAAGACGGTCTTTTTGTCAAAAATAATAAAAAATATCGGTTTTAATAATATTTATCGTTTGATTACCGAATTGACCGGAATAATAAATATGGTAAAATAACAAAGGTGATAATTTTGAAAATAAAACTCGTTGCCGTAGACATTGACGGCACTTTGGTAACAAATAAAAAGGAAATTCAGCCCGAGACAAAAAATGCGATTATCCGCTTTATTGACAGCGGCGGCGTGTTTGTAATTGCCTCCGGCAGACCGATCAAAGGGATTAAACGCTATATTGACGAGCTTGGGTTAAACCGTCGCGGTGGATATATTATCTCTTATAACGGTTCAAAAATTACCGATATTAAATCGGGTAAGGTTTTATCGGAAACAAATATTGACGTAAAGCACATCCCGTCGATTATTTCCGCCGCCGAGAAATACGACATTCCGCTGACGACCTATAAGGATGATACGGCGATAACGCAAAAGGCGAGCGATGATTTCTTCAACCTTGAGGTAACCATAAATAAACTTGATGTAAAAGTTGTTGAAAGCCTTTCGGACGAGCTTAATTATCCTATCCCGAAATTTCTTATCACAGGCGAGCCGAAAAAGCTTGAAATTGCCGAAAAGCATCTGCGTGAGGAGCTTACCGATTTGACTGTATTCCGCTCCGAGCCGTTTTTTCTTGAAATAGTCCCGAACGGCGTAAATAAGGGAAATTCGCTTATTGCGTTAAGCGAAGAATTAGGCATTGACAGAAACGAAACCATGGCTTGCGGCGACGGCTTTAACGATGTGACGCTTATTGAGGCGGCGGGCATAGGCGTAGCTATGGAAAACGCGCAGAAGCCCGCAAAAGAGGTCGCGGATTTCATTACCCGCTCAAATGAAAACAACGGGGTAGGGTATGCAATTGAAAAATTCTGCCTTAAATAATATAATTAAATGGATTTAGTCAAATGTAAAAAGCACCATATGTCACCAATAAGGCGATAGACGGTGCTTTTTTATTTTTAAGAAAGATACAAATTAATAAAATGGTATTATTGATGAGTTTGAAATTTAATTGCTTTTGATAAAAGTAATATATTCTTCTGCATAAGTATCAGAAACGTAATCGGTTTCATAACCAGCATCTAACCAAGAAACTGCCTGAGAGTGACTATAATCATTTGACCACCATGCTAAAGCATTTTTGTTATATGCAGATGACGGTAATTTAAATTGAATAATCTCTTCAATATCATTAAACGATAACCTAATGATAGGTTGATTAGAATTTTTCAGAAAATTCTTTAAGTTAACATATTTATCTCCCTTTGGCATAATAAACCTCCCTAATAAGATTAATAACATTATAATACGTTATTCAAGAAAACTCAACTAATAAAATAAAATAATACGATAAAAAGAGCCTGAACGAATTTACGTTAAGGCTCTTTTGGTGCCGGAAGCGGGGGTCGAACCCGCACGGTATCGCTACCACGGGATTTTGAGTCCCGCACGTCTGCCAATTCCATCATTCCGGCTTATTTAATAAAAAACAGATGTTAAACATCCAATAAAGCAATACCCAATGTCTAACATCTGACTTGGCAGGGGCAGAAGGACTTGAACCCTCGGCACGCGGTTTTGGAGACCGCTGCTCTACCAACTGAGCTATACCCCTGTACTGCGGCAAATGCTGGTGGGCCATCAGGGACTCGAACCCCGGACCGTCCGGTTATGAGCCGGATGCTCTAACCAACTGAGCTAATGGCCCTCATTTGAACCGCTTAAATATTATATAGGCAAAGCGGGATATTGTCAAGCAATTTTTTTGCTTTGCCTGTTTTTTCTGATTTACAGGCTGTTCATTTCCTCTTTTATCTGTTCTTCGCACGAGCGCATAGCGAGCAGGGTTCTTTCAAACAACTCGGTAAGCTCCCAGCCGAGGTTTTCCGCGCCCTTTGAAATTATGTCTCTCGAACAGCCCGCGGCGAATTTTTTATCCTTAAATTTCTTTTTTATACTTGAAACCTCCATATCCTGAACGCTTTTGGAAGGCCTCATAAGAGCGGCGGCTCCGATAAGCCCCGTAAGCTCGTCTACGGCGAAAAGAACCTTTTCCATTTCGTGAACAGGCTCAACGTCGCAGCAAATTCCGTAACCGTGCGAACAGATTGAATGTATCATATCGTCGCCCGCTCCGCCTTCCTTTAAAAGCTCGGGCGCTTTTATACAATGCTCTTCGGGGTACATTTCAAAGTCAATATCATGAAGAAGCCCGACGGTTGCCCAATAATCCGCGTCCTCTGAATATCCAAGCTCGTTTGCGAACCGGCGCATTACGCCCTCAACCGTCAGCGCATGCTGAATATGAAACGGCTCTTTGTTGTATTTTTTTAAAAGCGCAACGGCTTGTTCTCTTGTTAAATTACTTTTCATTTTTTTCGCCTCATTTCAAATTTATACAATTATTTTAGCACTTTTTGGTTGTAAAGAAAATATTTATTTGATAAAATATTTATAAAAAGACGGTTAAAATCCTTTGTGTTATGCCGCGTTATTTATCTTTTTTGATAAAACCGTTGGGAGGCGATAAAAATGACAGAGGTCAGGTTCTGTGAGCATACAGACGATAAGCTTCTTAAATTTGCCGTTATAATATCGAAAAGCCGAAACCGATATGTTTTTTGCAAGCACAGGGACAGAGACACTTGGGAAATACCCGGAGGTCACAGGGAAGCGGGGGAGGATATTTTAAATACGGCAAAAAGGGAATTGTATGAGGAAACAGGCGCTTTGGAATTTGATATAGAGCCTATATGCGTATATTCCGTTTCATCGACCGATAATTTTGAAGGTGAAACAACCTTCGGAATGTTATTTTTTGCCGATATAAAGCGTTTTGAGACTGAGCTGCACAGTGAGATTGAAAAAATTACGTTAGCCTGTCAGCTGCCGAAGGAATTGACATACCCCGATATTCAGCCCGCTTTGATGAATGAAGCAAAAAAACGGGGATATATATAAAAAATTTTTCAAAATATAAAAAAATTTAAAAAATGTATGTGCTAAAATGATATGACCCAATAAAAAAGAGAAGTAACTTCAAAAA
>CAZLCG010000022.1:0-6430 GCA_964557975.1 uncultured Eubacteriales bacterium
TTTGACTTTATTTTTACCTAAATTGGGTCACATCTATTTACAACGCAGAAAATGGAGAGAGTAAAAACTTATTTTTTATTGACAAGCGCCCTGTAAAATGATATTATATTTGTCGGTAAAAGCGCAGAAATGCGTTTTTTATATGCGGATTCAACCGAAAGACAAGTTTTCGACTGAAAGTAAGCCCCGCCTCGGACGTCCTCGCCGTGTAAAAATCAGAGGATAAAGCAACTATGCGGGTATGGCGGAATTGGCAGACGCGTTAGATTCAGGTTCTAATGGTCGCAAGGCTGTGCAGGTTCAAGTCCTGTTACCCGCACCAAAAAGCGGCTACAAAAAAAGATACAGCCGCAGAAGCCCCCGGTTTATCGGGGGCTTCGCCGTTTTATACGGTGATGTTTCGAGAGTCGGTTTCGTAGATGTAAAATGTATAAAATCCCTTTTCGGAGAGCTTTAAGCTCTCACGAAAATTAAAAATCAGTACAAAAAGGCAGATAGAAACATAAAAATCCATCTGCCCTTTTTCATATAAATATGCAGTTTGCGGTAGATTTCTTTATATTACGGACGTATAATACTAAATATCGGGTAAGCGGCTGCCCAATAAATCCACTTTTTAAAGAGGCAAACAGTATGGCAAAGAAAATAAGACTTTTGATATACGGTATATTAACATTTTATGGTTGTCTGCTGATTTGTTTTCATGTGTATGCAGCACAAAAAGGGCAGGTTATATTGGTAGGTCGGTTTCGGGAAGATTTTTTCTGGCTTTTATTTATCGCTGCATGGATGATCGTTGTAATTATTTCGCTTATCCGATATAAAATGAGGGGTAATACACAGCACCCTGTTCTGGCTATAATCGGGGTGATTGCGATGACGCTGCTTTTGCTTGGAGGAGCTTTCCTTGACCTGTTTGTTCACGCAGGCGATACTTACTATAATTTTCAATCTCCTGACGGAGAGCATGTGATAGTTGCGGATGAACACGCAATGCTTTTGTTTGGGGAAGTATCCCTTTATGAAAAAACAAGTTCTGTTCTCGCAGAATACGAGACGGCACTTTCTATAGATGATGGAGGACGTCCGATAACGGACGGTGCTTATCAGATAGAATGGACGGATGACACAGTGATTTTTTCTGTTTCACATTACAGCGGCGGAATTGCCTACGGGTCTGATCAGTGGGCTCCGCTTTGGTGGACTGCTGAAATAGAACTGGGAGCATCAGGAAGTAATGCATATCAATATACGACATACAAATATGCGGATGGTACACTCCATACAGAAGATGAAATCACATACATTCCTTCTGAAAGTGAGAATCCGCAAGAACAAAAGAATGCA
This sequence comes from uncultured Eubacteriales bacterium, assembly GCA_964557975.1. GTDB lineage: Bacteria > Bacillota > Clostridia > Oscillospirales > Acutalibacteraceae > Fimenecus. The sequence continues at coordinate 1,348 of CAZLCG010000022.1, forward strand.
AATACAGAGGAAGCGGAAAAAGACGAGCTTTTTCCCGGAGAGGAAATGATTACCGCAGGATATAAGGCGCTGTTTCTTGAATTAGACGATTCCTCATGTGAATTTGATGTCTGCTATGGCGCGAGCGAAAGTGATTCAATATGTGTTGTTTTAGATGGCAAGACCTATATTGAGTATCTTGTCTATGACAGGCGTTCAAAAAACGATAAATGCGGTCTTTATGTTTTATACCGATATGAAAAGGCGGCGGATGGCTCCTATTCCTCAGGTGACGCAGAAATCGTTGATATTTTTGCATTTGTCAATGACACTGAGGAAATTATCAGTAGCGGAAAAACCTCATGGGAAGCAATCGGTTCGGAAGAATATTTGCTTGCGACAGGAGAATAAGCCGGAGAGAAAGTTTTCGGCTTGTGGGGGTACACAGTCAGAGTTTGTAATATATGACATCATTTGTATCCATCTAAAAGACTAAAGGTAAAAGACTCCTGCAAATGACCGGATATAACTGAATATCGTACTGTACAGCACCTATTTTCAGACGGAAATCAAGCCGGAAAACAGGTGTTTTTTTGTACCCGGAAACGCGCAAGTGCGAAAAATCAGGGAAAAGGTATAAGCCCTTTTCCCCGATTCCGAAAGTGCCTTACAGAGCAAAAAAACGGCAAAATCGCCCCAAAATTGTGCAAATTACAAAGCGTATGAGTGACATCAAGGGTTGCACCATCGCTTTACACTCGACAAACTCACCGAATACATTCTGCTCGCCTGACTTTTCCCGTTTTTTTCTGCATATTTGGTCATATCATTTTAGCACATACAATATGTCAATTTCCGAAAACAATTTCGCCGTTTTCATCATTCATACTCTTAATTTTCGCAAGAGCTTCGACCCTGTAACCCATGCTTCGGATTTTTTCCCCGCCCTTTTGAAAGCCCTTTTCAATGGCGATTCCTATGCCGCAGACCTCTGCTCCCGCGCTTTTTACAAGCTTAATAAGCCCCTCGAGCGCGCAGCCGTTCGCCAAAAAATCGTCAATAATCAGAACCCTGTCGGAAGGGTCGAGATACTGCTTTGAAACAATTACATTATAAACCCTTTTATGCGTAAAGGATTCTATTTCGGTCGAATAAACGCTGCTGTCCATATTTACGCTCTGAGATTTTTTTGCAAAAACTACGGGGACGTTGAAATACTGAGCCGTAATGCAGGCTATTCCTATTCCCGAAGCCTCAATAGTAAGAATTTTATTTACACCGCAATCGGAGAAAAGCCTTTTAAATTCCTTGCCCATTTCGTTAAAAAGCCCAATGTCCATTTGGTGGTTTAAAAAAGAATCGACCTTTAAAACGTTTCCCTTTTTAATTACCCCGTCTTTTTTTATTCTGTCTTCAAGAAGCTTCATTTTTCGCACCCGCTATGCCTTAAATATCTTTGTTCTGAAATGATATATTGGATTATAAACCATCTGATTCATTTTTTCAACACAAATCATTATTTTTAGACAAAAGATTTTTTTAACGGAATTTATCTTTGGATAATTTAACGCTTAACAAAAAACGGTTTTTGCTTATAATTATTTATGTCGAAACGGAGGTTTTATCGAATGATTACTGACTTGACAGAGGGCAAGCCGCAAAGGGTACTTCTTAAATTTACGCTGCCTATGCTTTTAAGCGTTATGTTTCAGCAGTTATATACTATTGCCGACAGCATTATCGCGGGTCAGTTTGTCGGTGTAAACGCCCTTGCCGCGATAGGCGCGTCATACCCCATTACAATGATTTTTATTGCGATTGCAAACGGCTCCAATATCGGCGGTTCGGTTGTTATTTCACAGCTTTACGGCGGAAAGAAGCTTGAAAAAATGAAAACCGCTGTCAGCACCTCGCTTATCGCGTCAATAATTATTTCCGCAGCTCTGACGGTGATAGGTCTGCTGTTTTCAAAAAAGCTTCTTCTCGCACTTGACACACCCGAGGAAATAATGAGTGATTCGGTTACATACCTTAACATTTATATCTGGGGACTCATTTTTCTGTTTCTATACAATTTGTGCAACGCTGTATTTACGGCGCTCGGCGACTCTAAAACTCCGCTGTACTTTCTTATAATGTCATCGGTCGGGAATATAATCCTCGATATTGTTTTTGTAAGGAATTTTAATTTGGGCGTTTCCGGCGTCGCATGGGCTACCTTAACGGCGCAGGGCGTTTCATCAATACTTTCGGGCGTAGTGCTTTTAAAGAGAATAAGAAAAATCAAGTGCGAAAAATACTCTCTTTTCAAATTCGATATGCTTTTAAGGGTTTCAAGGATCGCTGTGCCGAGCGTTTTGCAGCAAAGCTTTGTTTCGGTCGGCAACGTATTTATTCAGGGGCTTATTAACAGCTTCGGCTCCGCCGTTATCGCAGGATTCTCCGCTTCAATGAAATTAAACACATTCACTATAACCACACTCGGTACTCTCGGCAACGGAATTTCAAGCTATACCGCGCAGAATATGGGCGCAAACAGAACCGACAGAGTAAAAAAAGGCTTTTTTTCGGGGCTTATGATTGCATTCATTGTTTCAGCGCCCTTTTTTATTCTGCTGTTCTTCTTTCCCGAACAAATGATGAGAATATTTGTTACTGCCGACAGCGCGGAGGTTATCGCCTCGGGCGTAGAGTTTCTTAAAATCGTTTCGCCGTTCTATTTTATTGTTTCCGTTAAGCTTGTAGTTGACGGCGTTTTAAGAGGAAGCGGCGCTATGACGGCGTTTATGTCCTCCACCTTCTCCGACCTGATACTGCGCGTAATTCTTGCCTTTGCTCTCTCACCCATGTTTGGCGAAAAGGGTATTTGGTATTCATGGCCCATAGGCTGGACTGCCGCTACAGTGCTTTCAATAATCCTCTACGCCTGCGGCGCTTGGAAAAAGAAAAGAGCTGTGTGATAAGCGTTTGCACAAAGAAGGCATTAAAAACGGGGCTGTTTCATTAAGCAACAGCCCTGTTTTATGCTTTAAACCAAATCCGTTTGGTTATGCTTTTTTCTTTGCTTTATTGCCGACGAATTTAATAACCAAAAGAATTACGACAAGAGCCGCGGCGCTTATCAAAAGCGGAAGCCAAATGCTCTCGGTAAAGCCTGCTATTATGTAGCCCGCAAGGCATACAGCGGCAACAAGCAAGGCGTAGGGCATCTGCGTCGAAACATGGTCAATGTGGTTGCAGTTAGCGCCTGTTGAAGCAAGGATTGTCGTATCCGAAATAGGTGAAATGTGGTCGCCGCATACAGCGCCCGCAAGAATTGCCGCAACCGAAACGGTAAGAATATTTGTAATATCCATACCGCCGAAAACAGAAACAGCGATCGGGATAAGTATTGAGAAAGTACCCCAAGACGTACCTGTTGCAAAAGCAAGACCGAGCGCAACCAAGAAAAATACCGCCGGAAGAATGCCTACCGACATATTGGAGTCAGATACAACCCTGCTTACGAACTCGCCCGCGTTAAGGTAGTTTTCACCGCAGATACCGCTGAGAGTCCAAGCGAAAGTAAGAATTAAGATTGCGGGAACCATCGCTTTAAAGCCGTCTGTAAGACTGCCCATAAACTCTTTTGCGGAAATGACCCTTCTCGGCAAATAGAGAAGCGCAATTACGACAAGCGTAAACGACGAGCCTATCGCCAACGAAAGACCTGCCGAGCAATCCGCGAAAGCGTCTTTAACTCCGACACCGTCAAGGATTCCGCCCGTGTAGAGCATAGCGAGAACGCAGAAAACAATTAAAGTAACAATCGGGATTATAAGGTCAAAGACCCTGCCCTTTGTGTCAGTATCGGTTTCTTCGGCTTTTACGAGAACATCCCCTCCGTCGGGATGCTTATCGTTATACTTTTTCATAGGACCGAAATCAAAATTACCCGCAATAAGCACGATAATCATTATGATTGTGAGAATAGCATAGAAATTTGCGGGAATTGTTTTAAGGAACAGCGAAAAGCCGTCAATATTGCTGCCCTCGGGCATTGAAGAACCTACTGCCGCCGCCCAGCTTGAAATAGGCGCGATTATGCAGACGGGAGCCGCCGTCGCGTCAATAATATAGGCAAGCTTTGCTCTTGTAATTTTATGTCTGTCTGTGACGGGGCTCATAACCGTGCCGACGGTAAGACAGTTAAAATAGTCGTCGACAAAGATAAGACATCCGAGCCCTGCCGTAGCGGCGAGAACTCCTCTTTTTGACTTGATGGACTTTGAAGCCCAACTGCCGTACGCCTTTGAAGCGCCCGACTTTGACATAAGCGAAACTATCATACCGAGAATTACAAGGAAAATAATTATTGTGATATTTCCCCCGACCTTTTCGCTCATAATGTCAAACGTGGTTTCAAGAGATTCAAGAATATTGAACCCCGAATAGAACATTGCGCCCGAGAGTATACCGACCAAGAGCGAAATATAAACCTCTTTGGTGATAAGCGCAAGGACGATCGCAATTATGGGCGGAACCAGTGCCCAAAACGTTGCTTCCATTTTTCATGCCCCTTTTTTTATTATTTATTTTTAACGTCTTTCAAAGCATCGCCCGAAAGACGGTAAATCCGCCACGCATCCGAATATATGCCGCCCATATAATCATAAAAGCCTTGCGCGGGCTTGTTCCAATCAAGACAGCACCATTCCATTCTGCCGAATCCGTTTTTTTCGGTGTAATCCGCGACAGCCTTAAAAAGAGCCTTGCCGCAGCCCTTGCCTCTGCTGCTTTCTCTTACGTAAAGATCCTCAAGATGTATGCCCTTAACGCCCAAAAAGGTTGAATAGGTCTCAAAGAACATCGCGAAGCCGACAGCCTTTCCGTCTTCTTCGGCTATAAACGCCCTTGCGGCGTTATCGGAAAAAACGACCTTTTCAATCCGTTCGGGAGAATTTACAACGTCTCCGAGCATATTTTCATAAACAGCCAGCTCGCAAATCATATTATAAAGCGTTTCGCTGTCGCTTTTTACGGCAGGTCTTACAGCAAGCATTTATTCACCCCGAAATAATGATATTTAATATATTATCAAACTTTTCGATATATTTCAACAAAA
>CAZLCG010000022.1:6530-30091 GCA_964557975.1 uncultured Eubacteriales bacterium
CCCGAAATAATGATATTTAATATATTATCAAACTTTTCGATATATTTCAACAAAATTTTCGGACGCACATTAAAAAGTGCGTCCGAAGTATTTTTTCAAGCATAAGGCGGGGAGAGTTGAACCTTAAATACCTATGGTTAAAATTTCAAACGGCTTATAGCTTACCTCGTCTGTTTCATATAAAACATCCTCAAGCATATTAAGCACCTTAACCTTTTTCGGGAATTTCAGCTTTCCTCTCCTTCCGTCCTGCTCCGAAAGCCTTACTACAATCATATTGCTGTTTTGAGCCTGCTTCATAGCCTGCAAGAACATTCCGTCAAAGGTGTTGGCGCATGAAACATCCGACTTAGTAAGCGGGATATTGTATTCATACGCTATATTGTTAACTCCTGCCTCAACCGCCGAATTTGCGTGCGGCAGTATCATATAGCAGAAATTGTGCAAGCCCATATCGCTGTCAATATCGGGTCTTTCGGTTGCGCGAAGAAGACTTAACGACATTGAATTTTCCAAGAAGCCGACGCCGTATTTTCCGTCATTTATTAAAGCAACGCCGCCGTCCGTCTCCGATAAATCGCACCATTTATGGTGGCAAACTTCAAACCGAGCCTGCTGCCATGAGGTGTTCCTGTGCGTTTCCCTCTTAACAAAGCCCGCGCTTATATCGCACACGCCCTCTCTTGTTAAAACATTACAGTCGAACTGCGCTTTAACAAGTCTGTGCTTTTCGTGCCAATCCACAATGTTTTCAACCTCAATTCCCTTTGAGGATTTGAAAAGCCTGATGATGCGCTTCCACTTACTTTCGCCTATCTTAATAAGAACCGAGAACTCGGCAACCTCGCTGTTGCGTGAAATAAGCTTTAACGGCTTAATCGTCTCGTATTCAATTTCATTTTCCTTATAATTCGGCAAAATATCCCAAGCGTCATAAACGCCGGGGTAGTCGGCATATACCTTTAGCTTATTAAATTCGCCGTCAACCCATTCTCTGCTAAGCTCCTTATCATAAAGGCTCTTTATGCTGCCGTCAGGGTTAAAGTCAATTAAATAATACGGCGTTTCAACGCTTTCCCCCGCCGTCAGCCAATCGCAGACGTCGGTTGTCGAGTCAAACAGCTTGCCGCACGAAAGCGGAGGCAAATACGGAACGGTCCAAAAGCCTTTTTTGCCTCGGCGCATATTTTTTCCCTTTTCATTTTCGATAAAGGTAATTGAATTTCTCGGGAAATTAAGAGAATTAAAATATTTGTCGGCTGTGTTAATAACCAGGTCAAGCTGCTTGTCGATCCACTCGTAATCCTCCATAGCGTCCTTGTAAACGGGGTTTATATGACTTCCCGGCAGAATATCGTGAAACTGATTTATCAGAAGCTTTTTACAGCATTCGTTAAGCACCTCTTTAGGGTAACGTATACCCGACGCGGAGCGCAGAACGGATATGATTTCCGCTTCGCGAAGCTTATATTCAAGCTTTCTGTTATACTGCTTTAAATTCGATTTGGTGGTAAACGTACCCCTGTGCATTTCAAGGTACAGCTCGCCGTCCCACTTTTGAAGATTACCGTTGCCCTTTAGGTTCTTGTCAAGAAACTCCTGACCGCCTGTATGCACGGTTTTGGGCATAACGGAAATCTTATTAAAGCGCCTCATCATTTCAAGCATTTCTTCGGTTACTCCGCTTCCGCCGTCGCCGTAGCCGAACATAGACATAGTCTGACCGCCCGAATTTTTGTCCTGATAAGCCTCCCAATTTTCCTGAATCTGAGAGGGCATATTCCAAGTAATAAAGTGCGTAGGCGGAACGCAGGCGTAAACCTCGCTGCCGTCAATGCCCTTCCATATAAAATTGTTGTGGGGAAAACGGTTTGTGTCGTTCCACGTTGACATCTTATTGGAAACAAAATATTCTATGCCGCTCTTTTTAAGTATCTGCGGCAATATCCAGCTGTTTCCGAACACATCGGGAAGCCAAGCGTTTTTGCAGGTAATGCCGAATTTTTCCCTGAAATACAGCTGACCGAAAAGACACTGCCTTATAAGGCTCTCGGCAGACGGTATATTACAGTCGGGCTCAACGTACATACCGCCGACCGGCTCGAACCGACCTTCTTTAACCCTCTGTTTCAGCTCCTCAAAGACCTCGGGATAATATTTTTCAAGCGTTTCATAGGTATAAGCCTGAGTATGAGTGTATTTAAACTCGGGATACCTGTCCATAAGCCTTAACTGAATAAGCACGGTTCTGAGATTTTTCTGCACCGTATGTATTCTGCGCCAATAGTATGCAAGGTCAAGGTGCGAATGAGCAACCAAGGCTACGTCGCCGTTACCCTTATAGTCGGTATTTGCGTAAATAACGTCCTCAATATATTTTTTCGCTTCGCTGACGCCTTTAATGCCGTCTTCACTGTCAAAGTCAATGAAATTCATAGCATTATTAAGCTCTCGGTTCAGAAACGCCCTGTAATCGTCATTAAACAATTCGCTTTTTGCAATATCGAGCAGAACCTCAAAATCATATACCAAATCCTGCACGGCATGGTTAACCTCGCAGAGATATGCGCCCTCGAAAATCTGACGGCAGCCGCGAACCGAAAGCGATTCGGGATTTCTTTCGTCGTCCGGCTTTGAACGGTTATAGCCCTGCATATCAAAATGAAGCTCGTCGCCCTCAAAGTAACCCGAAAGCAAAATTCTGTCGCGGTTCGGGTCAACGCCGCCCGCATATTTACCGTTCACCTTAACTATAATTTCGGCGGCAGTCTTTAAATTAAGCCAGATTTCTTTGCCCTTTAGGTTTTCGGGTACAGTAAAATCGCCCTTAATAAACGCCGTTCCGTCGGGAGTAAAATACATATCGCCCTTTTTAAGCGGTCTGTACCCCTCGGGATAATATTCATATTCCGTTTCCGATACCTGACGGGCGTCCCTTATCTGTAATGTGTCGATTTCGGTTTTGTTTCGAAGTATATATCTTTTAAGCCAACCGAAGCGTAGATCTGTCCATTCCTCGGGGCGCATGCTTCTTCTCGTAACCTTTATATGTGCCATATTCTCTCCCCTTAATTATCCCAGAAAAACGGCTTTTTCCTGACTGCGTTTACCGTAACCGTTTTGCCCAGTTCTCTTTTTATTTCGGCTTCAATCCACTTAACGCACCTGTCAAGAATAAGGCACTTTGAACATTCGCCTCGGAAAATCAGAGTTAATTTTTCTTCGTCGTACGATGCAAATTCGACCCAGCCTCCGTCGCCCTGAAGCTTAGGCTGTATAATTTTTTCAATATAGTCCCGCATATTTATTCTCCCACAACCGCTTTGAGCTTTTCCCTCATAAATTTAAGGGTATTATCAGCGCTCTCTGCGTCATCCTCTCTTATGGAATAGTAAATTTTTAACTTCGGCTCTGTTCCCGAGGGACGAACCGCAAACCACGTTCCGTTTTCTAAGACAAATTTAAGCACGTTTTCCTTGGGCAAATCTCCGACGCCGACGGAGTAGTCGATAACACTGTCTGTTCCGTCAAATAATTTCTTACCGTCCGCTCTGAATACCGACATTACACTCTTTATCTTCTCAGCGCCGTCCTTGCCCTTTAAGACGAAAGCGTCTAACGAGTCAAGATAATATCCGTACTCCTTATATAATAAATTCAGAGCGTCAACAAGGGTTCTGCCGTTGTTTTTATGGTACGCCGCCATTTCGCATATAAGCATTGAGGCGACGACCGCGTCCTTATCCCTTGCGTGAGTGCCGACAAGATAGCCGTAGCTCTCCTCATAGCCGATTACAAACTCCTTTTCGCCCGACCTTTCGTATCTGTTGATCCTGTCGCCTATATATTTAAAGCCCGTCAGGGTTTCAACCACGTTAAGACCGTATTTTCTGCCTATATTTGCGCCGAGGTCGTTTGTAACTATTGTTTTTACAAGGGTTGATTTTTCATTAAGCGCTTCCTTTTTACGGCTTAAAACAAAATCGACAAGCAACGCGCCCATCTGATTGCCTGTAATAAGAGTATACGAGCCGTTATGAAGCACAGCCGTACCTACCCTGTCGCAGTCGGGGTCGGTGCCGAGAACCAAATCGGCATTCTCTTTTTTTGCCTGCTCAATGCCTAAGGTAAGCGCGTCCTTTTCCTCGGGATTGGGCGAGCGAACCGTTGAGAAATTACCGTCGGGCAATTCCTGCTGCGATACGACGGAAACGTTAAAATCTTTAAGAATTGACCTTACGGGAATATTTCCCGTTCCGTGAAGCGGAGTATAAACGACCTTTAAATCGTTTTTCTCACGGTAAACGGACTGCGTTTCGACAGCCTTTAAAAATTCATCTAAAACCTCCCTGCCGACATAGGAGAACAGACCGTCCGACTCAGCCGCGCTCAAATCGAGATGCTTAACATTCTTAATATCGTCGACCGCATTTACACATTTAATAACCTTATTTGCAAATTCCGGAACGAGCTGACATCCGTTTTCATCATAGACCTTATAGCCGTTATACTCCTTGGGGTTATGGCTTGCGGTGATTACAATGCCGGCAGTACAGCCGAGGTGCTTTACCGAAAAGGAAAGCACGGGCGTCGGCATAATTTCGGTAAACAAATATGTTTTAATGCCGTTATATGCAAGAACCTCCGCCGCGCTTTTTGCAAAATCACGGGAATTGTTACGGGAATCATAGGCAATTACGACGCTTTTTTTGCCCTCAAACTCGTTATTGAGATAATCCGCAAGCCCTTTTGTAGCCTTGCTGACCGTATATGTATTCATACGGTTGGAACCCGCGCCCATTATTCCCCTGAGTCCGCCCGTGCCGAACTCAAGGTTTTTATAAAACCTGTCTTCTTTCTCTTTTTCGTCTTTCACCGACAAAAGCTCTTCTCTTGTTTTTTCGTCAAACTCGAGCCATTTGTTAAATTCTTCTTTATAATTCATAAAAATCAACTCCGTTCAGAAAAATTTTACCACAACACTTATTTGCAGTCAAATAAAAAAGTTAGTGAAATATTGAAATAATTATGTTATACTAAATAAAAAAGTAATTCGGAGGATGTTATGGAAAAATTCAAATTAAATATTGAATACAAGGTCGGCAAAACTGTTTACAAGACTTCTCAGCTTGAAACGGATCATATTAAAATCGACTGCAAAGCCTCAACCCAAAGAATAAAGCTTAAACTCAACGCAAAAGCTCCGCTTGAAATTATTGATTTTTCAGCGGAAATTCCATATACCTTTGAAAGCGACGGCAGAATTTTCCCGAACGGTTACCAGTCGTGGACGGACTGCCGCGAAATGTTTGTCGACGAAGTCCCGCAGCATACGGTTCTTCCTGCAACCGCTGTTTTCAGACACACCCTGCTCGGCGCTTCGGGCGCGTATACCTTTACCGAAAACATCTCGACAAAGGGCGTATTTACAGGTTTTTCGTATCTTTATATCCGTAACGGGGAGGAATACGACCTGTTCGCCTCTTTAAGCGAAAGATCGGGCTACACCCTCTTCACCGCGGACTGCAATAACGGCTTAATCAAGGTAAAAAAAGACCTTGAGGGCGTTATATTTGTAGGCGATTATGAGGTTCTTGACATTGTTAACCTCAAGGGCGGCGAAAGCGAGGTATTTGACAAATGGTTCTCGCTTATGAATATATCAAAGCCCGCCGCAACCGTGAAAAACGGATATACGACTTGGTATAACTACTACCCGAATATCAATGAAAAAATTGTTACCGACGACCTTGAAGCGCTTTCAAAGGTTGACGCTCAAATTGATATTTTCCAAATTGACGACGGCTATCAGACCTCTACGGGCGACTGGCTGTCGGTTGATAAAAAGAAATTCCCGAACGGTATGAAGGCGGAAGCGGACAAAATTCACGAAAAAAATATGCTTGCGGGTATTTGGCTTGCCCCCTTCGGCGTGCAGTTTATGTCCAAGGTTGTCGGGGAGCATCCCGACTGGCTTATAAGATACCCGAACGGACATCCTGTTAAATGCGGTCCCAACTGGGGCGGATTCTGCGCGCTTGATATTGAAATACCCGAGGTCAGAGAGCATATCCGTCATTTCTTTGACGTTATATTAAACGAATGGGGCTACAACCTTGTTAAGCTCGACTTTTTGTACGCAGCGGCTCAGATACCCAATCACAACAAAACAAGAGGTCAGCTTATGTGCGAGGCTATGGACTTTTTAAGGGAATGTGTCGGCGACAAGATGATTTTAGGCTGCGGCGTTCCTCTTATGCCTGCCTTCGGCAAGGTTGATTATTGCAGAATCGGCGCGGATATGGATTTGAAATGGAATAAGCAGACCTTTACGCACCGTGAGTTTGTTTCTACCGTAAACACGCTCGGCAATTCGATTTTCCGCCGCCAGTTAAACGGCAGGGCTTTCTTAAACGACCCCGATGTATTCCTGCTTCGTGAAAACAATATGAAATGCACCTACGAGCAGAGAAAGATAATAGCAACCGTCAATAAGCTTTTCGGCAGCGTGCTTTTCACCTCGGACAACGTAGGCGATTATAACGAGGAGCAGATGAGCAAGCTGCTCGAGGTATTCTCGAAGGACGAAATTAAAATTCTCCGCGCGGAGTTCCTTACAGACAACAGACGCGTAATTGATATTGACTACCTTATAAACGGCAATTTCAAGAACTTTAGATTTGATTTGCAGAACGGTATAATTCTTTAGTATTAGAGTTAATCAATTCGATGAGAAGGGGGGGTAAAAGCATTGAACAAAAAAATTCAAATTCTAAGGGCGTTTGCAATCATCGCTGTTGTGATGATACATACCAATGCAAGTAAGAGTATAGCGCCTGTTATTTACAGACCGTTTTTAAACTTTTGTGTTGCTCTTTTTATTTTCGTTTCGGGTTATCTTACAAAAGCCGAAATTACAGATATAAAAGCATTTTATAAAAGACGTATTATCAAGGTTTTAATTCCTTACATAATTTGGACTGTTATATATACTGCTTTTTCCCGTAATTTCAAGTTAATCTTTATTAACCTTTTAACAGCGGACGCATCAGCCCAGCTATACTACATTTTGTGTTATATACAATTAGTTTTACTAACTCCGATTATAGGCAGGCTCTTAAAATCAAAATACAGTTGGATTGGCTGGGTTATATCACCCGTCAGTATAATTATTATGCGTTACATCTGCAATTTTGCAGGAGTAAGCCTTCCGTCACCGCTTATTACTGCGACATTCTTCGTTTGGTTTATATTCTACTATCTCGGAATGTCTTTGGGCAACGGATATTTAAAATATAAGCTAAGCTATAAAGCAAGCGTTTTGATTTATGTAATTACACTTGTCATATCCGTACTCGAGGGCTTTGTTTGGTATCGCGGCGGTAATTTTGATATGGCAACTACACAGCTTCGCTTGACATCAACCCTTACATCTGTTATGGCATTACTAATAGCGTATAAATATTTAACCGACGAAAGCATTGATGTAAAAAGCACTTGGTATAATAAACTGTTGCTGACCTTGGGGAACTGTTCATCCGGAATATTCTTTTCACATATGGCTGTCAAATATGTTATATCGGTTATTTTTGGGTCTTCGTACCTGTTTTTCCCGATAACTTCTTTGATTGTTTTATCTGTTTCCTGTCTGTGTGTTATGGCAGGAAAGAAAATCCTCGGCAAATACAGTAAGTATTTGGGATTATAAAAATTATTCAATAAAAAACGGCATTGAACGGTTAATCCATTCAGTGCCGTTTTTTTAATTGCATTTAACCGAAAACGAATTAAGTTCATTTTCGCTCATCTGAGATAGAACTGCGCAGACTGCATTTTTATAATATTCGTTCGGCAAATCCGTTATAACATTCAAGCTTTTGTAAAGCAAGTCAAAGCACAGCGAATATTTTTCGGCAAGGAGCCTTCCCGCCTCGGTCAGGTGAACCTTGTCGTATTTTTCTTTTGAAGCAAGACCGATTTCGCAGAACCGCTTTACCATAGTATGTACGCTTGATTTCGCAACATCCATGGATTTTGAAATTTCGGTTATCCCTACTCCCCTATCGCCGTTGTCAAGCTCGTTTATTGTGAGCAAATAACGGATGTTGACAGCCGTCAGCAAATTATTGCGCGTCACGGTTTTCCCTCCGTTTTAAAGTTTCGGGGGGACGAATTTAATACCGTCCCCCCTATTTAATATGAATCGGATCAGTCGTTTTTATGGCAGGAGCCGCCCATGGGACAGTGCGCGCAGTTTCCGCCGCAGGAGGATTTTCCTTTCCTTTTGTCCTTAACCATAACGGTTATAATACCCGCTACGACAGCCAAAAGGATAATCACAACAACGATCGAACCGATATTTGCGCCTATCCACGAAATCATTTAAGACAGCTCCTTTCACTTTAACGGATTATTTTTTACCGTTTATGCCTTTTGTAAGCTTTGTCGCCTCTTTATAAGGCTTAACAAGCATATAAACCATACCAGCGAGAATTGCCACCGCAAAAATAAGCCCGACTATGCTTACATCGCCCGTGAACAGCTTACCGAACTGGTTAATCATAAGCGCTATACAGTAAGCAAAACCGCATTGATAACCGATTGCGAACCAAGTCCACTTCGCGTTGTTCATTTCTCTCTTGATCGCGCCGATTGCGGCAAAGCAGGGAGCGCACAGAAGGTTGAAAACAAGGAACGAGAAGCCTGTTACGCCGTTAAATACGGACGCGAGCGTTGTATATACGTTGCCCGAAGCGCCGTAAAGTATGCCCATAGTGCCGACGATATTTTCTTTTGCGACAAGACCGGTAATAGAAGCAACCGCCGCCTGCCATGTGCCCCAGCCGAGAGGCTTGAATATCCATGCAAGCACTCCGCCGATTGCGGCAAGTATTGAGCAGTCGATTTCGCTTTCGTCCAGCATTTTGAACGAGCCGTCAACAACGCCGAAGTAGGTTGTAAACCAAACAAAAATTGTTGAAAGAAGGATAATTGTGCCTGCCTTCTTAATGAACGACCAGCCTCTTTCCCACATTGAACGCAAAACGTTTTTGAGAGTGGGCCAATGGTATGCGGGAAGCTCCATAACAAACGGAGCGGGCTCGCCCGAGAACATCTTAGTCTTTTTAAGAATAATACCCGAAATGATAATTGCCGCCATACCGATGAAATATGCGGAGGTTGAAACCAAAGCGCTTCCGCCGAAAATCGCGCCGGCAATCATAGCGATAAACGGAACCTTTGCGCCGCAGGGAATAAACGTCGTTGTCATAATTGTCATACGGCGGTCACGCTCGTTTTCGATTGTCCTTGAAGCCATAATTCCCGGAACGCCGCAGCCGACGCCGACAAGCATAGGAATGAAGCTCTTGCCCGAAAGACCGAATCTGCGGAAAATACGGTCAAGCACGAACGCAATACGCGACATATATCCGCACGCCTCTAAGAAAGCGAGCAATAAGAACAGAACAAGCATCTGAGGAACGAAGCCCAATACAGCGCCTACGCCCGCTACAATACCGTCGTTTATAAGGCCGCTGAGCCAATCCGCTGCATTTAATTTTTCAAGCGCGGCGCCGACAAGCACGGGAATACCGGGTACCCATACGCCGTATTCGGAGGTGTCGGGAGCGCCGTAATTGCCTTTATAATCCGTATCGAGATACTGTGAAACAGCCTCCTCCAAATCGCCCTTTGAAGTGTCGGTAACCTCGGTTACCTCAAGGGTTTCCTCGTCCTCTAATTCGTATGTGACCGACGCGTCCTCCGGCGTTAACGAAACAAGCTCGGTAAGAGCCGCCTCGGCGTTTTCTTCGCTGTAATCCTCCGATTCGGCGTCAAGCGCTTCGGCAATATCGTCATTACCGTATTCGGCAACGAAGCCGTCGATAATTTGGTCGGTATCGCCGTAGTTTTCGGCTGCTTCTTCATATTTTGACGAGCCTATACCGAACAAATGCCAGCCGTCGCCGAACAGTCCGTCATTCGCCCAATCGGTTGCCGCCGCGCCTACCGTAACCATTGATATGTAGTAAACCAAAAACATTACGATCGCAAAAATGGGAAGTCCGAGCCAGCGGTTGGTAACGACCTTGTCTATTTTGTCCGAAACCGACATCTGCCCCGCGTTCTTTTTCTTGTAGCATCCCTTTAAAATCGAGGCTATGTAAACATACCTCTCATTGGTGATAATGCTTTCCGCGTCATCGTCAAGTTCTTCCTCGGCAGCCTTTATATCAAGCTCAATGTGTGACAAAACATCGCCGCTTATATTCAATTGCTCTAAAACCTTGTCGTCACGTTCAAAAATTTTAACCGCATACCAGCGCTGCTGTTCTGAAGGCACATTATTAAGCGCAGCTTCCTCAATGTGAGCCAAAGCATGCTCAACAACGCCCGAGAAGGTGTGCATAGGTACGGTTTTCGTTCCCTTTGCCGCGCTGATCGCCGCTTCCGCCGCCTCGGTAATACCCGTGCCTTTAAGCGCCGAGATTTCAACGACCTTGCAGCCAAGCTCACGGCTCAATTCCTCAATGTTTATCTTGTCGCCGTTCTTTTTTACAATATCAATCATATTTACGGCAACGACAACGGGAATGCCAAGCTCTGTAAGCTGCGTAGTCAAATAAAGGTTTCTTTCAAGGTTCGTGCCGTCAACAATATTAAGTATTGCGTCGGGACGCTCCGATATTAAATAATTTCTTGCTACTACCTCCTCCATAGTGTACGGAGAAAGCGAATAGATACCGGGAAGGTCGGTAATTATTACCCCGTCGTGCTTTTTAAGCTTGCCCTCTTTCTTTTCAACCGTAACGCCGGGCCAGTTGCCTACAAATTGATTTGACCCCGTGAGGCTGTTGAAAAGCGTTGTTTTACCGCTGTTGGGATTGCCCGCAAGAGCAATTCTCAGTTCATTAGCCATAATTCCACTCCTTAATTAGTTAGAGGCGACTAACCGCTTGCTCAAAAAAGCAGAGGCGGAAACCTCTTTATTTTTTGTCAGATTTCTATCATTTCTGCGTCAGCTTTTCTGATTGAAAGCTCAAAGCCCCTGACGGTAACCTCAATCGGGTCGCCGAGCGGCGCATATTTGCGGATATAGATTTCAGCTCCCCTTGTGATGCCCATATCCATTATACGGCGTTTTACTGCGCCTTCGCCGTGGAGCTTAACGACCTTAACGGTCTCGCCCACCTTTGCTTCCTTCAGCGTTTTCATTACTCTTTCCTCCTTAAACCATAATTTTGCCCGCCATCTCACGGCTGATGGCAACGCGGGTTTCTTTGACATTTACAATAAGGTTTCCAAGCATTTCGGAAACCACCGTTACATTACCGCCGGCAACAAAGCCCAAATCCTCTAAGTGCTTTTTTGTTTCCGGATTACCGCCGACCTTTAATATAATATTCTCTTCGCCGACGGGTGCAAGAGTTAACGGCATCATAAGAGCCTCCTTGTAAATACACGGGTTAGCGTTTGCTAACCTAACTTTAAAAAATAAAGATTAGCAACAACTAACTCAAAGCCATTAAATAATGGTTAGCCTTATCTAACCAAAATAAATTCTATCACCCGTACCGTTAAATGTCAAGGATAATTTAAAAAATTTTAAATCATTTTAAATATTTAGCAATCTCTTTAAATTTTTTGATAAAATCATATGAAAGTTTGTTAAAAATATCCTTAAATATAGTTTACATAAATTGCTTTGAGCGGTAATAAAAAGCGCCTCGGCTTTAACCGAAGCGCGGACGACCCGCCGTTTCGGCGGCAGAGAGATTGCTCCCTTTAAGGCGGCGGGCTTAATCCGTTCGCAGACATCGGTTCGGGAGAGCTTGCCCGAGCGTTGCTCGGACTTAAATACCTTATACAGCCTGCGGCACTGTCAAATTTTTAATAAAATCAAGATTTTTGCAAATCATCCGACGGTGAATCCGACAACTGCTTATAGGTAGCAAAAATTATGCACGCCGAAACAACAGCGGTTAAAATATCGGACGCGGGCATTGAATATAAAACCCCGTCAAGCCCGAAGAAAACCGGCAGCAGAAGCGCGAAGCCCACGCCGAATACAATTTCCCTTATCATTGAAAGAGCCGTTGACGCAGCCGCCTTTCCCATTGCCTGAAGGAAAATAAACGACGCCTTGTTTATGCATGCGAAAATAATCATACACAGATAAATTCTGAACGCCTTTATTGCAAAATCCGTATAATAAACGCTCTCGTTTTTCGCGCCGAAAACCGAAATAAGCAGTTTGGGAAACACCTCGACTGTAATAAGCGCCGCCGCGCCGACCGCTGCTTCGCTTAAAAGCAAAAGCGAAAACAGTTTTTTTACCCTGCTTTTATGTCCCGCTCCCATATTGTAACCTACAATGGGAATACAACCCGCTGCCATACCTACTACAACGGATATTACGATTTGAAAGAATTTCATTACGATTCCGACAACTGCCATAGGAATTTGCGCGTACTGCTCCTGACCGAATATTTCATCGACAGCGCCGTATTTTCTAATCATATTGTTAATCGCCGCCATTGCCGCAACAAGCGAAATCTGCGAAAGGAAGCTGCAAATGCCGAGTACAGCCGTCCTGCCCGATATTTCGGGATTTATTTTAAATTCACGCTTTGTAAGCTTAACGGTCTTTGTTTGGAACAAATAAATTATGCTGAGAATTGCGGTAACCGCTTGACCTATGACCGTTGCGACAGCCGCGCCCTTCATTCCCCATTTTATTACGAAAATGAAAATAGGATCGAGAATAATATTGGTTACAGCGCCTGCGAGAGTAGAAATCATTGCAAATTTCGGACTGCCGTCCGCCCTTATGATCGGGTTCATTGCCTGACCGAACATATAAAAAGGTATTCCGAGAGTAATAAAGAAAAAATACTCCTTAGAATAGGAAAATGTTTCTGCATTTACCGTCCCTCCGAACGCCGTTATGATTTCATCGCTGAAAATAAGGTACAGCGCCGTTATAATAAGACTTGAAACAATTGTCAGAATTACCGCGTTACCCGCGCTTGTATTCGCCTCATCCGCTCTGTTTTTGCCGAGACTTATGCTTACAAACGCACAGCAGCCGTCACCGAGCATAACCGCAACCGCAAGCGCTATAACGGTTAAAGGAAAAACCACCGTATTAGCCGCGTTGCCGTATGAGCCGAGATAATCAGCATTGGCAATAAAGATTTGGTCAACAATGTTGTATAACGCGCCTACAAGCAAAGATATAATGCAGGGAATCGAATACATTCGCATAAGCCTGCCGAGTTTTTCCTCCGCAAGGAAAGATTGATTTGACTGTTCCATATAACCTCCGAAAAAAATAACGCGCAAATCCGAAATAACCGGACTTACGCGTTTTTATTATCGCTACTCGTTGAAATAATTTTAACACATATTTTTTAAAATTTTCAAGCAAAAATTTTATTTTTTAAGGTTTGCTTTAAGCGTTTCAAGATTCTCTTTCATAGCCTCGGGAAGTCTGTCGCCGAACTTAGCGAAAAACTCCTCAATGCCTTTGACCTCATCATCCCAAAGACTGTTGTCAACATCAAGCAGCTTCTCGAGAGTTTCTTTTGAAACCTCGTCCTCAAGGCCTTCAAGGTTAATGTCATCGGCATAGGGAACATAACCGATTGCTGTTTCCTTAGCGTCAACCTTACCCTCACAGCGCTTGATAATCCATTCAAGAACACGAAGGTTGTCGCCGAAGCCGGGCCACATAAAGTTGCCGTCCTCATCCTTTCTGAACCAGTTAACATTGAAAATCTTGGGTGCTTTATCAGGCTCAAGAGTTTTTCCGATGTCAATCCAATGCTGCCAATAATCCGCCATATTGTAGCCGCAGAACGGAAGCATAGCCATCGGGTCGCGTCTTACAACGCCGACCGCACCTGCCGCCGCCGCCGTAGTTTCGGATGCAACCGTAGCGCCGACGAATACGCCGTGGTTCCAATCTCTTGACTGATATACAAGGGGAGCAAGCTTAGCCCTTCTGCCGCCGAATACGAAGGCTGAAATCGGAACGCCCTGCGGATTGTTAAACTCCTTGCTGACGCACGGACAGTTCTCTGCGGGAGCCGTGAAACGGCTGTTCGGATGAGCAAGGTTTTTGCCCTGCGCCTTCCACTCCGCTCCGTTAGTTTTGATTCCTGTCCACTCCTCGGCGTTAACAGGCGGATTTTTATCAAGACCCTCCCACCAAACGGTGTTGTTGTCGAGATTAAGGGCAACGTTTGTAAAAATCGTGCCTTTCTTTGTTGAAGCGAGAGCGTTCGGGTTTGATTTGTCGTTGGTTCCGGGAGCAACGCCGAAAAAGCCGTTTTCGGGGTTGATTGCGTAAAGTCTGCCGTCCGGACCTTTCTTTATCCATGAAATATCGTCGCCGACAGTCCAAACCTTATAGCCTTTTTTACGGTAGCCCTCGGGCGGAATCAGCATTGCAAGATTTGTCTTGCCGCAGGCGGACGGGAAAGCGGCGCAGATATATTTAACATCGCCGTTAGGATATTCAATGCCCAAAATAAGCATATGCTCTGCCTGCCAGCCTTCGTTTTTGCCCTGATAAGAAGCAATACGCAGAGCAAAGCACTTTTTGCCGAGAAGGACGTTTCCGCCGTATGCCGAGTTAACGGAAATAATCGTGTTATCCTCGGGGAACTGACAAATCCATCTCTTTTCGGGGTCAACGCTGCATTTGCAGTGAAGACCGCGAACCCAGTCGTTTGAATCGCCGAGAGCGTCAAGAACATTCTTGCCCACACGGGTCATGATCGCCATATTAAGAACAACATAAATCGAGTCGGTAAGCTCAATGCCCGCCTTTGCGAGCGGTGAACCGACAGGACCCATTGAATAGGGAATTACATACATCGTCCTGCCCTGATAGCTGTTTCTTGCAATATCGTAAAGCATTTTATATGCTTTTTCGGGTTCCATCCAGTGGTTTGTCGGGCCTGCGTCCTCTTCTGTCTTGGAGCAGATAAGAGTTCTGTCCTCAACACGCGCAACGTCGTTAGGCGCTGTTCTGTGATAAAGACAGCCGGGGAGCAAATCCTCATTTAGCTTTCTCATTTCGCCCGTTTTGCAAGCCTCCTCGCGAAGCTGTTCAAGCTGTTCCTCACTGCCGTCGATCCATACAATTCCGTCGGGCTTTACGAGGTCGGCTTTTTCTTCAATCCAAGACAAAATGCTTTTATTTGTGGTAAGTGCCGCCATAGTTCTTTCTCCTTTGTAAATTCGGTTTATAGCCGAAATAATTTTGCATAATTCAAAAGTGAAAAATTCACAATCCGAATTTTTCGCCATTGTCAAACATTATAATATAACCTGCCGAATTTTTCAACCGCAAAATGTTAAAATATTATCAATATTTTACGGAATTTCCGTTAACAATGAACAAAATGTTGTGTTTTGTCATAATATCGGTTATCTCTCGGTAATATCCATTGTAGCCGCGGCGTTCAGGGTCATATCACCTCTTTTGCCGCTTATAAATTCATAATACCCTTGCGCGCCGACCATTGCCGCATTATCGCCGCAAAGCGAAAGCTCCGGAAAATAAAGCTTCCATGAATGTTTTTTTGCAAGTTCGGTCATTTTCTCACGCAAAACCGAGTTAGCGCTGACGCCTCCCGCCAGAACCAATACGGATGAATTTTCAGTAAGCATTGCTTTTTCGGTATTATTCAAAAGCGAGCGCACCACCGCCGAGATAAACGACGCTCCCAAATCCTCAACGCTGACGGTTTCACCCTTTTGCGCGGCGTTATGTATAATATTGATTACAGAGGTTTTAAGTCCCGAAAAGCTGAAGTCAAGCGGACAGCCGTCAACATGCGGGGTTGGGAATTTATATGCGTCGGGATTGCCGTTTCTCGACGCCTTATCGAGATTTACGCCGCCCGGATACTGAAGCCCGAGGCTTCTCGCCGCCTTATCAAGGGCTTCGCCCGCCGCGTCGTCACGGGTTCTGCCGAGAATTTCAAAATCAGTATAGTCCTTTACATTAACAAGCAATGTATTTCCGCCCGATACCACAAGGCATAAAAACGGCGGATTTAAGTCCTTATGCGTTATATAGTTCGCCGCTATGTGCGAGCGCAGATGATGCACGGGAACAAGAGGTATTCCGGATGAAAGCGAAAGCCCCTTTGCGTAGTTTACGCCTACCAAAAGCGCGCCTATAAGCCCCGGAGCATAGGTTACGGCAACCGCGTCAATGTCGTTTACCGCGCAATCCGCCTGCCGCAAAGCTTCGCCTACCGTAAACGAGATCGTCTCTGTATGCAGTCTTGAAGCGATTTCGGGAACAACTCCCCCGAATATCTTATGCTTTTCAATCTGAGTTGACACAACCGAGGAAAGTATTTTTCTGCCGTCCTCAACAACGGCCGCCGCGGTTTCATCGCACGAGGATTCAATACCCAAAATTTTCATAAAGTACCTCTTAAAGATAGATTTCTTCTTTTCAATAATGTATTTTACCACAAATAAAGCAGTTTTAAATCAGTTCATCGCACTTTTATAAGTTATGCACAAAATTCGACAGTTAATTTAAAATTATTGTTAAAATTAACAAAATTACAGAACTGTATTTGTTGCTTCATACGAAAAGTGAATTTTCACTCACCTTTTTTTCAAAATCTATTGAATTATTTTTTCTCGGTGATATTATAAACTTAAAGCAAAAACATCAAGGAGGTTCTGTAAAATGAATGAGTACATTGAAAGCGTTATCAGCACAGTTGAAAAAAGGGATAATGCCAAGCCCGAGTTTCAGCAGTGCGTTAAAGAGGTTTACCGTTCGCTTGAAAAGGTGATCGAGGCGCACCCCGAGTATGTTGAGGACGATATACTTTCCCGTATGGCTGAACCTGACAGGCTTATCACCTTCCGTGTCGCTTGGGTCGACGATAACGGTAAAACAAGAATTAACCGCGGTTACCGTGTTCAGTTCAACTCGGCAATAGGACCTTATAAGGGCGGACTTCGTTTTCATCCGACGGTTAACGGAAGCATTATGTATTTCTTGGGCTTCGAGCAGACGTTTAAAAATTCACTTACAGGGCTTCCCATGGGCGGTGCAAAGGGCGGCAGTGACTTTGACCCGACAGGTAAAAGCAAGAGCGAGGTTATGCGCTTTTGCCAGTCTTTTATGACCGAGCTTTACCGCCATATAGGTCCCAACGTCGATGTTCCAGCAGGCGATATAGGCGTCGGCGGCAGAGAAATCGGCTTCCTTTTCGGTCAGTATAAGAGAATTTCAGACGCTTTTGAAAACGGCGTTATCACGGGAAAAGGTCTTGCTTACGGCGGTTCGCTTATACGGCCCGAGGCTACGGGCTACGGCGCTATCTACTATACAAATGAGGTATTCTCTCACAACAACGACTCGATCGAGGGCAAAACGTTTATAGTTTCAGGCTTCGGCAACGTCGCGTGGGGCGCTGTTAAAAAAATTACCGAGCTTGGCGGCAAGGCGCTTACAATAAGCGGTCCCGACGGATACGTTTACGATAAAGACGGAATTGCAACCGAGGAAAAAATAAATTATCTGCTAACAATGCGCGCGTCGGGCAGGAACCGAGTTCAGGATTATGCCGACAAATTTACAACTGCCGAGTTCCACCCGAATGAAAAGCCTTGGGGCGTGAAGGGCGATGTTGTACTCCCCTGCGCGACGCAAAACGAGGTTGACCTTGAAGACGCAAAGCTTATTGCGGGAAACGGCGTTAAATATTACATAGAGGTTTCCAATATGCCGACTACCGAGGACGCGCTTAATTACCTTATGGCGCAAAAGAATATGATCGTCGCCCCGTCAAAGGCTGTTAATGCAGGCGGCGTATGCGTTTCAGGACTTGAAATGAGCCAGAACAGCCAAAGGCTCAGCTGGACTGCCGAAGAGGTCGACGCTAAGCTTCATGCAGCGATGAAAAACATTTATAACAATTCGGTTGCCGCCGCGGAAAGCTACGGTTTGGGATATAACCTTGTAGCGGGCGCAAATATCGCAGGCTTTGAAAAAGTCGCGCGCGCAATGCTGGAACAGGGAATTTATTAAGGTTAATAAAGTGCAAAAGAAGCTGTCTCATTTTGAGGCAGCTTTTTAGTATTAAGGAACATTAAAGAGAGATTTTTATAAATTTCAAAATAAGTTTTTAACTTTTCCGCTCCCTCCCCGAGGGAGCTGTCGAGTGAAGCGAGACTGAGGGAGTTTACAAGGCGGCGCGTCAGGGACGCCGCGACCCACGCACGAAATAAAAATTTCGTATAAAAAACGGGCGGATAAAATTCGCCCAATGATTGATGAAAAAAATTAAGACTTAAACAAGAAATCCGTTAAAAAACAATTTCCTCAAAATCATACATTTTTTCCGTGCTGTCGGCAAAGGTGTGAACGGTAATTTTTACACAGCCCGGTTTATTTGTAACATTATATCCCGCGGGGCGCACAACATGATAGTATGTGCCGTTTAAAAAGCTGCAATAATTTGTTTTCGGATGGATATGACCGATAGATACAAGCCCGACGCACCCGCTTTGGGTCAATACGGAATCCAAAGCGGCATTACCGTCGATTCCCTCGTAAAAATCAGACGGAACAGGGTTGTATTCATCGCTGTACGCAGCGCCGTTTTTGCCGGAATTTGCAAAATTCGGTGTATTCATATGAAAGAAAAAGCTGCATTTTATATCTGCATTTTCTTCTTTTTTCTCTGCGAGTACGCGCTTCGCCCACTCAACCTGATCCTCTTTCATATAATCATATTTATTATTTTCGTCACGGGCAAGGGAGTCCATAAAAACAAGGCTGTGTACTGTTTTGCCGTCCGTATTTTTTAAGTCGATAACATACTGGGTAGCGCCGGTAAGGTCTTCCTCGTCGGCAAGAATACAATAACTGTACTGCGACAGAAAAGCCGCAACATCGTCTGAAGTACCGCACATCTCGCCGTCATTATTTCCCGGTACATACGCCCAATACTGAGCTAAATTTTCAAAAAATTTTCCTACAGCTTCAAGAGCGGTTCTTTTGTTAAATTTATTGTTATTGTTATTGCCCTCTATCATATCGCCCGAGATTACAACAAGGTTGGGATATTCCTCTATAATCGTTTTACGCATAGCGTCAAAGGTTTTTTCATCCTTTTTCGTGTTTCCGCTGATTAAGTGGGTATCGCTGAACTGAAGAACGGTAAAATCGCCGTTGCTGTCAACATAGAACGACGGAATTTCCCTGCCTGCTATACTGACATTTTGCGCAAACCCCGTAATTTCGCCGGAGCTGTCGGCAGAGGATGAGCATGAGGAAAGAATTAAAACGAGCATTAAAAGCACCGAAATAATTGAACCGATTTTTTTCATAGTATTTGCTCCTTTTCCGCTCATAATCATATCATAATACAAATTATGTGTCAAATAAGCGCTGTAAAATCAGGGATTACAGTATTGTGTTAATAAACAGTATGAAAAATAAAACTTGACAAAGCAAATTGCGTATGCTAAACTTAGAAAAAATTTAAAGGAGATTGGACACAATGCAAGTTTATTTCACCGCGATGAATACCACGCCTACCGCCGAACATAATGCGCTCGGTCTTAATTTGCTGTGTTCATCGTACGGATTTTTAAATTAGGCAATTACAACCGCTGAAAAATTACCGTCGATGCGCAAAAGCGTCGGCGGTTTTTTATATAAACACAAACCCCTTACGCTCCCTCCAAGAGGAAGCTGTCAAATGCAAAGCATTTGGCTGAGAGAGTAATTAAAGGAGGAAAAGAAATGAAAACACCGATTTTAGAAACGGAACGGCTGATTCTGCGACCGCTTTGCGTGGAAGACGCGAAAGCGGTATTCGAGTGGGCAAGCGACGAAAGGGTCGGAAGGTTTATGATCTACCCAAAGCACACCGATATTAAAATGACAGCGGAATGGCTTAAAAGCATTGACCATTCGTCCGATACTGTCTATGACTTCGGCTTCGTTGAGAAATCAAGCGGTATGCTTATAGGCGAAGGCGGACTTTATTGGGAAAATGAACATCAGCAGTGGCGGCTCGGGTATAATCTTAGGTTCGACCGTTGGCGCAAAGGGTATGCTACCGAGGCGGCATTGGAGATGGTTCGTTTCGCGAAAGAAGAATTAAATGCGGAACGTATCGGCTCGAGGCACGCTATAGAAAATGTTGCGAGCGGAAAAGTCCTTCAAAACTGCGGTTTGGTCTTTACAGGCTTCGGTGAATACACAAAATATGACGGCAGTAAGACCTTTCGTTGCAGAGAGGTATTATGGACGAAAAACGGCGAGGAGCTGACGCACCACAAGGGTACGGTTACTCTTAAAACCGAGCGGCTTATTTTAAGAAAATTTGAGGAATCCGATTACAAAGACATATTCCAATGGGCAAGTAATCCGAAAGTCACAAGATATTTAAGCTACCCGACCCACAAAAGTCTTGAGGATTCTAAGAAAATCGCAGAGTTTTGGGCGGAGTCCGCAAAGAAAGCTGACAACTACAACTGGGCAATTGAGTTTAACGGTAAGGTAATCGGAAACATATCCGTTGTGTCACACGACAGGCTTTGGGAAGCGGGTATAGGCTGGCAAATCGATATACCCTATTGGAATAAAGGGATTATGACCGAAGCGGCGGCAGCGGTTTTTGACTTTTTGCTTAACGAGGTCGGTTTTCACAGGATCTATTCGGGGCACGATACGCGAAATCCTGCTTCGGGCAGAGTTATGGAAAAGCTCGGAATGAAAAAAGAGGGAACGTTCTCTCAATTCTATTATAAAGACGGATTCGGTACGGGCGATTCGCAAAAATATGCCGTTTTAAAGGAAGAATGGACAGCGTCGCGCTAAAGCAATAAAAAACGGCGAATACATGCTGAATAAAGCAGGTATTCGTCATTTTTATTTCATATTAAAAAACTACATCAACTTTTTTAAAAACGGTATCAGTTTCAAAAGTCTTACGGTTATATATGAAATCAAAAGGAAAAACAGCGAAAACAGAATTACTCCGAACACACCGCCGAAATCAAAGGGATTTATATTTATATACCTTAAAAAGAGCCTTACATAAAGCATATGAACAATATAAATGCCGAACGAGCAACGATCAAATTCAGCAAGTATTTTATCAATTACCCCGTTTATCTGTTTTAAGTCCTTAAACAGAATAAACAGCCCTGCCGCACCCAAAGCCACGGTAGGAGAAGAATATTTAAAAAACGCGCCGAAACAGTCCTCCCCTGTTTTTCTGTACATGAGAGTTATACCAACGGTAACGATTAACGAAACAGCAAGCATCAACGCCCCGTGTATGGGCTTTAACCGCCCTGTATTTCCATAACACAGGTAATATCCTAAAAAAAGATAAAAAGGATAAATTGTCGATGTATGAATATAAAATCCCGACTTTACGGTAAATGCGTCCAAAATCGGAAGCAGAGAAAGAAAAATAAAGTATACGGCTAAAAGATATTTTATGTCGACGGGCTTGGCTTTTTCGGTAATCATCTTGTAAAACGGCAGAAGCAAATAAAGCCCTATTATAAGATAGAGATACCACATATGCGACCATCCGTCGGCAGTATAAAACTCCTTAAAGCCGTACATAAAAGCAGAAAACGAAAAAGGCTCTTTATCCATTATTATATCAAACACACGAAAAATTACAGAAAATAAAAGAAGAGCAAAAAATACTCTCAATATGTATTTGCCGAAAAGCTTTTTATAGCCGATTTCTTTTTCCTTAGGCAATAAAAGGGCACCTGTTATCATAACAAAGCAGGGTACTGCCGTCATACAGCAATATACAATTGAATATGAAAAATTTATATTAAAAACGGACTCCCCATCTTCAAAAAGCAAAACAGCCGAATAAGCCGTGTGCAAAAGAACAACCAACATACAGCTGAAGGTTCGAAGATATGAAAGTCCGTATTTTTTATTATTTAAAGCCATACCGTGTATCAGTAAACCAAACCGTCGTCAATACAGCCGTCATCCGAATTATCGGGTGCTTCGGTCACAGTCTGTTTTTCAGTGGTGGTTGTTGTTTTCTTTACTGTTGTTTTTTCGGTCACTTTTGCCTTAGTGGTAGCAGCAGTTGTTTTGGGCGGCTCAGTCACAGTCTCTGTTTCAGTCGCCGTCTCGGTTTCCGTCACAGGCTGAACGGTTGTTTCGGTTTCCTCCGTGGTATCGGCAATAACCGAAACGTCAATCCCCTCGGTACTATCCTTTCCGCAGGATACCAAGAGTAACGTAAGCAGAACAATTACTGTTGAAATTATAATAATCTTTAAATGCCTCAAAAGAATCACCTCAGTTAACTCTGTAGTAATCAACATACTGCCAAGTGCCCTTAGTGCCGTATGTGAACATATAACCGTTTCTCTGATAGCCGTGCCTTGCCATTGAACTTTCAAATTCGCTGTCAAACACATAGGTTGTACCATTCATATCAATTTCGACCCAACCGTGATTTTGCCTTTTGGAACCGTTCGATAATACATATCCGACAACAAAATGAGCATCATAGCCCAAAAGCTTAGCCATATAATAAAAGGTTGATGCATAAACATAACAGTTTCCCTTATAATGATCGAATCCATAGTTAGCAAAATAAGCACAGCCGAGCGAGGAATCTACAGTCATTGTCAGATACTGAATACCGTAAGACCATTCGTAAGCATTTCTTAAACCAAAGCCCCTTTCGATAAGAACGTTAAGCGCCTTGACATATGCGGCTCTTTCTTCGCCGTAATAAGCAGATATAATCATATTGATACGCATTGATTCTTCTGCCGAAAGACCCGCATAAATATTTGCGGGAGAGATTTTACCGGCTTTGTCGCTCACAGATAAAATATAAAAAGCGACACCCTCACCGTTCCAGCCGACTGAAACTAAATTTTGGTGTTCGGACAAATTAGGCGTATAATTATGAGCTCCCGATATAGCGTTAGGATTATACTCACGGTACATAGGAATAATTTCCGTTTTTTCTTTATTTTCAGAATCATATGAGGCGGAATAAAAAGCGATTCCTTCATAATTCCAGCCCTCTTTAATAAGAAATGTCATCTCATTATAATCTATGGTAAATAAATGGTCGCCTGCATTGGGATTATAAAGTCTGTATACAGGCACATCGGATTTGTCAACCGTAAACCATGACTGCTCAAAATTCCAGCCGATTTGAAAAAGGTAATCTTTTTCTCCAACATTTGAGGTATAAAAATGCTCACCTGAACGCCAATTATATAAGCGGTAAACCTCTATTGTATTTATTTCGGTTGATGGTATTGCTTCCTCTGCGGCGAAGGCACAAATGCAAGTGGAAAAAGCCGTAAGCAGAACAAGGACGCCGACAATAAAAGTCTTAAATAATTTCATAAATTATAAAAACACCTCCTAAAAAAACAATAGAGTAAATGTTCAAAATGAAAACTTACTCAAACAATAAATATAAATATTTATTGCACCCTAAAAACTGAACAAAGGAGCAAAGTGAGAAAGGAAGAAGAAAAAA
>CAZLCG010000023.1:0-27060 GCA_964557975.1 uncultured Eubacteriales bacterium
TTCATTTTATAACCTAAACGCAGACGTCTCCCGCATCTGAGGCTGAGAAGCACCGACCGAGTCGGCAGGCGAGAAACGGATGCCATTTAAAGAAGCAGAAAATTCGGTTTGCGCCTTATTTTCTGCTTTCTTATTATGTCTTATTTAAATGTAAAGTATTTTCGTAATTCGCAGGGACAGCCCTTGCGGCTGCCCGATAAGCGCCGCGGGCAGAAGCGCTGCCTTGGAACTCCCTCAGTCTCGCTGCGCTCGACAGCTCCCTCAAAGAGGGAACGGAAAAGGTTTGAATTGAAAGAAATTCCTGCCTTGCTCTGATTTAAAATTCTGAAAAATAAATTATTTGTCCCAATCAAGCTCGTGCAGCTTGCCCTCGCAGAGCAAATCGGGAAAGCCCCGTTGGCGCAGCGCCTCGTAAACCGCTATCGCGGCGGCGTTTGAAAGATTAAGGCTTCTCGCACGCTCGTTATTGAGCATCGGTATCCGCACGCAGGTATCGGGGTTGTCATAGAGCAGCCGTTCGGGCAGACCTTTGGTTTCTTTTCCGAAAAAGAGGTATGAATTATCGGGGTATTTTACGTCAGAATAAATATGCCTTGCCTTTGTCGTAAAATAGAAAAAATTGTTGTTTTCGCACTTGTTTTTATTAAAAAAATCTTCAAGGCTGTCGTAATAGGTTATATCGAGCAAATACCAATAATCAAGCCCCGCGCGCTTTAATTTGCTGTCGTCCGGTTTAAAGCCCATAGGACCTACCAAATGAAGCCTTGCGCCCGTCAAAGCGCAGGTCCTTGCGATATTGCCCGTATTCTGCGGAATTTCAGGCTCGACCAACACAATATTTAACGTCATTTTTATTATCTCCCGTTATTGCTTTTTAATGATTTTACCATATTTTTGAAAAATTAAAAGAACTAAACAGTAATTTTATTAAAAAATATGAGCAACATAAAAATACACAAAGTTTTGGGAGGGTGAAAAATGAACAATCAAATGAGCGACGCTATGAAGGCTATGGGAATAAGCCTTGCAGTCGGCACGGCGGTTGCGATGGTCGGTACAACGGCAAAAAAGAGTACCGCTAAGCGCAAGGCGAAAAAGGTCGCGAAAAAGGCGGTAAATTCTTTTTCCAATATGGTTGATAACATCGGCTCAATGGTTTAAAATAACAAGCGTAAGGTACGGCAGGTTCGTCGACTTTCGGCGGACTTGCCCTCGGGGTGATACAATGGGAAAAATCTTAAAAGCTTTACTTATAATTACACTCACGGGCGTATTGCTTTGCTCGTGCGGAAAAAGCGGGGACGACGGCACGGTCGATTCTTCGCAGTCGGAGACGGTAAATGAAATGACGACCGAAACGGATATGACGCAGGAAACGGAAAACGACGGCTCCGCCGCGCCCTCGGCGTCTTTTCTTCCGGCGGGCTCGGGTACTGCGGCGCTCGAAAACGGGCAGACCTATACGGGGCGCGCGCCTATGCCGCTTGAACAGTATATAATCAACGACCCTGAAAATACGAGGGGGCTTTCAACCGAAAAGCACGGGTACAGCTACGGCGTTGCGAAGGACGGACAGCCGCACACAACCTCCGTTAACAACCAGAAGTATTTCGATGAAAATAATTATAACGCTCTTTGTCTTGACACAAAAACTCAGGAAAGGGTGCTTTATCTTACCTTTGACTGCGGCTATGAAAACGGCTATACGTCAAAAATACTTGATGTTTTAAAAGAAAAGAACGTCCCTTCGGCATTTTTCTGCACCTTGCCTCAGATTAAGGACTATCCCGATTTGATTGCGAGGATGATAAACGAGGGGCATATTGTCGGCAATCATTCGGTTACGCACCCGTCTTTCCCGTCGCTTACAAGAACCGAGATGGCAAGCGAAATTAAGGAAGCGGACGATTATTTAAGAACGAATTTCGGATACAGCGAGCCGTATTTCAGGTTTCCCATGGGCGAATATTCCGACTGCGCGCTTGATCTGGTCGGTTCAATCGGCTATAAATGCGTCTTTTGGTCGGTGGCGTATGCGGATTGGGATCTGAACAATCAAAAGGGCGCGGATTACGCCTTTAATACGGTAACCTCAAGGCTTCATTCGGGCGCGGTTATTCTGCTTCATTCGGTTTCGCCGGACAACGCGAACGCGCTTGCCGATATTATTGATTGGGCGAGGGAGCAGGGCTATACCTTCCGTTCGTTAAGGGATTATAATTGACAATTACGTTCGTTTATTATAAAATATGTATGTGAGTAAACTGAGCAATTACGGTGGCACGCTTGTGCCAATGAGGAAAGTCCGAGCATCATACAGCAGGGTAACGGCTAACGGCCGCCGAGGGTGACCTCCGGGACAGTGCATAGAGATATACCGCCGCTTTTGCGGTAAGGGTGGAAAGGCGAGGTAAGAGCTCACCGGAATATTGGTAACAATATTGCCAAGTAAACCCTACCCGATGCAACATCGAGCGAAGTTGTCAGCTGGGCAAATACTTCAACGGATGGCTTGAGCGTATCGGTAACGGTGCGCCTAGACAGATAATTGCTTTAAACGACAGAACTCGGCTTACAGGTTTACTCACGCCGTTAATTGTCGCCTCATACAATGTTATGGGGTGATTTTAATGTTAGAGGCTTTTTTCGGAGCAGTGTTTGTAGGGCTTATACTTTTAGGCGTGCTTGCCGTTTCTTACGCGGTTATGTTTAAAATGCTTATGCCTAAGAAAAAGTATGAGTATTACATAGTAATTCCCTCCAATCACTGCGGAGAGGAAATAACGGCCGCCGCTTATTCCGCAAAAACAAAGCTCAATTTAATGGGCGACGGGGATTACGGAAAGGTTTTTATTCTTGACACGGGAATGAACGAAGCGGAAAAGCTGTCTTGTCTTAACGTATGCAGGAAATCAAACGGTATTTTTTTGGTTACCGCCAAAGAGATAGAGGAAATTCTTAAATGAATGAGAACGTACAAAGAGAAATAATAAACGGGACGGTTGAGGATATTAAATTCCGCAACGAGCAAAACGGGTATACCGTACTTGAAATAGGCTGTGATGACGGGCTCGTCACGGCCGTAGGCGTTTTTTCCGGTATTTCCGTCGGCGAAACCGTAAAACTTAACGGCTTTTGGACCTTTCATCAGACCTTCGGCAAGCAGTTTAAAACGGAAAGCTATGAAAGGGATATGCCCGCCACGACAGAACAGCTGTATAACTATCTTGCGGCGGGCGCGGTTAAGGGCATAGGTCCCGCTACCGCCGAAAAGATTATCGAGAGGTTCGGCGAAAGCTCGTTTGACGTTCTCGAAAACCATCCCGAAAGGCTGGCGCAGATTAAGGGCGTTTCCAAAGAAAAGGCGGAAAAAATATCGGCGGATTTTAAAAGTCAGTTTGCGGTTCGCAATATAATGATGTCGCTTGAAGCTTACGGAATGACGCCTAACGAATGTATAAAGGCGTACAGGCTGTTCGGTCATAATGCCGTGGAAAAGGTGCTTGAAAACCCGTACGATATGTGTTCGGTCGGCTTGGGCATCGGATTTGAACGGGCCCAGGCGATCGCCGAAAAGCTGCCGAACGCTCCCGAGGATACATACAGAATCAAGGCGGGTATTGAGCATATTGTAAAGCATAATCTTTATCAGTGCGGGCATACGTGTCTGCCGAGGAACAAGCTGATTAAAATTTCCTCTGATTTTCTCGGCGTTGACGAGGATACGGTTGACGTCGTGATAGACGAGCTTACTCGGGAAAATCGCCTTGTTTCAAAGATTATAGATTTAAAGGAATTTATTTTTTTGTTCCAAGCGTTTATAGATGAAAAATCAATAAGCGACAGAATGAAGGTGTTTTTGAAATTTCCGCCTCCCGAAAGGAAGACGCTTTACAAGGAAATAGAGCTTGCCGAGACTCAGCTTAACATAAAGTTTGCGGAAAATCAGCGTGAGGCTGTAAAAACCGCGGTCAATAAGGGTATGCTTATTTTAACGGGCGGACCCGGTACGGGTAAAACGACAACGCTTAAAGGAATTATAAAGCTTTTTGAAAACGAAGGGCTTGACATTATGCTTGCCGCGCCTACGGGCAGAGCGGCAAAAAGAATGACCGAGCTTACGGGGTACGAAGCGAAAACCATTCACAGACTTCTTGAGGTCGAATGGGACGAATTTGAGCGACCCGTATTCAGAAGAAATCTGCGCAATCCGCTCGAGTGCGAGGCGCTTATTGTAGACGAGCTTTCAATGGTTGATATAAGCCTGTTTGCGTCTCTGCTGGCGGCGCTTCCTTTCGGCTGCCGTCTTGTGCTTGTGGGCGATTCCGATCAGCTTCCCCCCGTTGGAGCGGGGAACGTGCTTCAGGATTTAATCGGTTCGGGTCTTATTCCCGTCGTTAAGCTTTCTCATATATTCAGGCAGGCTATGGACAGCCTGATTGTAACAAACGCCCACAGAATAGTAAGCGGTGAAAAAATAATCTTAAACAATAAGGACAGCGATTCCTTCTTTTTGGAAAGACATTCGGCGCATGAAGCGGCTAAAACCGTTGCCGAGCTTTATTCAAAAAGGCTTCCGTCGGCTTACGGCTATTCGCCGTTTCGCGATATACAGGTGCTTTGTCCGTCAAGGAAGGGCGAAGCGGGAACCAATAATCTTAATGTGATTCTTCAGGGGCTCGTCAACCCTCAGGACGGCAAAAAGGCGGAAATAAATACGAAATTCCGCGTGCTTCGTGAGGGCGACAAGGTTATGCAGATAAAGAACAATTACGATATAGTCTGGGAAAAAGGCAGTGAAACAGGCGAGGGCATTTTCAACGGCGATATAGGAGTCATAGAAAGAATTGACCGCCGAACCGAATGTACGGTTATTCTGTTTGACGACGACAGACGGGCAACATACTTAAAGGAGCAGTTATCGGAGCTTGAGCTTGCCTATGCGGTTACCGTGCATAAAAGTCAGGGCAGCGAGTTCAAAGCCGTCATTATTCCCGTCGTATCGGTTTTGCCTCAGCTAAAATACAGAAATCTTCTTTATACGGCGGTGACGCGCGCGAAAGAAAAGCTGGTTTTGGTCGGCGATCCTGACGAGGCGGCTGAAATGATTGCCAATGACAAAAAGACGAAGCGGTATTCCGCTCTTAAAGCTATGCTTTTGGAGTGAGAAGATGGATTTTAAGGACTTTGCGGACAAGGCGCTGTGTATTTTGTTCCCGAGACGCTGCAGATATTGCGGTGAGGTTATTGAGCCGCGCGAAACGCTTTGCGACAGATGTAAAAAGGATCTGCCGAGAATTACTCCGCCCGTATGTCTTTTATGCGGCTGCTCTAAGGCTGACTGCGTGTGCAAAGGCAAGAAAAATTTTTATGACGCAGTCGCGGCGCCGTTCTATTACGAGGGCGCGGCGGTAAAGGCTATTGACCGAATGAAATTTCAAAACAAGGCTTTTATGGCGGATATACTCGGTGAGGATATGCTTAAAACCGTAAGTGACGTGTATACGGACAGGCGATTTGATTTGGTATGTTTCGTTCCTTTTTCAAAATCCGATAAAAAGAGCAGGGAGTTTAATCACAGCGAGCTTATTGCGCGTAAAATTGCGGACGTGCTTAAAGCCGAGTGCGCGGATATAATCGAAAAAATCTATGATGTCCCGACCCAGCACT
Organism: uncultured Eubacteriales bacterium; assembly: GCA_964557975.1. Classification (GTDB taxonomy): domain Bacteria; phylum Bacillota; class Clostridia; order Oscillospirales; family Acutalibacteraceae; genus Fimenecus. The sequence continues at coordinate 5,671 of CAZLCG010000023.1, forward strand.
CCTTGGGGCGAGAGGAAAGAAAGGGCAACGTTTTCGGAATATTTGAGGTCGCGGATGCGGAAAAGGCGAGGGATAAAACAGTCCTGCTTGTCGACGATATTAAAACTACGGGCGCAACGCTTAACGAATGTGCTAAAATGCTCAAGCTTTCGGGCGCAAAAGAGGTTTTATGCGTCACCTTTGCGGTTACAAAAAAAGCGAAAAAAGCAAAAAAGGTTGACAGTCTGCACTAATCAAACTATAATTACCGTGAGGTGTGTATATGGATAAAAAATCTAAGCGCACAGCAGTAATGACCGTTGTCGGAGTGCTTGCCGTCGCAATAATAATAGGCGTTATCGTGGTGGGCGTTAATATCTTTAAAAACAGATGGCATAAGATAAATTTTCAGGTTGAAAGCATATCCGTTAAAGCTGTTGCGGACGACCCGTTCCGAAACGGCGGGTATTATGTCACGGTTAAGGGAACCGCCAAAACCTGGTTCTACGATTTTAATACATATACTTTTGACTTTGTCGGCGGCGCGTCGGGCGAGCATGAGCCTTATGACGTCGATTACGGCGCAACGGTTACGGCAAACCGCAGCGACGGCAATGAATTTGAGATTTCTTTCTATGCCGATTCAATATCGGATATCGAATATTTTGTATTCGGCGCAGAAAATATATATAAGGACGGCGTCAGAAAGGACGCCATTGATATAAGACTGTATCTCAAGGATTATTCAGACAAAATCGTCATTGAGTGATATATTTTTATTGACAAAAATTTTACCGAATGTTAAAATAACTAAGCAAATAAACAAAATGCTGTGAAAAAGTTTAAGGTAAACCGATTTTATTTAAGAGAGCCGTTGGCCGGTGCGAAACGGTATATGCTTTTTACCGCCGTCGCTTTGGAGCATTGAGCCTAAAGGATTTTCCCGTTAAGCGAAACGGTCGGCCTCCGTTACGGGCTTTAAGCGGCTGTTTTTACGGCAATTTGAGTGGTACCGCGGAAATCTTCGTCTCATACTTCTTGTATGGGGCGTTTTTATTTTTATAGGAGGAATACATGAGAAAAGAAATTGCAAAGCAATACGATCCGAAAAATGTTGAAGACCGTATTTATAAAAACTGGCTCGAAAATAAATATTTTCACGCCGAGCGTCATGAGGGCAACAGGACTTACACAATTGTGATTCCGCCTCCGAACATCACAGGTCAGCTTCATATGGGGCATGCCCTCGACAATACGCTTCAGGATATTTTGATCCGTTATCACCGTATGGCGGGGTATGACACCTTATGGCTCCCCGGCACAGATCACGCTTCAATCGCGACCGAGGCAAAAATAGTTGAAAAGATGCGCGAGGAGGGGCTTACCAAAGAGTCACTCGGCAGGGAAAAATTCCTTGAGCGCGCGTGGGCTTGGAAGGAGCGGTACGGCGGCAGAATAATCGAGCAGCTGAAGAAAATGGGTTCTTCCTGCGATTGGGACAGAGAGAGATTTACCCTTGACGAGGGCTGCAGCAAAGCTGTACGCGAGGTCTTTGTAAGCCTTTACGAAAAAGACCTAATTTACCGCGGCAACCGCATGGTTAACTGGTGTCCGCACTGTAATACCTCAATTTCGGACGCTGAGGTTGAATACGAGGAAAAGGAATCAAATTTCTGGCATCTTCTTTATACCGTTAAAGAAACGGGAGAAAAGCTGGAGCTTGCGACTACGCGGCCGGAAACAATGCTCGGCGATACTGCGGTTGCGATTAACGGCGAAGATCCGAGATATAAGCATCTGCACGGCTGCCATGTAATTCTGCCGCTTTTGAATAAGGAAATACCGATAGTCTGCGACGAGCATGCCGATATGGAAAAGGGTACGGGCGTTGTTAAAATAACGCCTGCGCACGATCCGAACGACTTTGAGGTTGGGCTTCGCCACAACCTGCCTATTGTACGCACGTTCACCTACGACGGCCGTTTAACCGGCAAGGCGGACAAGGAGGCGGCTGACGAGCTTATCAGGAGCGGTAAGGCTGCACGGGACGAGCCTGAGGTCCTCGACTGCGGCAAGTATGCGGGTATGACTGCTCTCGAGGCGAGAAAGGCAATTCTTAAAGACCTTGAAGAGGGCGGATATATAAAGGAAATTGAGCCAATCAGGCACGACGTCGGCACTTGCTACCGCTGTCACACAAGCATTGAGCCTATGGTATCGAAGCAGTGGTTCGTAAAAATGGAGCCTCTTGCGAAGCCTGCTGTCGAAGCGGTTGAAAGGGGCGACATTAAATTTGTTCCCGAGCGCTTTAAAAAGAATTATATGAACTGGATGAGCGGAACTCGTGACTGGTGCATTTCACGTCAGCTTTGGTGGGGTCACAGAATCCCCGCTTGGTACTGCGGCGACTGCGGTGCGGTTACCGTTTCAAAGCATGATCCGACGGAATGTTCCAAGTGCCGCAGCAAAAATATCGAGCAGGATCCCGATACTCTCGACACTTGGTTTTCGTCGGCGCTTTGGCCTTTTTCAACTCTCGGATGGCCTGACGATACGGAGGATTTAAAGCATTTTTACCCGACAAACACACTCGTCACGGGTTATGATATTATCGGTTTCTGGGTAAGCCGAATGATTTTCTCGGGGCTTGCATATACGGACAAAGCGCCGTTTGATACGGTTCTTATTCACGGGCTTGTGCGAGACGCTCAGGGCAGAAAGATGTCAAAATCCTTGGGCAACGGCATTGACCCGCTTGAAATAATCGACAAATACGGCGCGGACGCGTTGAGGTTCACGCTTGCGGCGGGCAACAGCCCCGGAAACGATATGCGTTTCTCAGACGAGAAAGCTCAGGCAAGCAGAAACTTCGCCAACAAGCTTTGGAACGCCGCAAGATTTATTCTTATGAACCTTGACGAAAACGAGCCCGAGCCGCATATTCCCGAAGGTCTCGCCATTGAGGATAAATGGGTCTTGAGCCTCTATAATACTCTTGTACGCGACGTTACGGATTCGTTGGAAAAGTACGAGCTCGGTATGGCTGTTCAAAAGCTGTATGACTTTATTTGGGATGTTTTCTGCGATTGGTATATTGAGCTTGCAAAAATCCGTCTTAACGGCGAAAACGGGCAGGCGAAGAAAACGGCAAAAGCTGTTTTGGTTTATGTTATGTCAAGCACGTTAAAGCTTCTTCATCCGTTTATGCCGTTTATTACAGAGGAAATATGGCAGGCTCTTCCCCACAGCGGAGATACGATTATGCTTTCCCCGTGGGCGGAATTTGACGAAAAGCTCTGTTTCCCCGCGGAGGAAACTGAAATGAACAGGATCATGACCGCTGTTAAGGCTGTTCGCAACCGCCGCGCGGAAATGAATGTCGCGCCGTCCAAAAAGGCTAAGATTTATATTGAAACTTCGTTTAAAGATACCTTTACCGAAGGCGCGGTATTCTTCAGCCGTCTTGCGTCCGCAAGCGCGGTCGAGGTCGGGGACAGCTTTGACGGTATGGAGTCGGCTGTTTCGATTATTACCGAAAGCGCAAGGCTGTATATTCCGATGGATGAGCTTGTTGACTTTAAAGCGGAGCTTGAAAGACTGACAAAGGAAAAGACCAATCTTCAAAAGGATATTGACTTTGTAAACAATAAGCTCGGCAATCCGAATTTTGTCAATAAAGCTCCTGCGGCGGTTGTTGACGGTCAGAGAAAGGCGCTTTGCGAATATACCGAAAAGATGAAGCTCCTTGACGAGAGCATTGCTAAAATTCAGAACAGATAGGCTGTGTTTTTCTAACGTGATTTTTGGCAATTATGTCTAATTAAAACGGTAAAGAATTATTTATTTTTATAATTGAACAAATACCTGCGTTATGTTAAAATTATTTGTATTAAGAGAAAAGGAGATAATTCTTATGGCAAAGTTAAACGACATTGACAATGCCGCCGCTTCAAAGGGCAAGGGGCTTGAAACGCTGTGGCAGTTTGTCAAATTCATTGTTGTATCGTTGGGCGCGTTTGTAATTCAGACATTTTTACCTTATCTTATCAAGTTGCCTATGAGCGATGAATTTTTGCATCAGGCTTATAAGTTCTGGATTTTCCAATCCGAGGAGCCCGACCCCGCAACAGGCATCATCGCGGCAGGTCTGGGCGTGTTTATCGCCGCAAACCTCAGTAACGTTATTGCACAGATAGTTTCTTTCTTTATTAACAGAGATAAGACCTTTAATTCGGACGCAAATGTAGCGATTACGCTTCCTATTTATATCGTGTTTACAATCGCGCTTATCTGCTTCTCGGCATGGCTCTCGCCCACGCTCATCACTTTCTTCTGCAACCATAACCTTGAGGGCGCTTCGTTGGCTCTTTCGGGCGCAATCTGCGGCGCAATTCAGTTTTTCCTTTATTTCCCCGTTGACAAAATCCTTTTCCGCAAAAAGAAAGAGGATAAAACGGATAAAAAAGAAGAAACCAAAGAAGAAGCAAAGGCAAAATAATTTTATTAAGCACCGTTTTTTAAGGACGTTTTCTTTTAAGAGAACGTCCTTATTCTTTTTGGCGCGTATTTTCAAAAAATTTACCTGATTTTAACATTTGTTTTTCTTATTATCGTTGTAAAATACGGGGAAATTTGATATAATATTACAGTCCGAAAATCAACGGTAACGGGGGAAACAAAATGTCGCACACGCTTATTGTAATTGAAGGCCTTGACGGCAGCGGTAAATCCACTCAGGTTGAGTTGCTTAAAAAGAGACTTGAAAGCGAAGGAATCCCCTTAAAACAGATAAAGCTGCCCGATTATGACGACAAGTCAAGCACGCTTGTTAAAATGTATTTGGGCGGCGAGTTCGGACCTGATCCCGACGACGTTAATATTTATGCCGCCTCGTCGTTTTATGCCGTTGACAGGTATGCAAGCTATAAGCGCCATTGGATGCGGGAATATCTTTCGGATACGGTAATTCTTGCGGACAGATATACAACCTCAAATGCGGTTCACCAAACGGTAAAACTGCCGCGCGAAGAGTGGGACGGCTACCTCTCCTGGCTTACCGATTATGAATACAATAAAATGGGAATACCCGCGCCGTCCGCCGTAATTTACCTTGATATGCCCGTTGAGATTTCACAAAGGCTTATGTCGAAAAGATACTGCGGCGACGAGGTCAAAAAGGACGTCCACGAGGCGAATGTCGGGTATCTGAAGAAATGCCGCGAGGCGGCGCTCTATGCCGCCGGAAAATTCGGCTGGTCCGTTATAAAATGCTCAAACGGAGAAGAACCTTTGCCGATAGAAGAAATCGCCGGAAGTATTTACGGCGAGGTTATTAAAAAAATCGGGAGATAATTTTTGTGTTGGAATTTAAAGAGCCGGAGTTATCCGATAAAGAATGGGTAAAGCCTATAATGGAGTCCTCCGGCGAAATGGCATGCGAATACTGCTTCGGCAATCTTTTTATTTGGTCGAAGATTTACGGTAATACGATAGCAAGCTGTAACGGTCTGTTTTTGGCGCGCGACGGCGTCGAAAGACCTATGTATTTATACCCCTGCGGCGAGGGTGACAAAAAACCTGCGGTAACGGAGCTTATAAAATACGCCCACAGCGACAGCGAGCCGCTTGAAATGTACTGTCTTACCCCGCAAAAGGTCAGGGAGCTTAACGATATGTTCCCCGATAAATTTACGTTTGTGACTATGCGGGATTATTTCGATTATATCTATCTCGCGTCCGACCTTATAAATTTATCGGGCAGAAAGTATCACGCAAAAAGGAATCATCTTTCATTTTTTAAAAACAATTTTTCATGGAGCTATGAGAAAATAACCTCTGATAATATTGACGAATGTTATCGTATGAACGAAAAATGGGAAGGGCTTAACCGTGAAAATAAAAAAGAGGATTTAGACCTTGAATTGGTCGCGATAAACAGGGCTTTTAATAATTACGGCGCGCTTGATTTTAAGGGCGGGCTTATCCGTAAAGACGGCGAGGTGGTCGCCTATACTCTCGGGGAAGAAATCAACAAAAAGATTTTTTGCACTCATATCGAAAAGGCTTTCGGCGATATAAGGGGAGCATATCAGACAATAAACCAGCAGTTCGCGCAAAACGAGCTTTCAGGCTATGAATATATTAACCGTGAGGACGATACGGGCGACGAGGGCTTGAGAAAAGCAAAGGCTTCCTATTATCCCGCAATTCTTCTTCCGAAATACAGGGCAATATATAAGGGGTAACGGTTTGGTAATCGGTTTTTCAAACGGGAATGACAAAGAGGGGCTTTACAGCCTTTGGCGCAGAGTGTTCGGCGACGGCAAAGAGTTTTTGGATAAATTCTTTTGCGCGTTTTATAAAGATGAAAATACCGTTGTCTGCCGCGATAACGGCAAAATCGTTTCGATGCTTTTTTTAATTCCGACCGATATTATAATCGAAAACGCCGGCTTTAAGGCTTATTATATTTATGCTGCCGCAACCGATGAAGGCTGCAGAAAGCAAGGCATAATGTCAAAGCTTTTGGCTTTTGCAAGGGAATATTCCGAAGCGGCGGGTATCGATTTCCTTTTCCTTCACCCTGCAAACGGCGCTCTTTATAATTATTACGAAAAAAACGGCTTTTGCACGGCGTTTTATAAAAGAAATGCCGAGGTTACGAGAAATGCGCTTGAAAAAACGGATTTGGGCAACTATAATTATGTAAGGTGGAATTGCGGCGCCGTTAATTTCAATTCGTTTTTGAGCGGCGGCGAGGCGTTTCACTGCGAGCATGGTTATGCCGATGTTCACAGAAAAAACGGCAAAATTTCAGTTGAGAATTTCCGTACCGACAATATTAAAGCCTTGCTTTTGTCGGTAATGAGGGAGTACGGCGTCGACGGACTTTCGGCTTATCTTCCGTCCTCGTTCAAAGCGCTCGGCGGCAAAAGAACAAAAACGGGTATGCTTTTGCCTATTAACGGGAATAAAATACCCGATGACGATATTTATCTCGGAATAACTTTGGAGTAAGGTGAAAAATATGTTTTATATTTTTTTGGCGGACGGTTTTGAAGAAATTGAAGCTCTTGCGCCCGTTGACGTGTTAAGGCGCGCGGGGCTGGAGGTTAAAACGGTGGGCGTCGGCGGCGATATGATAACCGGCTCTCATTCAATTACCGTAAAATGTGATTTAGCGGTCGATAATATAAAGATACCCGATGGTCTTCAGGGCGTTATTCTTCCGGGCGGTATGCCCGGCACATTAAATCTTGAAAAAAACAGTACGGTTCAGAGCTTTGTTGATTTTGCATATGAAAACGGTATGCTTGTCTGTGCAATCTGCGCCGCTCCGTCAATTCTCGGTCACAAAGGCTTGTTAAACGGAAGAGAGGCGACCTGTTTTCCGGGGTTTGAAACGGAGCTTGAGGGCGCGCGTATTTCCGAAAAGCATGTTGTTCGCGACGGCAACGTAATTACCGCAAGGGGAATGGGCGTTGCAACGGATTTCGGTCTTGAAATCGTTTCTGCAATTCTCGGCAGGAAAAAAGCGGATGAAATTAAGGAAAATATCCAAAGCCTATGAACGAAGCTGTAAACGACATCAGACCGCTTAAAAATAAAATCCGTGAGAAATGCAAAAAGATCCGCACGGAAATGCCCGAGCTTCAAAAGCGCGGGCTTGACAGAAAAATTACCGCAAGGCTTTTAAATCTGTGGCAGTACAGGGACGCGGATACGGTTTTTACCTATGTTTCAACAGACCTTGAGGTTGATACGCGGGAGTTTATAAGCAGAGCCTTGCTTGACGGCAAAACCGTTGCGGTTCCTAAATGCGTCGACGGCACGCGACTTATGGATTTTTACGTTATAAAATCGTTTGACGACCTTGAAAGCGGCGCGTTCGGCGTTTTGGAGCCCATACCCGAAAAATGTGAGAAAATCACCGACTTCAGCGCGGGTATGTGCATTGTGCCTGCGCTCGCGTTTGACAGGGCAGGATACAGGCTCGGCTACGGAAAAGGATATTACGACAGATTTTTGTCGAATTATTGCGGCGAAACGCTCGGTTTGTGTTATAATTCCTGTATCAGGGACAAGCTCCCGCACGGAAAATACGACAGATGTGTTGATAAAATAATTACTCAAAGCAATATTATTTTTACAAACGGCATGAAAGGAGGATGACTTTATGGGCGGGCAAAAAAAAGACGGCGGCGAATTTAGGCGCAAAAACGCCGAAGACGATGCTTATGACGATTTGCTCAACTCTCTTTTCGGACCTGAAGAGCCGAGATATTCCGCAGGTAACAGAAGCTCCAAAATAGAAAATATTGATGAGCCATCCTCTGAAAAAAAACCGTCGGTTCGTGAAAAAGCGTCTTATGAAGATCCGAAAAAAGCAGCGTCCTCGCGCAAAAGCGGCTTTAAGCTCGATATTAAGGATCTTGACAGCGAATTTTACGGTAACGAGCAAAGAAAAACCGAACATAAAAATCAGGGAGTTCCGAGGGAGCAGCTTTATAAAAAGGCTTCTTATCAGAGGGCAAAAAACGCCTCGGACGCTCCTTCGTCCGAACGCGGGGAAAAGCCCGAGAGGAGCAAATCGGATCTTGCGGATACCATTGATCTTCTGCCCGAATTTTCTTATGAGAAATCCGCTGAGGAATCGCATGCGTCGGGCAGCCCTGTTTACTATAAACCGATTTTTGAGCAGAAATCGGCAAAGCCGCCCGAAAATCCTCCCGTAAGGTCGAAAAAGGAGCGAAAGCAGGACGCTGTAAGGCGGCGCGAAAAGCAGAACGGGGCGGAAAACGGTATTCAATACCGCCGTGCCGCCGAAAAAGAATACGAGGGCGCCGCAGTCATTATTAAAAAGAACGAGCTTCCCGAAGGAAAACGCGTTTTGAATTTTTTCAGGCAAAACAAAAGCGCTTGGATCATAATAGCCGTATGTATTGCGGCGGCGGTTCTTATTTCGACATACGCGATAAGCTGTATGAATGACATTCTTGCAATTAACAGAGACAGTGATACGGTTATTACCGTAAATCTGCCTGCGGACGCGGACACAAAAACCGCTATCGATCTCTTAAAGGATAACGGTCTTATAAAGCATAAGATGTTTTGCAGAGCTTTTTCAAGATTTATGAATTACCGCGACGATAACTACCTTACGGGTATTTACTACCTGACAGAGTCAATGGGGCTTGAAAATATGCTGTCGTCATTTAAAAAGGCAACGGTTTCGGATGAAACGGTAACCCTTACTTTTCCGGAAGGATATTCGGTCGACCAAATTGCCGAGAAGCTTGAAAAGTATGAGGTGTGCAAGGCGTCGGAGTTTTACGCAACGCTAAAGGATGTTGATTTCAGCTCGGAGTATTCCTTTATCGCCGAGGAGGACAATAAGGAGCTTCGGTACAGAGTGCTTGAGGGTTATCTCTACCCCGACACGTACGAGTTTTATATAGGCGAAAATGCCGCAAGCGTTATCAGAAAATTCCTTGATAACTTTAACGAAAAATGGACTGATGAATATTCCGCTCAGGCGCAGAAGCTGGGTATGAGCATAGACGATGTTATAACCCTTGCTTCAATTATTGAAAAAGAGGCTTACGGCGCTGACCAGATGCCGCTTGTTTCGTCCGTTCTCCATAACAGGATTAACAAATCCGGACTTTATCCAACCCTTCAATGCGACTCCACCACAGCCTATATTAACGATTATATTTCAAAAAATGTTACGGATTCTTCGGCGCTCAGCAAATATACGCAGAATTACAGCACCTATAAGTGCGAGGGGCTTCCCGTCGGCGCGATATGCAATCCGGGCGATGACGCAATCAACGGCGCGCTTTACCCGTCGGAAACAAATTATTACTTTTTCCTGCACGATAACAATAAAAAGCTTTATCTTGCGGAAAACGACGCTCAGCACAGAGAAAACGGTATTGCCGCATTAAAGGCAAATCAAAAAAACGGTTAACGGTTTAAAAGCGGAGTAAGTTTTCTTTCTCCGCTTATGTTTTAGGTAGGTAAAAATGGTAAAAAGACCTGAGTTGTTAAGCCCTGCCGGAGACAGGGAAAGGTTTGACGCCGCTGTTTCGGCGGGAGCAGACGCGGTATATGTCGGCGGCTCCGCATTTTCAATGAGAGCGGCTCCGAAAAATTTTGATAATTTTCAGTTAAAGGAAATTTGCGATATTGCCCACAAAAAAGGCGTTAAGGTTTACGTTACCTGCAACACTGTGCCGCTTAATTCGGAAATTGAAAAGCTGCCCGAGTTTATAGAGAGCGCCGCCGAGGCGGGCGCGGACGCCTTTATTGTTGCGGATATAGGCGTTATGTCGTATTGCAAAAAATACGCTCCGAGGGTTGGCATACACATTTCCACTCAGGCGGGCATAGTTAATTACCTTTCGGCAAACGAATTTTATAATATGGGAGCTGAAAGAATAGTAACCGCAAGGGAACTGTCGCTTGAGGACGTTGCCGAAATCCGCGCGAAAACGCCTAAGGAGCTTGAAATAGAGTGCTTTGTTCACGGCGCGATGTGCGTTTCATTCTCGGGCAGATGCCTTTTGTCCCACTATCTTGTCGGTCGGGACGCAAACAGGGGGATGTGCGCCCAGCCCTGCCGATGGGAATACGCCCTTATGCAGAAGGACAGACAGGGGCACTATTTTCCTGTTGACAGCAACGAAAACGGCACCTATATTCTTAATTCCAAGGATATGTGTATGATAGAGCATATTCCCGATTTGGTTAAGGCGGGAATTGACAGCTTTAAAATTGAGGGCAGGGCAAAGTCGGCTTATTATACCGCGGTTATAACAAACGCCTACCGCGCCGCCATTGACGGGTATCTTAAAAATCCTACGGACAGCTATGTTCCCGAACAATGGATTATTGATGAAACGAAAAAGGTAAGCTACCGTGAGTACGGCACGGGGTTTTACTATGAATCGCCGAGAATTGACGCGGGCGTTTCCTATGAGGGCGGCTACCGCCGAGAGTGGGATGTTGCGGCAGTCGTCGAGAAATGCGGGGACGGGTATATTTTTGTTGAACAACGCAACAAATTTTCCGTCGGCGACACGCTCGAAGCTCTTGAATTTGGTGTAAAGCCAATTAGCTTTACAGTTTCTGAAATCATTGATGATAATGGGGATTCTGTTCAAAGCGCACCGCATGCTATGATGAAAGCAAGGCTTAAAAGCAATTTGCGGCTTAAAGAAGGGACTTTGTTACGGAAGCAGTCCGACTAAGCGCCCGATAATCTGAAAATGGGAAAAATATAATTAAAATTAATGCCTTTGTTCAATAATATAACAGAGGTGTTTTTATGTACAAAAGAGTGGCAAAGCTGTTTTTTCTGTTCTGTCTTGTTTTGGGGATAATGCTTGCAAGGCTTGTGATAATTAACGAGGGTGGGGTAAGCTCGGCTTCGTACGCCTCAAACACAATTTCAGCCGTTGTTTCCGAAACAAGGGGATGTATTTACGACTGTAATTTAAACCCGCTCGTAAACTGCGTCAGCGAGGAATATATTGCGGTCAAGCCGACGGTTACGTCGCTTGCCAAGGTCAGCGAATACATTGAGGAGACCGACAAAGACAACGTATATGACGAAATTTCGGGCGGCAGAATAGGAATTGCAAGAGCAAACGGAAATATAAACACGGTTGACGCTTTGACCTTTTCGGTCATACAGCGTTATCGGGAGGACGGGCTTGCGGTGCATATAATAGGTTATACCGATTATGACGGAAACGGCGTGTGCGGTATTGAAAAATACTATAACAGCCTGCTTTCCGAGGCGAGCGGTTCATTAAAGGTTAAATGCTGTGTTGACGCTTACGGAAACGCGCTTGACGGCAGTGAAATGGAAACCGAAAGCCAAGGCTACAATTCAAAGGCGGGCGTTGCGCTGACTGTTGACGGCAGAATACAGCAGATTTGCGAGGATGCGTTTTCGCAGTTCGGATTTTCAAGGGGCGCTGTTGTGGTTTTGGACGTCGCAACATCGCAGATAAGAGCCGCCGCAAGCTGTCCCGAATACAACCAGAATAATGTTTCCGCAAGCCTTGACGATGAGAATTCTCCCTTTATAAACCGCGCTTTTACGCCGTATTCCGTCGGTTCGGTGTTTAAGGCGGTCGTTGCCGCCGCCGCCGTTGAAAAGGGGATACCGACCGATACTCGGTTTACCTGTATCGGTTTTGCGGACGTCGGCGGAACGCAATTCGGCTGCCATAAAGAAACGGGACATGGCGCGCTTGATATGTTTGGCGGTATGGCGCAGTCGTGCAATCCGTATTTTATAAACCTTGCTCTGCTGACGGGAAAAGAGGAAATCTGCTCTCTCGGCGCCAATATGGGGCTCGGAGAGGCGATTGAGCTGTGCGACGGGTGGTATTCTGACAGCGGAATAATGCCGACCGCCCAAAGCATAGTTTCACAGCAGGATCTTGCAAACCTTGCGTTCGGGCAGGGTGAGCTTTTGGCTTCTCCCTTACAGATGGCGGCGGTTTATGCCGCGATAGCGAACGGCGGCGTATACACAGCGCCGAGCCTTATGATGTCGATAATTGATGAAAACAGGGTCGAAATTATGCGAGCCGAGCTGCCTGCTTCAAGGCGCGTTATGAAAAAACAAACAGCTGAAGCCGTTAAATCGCTTCTGCTTGAAACAGTCAATTCGGGGAGCGGGGGCAAGGCAAAGCCCGATAATATCACAGCCGCGGGTAAAACGGCTACCGCGCAAAGCGGACAGTTTGACGAAAACGGCGAGGAGATAACGCAGTCGTGGTTCTGCGGCTTTTTTCCCTATGAAAATCCCGAATATTCAATAGCGATTTTAAAAGAGGACGGGGAGGGCGGCTCAGCCGACTGCGCTCCCGTGTTTAAATATATAGCGGAAAGAATTTCAAATGAATTGTAGGACGGTGTAGTTTTATTGTGCTTTGCACCGTAGGGCGCGGCATCCCTGACGCGCCGCCTTGAAAACTCCATCAGTCAGCTTCGCAGACAGTTCCCTCTCAGAGGGAGCGGAAGCATTAACAACATTACGTATTCGGCAGGGCGAGACCTTGCTCACGCCGTTAATCTGTTATACCAAAAAACGGCTCTCATTTGTGAGAACCGTTTTAATGTTATATTAACCGTGTTGATTATGCAAGCTTGACCTTTTCCCAAAGTGACGCAAGCAAATCAAGCGTTTCGGTATCAAGATTGTGGAAATACTGAGTTTCGATTTCCTTTTCGGGATATAAAATTTCATTGTCCCTGTATTCGTATCTGTCGTCGCTCAAAACCGCCGTTACGGGACAGAGATAAGCGAGATAGTTGGCGTTTGCAAGTGCGATTTCAGGTTCGCACATAAAGTTTATGAACAGCTCTGCCGCCTCTTTGTTCTTTGCGTTTGCGGGGATACACATGGCGTCAACAAATATGTTGGTGCCCTCGTCGGGATAAACAAACGCAAGGTCGGGATTTATCTCCCTCATTGTCAGAAAATCGCCCGCATAGTAAGGGGCAATAGCGGCTTCGCCCATTTCCATTTTATCAAAAACCTCGTCCATAACATAAGACTGGATAAGCGGTTTCTGTTCAATAAGCTTTTGGGCGGCAGTCTCCCACTGCGCCTTGTCGTTTGAATTTACATCGTAGCCGAGAAGATACTGCGCTATGCCGAAAGCGTCCCTTGAATTGTTAAAGGTCAAAATTCGGTTGGAGTATTTCTCATCCCACATAACACTCCAGCTTGAGGGCTCCTCGTCGACCATCGTTGTGTTGTAAATAAGACCTACCATACCGCCGGTGTATGCGACGGTGTATTTCTGTTCGGGGTCGAAGAAAAGTCCCTTGTAGTCGTCTGCAATAAGAGAGTAATTGGGTATGTTATCGTAATTTAACGGTTGGAGCATACCCTCCGCCGTCATTCTCTCAATCATATAGTCCGACGGGATAATAACGTCGTAGCTGACGCCGCCCGATTTAAGCTTTGAGTACAGATCCTCGTTGGAGTCGAACATACTGTAATTTACATTGATTCCCGTTAGGGACTCAAATTCGGAAATAACATCCATAACGCCTTCCGAGCCGTCGGAGATATATTCGCCCCAGTTGTATACGTTTATTTCAGTGCCGCGCAGCGCCTCAACATCATAATCGCCTATAAGTCTGGAAACGTCGAGCGTTGTTTGCTCATTACCGCAGCCCGAAAACGCTGTAATGCCGAAAAGCAAAATCAGGCAAAGAAGAATTGAAACAGTTTTTTTCATTTTACGGTTCCTCCGTTTATTTATTCTTTATCGCTTGGTTTTCTTTTTTTTCCGCCCTTGCCTGAAAAATATTCATAATAATAAGCAGGGCGAGAACCGAAACGAATATAAGAGTCGAAAGCGCGTACATATCGGGCTTAACCTTCTTTTTTGTCATGGAAAAAATGACAATCGGAAGCGTTTGAAATTTGGGACCGCTTACGAAGTAGCTGATTATAAAATCATCAAGCGAAAGCGTAAACGCCATAATAAGCCCCGTGATTATTCCCGATGAGATATTCGGAAGCACGACCTTAAAGAATGAAGCAACGGGAGTACAGCCGAGATCCTGCGCGGCCTCCGCCAGATGCGAATCGGTCTGTCTCAGCTTGGGCAGAACCGAAAGTATAACATAGGGGAGATTGAACGTGATATGCGCTATCAAAAGCGTAGGGAAGCCGAGAACATCGCTTGCGCCGACTAATTTACCGACGAACACAAACAGAAGCATCATAGAAACGCCTGTAACTATTTCGGGGTTCATCATCGGTATGTTCGTAACTGTAAGCACGGTGGAGCGGAGCCATCTCTTTTTCATTGAATTTATCCCGACAGCCGCCGCTGTGCCGATTACAACGGATATAAGCGACGAGGAGACCGCAAGCACAAGGGTGTTCCTTAATGCGGTCAGCGTCGCCGTGTCATTAAGCATTTCGCCGTACCATTTAAACGAAAAGCCCGTCATTACGCTTGTACTGCTTGACGAGTTAAACGAAAGCACGACCATAACAAGCATAGGCGCATACAAAAACAGCATTATAAGCGCGGTGTAAATTCCCGAGAGCGTTTTTTTCATATAATAATCGCCCCCTCGTCATCGTCGGCAAACCTGTTCATTATAAACATACAGACAAGAATCATAAGCATAAGCACCAACGAAAGCGACGCGCCTAAGTTGTAATTGTATGCCGACTGAAACTGCATTTCTATGGAGTCACCGACTAAAAGATATTTGCCCCCGCCGAGCTTTTGGCTGATATAGAATGTGCTGACCGACGGAACAAAAACCATAGTGATACCCGAGATAACGCCCGGAAGACTCAGCGGAAAAATAATCCTTTTAAGCACCGAAAAGCCGCTGCAGCCGAGATCCTCAGCCGCCTCGACAAGACGGTAGTCAAGCTTTGACATAATCGAGTAAATCGGTAAAATCATATACGGCACAAAATTATATACCATACCTAGAATAACCGCGCCCGATGTGTTAATAAGCTGGAACGGTCCCAAGCCGATTTTTGAAAGCAGGGTGTTTATAATACCGGTGTTTGCCAAAATGGTAATCCATGAATAGGTACGGATCAAGAAATTCATCCACATAGGCAGCATAACGAGCATCATAAGAGTTCTTTGCCTGCCCGCGCTCGAGCGTGACATAATGTAGGCGAGGGGATAGGCGATTAAAAGACAGATCGCTGTAGCGATAACCGCATATTTTATTGAACGCCAAAAGGTTTCCGTGTAAGAGGTGAGCGCCGTGATGTTATTTAAGGTCCAATTACCGTCCCTGTCGGTGAACGCATAGTAAACGACCATTATCATAGGCGCAACAATAAAAAGTATTGACCATATAATATACGGCGCGTTGATTATTTTTTGTGTAAGAGAGGTATGCTTCATCTTATACCTCCGTTTCGTTAGCGCCGTCTTCCTCAGCGTTAAGCGTGGGGTCGGAAAGCTCGTCAAATTCCTCGCTGAAGGAGCTGTAATCGCCGTAAAGCCCCGAATATTCGCTCTTTTTCATAACCTGAATTTCATCGGGCTTTATCGAAATGCCAATAATGTCGCCGACCTCTGCCTTTTTGGTGGTCTGAACCATCCATTTAAAGCCGTTTATGTCAATAATTATTTCATAGTGAACGCCCTTAAACGTGACCGAAGTAACCTTGCCCTTGAGCATACCGACGTCTGCGGGGACAAGCTCAACGTCCTCGGGACGTATAACAACGTCGACAGGCTCGTTCTTTAAAAATCCCTTGTCAACGCACTTGAATTTCATTCCCTGAAATTCAACGTTAAAGTCCTCGCGCATTATGCCGTCAAGAATATTGCTTTCGCCGATAAAGTCGGCAACGAAAGCGTTAACCGGTTCGTTGTAAATGTCGGTAGGCGTACCGATTTGCTGAATTTCGCCGGCGTTCATTACGACTATCGTGTCGGACATTGAAAGCGCTTCTTCCTGATCGTGCGTGACATAAATAAACGTTATGCCCAATCTCTGCTGAATTGCCTTGAGCTCAGCCTGCATATCCTTGCGGAGCTTCAGGTCGAGCGCGCCGAGAGGCTCATCAAGCAAAAGCACGCGGGGTCTGACCGCTAACGCCCTTGCAATGGCAACTCTTTGCTGCTGACCGCCCGAAAGAGAATTTATATTTCTCTTTTCAAAGCCTTTAAGGTTAACAAGAGAGAGCATCTCCGAAACGGTTTTTGCAATTTCGTTCTTAGAAGCTCTACGGTTCTTAAGCCCGAACGCAATATTATCATAGACATTCAGATGGGGGAAAAGAGCATAACGCTGAAAAATGGTGTTAACCTGACGTTTATATGCAGGCACACCGTTTATTATTTTATCCTCAAAAACAACCTCTCCGCAGTCAGGCTCCAAAAATCCTGCGATAATCCTCAGGGTCGTGGTCTTACCGCAGCCCGACGGTCCCAACAGGGTGATAAATTCGCCGTCACGGATATAGAGGTTGATGTTTTTTAATATCTGCTGCCCGTCAAAGCTGACGGATATGTTTTTTAAATCAATTATAACTGCGTTTTTTTTCAATTATGCAGCCCCTTTCCAACCGATAGATATAGTTGGGAATGCAGACAGTAAATCCGCACCCTAATTGGTATGGATTAAATATAGATGTAAAACCGAAAAAAGTCAATAATTTTGCCGAAATTTCTTTTAAAGAAAAAATAAAAATTTCAAAAATAAACCTTGCATATTTTTAAAAGTTATGTTAATATATTCGGGCGGCAGTGAGTTAGGGCTTAAAAACAGAAATTTCACAGTGTATTTAAGCTTCAAGCTGCCCGTTAAACAGCTATCGGGGTGTGGCGCAGTTGGTAGCGCACTTGACTGGGGGTCAAGGGGCCGCAAGTTCAAGTCTTGTCACTCCGACCAAGGTTAAAACGCTCAAAAGTCTTGATATATCAGGCTTTCGGGCGTTTTGTTTTTTTGATTTTCTGCTCTTTTTTGAAAACAAAAAGTACAAAAAAGAGCAAAAAAAAGAGCAAAAAAAACGCCCAAAAATACACTCAAAGCCACTCAGTGAGCGGTTTTGCTATTCTTCTCCGTCATCGGGATCTTCTGTTACACAGTCGGCTTCCTTTGACATTTTCATTTTTTTGTTTAGGCTGATAATTTCCCACAAATCCGCAGCACCTGCGAATATCAGACAAATTCCGATAAAACGAAAAGCTAAAATTCCGCTTTCAAACGGATTTACCGAAACCGCAACGCCGAGCGCAACGGTAATGATCGAAAGCAAAAGAGACAGCCACCAAAACGGAAAGCCTACCTTTGCGAGAGAAATTGAACGCTGAAGTGCGATTATACCGTCGATTACAGCCATAACACCGAAAATAAAAGGCACCAGCTGAATAACCGTCTCACTTCGTACGATAATGAAAATTCCGATAGCGGAAATCACTATGCCGCCGATGAGCGTAATTGAAAACAGCGACGAGACGCCTCGGCGCAAAAAGAATTTGATTATAAGCGTTATTCCCGCCGCAATCAGCAGCGCGCCGAGGATATAACAGGCAGCCGAGGCTACCTGAGAAGGAAAAATAACGAGTATTAAGCCGAGAACAAGATACGCCGCCGACGCGGCAAGAAAATCGTTTTTCAGTCTATCAAAAAATTGAGTAATTTTTGTCATATATTTCACTCCTTCATTTTATATTTTATGCCGATTCTTATTTTTTTCAATAATCATATATTCGGTTTTTGCCTATTATCATAAGCGTTTGCTTAAGCGCAAAATTTTAACTGTGTTATTTTAATTTGCATTATCCGTAATTATAAAGTAAAATTAAAGCGGAGTTGATTTTATGGTGGATAAAAATTGCATCTCAACAATTTCGGGAAAGAGGTTTGACCCGTCCTCGCCCTCGCAGGAGGATATAGCGCTTCAAGACATTGCGCACGCTCTTTCCATGATTTCGAGGGCTAACGGGCATTTTACCGAGTTCTATTCGGTTGCAAGGCACTCAATTAACTGCGCTTACGAGGCTCGGGAAAGAGGATATTCCGACAGAATATGTCTTTTGTGCCTCCTGCACGATGCGGCTGAGGCTTACATAGGCGATATGACCCGTCCTTTGAGAATATGTATTCCCCGATTTACCGAGATTGAAAGAAAATATCAGAAAATAATATTTGAAAAGTTTACGTCCCGTAATATCACGGACGAGGAAAAAAAGCCTGTAAAAAGTGTGGACGATTCGCTTCTTTATCACGAGTTTATAAAATATAACGGAGAAAAGCTGTTTCCGTCCGCACCCGAAATAAACATAAGCCTTGAAAACTGCATTAAACCGTTTGAGGAAACGAAGGAAGAATTTCTCGCGCTTTACAAACGGCTTTCGGAGAAAACGGTATGGAAAGCGTAACGTGGAACTTATGGCACGGCTGCCGTAAAATCAGCGAGGGATGCAGGAACTGCTATGTTTACCGCATCGATTCAAAATATGAAAAAGACAGCGGTACGGTTGCAAAAACCCGGAGCTTTAACCTGCCCGTAAAACGGGGCAGGGACAGAAATTATAAGGTTCCGTCGGATACGTTAATTTATACCTGCTTTACCTCGGATTTTTTTATTGAGGACGCGGACGAATGGCGCATAGACGCGTGGAAGATGATAAGGGAACGCTCCGACTGTCGGTTTTTAATATTTACTAAGCGCATAGACAGGTTTTATAAAAGTCTGCCGACGGATTGGCTTGACGGCTATGATAATGTCGCAATCGGCTGTACCGTTGAGAATCAAAAGGCGGCGGATCACCGTCTGCCGATTTTCCTTGAAGCCCCTGTTAAGCACAGGCAAATTATATGCGCGCCGCTGCTTGAAAACATCGAGCTTTCAAGCTATCTTTCAAGCGGCATTGAGGCTGTGTCGGTCGGAGGAGAGTCGGGGGACGAAGCGAGGGTCTGCGATTTTCAATGGGTGCTTAATATAAGAGAGCAGTGTGTTAACAATAACATTCCGTTTTGTTTCCATCAAACGGGCGCAAGGCTTATAAAGGACGGCAGGCTGTATCGGATCGAGAGAAAGCATCAGCATTCGCAGGCGCGCAAAGCGGGCGTCGATTTCGGCAATACGGAATTTTAATTTGAAAAAAACGGCAATGTGCGGTACACTTTAATAAAAGGCTTATAAGCCGAATTTGAGGAGCATATGGAAAAAATAAAGAAGCTTTTAAAAAAATACAGGGAAATAACGGTTTATATTGTTTTCGGCGGTCTGACAACCGTAGTTAACTACATTGTATATTTCGTTTGCAAGACTGTCGGGATCGAATATGAAATATCAACGGTAATCGCATGGATTGCCGCCGTCGCTTTCGCGTATATTACAAACAGGGTATTCGTTTTTAAAAGCGCGGCTAAGGGCTTTAAGTCCGTTTTTAAGGAAACGTCGCTTTTTGTATCGGCAAGACTTTTTTCGCTTGGGCTTGAGCTTGTCATAATGTTTGTGGGTATGGATCTGCTTAAGGCGGGGGAATTTACAGCGGCAATTGCCGAAAAAACGCTTCCGTTGGGTGAATTTATAACAAAAACCGTTGCTCAGGCCGTTATAGTTGCTTCAAATTACATTTTCAGCAAAATAGTAATCTTTAAAAAATGAGAAAATCGTAAAAAATGTAAAAAAATGTAATATACGGCAAATTTAGGTTGACATAATTTAGGGGATAGAGTAAAATAAAATAAACGGATTTGGTTGTGAATTTATGTGTGAGTTTCAAACAAATTCCGAAATTTGAAATGTTGACAATTAAGGAGGAAAAACAATGAAAAAGACATTTCTCGGGTTGCTATTGGTTTGCGTGATCTGTTTCAGTCTTTGCATAAACGCATTTGCGGCAGAGGCGGAATCACTTACATATTATTATGATATCGCCAAGTTGGACGAGACAGCGACATTTTCGCTTGGCGATAAAATTTATATGTCAACGACTTCGGGCGATTTGGCGAACGCCGACTTTTGGTCGCTCGATGAAAACGAATGGTTGAATGCGGGCATAGATGCGATTGTTGTTGTAACAGCGGTTAACAGTTCAACAAATTATACGGTATCGGTCTCCAAGAAAGGCGAGAAATTCGACAATTGCCCAGCGGGCAAAATATTCTTGAGCGGTACTCAGTGGAAATACAGCTGCAGCGGAGGCGGGGTCGTCAATCTCTCCGTTTATGCATATAAAGTAAGCAGTATTAAATTTACCAAAGACGATATTGTTATACAGCCGAACGAAGAAGGCGGCTTAGATGTTACAATTGAGGTGGACGGAACGTCATATGTGGTTGACGATAGCGTATACAAGTTTGAAACATCAGGTTCGGTTACTGTATTTACATTGGAAAATTCTTCCGGAAATTATATTCAGCTGGTTACGGTTACCTCCGCTGATGAAAACGGCAATACGGTAGTTTTGGATACAAACGACATAATTGATTCCCTCGATTACCTTACAGACGATGAAAAAGCCCAAATTAAGAATAATATAGAAGAAGCGGGTTCAAGCTCCGAAAAAATTCAGAATGCTTTGGACGCGGCGGTTGCACAGAATTTTGTTAATCAATATTTAAAGGGAAATATTTCCGATACGGATATTTATAAAGATGTAAACGTAAGCAATAAGGAGCAGATTTATTCAGGCGAGGCTTCATATGCCGAACTGACGGAAGCACAGCAGAAATCGGTTGATTCTTTGATTGCCGCATATAACAGCCAAGACAGCAGTGCGCCTCAGACATACGAGGATTACATTGCGTCGGCTGAAAATTATATTTCGGCTGACGAGTTTGTTGCAAAGTATCTTACAGGCGAGGACGGCGTTGTATATCCCGAGACGACGCTTGACAATTATAACGATGTTTTGGCAG
>CAZLCG010000024.1:0-27040 GCA_964557975.1 uncultured Eubacteriales bacterium
GCATATATAAAGCTCGTCTTTATTTGGTTACCCCAACATTTGACATTGAACCTTTTTATATATATAACAATTTTTATGCGGATGATATTCATTTTAACAACGGAGCTTTGAGACACTCGCCCTATCCGAACGGATTGTCGGGCAAGCCCCGCCCCGCGCTCAATTGAAATTTGCAAAAATGCGGACGGACGCAAGAGCTGTCCCTGCCAAAAAAACATCCGAAATTTTCTTTAAAATAGCGGCGGCGCTTTACACAGGAGCAGAGGATTGCTTTCTTCCGCTTTTAACCTCGTAAAGCTGTTTATCGGCGTTTGAAATAATCTCATCCTGATTTCCGCCGCCCGCAAAGAACCGAGTGCTTCCTATACTGAGCGTAAGAACATAAGGATACTTATTGCCCGCGTTTTCGGCGTCGAGCGCATCTTGAATATCGGCTTTGAGCTTTTCTACCTCTTCGGGGCTGTTCCTCTCGCATACGACCGCAAATTCATCGCCGCCGTAGCGCGCAATAAAGTCGCGTTCCCTGTTGCATACTCTTGAAAGAATATCCGCAACGGTAATAATTGCATTATCGCCCTCAACGTGACCGTAATTATCGTTTATCGACTTGAAGTCGTCAATATCCATAAGCAGAAAATACAGCTTCTTATGGGTGCTTTTACTGTCGTTAAGCACCTGATCGAGATACATATTAAGACCGTGCCTGTTGTTTACGCCCGACAGAGAATCCTCCGACACCTTTTTATTCTGCATATTTATATATGCTATCATTACCGCAAGCGACAGACCGACGACCGCAAACGGCAAATCCGGCACAAAAATCTGCAAAATACCGCCTGCAAGCGGAAACAAAATATATAAAACAAAGGAAAGATAATCCCTTCGTTTTCTCGCGACAGGCTCTTTTACCGCTCTGATTATTGAAAGGACGGCGGACAGAATAATATAAAACAAGCCTGAAATAACCTGAACGAAATACAGCCTTCCCCTATGGTAAACATTTGAGCTGTCAATGTAATACAGCCATTTTGTAAACGGAGATAAAAGAGATATAAGCAGTGTTATTACTGCGGGCACCGCATAAGCGATAAGTCTTTTTTTGCGCGCCTTGCCCCACTCGTTAAACAGCTTCAAATCAACATAGCACAGCCAAATATAGCCTGTTATAACGGTAAAAAGCAAATAGCCTCCGCTTGCGATTATGTTGATTACCCGAAACACCGCAAAATCCTTGCCGTCAACAAGCCACCATACAATATCCGCCATGGCCATTATAACCGCAGACAGTATTATTTCAAGAAACAGTTTTTCATGAGTAAGCCTGCCGAGATGCTTTATTGAGCTGTAACCGATAATAAAGAGCATAATAACACACAGTATGTTACCGAAAAAATACGCTATATTCGCATCCATGCAGCTCACCGCCCTCTACCAAGTCTGCCGTTTGTTAACCGTTTATCAATTTTATTTTAGCACAGCAAAATTATAAAAGCAATTAACATATATACCAAAAAAGTTATAAGTCAATAGTACAGTTTTTCAATCTCCTCAAGAGGTTCGCGAAAATATGGCGGAAGCAAAGGCATTTTGGCTTTTGAGTTCACATAATCCGTGTATTTCCTCATTTTAGGGGTGTTCGCGCCTTGAAATTTTGAAATAAGCTCGATTAAAAGCTCGCGTTTATCCTCATTTTTTGCGGGAATTACCGAAGTGAATGAGATTTCAACCTTATCGCCGGGCTTTATGTCTTTAAGTAATATTTCAACCGTCTTTTTGCCCTGCTTTACAGCTTCGACCGTTTCGCCGTTAATTTTAACCGACGCCTCGGCTTCGGCAACATCCTTAAACGAAACCTTATAGCTTCTCAGCTGCGGTACGACGGAAGTGTCATTTCTTACGGGATCGATTATAAAATCCATATCGGAGTTATTTTCACAAACGGTGAAATCGGTAAACGCATACGCGCCTTTTTTATAATTTTCGGTTTCGCCGTCATCCTCATACATTGAAAAATTACCGTTGCCCCTATACACGAGAATTTCCAGATCTTCGGGGTTTTTCCAATTATTGCCTGTGCCGCTTGCGCCGAGCGGAATTATCGCGCCCTGCTTTGCGAGAACAGGTATTGAGTTTTCGTCACGGAACATCTTAACGACCTGAGAGCCGTTATATATTCTGCCTGTAAAAATATCGGTATATCTGCCCTCGGGAAGATATACGCTGACGCCTGCAAGATTTGTGTGACGATCCTTCGACACGGTAACGGGCGCGACAATAAGCTCCGAACCGAACCAATACTCATTCGGGTGGTTGTACGCCTCGTCCTCCACTGGATTGCGGTAGTACATAGGCTCTGTAAGCGCCCTGCCCTCGGCGTGCGTTCTGTAATTCATAGTGTAAAGATAAGGCAGCATCCTGTGGCGAAAGCGAAGCGCGTCAACCGCGAGCGTTTGCGCCGAATATGAGTATTTCCACGGCTCTTTGCCCATAAACTCGTTTGAGGTTGAATGAAGCCTCATAACGGGGCTGAAAATTCCGTACTGCACCCATCTTGTATAAAGCTCGTCATCCTTATAGCCGAAGTGATGACCTCCTATATCGTGACTCCACCAGGTATACCCGATATTGGAAGCTGTTGCGGTAAAGTACGGCTGAAAATCAAGCACTTCCCAATTCTGCGCCGTATCGCCCGAAAAGCCTAAAGGATAGCGGTGCGAGCCTGCTCCCGCAAAGCGTGACAGAATAAGCGGTCTTTTGTCGCCCTTGCGCGCAATATCCATTGAATGATAATGGTTTAAAGCCCAAAGCGGATCAAGACCTTTTACCTTTGTCTTATCGCCCTGCTGCCAGTCAATCCACCAAAAATCAACGCCGTCATTCTCTAAAGGTCTGTGCAAAAGGCTGAAATAGCCTTCAACATATTTCTTATCCGTAATATCAAAGGCGTATTGCCTGCCCTGCTTCGGGTCATCCCCCATAAAGCGCGCAAAAGCGTCATATTGATCCTCAAACCAACGCACGCCCGTCGCGGGATGAAGATTTAAGGTAACTTTAAAATTCTTTTCGTGAAGCCATTTTAAAAAGCCCTTTGGATCGGGAAACAGGTCGGTGTTCCAGCTGTAGCCTGTCCAGCCGCCGTTCGACATAGCGTCATAGTATTTCTCGATTATTGTCTTGCTCTCACGGCTTTGCGCGGTTTTTCCGAATTTTCCTACAACGTCGACCCAATGCCAGTCCATATCGACGGTAG
Organism: uncultured Eubacteriales bacterium; assembly: GCA_964557975.1. Classification (GTDB taxonomy): domain Bacteria; phylum Bacillota; class Clostridia; order Oscillospirales; family Acutalibacteraceae; genus Fimenecus. The sequence goes on from CAZLCG010000024.1 coordinate 3,251, forward strand.
CTACAGTAACGGGTATTTCTTCATCAATAAAGCGCTGCATAAGATTCATATATTCCTGCTGCGTGTACGCCTTGTATCTTGACCACCAATTTCCCAAGGCAAACCTCGGCACTAAGGGCGGCGCGCCCGTAAGCTTAAAGAAGTCCCTTACAGCGTTTATATAGTTATAACCGTATGCGAAGAAATAATTATCGGTTTCTTTGCTTTTTCTCGGAACGATCGTGCCGTCCTCGGCAATTACAAGAGAATTTGAGTCGCACAAAACAGCAACCCCGTTCCTTGAAACGATACCGTCGCCCAGCCTTGCCCTACCTGAGGTTCGATCAAGAGTTCTTCTTGTGCCTTTTAAATTCCCGCGCTTATAATTTGTAATGTGCCTGCCGTCGGAGAGATTTATGTATTTCATTTTATGCGAGGAAGTATTATAGCAAAACTCAGCCGCTCTTGTTTTAACGGTTATTGTATTTCCGTCTTTCTCAGCGGTAAATTCGCACTCCGAAAAATCACGAAACCACACGCTTTGCGTAGGTTCGTCGCAGAAAACTCCGTTTTTTGCAGCCTCAACCCGAATTAAAGAATCGGTTAACACCGTTAATCTCGTGCCGCCCGATACAATTATTTTTTTGGGGTCTGCGGCAGGCGAGCATTCAATTTTGAACGCATCATAGAAATCACTCATTATCTTTCTCCCTTAAAGCGCTGTTATGTATTGCAATTATCCCCGCCGCGACGGCAACGAACAGCATAATGCCGGCAGCAAGCACGGGAAGCATTAAAATATAGGCAAGAGCCGTATTGTCCATCGGCTTATCCTTAAAAAACAGTTCCCAAATAAAATCAGGTCTGTAAAACGGGTAAGGATAATAGGTCGGATTTGAAAACGCGCCTCTGACTATTGAAAACAGCGAATACGCAAGCGGATAAAGTCCGAACAGCCAAGCCTTTTTATAGGTTATTTTTTGGTTCGTAATCGGAAACAGCCATAAAACAAACATAAACGGAGGTATTATCATATGATGAAAAACCTGAATAAAGCTTGACATTGAATGGGTAGGGTTATCCCATTTAAACGGAGGCGTCATACCGAGAGGGATTCCGCAGCAGTATATCGCGCCCGTCAATAATATATACGTTGTGACAAGCGCTCCCGTTATGGGGTTAAAGGCAATTTTCTGCGCCCTCTTAACGCCGAAAACCGCCAGTGACAGGGTGATTAAATAAAAAATAACAAAGATATTTGACTGAACCGTAAAATACGACAAAATGTTAAATCTGCCGTAATCTACGGGACTGAATTCGGCGTCGTACTCATAGACATAGTATGAGAGCCTGTGAATGATTACAAGCGCGCAAAACACGCCTATAATCATCAAAAAAGCACCGAAGCGCCTGTCCGAATAAATCGGACGCAGCCTGTATCCGTTATATTCATTCACGACACTTCACCCTGAAAATTATTTTTTATTATCGCCGTTATCGCCCTCGTATTTGGAAAAAATCAGCTCCATGGCTTCCTTATATTTCTTCACCTGAAGTTTAGGCGCAATACCGTGGATCTTTTTTACCTGCGGGTCACTGTTTTTAAACACATCAACGAGGTAGCGTATATGCTCGTTCTGTTTAATCTTTTCTGAAATATCGTCGTACCTTGCCTTGGGCGTAGGTATGGTTTTTATCGTTTCGACAAGCTCGTCGACCTTTTCCTCCGCCTTGTCGATTCCCTCTTGGGTATTCTCTATAATGAACTGCTGGATTTCTTTGAGCTTTGAGACGATATTTTTCAGGCTCTGAACGGTTATCGCAATATCGACAATCAGAACGGAATAGATTATAAAGGCGGTTAAAAGCCTTGCGTTAACGGGTATCTTTTCCGTAACGCCCGCTACAAAAGGCTGAATCCATTTGATAAGAACGGCAACGCCCGCGCCGAAAAGGAGCGAGCTTGTAAGGCATATTCTGCCCTTTATATTAAATTTCTGATTTGAATAATCCCACCATTTGGCGTGAAAAAATTTTTCAAGCACAAAATGCGTTATATATTCGATTGCCGTGCAAAGCGCAAGCCCTGCGCCGAACAGCGCGAAAAAGTTTGTTATTCTGCCGTAAAGCAAAACCGTACAAAGAACTGCTCCCGTGCCGTAAATCGGGCAGAGCGGTCCGAAAAGGAAGCCTCTTTTAACGGATTTTTTATCCCTTACCGCAAACAGAAGCGTTTCAATTATCCAGCCTATTACGCTGTAAAGAATAAACCACAAAAAATAATTAACTATGCTTGTAAGCGTCTGCATTTTCTTTCAGTCTCCTTATTAACGGCTTCATACACGGGCATAAACCTTCCGCTTAAACCGAGCAAATCAAAATCAGAGCATATTTTATCGGCAAAGGTAAGCACCATTCCCTCCTTTGACTTAGGCGGAGCTAAATGCAGCGGCCACATATGGCTCAATATCATATCCGACTGCATAGGGGTAAGCTTACCGAAATACTTTTCGGCGTTTATCACAGCCATTTTGGGGTGATACCACGCATGAAGCTCGTCGTGCTTGGTTATATGCCAATCGTAAAGATAAAAATCGTGCAGAAGCGCCGCGCGTGCCGCGTCAACATAGTTCAGGTCAAGCGTTTTGCATATTTTATAAGTAATGTATGACACTGTCACGCTGTGGAAATGGCAGTTAACCGTTTTATGGTGATTATACTTAACCATTTCTCTGACCTTTTCGTGGCAAAGCATATCCCCCAGATCGGAAAAATAGGCGCTTATCCATTCTCTTTCGCTGTCGGCGTTAAAAGAAACTGTTTGATATACGCCGTTTATCAACTGCTTTGCTGACATTTTTCTCTGCCCTTCAATAAGAAATTTACTCTCATATAAAAATATAATAGCACCAAAGCATATATAATTCAAGCAAATGTTAAAAATGCCGTCTGCGAATAAGGCCGCAGACAGCGCTTAAAAATTCTTTACAGCATTATGTACAGAAGCGACATCATAAGCTCCTCGTCCGCCTTATCGGACTGCATTAAAAGCAGAAGCGCGAAAAGCAAAGCCTTATCAGGCTCGTTTAAAATATCATCCATTAAATTTGCCTTTGCGTTCTGCTTCTTTTCCTCGGCGGCGCGCTTGTTTTCAGGCTCAAAATATTCGCGGAACGACTCATACGGCTTTATGCTTTCGGGCATTTCAACGGGCATTTTTATGTGATTCTGACGCGGCGCCGATTTTACGGCGCTGTAAAAGCCGTAACGGGAGCTTTTGTTTTCCCGAGCTGCTTCGGGCTTGGTATCTTGGGCTTTTTTCGGCTCGGAATCGAGTACCGTTTCTCTTACCGCTTCGTTCGCCCTCGACTGCATATTCCTTACTCTTTCGAGCGCCTTTTCCTGCATCTGCTGCATTTCGTTTAAGCTGTATTCTTTCATATCAGAAAAGTCCTTTCAGTAAAGGCAGTGCGTCCATAAGCTTCATAAAGCGGATTGCCTCGTCCGCCTTTTGCTTTCTCTCATCGCTTAAAAGCGGCTTGAGAGCCTTGATAAACGCGGTTTTATCGTCCTCCTTATTCATCTGTGAGGCAACCTTCATAAGCATATTGGCGGTATCGCCGCCGAAAAGCGAGGATATGTTATCCGACGGTTCTTTTTTTGTTTCGCTCGAATTGCTGCCGCTCATAAGAGACGACGCGACGTTTTTTAGTTTTTCCATATCCTCCGAGCTTAAAGAATTTAATAAATCGTTTATGTTATCCATTGTCCTCTCCTGTCAGTTTTTTTAATAATCTGCGCGCCTCGGGCGAATTAAGCATCTCATTCATCGCTTTTTCGTCATTCAGAATCTCATGCAGCTTCTTTGTCTGCTGAGAATTTAATCGGCTCATAAGATAATCCTCCGCTTCCTTTTCGGATTTTCCTTTTTTCAAGCCGTTAAGAATGTTGTTTAAATCTGCGTTGTTATCCATTGCAATCGCCTCCGTAATTTGGTATAATCTTTTAAGGCGGGGAGAGTCGAACCCGATGCGGTTTAAAACGGTATCTTTCCGCCTTATACAATTTATGTAAAGCTTCAGGTGATTATGAATGAGGGCTGTTGTAATTTCCGATTCGCACGGTGACAGCGCTTCCGTCAATATGGTGCTGGAACGCCACAGAAGCGCCGATCTGTTTATATTTTTAGGCGACGGTGAAAGAGATTTCTTCTTAAAAGAGAATATGAGGACCATTGAAAACAAACGGTTTATTGCCGTCAGGGGCAACTGCGATTTCGGCTCCGACCTGCCCGAGGAAGAAACCGTCCTTTTGGGCGGCAAAAAAATCTACTGCCTGCATGGGCATACAAAAACGGTTAAACGCGGCTTTGAGCTTCTTGAAAGCGCGGCTGAAAGCCTGAATGCCGACATAGCGGTGTACGGTCATACCCATTTAAAGAGAGTTGAATACGTTAACGGCATTTACTATATGTGTCCGGGAAGCGTCAGGGACGGCTCATACGGAATTATCGACATTGACGAAAAAACAGGAACGGCGCTTTGCTTCACCGCTTCTGTTTGAGGTGAAAATATGATTTTGTTTAAAAACGCAAGGGTTATAACAGACAACAGTATAATAAACGCGGACGTTTTAACCGACGGAGAAAAAATAGCCGAGGTCGTACCCGACATAAAGGCTGAAAACGCAAGGGTAATCAACGCCGACGGCTGTTATCTTTCAGCAGGCTTTATTGATTTGCATGTTCACGGCGGCGGCGGATACTCCGCTATGGGCGGCAGGGACGCTGTTTTAAATATGGCGGAAGCACACCTGAAAAACGGCGTTACGTCAATTCTGCCGACCGCGCTTGCCGCGCCGCTTTGGCAGCTTTCAAATGTTATTGATGAAATAAGGCTTGCCGAAGAAAAGAACCCCAACATTCTGGGCGTTCACCTTGAAGGTCCCTTCCTCTCGCCCGAAATGTGCGGAGCGCAGAACACTCAAAACATTCTTTCTCCGTCAAGCGTTGATTACAAGTCATTCCTTGACGAATACCGCGACACAATTAAAATTATGGGCGCCGCGCCCGAGCGGGACGGCGGTCAGGTTCTCGGCGAGGAACTGAATAAAAGAGGAATCGTTGCCTCAATCGCTCATTCCTCGGGAGACTACGACACGGCTGTCGAAGCGTTAAAGCACGGGTATTCGGACATTACCCACCTTTACAACGCCTGCACCTCCTGCTTCAAAAAGGGAGTCTTCAGATTTGCGGGCACAGTTGAAGCGGCGCTTGTAAACGACGGATTTACCGCTCAGGTCATATCAGATCTCAGGCACCTGCCGTTGGGCGTTCTGAGGCTGATTTACAAATGTAAGGGCGCCGACAAAATGTATCTTATCTCGGACGGGCTTGAATACTCGGCTATGGATATTGCCGAGGGCGAAGAATTTACGCAGGAAAACGGCGTGTCGGTAATATATGAGGATGAGGTTATGAAGCTTTCGGACCGTTCGTGTCTCGCGGGAAGCACCGCAAGCGGCGCAAGGCTTGTAAGAAATATGTATAAGAGCGTCGGCGTTCCGCTTTGGGAGGCGGTTAAAATGATGACGCTTACGCCTGCAAGGGTAATCGGAATCGACCGCCGCAAGGGCAAAATACAAAAAGGCTTCGACGCGGATATAATTTTATTTGACGATAATCTGAATATTAAATCGGTAATGCAAATGGGCAAGCTCATTTAACAGATAAACTAAAAATCCCTCTCCGTACTGCGCAGGGGGATTTTATGATAATAAATGCGAGTACATATATTTTTATATATTTTTAACAAAAAAATTGACATACGTCTTATAATATTGTATAATAATTATGCGGCACAGTTTTAATTATTTTGAGTGATGATGTTTCCGAGACTTTGGTTTTTTGCGCAAACGCACATAGGTTATTAAATTGAGGAGGATTTAAATGTTCATAAGGAAATTCTTTACCAAGCAGCGTATAATAAAGATACTTTTAAACTCCCTGTGGATTTTGGTACCTTTAATTGTTTATGCTTTATTCTTTAACCGGAGCAGCGAGCTTTTTTCAAGCTATATTGACAGAATACAGGCGTATGAGGATTATTCGGAGAACACCAAACTGTATTCTTTATATTTTGCGGCTTATGATGAAACAAATAATTATATTTTTGACTTTAATATTATTTTTCCCGCGTACTTAATTTCATTTTTTGGAAACAGATATTTAAAATATGCAAGGGGATTTTCCTCAAAATCGTTTTTGCAGGCTTTAAAGCTATTCTGCTTTACCGTCTTATTCTTCCTTGCTGGAGCGCTGGTGTCTTATTTTCCGTTGTTTTTCATCTCTGTTCATCTGCTTAACATAGTATGCGGTATATTCGGCGGTACGGACAATCCGAGCAACCTGCTAAATCAACCGTTAACATGCCTTTTCACCTGTGTTTTTTCATCGTTTGTTGTAATAATCGCCTACTGTCTTGTTATGGAAAAATATTCCTTTAAGGGCTCGAAGAAAGACGCTTCGGTTTCCGATATTTCTGTTACCGATATATCGGGCGGCAGCTCCCCTCGCCTTAACATAAGCGCAGAAGCTTTTGACAGTAACCGAGAGTAAAATAAAGAAATTAAAACACCCGCAGAAAAATTTATCCGTCTGCGGGTGTATTTTTTACATATTGAAAATTTCACTTAATTATGATTTGCCGATAATCATCTGTTCTGTTGCTTATTTCTTAATATTTCTTGTATTCTTATACATTCTCGGCTTTTTTCTTCTGCGTTTTTCCCTGTTCCTCTTATAAAGCATAACAAGATATACGGCGACCAACAGAGCCGCTGTTACGACGATGATTATAAATATTTTCGACGTCGCAACGGTTTTTATTACATTTAACAGCCATAAAAGGATATTTACGTCAACATCCTCGGCGGCAACAAGGTCAACTGTTGCAATTTCCTCATCGGCATAAAGTATTCTTGCCCTTCCTATTTTTTCCCCCTTCTTAACGGGAGCGTTTATAACCGTAGGCGTTTCTTCGGGGACAGCCTCGATAAGCACGCTGCCGCTGTCGGTCCCCGCAGGAACAAGCGCGGTAACGTCGTTTGCGGGCACAAGCCTTACATGGTCGGCGTCAAACGATAATTTAACGTCAACTACCGTAACTATTTTTGTCGTATCCGCAACCTTTTCAAGTCTTATATTGTCAAACACCCACTTGCAGAGCTTTTTGCAGTCAAGAAAGGCGCAGTTATCCTCGTTCCCGTCGCCCGTAACGTCAGCAGCGGGCGCGCCCATTACTATGCACAGGTAGTTATAGCCGTCCTTGCTTGCCTTTGCGACTACGCAGTGCCCCGCACCCGAGGTTGTACCCGTTTTAATACCGTGGATATACTCGTAATAATAGGTTTTGAAATTGGGATTTATCATCCAGTTGGTAGAAACGAAGTTCCTTTCGCCGCTTAAATTCGTCGCAGGCATTTTGTAAGAATAGGTGTCGGCAATCTCCATAAACACGGGAAGCGTCAGCGCGTGCTTAACTATAAGCGCCAAATCGTTTGCCGTGGTGTAATGCCCCTCCGCGTCAAGCCCGTGAGCGTTTACAAAACGGGTATTCTGACAGCCGAGGCTTGAAGCAAAAGCGTTCATCATCTCAACAAAGCTTTCTATACTTCCGCCGCCTATGTAGTCGGCAAGAATATTAGCCGCTTCGTTGGCGCTTTTTACGAGCATACAGTATAAAAGCTCCCTGACGGTAACCTCCTCGCCCGCTTTAAGCCCCGCCATTGACGAGCCCGTGCCGTTTAAAAGCGTAATGCAGTATGCCGGCACCGTAACGGTAACATCCAGATCGGGGCAGTTTTCAATAGTCAGTATAGCAGTCGTTATTTTGGTAAGCGACGCGGGCGCGGTTACTTTATCGGCATTTTTGTCAAATATGACCGTGCCGTCGTCAAGGCTTAAAAGCAAAACTATATCCGCCGTGGTTTCAAGCTCCGAATTATACGCCGCAGACGATGAAATCATAAAAGCGGGAGAAAAAAAGATTAAAACGGTAAGAAATAAGGAAATGATTTTTTTCAACGATAATCCCCCTTGAAAACAGTTGAAAAAGAGTGTATGATATTACAAAGCAATTATAGCAAATTGCAGTATAAATATCAATTCATTTTTGAGGATGTGGAAAATTTTGATATATGTTACCGGAGACACCCACGGTGAAGCGGAAAGGCTCTCTTCTTCAAGGCTTAAAGCTCTCAAGGAAGGCGATACGCTTATTATCTGCGGCGATTTCGGCTTTATTTGGGATAACGGCAAAAAAGAGCAGAAAATAATCAAACAGCTCGGCAGGCGCAAATACAACATCTGCTTCATAGACGGAACGCACGAAAATTTTTCTCTGCTCAATAATTATGAAATAAGCGAATGGAACGGCGGTAAGGTACATAAGATTTACGGCAGCCTTTACCACCTTTTAAGAGGTCAGGTATATAATATAGACGGTACGACCGTGTTCACTATGGGCGGCGGCGAAAGCCCCGATATTGATATAAGAACCGACGAGAACGGCTGGTCAAAGGAGGAGATCCCCACGCAGGACGAGCTTCTTGAGGGCGCGCAGAACCTTGAAAAGCACGGCTATGCGGTGGATATGGTCATCACCCATGAGCCGCCGACAAGAATTAAAGGCTTTTTACAGCTCAAGGATTACGATAATCTTCGCGTTACCGCGCTCAACGCATATTTTGAGGAGCTTTCAAACTCCTGCAAATTCGGAAAATGGTTCTTCGGCAGTATGCATATTGACAAGTACATATCCAATACTCATATAGGGGTTTTCAAAAACATCATCAACGCCGAAACAGGGGAAAAAATCTGATTTTGAGGAAATCGGTCAATGAAACTAACTAAGCAAAGAAAAATACTCGGAACCGCGGAAATGGTTATTGCGGCTGCAATTATTATCTGCACGGTTGCGCTGTTGCCTGCAAAAGCGGATATTCCCGAAACGACGCAGACCGAAACCCAAGCCGCAGAAACCGCTCAAACCGAAACCGAAGCTCAAACCGAAACCGAGCCGTCATACGTATCCGAGCAGACTACGGCGGCTTTGCCGTCGGGAACAAATGACTATACAATAAAAAATTACATTATCGTGACTGAGGATTCGGCTATGGAAATGTATTCGATTTCCAAAACAAAGCTGTCGCAGTACGCAGAGGTTATTAACACCTTTGCCGCAAAAGTTCCCGACAAAAAGGTTTACTGCCTTTTAGCGCCTACGAGAATTGCGTTTTACGGTCCAGACGAATACAGAACGGGAAGCCATTCGCAGCCCGACGGCATTAACTATGCCTACTCCTGCCTTTCGCAAAACGTTACTTGTGTAGACGCATACTCGGCAATATCACAGCGCACGGACGAATACATTTATTTCAGAACCGACCACCATTGGACGGCACGGGGCGCATTTTACGCATATACCGCATTTTGCAACGCGTCGGGAAATTCTTATCACGCCTTAACGGATTATGAAACGGGGCGTATTGAGGACTTTGTCGGCAGTATGTACCGCTATACCGAAAGCGAAAATCTGCTTAACCACCCCGATTATGTCGAGTACTTTATGCCGATCGTTCCCGCAAGCGGTCAGTATTTCTCAACGCCCGCGATGGACGACGGCAAAAATTTAAAAATAGTTTCAACAAACATTACCGACCGTTCGAGCAAGTATATGGCGTTCATTCAGGGCGACAAGCCGCTTATAAAAATGGTAACCGACAACCCTAACGGCAAAAAAATTCTTATGATAAAAGAGTCCTACGGCAACGCTATGGCGCCGTTCCTGCTTGAAAATTACAGCGAGGTCTACGTTCTTGACCCGAGGCAGGACGGGGTAAGCAATATGAATTTAACACAGTTCGTAAACGATAACGGAATTGACGAAATACTGTTTATCAATTATGTGATGGCGCCGTCAAATTCAAAATATATGAACGCGCTTACCGCTATTGTTAATATGTAACATACTCAAAAAACCGCCTGTAAAAACGCAGGCGGTTTTTATGACTTTAAACTTAATTTTTGCCTTCTTCGGCGCGTTTGTTTATTATGTAACCGTGGACCCTGTCGGCAAGCTCGCCGTAAATTCTGAATTTTTTTCTGAATACGGCAAGCGACAGTAACATAAAGACGATCGGAACGCCGAACGTAACAATGCCTATGCCCGTTTTTGTTATATTATTAACGCCCTCGCCCGCGGTAATCTGCGTATTGTAATCCATTATTTTAAGCGAGCCGAAAAGCACAACGGTCTGAACGGTATACGCCATTTTCTGCAAAAAGCCCTTCATTGAAAATGTGATGCTTTCGCTTCGTTTGCCGTTCTTATATTCGCCGTAATCGACTATATCCGCTAAGAAAATCGTCTGAGAAACAAACATAGAGCTTATGCCGATTGAAGCGATTATATAGCATATATCCAAAGCTATCGTGATTTTGAGTATCGGTCCGAAAAGAAGCATTAAGGCGTAACCGACAATACATGTTACAAGCGAAATCGAATATATTGTACGCTTTGTGAATTTGCGTGAAAGCACGGGAATCACCAAAAGTCCCAAAACGCTGCCGACCGCGCCTATTGTCTGGAAAAGCGACTGCGCCTTCGGCTGACCTAAGGAGTCGGTAAAGTAATAAACCGCGCCGGAGCTTGTAAGATACCAACCTGCGTTTGAGAGCATTGCGAAAATTATAAACACGACAAGCTGATCGTTTGAGGCGATAACGCGGAAAATCTGCTTAAAGCTGAATTTCTGTTTTTCATTATATACAACGTTCGTTTCTTTTGTTGAAAGCACGCAGATAAGCGAAAAACAAATAAGCGCGCCGCCGCATATAATCGCCCACCTTGAGAAGCCCGAAGCGCTGTAGCCCTTGTCGGTAGTCATTCCGCTTGAAAGCATCGGCAGAACCAAAGGCGTCATAATCGTTATTATCCCCTGCCCCAGTCCCGAGAATGTTCTTGCAACCGTCGCAACGGTATTTCTTTCCTTTTCCTCGCTCGTAAATGACGGAACCATAGACCAATAAGGAATATCCGCCATAGTGTTGGTCATTCCCCAAAGGATGTACATCACGCCGACGTAAATATAGAGCTTTGCGCCGCTCATACCGAACGAGGTGAACAACAGCGCGAGAACGACCGCGTTTGAACAGGCGCCGATTAAAATCCACGGGCGGTATTTGCCGAATTTGGTCCTCGTGTTATCAACAACAGTGCCCATCATCGGGTCGTTAATGCCGTCCCATATTCTTGCAAGCGGCGTCAAAAGAAGCAAAAACGCCTCTTTAAGGCCGAGCACGCTTGAAAGATAATAAGACAAAAACGAGTAAAACATACCGTAGCTGAGGTCAAGACCTACCGCGCCCACGCCGTAGCCGAGTATTCTTTGAAATTTAAGCTTCTCTTTCATAAATACACCTGCTTTAATTTATTTAAACCGAAGCCCTCCTTACGAGGAGACGTCCGCTGTCAGGCTGCCGGAACCGGATTTTTCATCTCTTATCTTTCCGCTTTTACGGGTGGCTCTCTTTGAAGCCGAAATACAACCGAGAATAACGGCAAAATAAATAATTTCCTTAGGCGTCCACAAGGTATGGTCAAATACGGACATAACAAAAAGCCCTGCAAGCGACGAAAGAAGCGCGACTGCAAAACGCTTCCACCAGCCGCCGCATTTATAAACGTGAGCGACGTCCGCGACAGCCGCCGCAGCAAGAGCGGCAAACGCCAATAAGCCTACAACTCCTATTTCGGCAAGAAATTCAACATAAAGATTGTGGGCATTAGCATAAAATATGCCGTTTGAGAGCAGAAAATCGCTGACATTGGCGCTGCCCGCTCCGAGCCCCAAAAGAAATTTGCCCGAAACAGACGAAAGGCAGACCTCCCACAGCGCAAATCTGTCGATAGTGGAAATATCCTGCGAAGCTGAAACACCGCGCCTTTCAAAAATTACAATCATCCAGATTATTGCCGAAGCGAACGCGACCCCCGACATAATTTTTGCCGGCTTCTTGCCCGTAAACGCAAGAAGCATAAACGAAACGATAACGGCAATTACCGCGCCTCTTAAAAACGTGAACATTATTCCGAAAAATATGAGTACACAGGAAACCACCGAGAATATGCGCCGTTTTTTCGTGGTCATATAAAAGCAGCCGAACGCCGCGAGAGGAAATATCATAACAAAAAAGGTTGCCAAAATAAGCGGGCTGTCAAAGCATCCCGAAACACGGTCGGGCGTTTCCTCAAGAAACACATCAATGCTGAAAACGGAATAGACCCACCTGTCGAGCGTTCTGTACAGCGGGCTTGGGAAATATTCCGATTTTCCCGCCGCCATAAATATCATCTGTAAAATTGAAACCGCGGAATTGACAGCCGCAGAGCCTATCATGCACAAAATAATGTTTTCGATTTTTTCTTTTGTGTCGGACAATTCAGCCGTAAGCAGGAACGCAAGAAAACCGAAAGCCCATATTATTCCGCTCGAAACACTGCAAAACACATTCTGCGACCAAATGAAGCTTAACAAGACATAGCCGGCAAACGCCGCGAACATTCTACCTGTTCCGCCTAAGTACAGCTTCTCGTTTTTTTTGCTATAATGAAGGAAAAACGGGAAAAGAATAATAAGTATAATTATTGATGCGTATTCCGGCAAAAACCCCGCAAAAAGCACTGCCGCAGTCAAAAGCTTATAATCGATAGGATAGTTTTTTTCTTTTAAGAATTGAGGAACCAATCTAAATTCCCCCTCCGTAAAATTTTAAGCATCGAACACTTTTAGTATGATAGCATACTTCATCCTAAAAAACAATAAAAAATAATATTATTAAAATACGTTTAATTTAAGTTAGGTATAAAATTTAACCAATTATTACCAAATTATGAATTTTTAATTTTTTTATAAAAAGGGGTTGATTTTTTCCGTATATTGGCTAAAATATATATTAGCACTCAGGTTTGGCGAGTGCTAAAATTATCAATCATTCTTTAACAGGAGGAATTCATATGAAAATCAAACCACTTGCAGACAGAGTTGTTCTAAAGGCTGTCGAAGCAGAAGAAACCACCAAAAGCGGTATTATTCTCGCGGCGTCCGCACAGGAAAAGCCGCAGGTCGCCGAGGTAGTTGAGGTCGGTCCCGGCGGCGTCGTTGACGGCAAAGAGGTCAAAATGTACGTCAAAAAGGGCGACAAGGTTATAACAAGCAAGTATTCCGGCACAGAGGTTAAAATTGACGACGTTGATTATACAATAGTACGTCAGGCTGACATTCTTGCGGTTGTTGAATAATTTTCGGAGGTAATTTACTATGGCTAAACAGATTATTTACGGTGAAGAAGCACGCAAATCTTTACAGAGCGGTATTGACAAATTAAGCAATACCGTCAAAATCACACTCGGTCCCAAGGGCAGAAACGTTGTTCTTGAAAAAAAATACGGCGCTCCTTTAATCACTAACGACGGCGTTACAATCGCCAAGGAAATCGAGCTTGAGGACGCGTTTGAAAACATGGGCGCGCAGCTCGTTAAAGAAGTCGCTACAAAAACAAACGATGTTGCGGGCGACGGCACAACCACAGCCACGCTTCTTGCACAGGCGCTTGTCCGCGAGGGTATGAAAAACGTTGCCGCAGGCGCAAATCCTATGGTAGTTAAAAAAGGTATCAAGATGGCTGTTGACAAAGCTGTTGAGGCTGTTAAGGCAAACGCAAAGCCCGTTAAATCCTCCGACGATATTGCAAGGATCGCGGCAATTTCAGCCGCTGACGAATCCGTAGGCAAGCTTATAGCGGAGGCTATGGAAAAGGTTACTGCCGACGGCGTTATCACCATTGAAGAATCCAAGACCTCCGAAACATATTCGGACGTTGTTGAAGGTATGCAGTTTGACCGCGGGTACATTTCCCCTTATATGGTAACGGATACGGATAAGATGGAAGCGGTTATCGACGACGCGTACATTCTTATTACCGATAAGAAGATTTCGTCAATTCAGGAAATCCTTCCGCTGCTCGAAAAAATCGTTCAGGCAGGTCAGAAGCTCGTTATCATCGCAGAGGATGTTGAAGGCGAGGCTCTTTCTACGATTCTTGTCAACAAGCTCCGCGGCACATTCACCTGCGTATGCGTTAAAGCCCCCGGCTTCGGCGACAGGAGAAAAGAAATGCTTCAGGATATCGCCATCCTTACAGGCGGTCAGGTAATCACCGCAGATCTCGGTCTTGAGCTTAAGGACGCCGATATTCCCCAGCTGGGACGCGCGAAGCAGATAAAGGTTACAAAAGAAAATACAACTATCGTTGACGGCGCGGGCGAAAAAGCCGACATCAAGGGCAGAGTTTCGCAAATCAGAAGCCAGATTGAAACCACCACCTCTGATTTCGACCGTGAAAAGCTTCAGGAAAGACTTGCAAAGCTTGCAGGAGGCGTTGCGGTTATCCGCGTAGGCGCGGCGACCGAAACCGAAATGAAAGAAAAGAAGCTTCGTATTGAAGACGCTCTCGCGGCTACAAAGGCGGCTGTTGAGGAAGGCTGCGTCGCAGGCGGCGGCGTTGCGCTTCTCAATGCAATCCCCGAGGTTGAAAAGCTCCTTGACACAGAGGACGCAGACCTTAAAACGGGTATTAAAATCGTTTTAAAGGCAATTGAAGAGCCTGTTCGCCAGATTGCCGAAAACGCAGGTCTTGAAGGCTCGGTTATCGTTAACGAAATTGTAAATTCCGATAAAAAAGGCTACGGCTATGACTTCTCAACCGATAATTATGTTGATATGTTCAAAGCAGGCATTCTTGACCCCGCAAAGGTAACGCGTTCGGCGCTTGAAAACGCTTCTTCGGTAGCGGGAATGGTTCTTACGACCGAATCTCTTGTTGCTGATATTCCCGACCCGAAAGCTGACGCGGCGGCTGCTGCGGCAATGGCGCAGGGCGGCGGAATGTATTAAGCATAACGCCTTACAGATAAATAATCATAGAAAAATAACCTTTTTCGGTAAAACGAAAGAGGTTATTTTTGTTAAATTTATTTTTTTACGGCAAGGTACGCCTTAGAACAGTTTGATATTCTTTTCTCCTCATAGATTAAAAAGCCGTTTTTGCTCAGGAGCTTTTCTATTAAGAGATACCCGAATCTGTCGGGACAGTCAAAAACCATTGAACTGTCAGGCGACAAAAGCTCCGATACCCTTTTAAAAAGCGCGTCCGCCCCTTCCTGTGATAAAAAACAAAGAACCCCATAGCAGCTTAAAAAGGTTATCTTGCTGTTATCGGGTCTGTCTTTTTTCAAGGCTCTGTCATCCGCAATTTCGAGTTTCTGCGCCCATTTGGGAATTTTGCCGTAAAACAGGCTTTCTCCTAAATGTATGTACCGCGCCGCCCCGAAGTATACCGCGTTTTCAAGAGAATACAAGCCGAATAATTTACCGTCCGTTATAATCACCCCATATATTAAATACCGCGAAACGAAGATAATTACAAGACTTGTAATTCTTTTAAAACTGTGTTAATACCGCATAAAAAGGCAAAAGTCAACCGTTAAATTACCGCTCCCGCTCCTTTTTCATATTCAGGTATTTTTCCCTTGTGGCTATTCCTCCCCTGATATGCCTCTGCGCCTTATTTATGTCAAGCACTTCCCTCACCTCTTTATAAAGAATGGGGTCTGTTCGCTTGAGCCTTTCGGAAACATCCGTATGCACGGTGCTTTTGCTGATTCCGAAACGCTTTGCCGCCGCCCTTACGGTAGCCCTGTTTTCAACTATGTATTCGCCCAGCTCAACGGCGCGGTCTTCAACTGTATATTTCAAAACAATAACCCTCCTTAAATCTATCAATAATAGATATGTTAAGGAGGGTTAAATTATTCTTTATTTAATTATTCGTTATTTTGTGCCGAAGATCCTGTCGCCCGCGTCGCCCAAGCCGGGAACAATATAGCTATGCTCGTCAAGTCTCTCGTCAAGAGCGGCAAGGTAAACTTCAACGTCGGGATGAGCGGTCGTCAGAGCCTCAAGCCCCTCGGGCGCGCCGATAATACCCATAAATTTGATGTTCTTGGGATCGTACCGCTTAATCTGAGAAATAGCGTCAATTGCGGAGCCGCCCGTTGCAAGCATCGGGTCAAGAACTATAACGTCGCGCTGTGAAATGTCGGACGGCATCTTACAGTAATAGGGAACGGGCTTAACCGTTACGGGGTCGCGGTACATACCGATATGACCGACCTTTGCGGACGGAACAAGCGCAAGCACCCCGTCAAGCATACCCGTGCCTGCTCTCAAAATAGGAACAAAAGCAAGCTTTTTACCCGAGATGACCTTTGTTTTCGCCATGGCTACGGGAGTTTCGATTTCGACCTCCTCAAGAGGTAAATCCCTTGTTGCCTCGTAACACATAAGCGTAGCGATTTCGGAAACGAGCGCCCTGAACTCTTTAGAGCCCGTGTTCTTGTCACGAAGAAGAGTTAGTTTGTGCTGGATAAGCGGATGATTTGTAATTGTTACTTTTCCCATAGCTTTGTTCCTCCGAATGTTTAATTTTTTCTTGAACATTATATAACATACGACAATAAATTACAAGTTATTTTTGCGAGTTTTCTATATCGGTAAGCTGGTCAATTCTTCTTTGGTGCCTGCCGCCCTCAAATTCCGTATTGAGAAAAATGTCGACAAGCTCCATGGCAAGCCCTGCGCCGACTACCCTGCCGCCCATACACAAAACATTCGCGTTATTGTGAAGTCTTGTATATTTAGCGCTGAAATAATCCGAACAGCAGGCGGCCCTTATGCCGTTGACCTTATTGGCAGCCATTGAAACGCCTATGCCCGTACCGCAGCAAAGTATTCCCAAATTGTTTTTGTCCTTCTTAACCTTATCGCATACGTTTTCGGCGATCGGCGCATAGTCAACCGACTCCGACGAGTAGGTTCCGCAGTCAACATACTCTGTTCCCCTGCCGTCCAGGTATTCCTTAATCGATTCTTTAAGAGCATATCCGCCGTGGTCAGCGCCCAAATAAAGCATTTTTATTCCCCTTTTTCTCTTTTCATTTTATTATTTAACTCCCGCTGAGCCTGCGGAAGCCTTAAATACACAGGTAAAAGCCTGTCGGCTTCGACCGTTTTTTCTCCGTTTGAGATTTTTTCTTCCGCCGCAAGACAGACGCTTGAAGCCCTTGCGAACCTAAACTGCTCCTCCGCAAGGAAAAGCCCGTCAATCTCATCCCAAAGCTTTTTACAGCACATCTCGGCGCCGTCGCCCGCGAGAAGCACATTTTCATTAAGCTCTTTAAGCTGCGCGGAAAGCTCGCTTATTAAAACCGCCTTATCCTCGCAAAGCCTTTTGCCGTTTTTAAACAGAGCCGTATATACCTGCGAGCATCTCGCGTCCATAACCGAGCATACAACACCGTCAAAGCGTTTAAGCGGATAAGCGATTGCCTCGGTGGTTGAAACGGAAAAGCAGGGCTTGTTTTTTGCGTCCGCAAGTCCCTTTAAAGCCGCAACTCCTATTCTGACGCCCGTGAACGAACCCGGACCCGCGGTAACCGCAAAAACGTCAACCGAATTTATATCGGTTTTAGTTGCAAGCAAAACATTTTGAACCATAGGCATAAGCGTCTGACTGTGGGTAAGACCGACATTTACGTAGCTTTCGCCTGTTATTTTTCCGTCCTGCGATATTGCGGCGCTTGCCGACGCGGAGGAACATTCTATTGAAAGTATTTTCATATCCCGAAATCACATCCCTCAATTTTAATTACTCTGTCGCTGTCGGATTCGCCCTTTTCTATATAAACCCTGACGGAATTATCAGGGAGGGCATTTTCAATATTTTCGCTCCACTCAACGCACAAAACGCTTCCCATATCAATGTAATCGAAAAAACCCGTTGAATATAAGTCGTCCCAAGAGCTTACGCGGTACATATCAAAATGGCAAAGCTCGGAATTTTCGCCGTAAGCATTAACTATTGCGAACGTGGGGCTTGAAACCGAGCATTTCAGCCCCATTCCCTTTGCCACGCCCGTTGTAAAGGCGGTTTTGCCCATACCGAGCCCGCCGAAAAGAGCGACAACCGTTCCCCTTTTCAGCTTTTTACCGAGCCTTTCGCCCAAAGCAACCGTTTCTTCATAATTTTTTGTGATAAACACCGACATTCTATCACCGAATAACAGTATATCATTAAATTAACTTTAAGTAAATAGTTTTTACTTGAAATCGGACAAGTTACATACTATAATGTAGTGAGGACAGCGAGGTGAAAGATATGAAAAAATTTTTAAATTCAGCTTACGCTTTTTTTAAAGAAACCGATAAGTATCTGCTTTTTCTTTGTATCTTTACCTCCGCGTTCGGTCTTACCGCAGTTATGAGCGCGACGCGTTACAAGGTTGCCGAGGGAGACCTTTTTCACCGCGACTTTATAATAATGCTTATAGCAGTTATAATCGGCATCATAGCCTCGCTCGTTATATCCGCTTTGGATTATCGGGTATTTACAAAGCTGTGGCCCGTAATAGCCATAGTGTGCCTTGCGCTTATGCTTGCTTTGTTTAAATGGGGAACGGGTCCGTCCGCAAGAAGCGACGCGAGGACATGGCTTAAATTCGGATCGGGCGGGTCTTCAATAAGCTTCCAGCCGTCCGAGCTTGTTAAAATAGGATTTATCATTACGTTCGGAGTTCACCTTGAAAAGCTTAAAAATAAAATAAACAGATTCACAAGTATTTTACAGTTAGGCGCTCACGCTATGATACCCATAGTACTTGTTGCCCTTACCGGTGATATGGGTTCTTCGCTCGTCTTTGTGATCATCGCCGCAGTTATGCTCTACACCGCAGGCGTTCATTGGGGATATTTTGTCGGAGCCGCAGCGCTTATCGCAGCCGCCGCTCCTCTTATATGGATATATGTTCTCAAGCAGTTACAGCGCGACAGATTTTTAGCGCTCATATACCCCGATCTGTACCCCGACATAATATACCAGCAAAAGAACGGGCTTAACGCCATCGGCTCGGGCGGCTTTTCGGGTCAGGGGCTGTTTAACGGCGCTTACACTCAGGCGGGCGTCGTTCCGGAAAGCATGAACGATATGATTTTCACCGTCATAGGCGAAGAACTCGGCTTTATCGGATGCACAGCCGCCTTGCTCCTGCTGACGCTTATAACGGTCAGAATAATAATCATAGGGAAAAAATCACAGGAGCAGTCCACAAATCTTATCTGCTGCGGTATGGCGGCTATGCTTGCAGGGCAGGTGTTAATCAATGTCGGTATGTGCCTTATGGTGCTGCCCGTTGTCGGAATTACCCTGCCGTTTTTCAGCGCGGGCGGTTCGTCAAACCTGTGCGTTTATTTCGGAATAGGGCTTGTTTTGAGCATTTACAGGCATAATTGCGACAGCCCTTCCGTAAATTTAAAGATATACGATTCACTGTCAAATAATTAAACGTGCGGCGGCAGCAAACCACTTGACGCGCCGCAAGTAAAACTCCTTCAGTCACCTCGTGACAGTTCCCTCAGAGAGAGCGGAAAAACTCGGCGCACCAAAACAATGTTTTTTCCGCATTTTGATTATGGCTGTCCCTACGGGTTGGGCAAAAATATATTGTTTGCTTAAATGTCGTTCGTTGCGGGCAACCTCCCCTATAAGAAAGCCAAAAACGGTTCTCATTTGCCGAGAACCGTTTTTCGTTATTTAATTACAGTTTTTTAAGATTTGCCATTTTAAGCATCAGTTTTTTCGTGCCGACATTCTGGAAAGCGATTTCCGCAAGCATATCGTTGCCCATAGGCGTTACCTTGGTAATTACGCCGTCGCCGAACACCCTGTGATTTACCGCGTCGCCGACCTTATAGTCAAGCGAAACGGAAGCCGTCTTTTTGGGCGTGCCGCTGAAGCCCCTGTCAATAGGCTTTTGAGACTTTTCCCGCGGCTTTGCGGCATAATGAACCGAGGTCCTCTGCGCGGTATGAGAGCCGCCCGAAAGCCCCGCGCGCTCCCTGAAGCCTGTTTCTGTGCTGTGAATGAATAAACCCTCGGGTATTTCCTCAATAAACCTTGACGGTCTGTAATAGTTGGTCGAGCCGTATATCATTCTGCACTTTGCATTTGTAATATAAAGACGCTGCTTTGCCCTTGTAATTCCGACATAACAAAGTCTTCTTTCTTCCTCGATTTCCGCGTCGTTATAAAGGCTCTGCATACCGGGGAAAACGCCCTCTTCCATACCGGGGATAAATACGACGGGAAATTCAAGCCCCTTTGCAGAGTGCAAGGTCATAAGCGCAACCGCGTCCGTGTCGGTGTTGTAGTTGTCAATATCGGTCATAAGCGCGACCTCTTCAAGGAAATCGCCGAGATTGCCTTCGGGGTTTTCCTCTCCGTATCTTATAAGCGTCGCGGAAAGCTCGTTTAAGTTTTGCACTCTGTCGTCGAACCTTTCCGGCTCTGCCCTAAGACTTTCAATATATCCCGTCTTTTCGAGAACCACGCCGAGAAGCTCGGAAAGAGCGGCTGTTTCGGAATATTCAATAAACCCGTCAAGCATTTCACAAAAGGACAGAAGCCTTGCCGAGCTTCTTTTAAGAATTTCATATTGATCCGAGGTCTTAAAGACCTCATACAGCGAAACGCCCAGAGTGTCGGCAATCTGCGAAGCGTTAGCCACCGTGGCGTCGCCTATTCCCCTTTTCGGAACATTGATAATTCTTTGAAGTCTGACCTTATCCGCAGGGTTGTTAATTACGCTCAAATACGCCATAGCGTCTCTTATTTCCATACGGTCATAGAATTTGTGACCGCCGATAATTCTGTAAGGGATACCGCGTCTTACGAGGGAATGTTCTATTGAGTTTGACATAGCGTTCATTCTGTAAAGAACGGCAATATCGCTGAATTTTCTGCCGTCCGCCGCCTCTTTCTCGATCGTGTCCGCAATATATTTGCCCTCATCGCTTTCATCGCTTACGGAACGCCAAACTATCTTTTCTCCCCTGCCGTTCGCGGTCCAAAGGTTTTTGCCCTTCCTTTCGCTGTTATTGGCGATTACCGCATTTGCCGCGTCAAGAATATTCTGCGTGGAACGGTAATTCTGTTCAAGCCTTATTGTGACTGCGTTTTCGTAACGGCTTTCAAACTGAAGTATATTTTCGACAGTCGCGCCCCTGAAGCGGTAAATCGACTGGTCATCGTCGCCGACAACGCAGATGTTTTTATACCCGTCGGCAAGCATGGACGTCAGCCTGTACTGCGCATAGTTTGTGTCCTGATACTCATCTACCATAACGTGCCTGAAACGCCTTTGATAATATTCGAGTACCTCGGGGCAGGCTTCAAAAAGGCGGATCGTATTGACGATAATATCGTCAAAATCCATAGCGTCGGCGTCCTTTAGCATTTTTTCATACTTTTTGTAGCACTCGCCGATTTTGTTCATTCTCACATCGCCCGAATAGGTTTTTAAAAACTCTTCGGGAGAAACGAGCGAATCCTTAGCTTTGCTGATTTCGGAAAGGATAGCCTTGTGAGATAAAAATCTGTCTTCAATATTCAAAAGCTTCTGGCACTCTTTTATTACTCTTTTGCTGTCGTCGGCGTCATAAATGGTAAAATGCTTTGAAAAGCCGATCTTATCACCGTCGCGCCTTAATATTCTCACACAGCAGGAATGGAACGTGCTTGCCCAAATGTCATCGGCATCCTCCTCTCCGAGCATTGCGGAAAGCCTTTCTTTAAGCTCGTTCGCGGCTTTGTTGGTAAAGGTGATTGCAAGAATTTGCCACGGCTTTACGGGATTTACCGACAAAATATCCTTAATTCTGTCAAACACCGCCGTATTGCCGTTTAAATATTCCTTCATGAGAGGAATGTCGTTCTCGTCCGGCGTTCTCTCGAACCACTCGGAATTATAAGCATCGCCGTACTTTATAAGGCAGGCAATTCTGTTGACAACAACCGTAGTTTTTCCCGAGCCCGCTCCGGCAAGAATTAAAAGCGGCCCTTTTGAAGTAAAGACCGCCTTTTTCTGCATATCGTTCATTCTTGAAAATTCTTTTTCAATTATCTGTTTTCTTAAACTTAATACCGAATTAAAATCCATTAAACCGTTCTCCGCTTTATTTATTAAATAAGTTGCCGCCGTGCGCGTCTATCGCAACGGTCAGCGGGAAATTATCAAATTCAAGCCTTTTTACGGACTCGCAGCCCAAATCCTCAAACGCCGTAACCTCACAATGCGAAATACACCTTGAAGCGAGCGCGCCCGCTCCGCCTATCGCGCAGAAATAAACTGCATTATTGCGAAGTATTGCGTCGCAGACCTCTTTTGAACGGGGTCCTTTGCCAACCATAGCGGCAAGTCCCATATCAAGCAGCATTGGCGTGTAAACGTCCATTCTCGAGGAGGTCGTAGGTCCGCAGCTGCCTATGGCAAGCCCCTTAGGGGTAGGCGTAGGTCCTGCGTAGTAGATTACCGCGCCGTCAATATCATACGGCGGTTTTTCACCGTTTTTAATGATTTCGGTAATCCTTTTGTGAGCGGCGTCGCGCGAAGTATATGCCGTGCCGCTCAAATAAACCGTATCGCCCGCCCTTAAATACACGGCGGCTGATTTTACATCCCGAGTGTTTATTTTATATTCGCTCACAAGTCAGCCCTCGTTTAATTTGAATGAGCCGTCAGGCTGAATGTTTAAATCCTCGTTAAACTCGGTGTGCGGCGGATACTGAATATATGTAAGCCCCGAGCCGTCATTCGTTTCAATGGTATGCGACTGCTTTGAGTCCTTTTTGATTTCAATCGAGAAATCGGGTTCAAACACAGCGTCCTGACGGATATTAAGATTTTTAGCCGCCGCCGCCATACGCTGGGCAAGAACGGCGATGTTCTGATGAAGCTCGTCAATGGATCTTGTGAACGAAGATGAAATACGGTCAACCTCCGATGAAAGCCTTGAAATTTCGCCCGCCTGCTTTGATATATCGTTTGAAATGCTTTTTGCGGTTTCGTGCGCTTTGTCGTTTGCGGCGGCGACAATTTCATCCGAATACTTTCTTGCGTCGACAAACGCTGCGCCGAGCCTTGCCTCAGCCGCCTTTATGTTAAGATTATTTTCCTCAATGGCTTTCTTGGCGTTTTCATATTCCGCCGAGACGGCGGAAAGAGCATCGACCTGCCCTTTAAGCTCTGTATTTTCACAGTTTAAAGCTTCGATTTCCGCGTCTTTTTCTTCAAGCTCGGATTTAAGCGCGGAAAGCTCGCCCAAATCCCCCGTTAACTCGGCGACCTTGCCGTTAAGCTCGTTTATTCTGCTCTCTTTTTCGGAAACGTCGCTTTTAAGCGCTTCAATCTGCGACTTAAGCTCCTCAACGTAAGACAGCACATCCTCACGCTTGAAGCCTCCGAAGATACTCGTCCTCATAATTCTCTCTGATTCCATTTCAACACCCCGTAAGTAATATTTTTTAACAGTTATCGGTTAATCTTTTTATCTTAAATATTTTAACAGATTTTTTGATTAAACACAACAACAATATTTAATAAAATGAAAAAAGTAAATTCTCAAAGCAAATGAAACAGCGGAATTTAAAGCTGCATTTGGCGCGAGAATTTACCAATTTAAAAAAATTAAAAATTTTTCCTTGACGAACTCGGGTTATTATGATATTATATTTGAGCGCTGAGATGCTGGTGTAGCTCAGTTGGTAGAGCAGCTGATTTGTAATCAGCAGGTCGGGGG
>CAZLCG010000025.1:0-26037 GCA_964557975.1 uncultured Eubacteriales bacterium
CAGGAACTTTGAGCGTTTCAGAAAAAGAATTTTATTTATGTTTGCTGCTTAAGGCACGAAGCAGTTTAAAACGAGGAGATTTTCGTTAAAGCAAGGCATAAAATCGAAGCCATACTGTCGTATGGTGAGATTTTTAACGATACTTTGGCGGAAAGATACCGTTTTAAACCATATCGGGTTTAACTCCCCTCGCCTTAAACAAAAAAATATATGCATCAAGTCAAGCTTGCCCTGATGCATATATAAAGCTCGTCTTTATTTGGTTACCCCAACATTTGACATTGAACCTAAAAAATCCGAGATTCACTGAATTGTGAATCTCGGATTTTTAAACATCTGATTATTCCCTGCCGTTCAGGTTATATCAATAAGAATAATCGCTGCCTGAAACCGCGATAACCTCAACCTCAACCTTAACGGCTTTCGGCAAATCCTTAACAGCAACGCAGGAGCGCGCGGGCTTGGAAGCGAAGTATCTGCCGTAAATCTCGTTGAACGCCGCGAAATCGTTAATATCGCTTAAAAAACAGGTTGTCTTAACAACACTGTCAAGCGTTGTATTTGCCGCTTCGAGAATTGCCTTTATGTTTTCGCAAACCTGAATGGTCTGACCCTCAATAGTGCTTTCCTCAACCTCGCCGCTTGCGGGGTTGATTGCAATCTGCCCCGAAGCAAAAATAAATCCGTTTACCTTTTTTGCCTGAGAATAAGGGCCTATTGCCGCAGGGGCGTTTGATGTGTGAATTGTGTCAACCATGTTTTTATCCTCCTTAATACGCTTTTATATTGTAGCCTTTGCCGACAAGCGCGTCTTTAATCGCTTCTATGTGTTCAAAGTTCCTTGTTTCGAGAACAATTCTTAAATAACAGCCGTTAATGTCCGAACCTTCCGACGCTCTTTCGTGGTGGATTGAAATTACATTACCGCCAAGCTCCGCTATAGTGTCCGCAACGCCCTTTAGCTGACCGGGCTTGTCGAGAAGCTCTATTGTAAGAGAATATGTTCTGCCTGACTTTAAAAGACCTCTCTTAATAACTCTTGAAAGGATTGTAACGTCAATGTTGCCGCCTGAAAGCAAACAGCAAACCTTTTTGCCCGTCAGGTCAACCTTGTCGAACATTACCGCCGCAACGGAAACCGCGCCCGCGCCCTCGGCTATGAGCTTCTGCTGCTCTATAAGAGCAAGAATTGCCGCCGCGATTTCATCCTCGGATACGGTTACAATGCCGTCTACATATTTTCGGCACATATCGAACGTTACGTCGCCCGGCTCCTTAACGGCGATGCCGTCGGCGATTGTCGAAACCGAATCGAGTTTTTCGATTTTTCCGTCCTTAACCGAATTTGCCATACTCGGCGCGCCCGCCGCCTGAACGCCGTAAACCTTGCAGTTTGGGTTGAGCGACTTGATTGCGAAGGCAACTCCCGAAATAAGACCGCCGCCGCCCACGGGAATTATTACCGCGTCGACGTCGGGGAGCTGTTCCAATATTTCAAGACCTATTGTACCCTGACCCGCTATAACATCCTCATCGTTAAACGGATGAATAAAGGTATAGCCCTTTTCCTCCTTTAACTCAAGCGCTTTGTTGTACGCGTCGTCATAAACGCCATCAACAAGGCAGATGTCCGCACCGTATTTTCTTGTAGCTTCAACCTTTGAGATCGGCGCGCCGTCGGGCAGGCAGATAAGCGATTTAATACCGTTTTTGGCGGCGGCAAGAGCTACGCCCTGAGCATGGTTGCCTGCGGAGCAGGCTATAACTCCCTTTTCTTTTTCCGCGTCTGAAAGCTGCGAAATTTTATATGCCGCGCCCCTTACCTTGAACGAGCCTGTTACCTGCAAATTTTCGGTTTTAAGGTAAACGTCGCAGTCGGGGTTGATTTTCGGCGCTTTTATCATATCGGTTTTTCTGATTAAATCTTTAAGCACGAATGAGGCGTGATAGACCTTGTCAAGACTGAGCATTTCTTATCTCTTCTTTCGGAATTTGATATATTTTAAATGATTTCAATATATTATATCATTTTAGCGTGAAAAAGCAATTATTAAAAATTCACAACTATACGCTCGGTATCGCTTATGTTTTTGTTGCCAAAATAGGATATTGTTGATATAATAGCTTGTGAAAATCCTGAATGGGAGACAGAAAATATGGAAACACAGGAAAAAAGAAAAATCGTTTTAAGCGCAATTCAGCCGACAGGCACGCCCACTCTGGGCAACTACCTCGGCGCGCTCAAAAATTGGAAAACAATGTCGGAGGATTACGACTGCTTTTATGCGGTTGCGGATCTGCATTCCGTTACAGTCCGTCCCGAGCCTGCGGATTTAAGACGCAGAACGCTCGAAATGTACGCGCTGTTGATTGCAATCGGTTTAGACCCCGAAAAGAATGTCGTTTTTATTCAGAGCCATGTTCCCGCGCACGCTCAGTTGGCGTGGATTCTCGACTGCTGCACCCAGTTCGGCGAGGCGGCCCGCATGACTCAGTTTAAGGATAAGAGTGAAAAGCACCCCGACAACGTAAATGTCGGTCTGTTTGCATATCCCGTGCTGATGGCGGCGGATATTTTGCTTTATCAGGCGGACTATGTCCCCGTAGGCGACGACCAAAGACAGCATCTCGAAATCACAAGGGATATTGCCGAAAGATTCAACGGCATATACGGCGATACATTCAAAGTGCCCGAGCCGTTTATACGCAAGGCGGGCGCAAAAATAATGTCGCTTCAGGACCCCGCGCAGAAGATGTCAAAGTCCGACGCAAATCTGAAATCGTTTATTTCAATGCTCGACGATGACAGCGTGATTATGAAAAAAATAAAATCCGCCGTTACAGACAGCGAAGCGCGCATATATTACGGCGAGGGTAAGGACGGCGTAAATAACCTTATGAATATTTATTCGTGCTGTACGGGCAAAACCTTTGACGGGATTGAAAAGGAGTTCGGCGGCATGGGCTACGGCGACTTCAAGACGGCAGTCGGCGAAGCGGTTATAGCGGAGCTAAAGCCCGTTAAGGATGAATACCGAAGGCTTATAAACGATAAGGCTTATCTTCTTGACTGCGCCGCCAAGGGCGCGGAGAAGGCAAGCCGATACGCGGAACGCACCCTTAAAAAAGCAATGAAAAGGGTCGGTCTTTTGCAGCTTTAAGATTAAAGAAATGTATTAAAAAGCAGGGATAGTTGGCGCATCTTTCTTATGGAAGATGCGTCAGTTTTATTCGCCTTTCGGCGAGCGGTATTGTCTTGCGACAGCTTTATTGCTTTGCGGTTTTATTGTGCTTCGCACAGTTTAAGAGGGCGAATAAAACTGAAGCCGCAAGGCTTCAATAAAACTTTTGATTTATCAAAATATCACTCTGTGCTTGGCACAGAATAATGAAAATGATTCCGTTCGTGGGGACAGCCCTTGCGGCTGTCCGGCATCTTTTCAGCAAATTCTAATTATGCGTAGGGCGCGGATTCCCGGACATGCCGTTATTAAAACTCCCTCAGTCTCGCTATGCTCTCCGGCTCTCTCAAAGAGGGAGCGAAAAGGCTACTGCTCATAAAGAGGTTAAAAATTCTATAAGTAATAGACGATTAATCGAGGTATAGCGTAATTGCTATACTTCGATTTTTTATATTTTGTTATAAAAAACATTTCACATTTCCGTTTTTTATAATGATATGGTTTATTTATATTTTTTTATTTTTGATAATGTCTTTTAAATGCCATATTTTAGAATACCGTGTATAAATAAAGTATAAACCTTTTATAAAATTTGTCACATTTTTATATTTCTACTGTTGTATTATAAAGAAACACTTATTTATAGTTATTTATTTATTTGATAAATTTCTGCAATTTTGCCTTAATTTTCTACATTTGGGCAAAAGCTCTTGACAAAACAATTCATATTGTTTTAAATTAAATTAAATTAGAGATTTTTATCACAAAATTCACTTTCAAACAGATATAGTATTATAGATAAACTAATTAAGTAACTTTAAATAAGGAGAATATATTTGAATAAAAATAATTTGAATGCCGATTCAATTTCTATTGATGAGAATAATATAAATAAAATTTTGGAAGATTGTGAATGCTATCGTGAAAAATTAATACAGCACTGCCAATTGCATTTTGATTTGGAGTACGAAAGTACATGCGATTGTGTTCAGGATGCATATGTAGCTTTGTACGAAAATCTTTTACATGGAATTGAAATAGTCAACTATAGAGCTTGGTTGTACCAAGTTACGATGAATTACAAAAACAAGTTAATCAAAGATAAGCTAAAGCGAAATGAATATGATTTTGTTAATAACGAAGATAAAGATTTAGCATTAGAGAATAATCTTTACTATAACCCTGATTATGTAGACAATATGGTTAAGGATGAAACCATAGAAAAAAGAGCAATTAAAATCATTTCATCACTTAATGAAGAAGAAAAAGCATTATACATTGATAGATATTGGAAACAAAAATCTTTTGTTGAAATTGGTAAGGAAATAGGATTAGATCCATCTACAATTGGAAAAAGAGATAAAAAACTTAAAAAGAAAATTTTAAAAATGATTAAAGATTATGAAAAAAGTTAAACTTTTTGTTCCTGTTTTTAAATTATTTAACACTATATAGATAGGAAGATTTAAAGTGAATAATAAATTTAGTAAAAATGAATTGCTTGAAATGATTGATTCAAAATTAACTAAGTTAAAAGAAGAAGAAATTTTAGAACTTATTAATGAAGAATTAAAAAAAGACAACTCACAGGTTGACATGGATTACATTGATCTTTGCTATGATTTGTTGGAAATTAAAAAAAGTGCTTTTTCTTCTAATGATAATAATTTGAATAGCACTAAACTCAAAATTAAAAAACCAATTAAGGCATTGCTTATTGCTGCTACTTTCATTGTTGTTATTGTTTCTACATTTACTGTTTCAGCACAATTTAATTTGAACATACCACAAAAAATTGTCCAGTTAATTAATGGTAATGCTGAAATTGAGCCAAATTTAGAAATAGCTAATACTAAAGCAGATAAATATACACTGCTTGATAGTGAATTAGCAGTAAAATTATCTAAACAAGGTATATCGCCCGTTACTTTTCCAGAGGAGATGATAAAAGAAAAATGCACAATAACTAACATAGAAAATGTTACAATTGATGAAACAATTTCAGCCGATGAAAAAATTGAATTTGAATATAATGGTCAGTATGGTTGTTTGTTAATCAATCAATTTATGCAAAATTTTGCATGGAGCGGTAAAAAAACAAATATGAATATTATTTCCGGTCAAATTATTCGATCTAACGGATTAGATATATTAGTTTTTGAGCATAAAAATTATTGTTCAATTATCTATAAGGATAGTAATACTGAATACAATATTTATATTGAATGTGATATTGATACTGCTCTTCAGTTTGCAAAATCTATAAAATGAGGGGAAATAAAATGAAAAAACATTTATCAATTATATTAGCACTTTTAGTGATTATATTATGTTTTGCACCTTGTACTGCATTAGCATCAAACAATGAAGATAATATAATTATTTCTGATGAAGAGTTTGATTTATTAGAACATGTTGAAGGAAGCTATATTGAAACAAGAACTACAGGGTTAATAGTAGATAAAAAACTAGTAATTGCTAAAAGTGGAAGCAATCTTGTAATAAGTGGATATACAATTTGTACATCTTCAGTTGTAAAATGTGGATTTACTAAAGTAGTAATTCAAAGAAAAAAATCATCTGAAACTTCTTGGACAAACTACAAAATATATAATGATTTGTTCTCTGATAGTAATACATACAATTTTAGTAAGTCTGTTGCTGTAACTAGTGGATATCAATATCGCGTAACTGCAACGCACTATGCAAAAAAATCATTGTTGTCAACTCAAAAAATTGATGTAACAACAGGATATTTAACATTTTAATAGTAATCTTTGAAAAGATGACAGAGAAATCTGCCATCTTTTATTTTTTGCAAAAAAGTTCCTGTTTTTCAAAATATCGACACTATATAAATGAAAGGATGTTTTTTAATAAGGCATTATTAAATCTTAAATGAAAGAGGTGTTATCGATGATTTAATATATTTTATTATGTAAAGAATGTTAAAATACAAGTAAAGGAGATAAAATTATGAAATTAAAAAAGTTAGCAATTATAGGCTTACTATCAACATTTGTGTTATCATCAGGTGCATTGCCGGCTTATGCAGATACAAACATTGAAGAAAACATCCCATATACAATTTCTCAAAACGAATTAATACAAAGAAAAGCAAATATTTTTGGCATTAATGAAAATCTTTATATTGAATTTTTAGATCAGGATGATGCAGTTGAAAAAATTTATGATTCTCAAACTGATTTCATTGACAAAATTTCTGATTATTGCAAAATAGATAAACTGAATTGTGATAATTGGGAAGATTTTAGAAACGCCTTTTATAAATATGTAAACGAAAATGATATCTCAGAATCATCCGACGAATATAGAGATATGGTGTTTTTCTTTGATATTTATGAAAATAAAGATAAAAATGAAAGAATCATTTCGTTTGTTAATGAAAATAACTTATCAAATTCATTGGCGGGTGTTTCACTATCAACAAACAGAAATTCAACTTACGATGAATTATTTATGATGCTGCCTTCAACAAGTACTTTGGTTGAATCTAAAAACGAGGAAATATTAAGTGGTTATAACTTAACATCTGATATTGGTATTATGCCACTTTCTACTGTAAAGTCTTTTGATACAGAAAAAGGTATTGCATATGCAGCTAAATATGCAACTAATAAAAACACTCCAACATATCATTACTTTAGTAATGGTGACTGTGCTAATTTTACATCTCAAATATTAGAAAATGGTGGGGTTAAACAAACAGTTTATGACAATGAAGCACAAGGTTGGTGGCATAAGACAACAAAAGTATTAGGAATAACTAAACACACACATTCACAAGCTTGGAGTATGGCAGATACATTTGCAAGGTATATGGGTGTATCGAACAAGACTAAGATACATAAAACATTTGCTTCAAATTTAAAAGCAGGAGATTTTATAACAATTGACTTCACATCAGATGGCGATTGGGACCATATGGGTTTTGTTACAAAGAGAGATTCTTCTGTAGGTTCCTATGGTTATATCGATTATAAAGTTGCACAGCACACATCAGATTATCATGCTTGGACATCAAGTGATACTAATGGTTGGGAAAAACATAACAATGTAGGTACTTATGCAATTGTTAGGAGATAATACTTTATGAAAAAAAAGATTGAAAGCCTAAATCTTCAATTTGTTTCATTATTTTTTTTTGCAATATATTTTATTGGTTTATTTTCTCCATGGTTTTCAGTAACAGGTATTAAATCTATTTATGGCACATTGATTTTATCAAGTTTATTTCCTGTAGGAATTATATCTATTATTTTATTTATTATGTTTAATATTATTTGTATTGCAAGATCGAATAAATTATATCTGCATATAATTAATATATCTTTACTTATACTATTAATCATATTATCAATAAGATTATTAGTAAATTGGGGAGGCTTTTCAAAGTATTTGTGTCTTGGATTTTATTTTAGTAACTCATCAATTTTTGTCTCATTAATATTTTATATTGCAAATTTATTTGACTTGCAAAAAAAAACAAACTAATATAACATAACAAACGAATTATATTAAGAAGGAGATTTATAGTGAGAAAAAATTTTAAAATATTAAGTGCATTTCTGGTATTTGTAATAGCATTGTTTGGGTCAGCCAATTCAGTATTTGCTAATCAACAAAATATTGGATTATGTGAAAATCCTGTTTATATTGAACACAAAAATATTGAAACTTTTGGAATTGATAAGCCTTATAATTCGGAATGGGATTTATCAAAAGAAGGTAAATATGAATTTTCAGGCTGGTGTATAGACAATTACTTATACACAAATTATACATTTACTGGAGCTAGTTCTGTTAGAATCCAGGTTAACAATAAGTCAAATCAAAAAATAACTGTAAAGCTGTTGAAACAGAAATTCGGCGTTGATTGGTCACAATCAACAAAAAGTATTGAAGCGGGTAAGTCTTTATCTTGGCGGGTTAATAACCTTGATAAAAGCAGTTATTATTTTCTTCAATTTTCTAAGGGGAGCAATGTGACTGGATACATTGAAGCAGTTTAATTTCAGGACATATAGAAATGATATTAGTTCTTTCGTTTAAAATTGAATATATAATACTAAACTCAAAATTTACAAACGGTATTAACATGAAAGAGAACTTATGGAAACATAGGTTCTCTTTTTGCTTGCAAAGTAAAAAAAGTTATCCATATTCTAAGCCAATTTGAGAGGAAATATTTCCGCATTATTTATATTCCTTAAATTTTTTAATAAGCTCTTCCTCTGTAAAATATTCCGTAAGACAGCCCACGCCCGTAACGCATTTTCCGCCCGTGAGGTTGCCGAGCAGAACACAGTCCTTAAATTTATAGCCGTGGAACAATCCGTACATAAATCCCGCAAGAAATGCGTCGCCCGCGCCTGTCGAGTCAACACGGTGGAATTCGTCGATGCTTTTCACAACAAAGATTTCGCCGTTTTCCATTCCCATACAGCCGTCCTTATCAAGCTTAACTATCGGCTTTTCAAAGTACAGCGACAAAAATTCAATCGCTTCCTCGGGGCTTTTCCTGCCCGTAACCTTCATAGCCTCCTTCTGATTGGGCACATAATAGTCGGCAAGCTCAATGTAATCCCTATACATATCAAAGCTCATATCTTCGGAATATCCCGTGTCAAGCACAAGAATCGCGCCCTCTTTTTTAAGCTTTTTGTAAACCTCAAGACAGCCGTTTTGAATTTCAACAATTTTTGCGCCTGTGCTTGCCTTGTAAATCCTCTCAAGCTCACGGTCGTTGTATTCAGGGTCGGGTCCGTAGGTAACAAACGTGCGGTCCTCCGGCGTAATCATTGCCGAGGTTATGTTAAGAGGCAGCTTGCCGTTCCCCGTATAAAGATTTTCCACGGTAACGCCGTATTTTTCATATTCACCCGAAACAAAGCGTGAAAAATTATCCGTTCCGAGCCAGGTCGAAATATGCGTTTCTATGCCGAGCCTTGCAAGGTTCACCATAGTTCCCGGCACTCCGCCGCCCAAAAGCATCGAGAAGCCCTCGGAATAAATTTCCTCGCCCATTTCGGGAAGCCTTGAAAGCCCCGAATAAAGTATATCCGTATTAGTTTTTCCGTTTCCCGCTATAAACGACATAGTATTCTCCCATGATTTTTATTTTACATCTTTATAATAATCCGCTTTTTTCCACGTTTTCGGCGCAGGCTTAAAATCTATATTTTGCGTAACAAGATTTTCAGCGTGTCTTACGAAAAGCCTGTATGACGGCAGATTGCGGAACCTTGAGCTTTCGGGGTACTCTTTTGCGTATTCCGGAATGAACAGCCGTCTGTCAACGACCTCGGGCGCGTTGCGGTATTCGCAGCTTATATTTTTGAGCGTAACGTTCTTTACGTATTTAGTGCCGTTTCCGTCCCGAAAGCCCGAAATAATTATCGGCTCTTCAATGTCCTTCGCCGTTATGTTTTCAATATTTATGTTGTATATTTCGCTTTTAAAGTTAAATCGGTTTTTGGCTGTTAATTCAGGCTTTTTGCTTTTATCCACCGTAAATTCGGTCGCTCTTGCCGTGTTTTCGTCAACCTGCGCCGCACGGTTGCGGTTGCCGAGCCTTATAAAAACGGGGCAGGCGACCCTGTTCATTTCAATATTATTTATATTTACGTCATAGACTCTTGAGCCGTCAACCGCTTCAATTGAAATTCCCGAAACGCCGTTCGGGTAAATATCAGTCATAAAAAAACTGCAATTCCTTACGGTAACGCCGTGAATATTGTTTGTGGTTTCAGTACCTATTTTAAACGCGTTCGTGCAGGAGATCACCTCGCAGTTTTCAACCGTTACGCCGTGCATTTCATCGGTACAGCCCGTATATACAGCGTTTTTTATGCAAATGCCGTCGTCAGCAGTTGACACAAAACAGTTTTTTACGGAAATATCGGAAACGCAGTTTATGTCAATGCCGTCAGCATTTGCTGTATGGCGGTTATTTTGAATTGTAAAGTCATATACCTTTACAGAAGAACAGCCCTTTAAATGCAGAGTCCAAAACGCTGAATTTTCAAACGAAATGTTATGAACAGAAACATTTTTGCAGTTGATGATACTGCATATCGAGCCGTACTTTGACATATGCGAAAAGCGTATTCTCGCGCGGTAATCGACGCGTGACTGTATTATATCAATAACGGGACGGGGCGAAAGCATAGGCTTTTCCACGGGCTTAAGTCCGAAAAAATTGCCCTCGCCCGAGATTATTCCGCCGCCCGTAATTTCAATATTTTCACAGCCTTCGGCAAAAACAATTGCTTTTTTTTCGTATTTTTCGGTTTCGTGAGATGCGGTAAGCCTTGCGCTTTTGTCAACAAACAGGGTTACGTTGCTTTTAAGAATAACCGTGTTTACAGTGTAATCTCCGTCCTTTACGAGCACAGTTCCGCCGCCGTTTTCATGGCATTTTAAAACGGCGTTGTTTATTTTTTCGGTGGCGCTGCCGCCGTCAAAATCTCTGAAATCGTATACGGGCAGATGCTCAGGGACTTGCTCGCTTATATATTTTTCCCTCGGATAATACGATGAAAAATCGCCCTCATATTCTTCAGGGAACGGTTCGCCCACGGTAACTCTTAAATCCCTGCCGAAAAGCAGTGTGTGCAGTTTGTCAAACACATTTCTTTTATATTTTTCCATTTTTTACCTCAAAAACATTTTTTTAAGCAGTTCCTTTGCTTCAAGGGGAGAAAATCCTCCCGGCGAATTTATGAAATTTTTTATATTAACCCAATTTTCCGTATATGAGTTAATTCTGTCCTCACTCATTGCAATTCCCGACAAATCGTTAAGCGAATTTATTACCTTTTCAAATTCGGGGTAATTGGTGTCGAGAATATTGAAATATTCCTTTGCAAGCTCGTTTTTAAATTCCATACCCCGTTTTACAAGCTCCGTCATAAACGCGGCGCAGGCAAAGCCGTGAGGCAGGAAAAAATCCTCGGTTAAGGCATAGCCCATGGTATGCGGAAAGCAGGTTCCCGTTATATTAAGCGCCATGCCCGCGTTAAGCGATGAAAAATACAGCTCGTCGCGCATTTTTTCATCCGGCAGGGCTTCGGTTTCGTAAAAGTATTTTATTGCGTTCCATAGCGGGGGCAGCGCCTTCTCGGCGTATAGCCCGGCGTTGCAGTTAAGACTGTTTGAAAACCAGCTTTCCGTAGCGTGCGAAAAGGCGTCCAAAGCTGTTGAAACCGTAAAATCATACGGCACAGAGTAGGTGTATTTCGGGTCGGCAAGGACGATTTTAGCGTAGTAGTCCGAACCGCTTACGCTTTTCTTTTTTCCGTTTTCACGGGTCAGCACCGAAACGCCCGTGACCTCGCTTCCCGTACCGGCGGTAGTGCCGATAAGAATAAGGGGGAGGGGCGGAAGCATAATATTGCCTGAGTAAATATCCTCTGGCTCAAGCGCTTTGTTTGAGGCATAAACCGCCGCCGCCTTTGCCCCGTCAAGCGCGGAGCCTCCTCCGATACCGACAATAAAATCCGCGGAATGATCCCTTGCGACCTGACCTGCCCTACGGCAGTCGGCGGCTTTCGGATTTTGTGTTATTTCATCAAATATTTTATATTTGATTTTATTCTTTTCAAGGACTGTAATTACATCGCTGAGAGCTCCGTTCCTTTTTGCGGATTTTGAGCATACGATAAGGCAGCTTTTTCCGTATGAGGAAAAAACCCCGCCGTTGTTCAAAACAGCGTCCTTTGAGCTTATGACCCTTACGGGCATATAGAAGTTAAAATCCATTTTTTTCACCTCTTAGCAATTTTATCACATAACCCCTCATATTTACAACTATATATTGTTATTTTCTAAACAATTCTTGAACATAGAGCGAAAATATTGTATATTTATATATGTATATAAGGGAAACGGGGGAATTGCGTCTTGAATACTGAAAAAAGAACTGCTTTATTCGCCTTGTTTTTGTGCCTTTTATTTCTTTTTTCAAGCTGTCGAATCAATGAAAAGGAAACCGCCGATTCATCGGTTTCCATGGGCAGTGTGGTAACGGTTAAAGCATACGGCGCAAGCGATGAAAACAATGCCGAGGTTAATTCAAGCGTTATTTCCGAAATTGAACGTCTTGATCGGCTTATTTCCAAAAACGAAGAGGGTGCGTCGCTTTATAACGCGAACCACAGCGGCTCTTCGGAAAAAGCGCTTGATTCCGAATTGTACGGTTACATAAAGCAGACCGCTGATATTTTCGCTCTTTCCGACGGTAAAGCTGCGGTATCCTCGGGCGCTCTTACCGAAATCTGGGGAATAGATACCGAGGATTTCCGCGTGCCGAGTGAAGATGAAATTGAAAACGCCGTTCCTCTGTGCAGGGATGATTTGCTTCAATTTAACGGGGAAACTTACACGGTAAGTGTGAAGGAGGGGCAGATCTTGAATTTGGGAGCTGTCGGAAAGGGAATTGCCTGCGACGGGGCTGTTAAGGTTATAAAGGCTTGTGAGAATATTAACGGCGCGGTAATTTCCGTCGGCGGCAGTATAGCGACAGTCGGCACTCACGGCGGCAAGGCTACGTGGAGCGTGGGCGTGAGAAACCCGTTCGGCGGTGAAAACGATTATTTTGCGGTCCTTTCCGTCGGCGAAGCCTTTATTTCGACCTCGGGCAGTTATGAAAAGACCTTTGAGCAGGACGGCAGGGTTTATCACCATATACTTGATTTAACTACGGGAAAGCCGGTTGAAAACGGGCTTTGCTCGGTTACGGTCGTTGCTTCGTCGGGGCTTTTAAGCGACGCGCTTTCAACTATGTGCTTCGCGCTCGGTGAGGATAAGTCGCAGGACATTCTTAATAAGTTCGGCGCGCAGGCGGTTTTTGTTTATAACGATAAAACCGTCGGCATTACGGACGGAATTCGGGACTTCTTTGAGATTACCGAAGCGGATTTTCATTTGGTGTGATTATGGAAAGAAAGCTTATCACAAAAAGGGATGCTGTCATTCTTGCTTTAATATTGTTGTTTTCCGCAGTGATTTCAGCAGTTCCAAATATCAAGAGCGACGAAAAACTTACGGCGGCGATCACTGTTGACGGAGCGGAGGTTTTGTCCGTAAGACTTTCCGAAATTACGGAAGAACAGCTTTTTACGCTTGATAACGGCGTGGTTATTAAGGCGTATCAATCAAAAATATGCTTTTATGAAAGCAGCTGTAAAGACAAAATCTGTATAAACAGCGGGGAGCTTTCAAATAAAGGCGAGGTTGCCGCCTGCGTGCCGAACAAAACGGTAATTAAAATCTCAGGAGACGGCGGCGTCGACGCATTGACATATTAAGGTTAATGATTATGAAAAAATCCACCTATAAAATTGCATTGTTCGGTATGCTTTCGGCTGTTGCGATCGTTCTTTCGTTCTTAGAGAGCCTTTTGCCGACTGCGGCTTTTATGCCGCCGGGGGCAAAGCCGGGGCTTTCAAATACAGCGACAATGTTTGCCGCTTCCTCAATGGGGCTTGCGCCTGCGTTGGCAATTACGCTTGTTAAGGCGGTATTCGCAGGGGTTACAAGAGGGGTTACGTCATTTTTTATGAGCCTTTCGGGCGGAACGCTCAGCACAATAACTATGTACGTTTTATTTAAGCTTTCAAAAAGGACGGGTTACCTTGTAATCGGTGTAATATCCGCGATAATGCACAATTTGGGTCAATTGATTACCGCGGCTTTCTTAGTCGGCAGCTCGGCGGTTATAGGCTATGCGCCCGTGCTTCTTGTCAGCGGAATAATAACGGGAGCGCTGACGGGTTCAATTCTCGGCGCGGTTATTCCCAGACTCAATAAGGTTATTAACAGTAATGTAAAGGGAGGAAGATAAATGCACTCTGAAATTATAAAGCCGAAGAAAAAAGTCAGAGGCGGAGTAAAGGTTTCTCATAACAAGAATACCAAGGATATGCCCGTTAAGAGAATACCCGCGCCGGAAACGGTGACTTTGCCTATGAGCCAGCATATCGGCGCGCCCTGTACGCCCACCGTCAAGGTAGGCGACAAGGTTCAGGTCGGTCAGGTGATCGGCGATACGGACAAATATGTGAGCGCTCCAATTCATGCGTCGGTTTCGGGCAGGGTTACGGCTGTAAAGGAAATCAGAACGGCTACGGGCGTTGTTTCTCAGGCGGTAATTATTGAAAACGACGGCGAAATGACGCAGTACGATGGGATAGAGCCGCCTAAGGCCGATACGAGGGAGGAGCTGATTAAAGCGGTCAGGGACTCGGGGCTTGTAGGCTTGGGCGGAGCAGGCTTTCCCACTCACGTCAAGCTCAATTTTCCGCAGGATAAGGGCATTGATACTCTTATAATCAATGCGGCTGAGTGCGAGCCTTACATAACCGTGGATTACCGTGAATGTATTGATAATTCATGGGATGTGTTTAACGGAATACATCTTGTTAAGGATATGCTCGGCTTTAAAAAGTGCGTGATTGCGGTCGAAGATAATAAGCCGGACGCGATCAAAATCCTTGAACGCATAGCCGAAAAGGATGACGAAAGGGACGAAATTAAGGTAATGCCTTTGAAATCCAAGTATCCTCAGGGCGCCGAAAAAATGATGGTTCTTTCCGCAACGGGCAGAAAGGTTCCGCCCGGAAAGCTTCCCGCAGACGTGGGCTGTGTGGTAATGAACGTAGGCTCGGCGGCGTTTATTTCAAGGTACTGCAAAACGGGCAAGCCTCTTGTAAGCCGTTCAATGACCGTGGACGGCTCGGCAATAACAAAGCCTCAGAATATAAGAGTTCCCGTCGGCACGGAAATAGATTACATAATTAAGGCGTGCGGCGGCTTTTCCGAGGAGCCCGTTAAAATAGTAGCGGGCGGACCTATGATGGGCGCGGCGATAGTCGATACCCATCATCCGATCCTTAAAAGCAATAACGCTATCCTCTGCTTAGGCAAAAAGGATATAAGCATAAAAGAGGAGACCGACTGTATCAGGTGCGGAAGATGCGCAAGGGCATGTCCGTTAAGTCTTCAGCCTACGCTTATCGCAAGGTATGCCAAGGCAAGGGACGTCTCGGCGCTTCGGCGCTCGGGCGCAGCGGTCTGTATGGAATGCGGTTCGTGCGCGTTTTCCTGCCCTGCGGGAAAACCGCTTGTTCAGTATATGAGAAATGCAAAGGCAGTATTGAGAGAGGAGGCGCAGAAATGAACGAAAATATTGAAACAAAAAAGCTTACCGTCAGCGCGTCGCCCCACAGGCGTTCCGCCGACACTGCAAGCGGAATAATGCTTGACGTTATAATTGCCCTTATGCCCGCGCTTGTTATTTCGGTCGTGCTTTTCGGCTTCCGTTCGCTGCTTGTTACGGCGGTCAGCGCGGGAGCATGCGTGCTTCTCGAATACATATGTCGAAGGGTTATGAAAAGAAACAACACGATAGGCGATTTATCTGCGGTTGTTACGGGCGTTTTGCTTGCGTTTAACCTGCCCTCGACAATACCGTTGTGGATGGTGATTATAGGCGATGCTGTTGCAATCGTTGTTGTTAAGCAGTTTTTCGGCGGCATAGGGCAGAATTTTGTTAACCCTGCGTTAGTCGGCAGAATAGTTCTTATGACTTCGTTCCCGACCTACGTCAACAGCTACCCCGAACCCTTTGCGTGGAGAATTGACGGCCTTGACGCGATAACCTCCGCAACGCCGCTTGCCGAGATGGCGTCAATTTATAAGGCTGACAACATAGCAGCCGCAATCAACTCGTCCGACCTGCCCACGATTACAAATATGTTTTTCGGCGTAAGGGGAGGATGCCTCGGCGAAACCTGCGCGGCGGCTTTGCTGCTCGGATTTTTGTATTTGCTTATAAGAAAGGTTATCTCCCCGACGATTCCGCTTTTTTACATCGGTACGGTTGCGGTTATTATGCTTATAGCGGGCAAAGGCAGTCTTATGTTTGTCGGCTGTCAGATACTGTCGGGCGGACTTTTGCTCGGCGCGATATTTATGGCAACGGACTATACGACCTCGCCTATAAGCTTTAAGGGCAAAATTATTTTTGCCGTGGGCTGCGGAATTATAACCTCGCTTATAAGGATATTCGGCTCGCTGCCCGAGGGCGTTTCGTTTTCAATTATCCTTATGAATATTCTTGTTCCTCATATTGAAACTCTTACAACGAGTAAGCCGTTCGGCTTCGTTAAAGAGAAAAAGAAGAAAGAGGAGGCGGCGAAATGAAAAATTCAAAGGTTAAGGAGATTTTAATACCTTCCGTTTCACTCTTCTTGATATGTATCGTTGTAACTGCGCTTTTGGCGCTGACTAATTCGGTTACCGCTCCGAAAATCGCGCAGCTTGCCGAGGATACCGAAAATAACGCAAAAAAAGTCGT
The DNA here is from genome assembly GCA_964557975.1 of uncultured Eubacteriales bacterium. Classification (GTDB taxonomy): domain Bacteria; phylum Bacillota; class Clostridia; order Oscillospirales; family Acutalibacteraceae; genus Fimenecus. The sequence goes on from CAZLCG010000025.1 coordinate 16,564, forward strand.
TTTACAGCAGGCTGAGAGCTTCTCCGAAGCAAAAACCGCCGAAAAGGACGGAGCGCAGTATACTTATTACAACGGCCTGTCTGCGGACGGCGAAACGATCGGTTACGTCTTTTCGACATCAGCAAAGGGCTACGGCGGAGACATTGACGTTATGGTCGGCGTAGGTACGGACGGAACGGTAAAGGGCGTTTCCATCCTTTCAATAAGCGAGACTGCGGGCTTGGGTATGAACGCTAAGAATGAAAAATTCTTAGATCAATTTCTCGGTAAAACGTCGGGCATTACGGTTACCAAAAATTCGCCCGCGGAAAATGAGATTCAGGCGCTCACGGGCGCCACGATAACCTCAAAGGCTGTAACTTCGGCTGTTGATATTGCGCTTGAGCTTTACGAAAGCATAGGAGGTGGGAGTAATGGCTAAACAGAAAACTCTCAGAGAAGAATTTACAAAAGGTCTTATAAAGGAGAATCCCGTTTTAAGGCTTGTTTTGGGTACATGTCCCACGCTTGCAACGACAACCTCGCTTGAAAGCGCTATAGGTATGGGGCTTTCGGCGGCGCTTGTTCTCGTCTGCTCCAACATTGTTATTTCGGCTCTGAGGAAGGTTATTCCGCAGAAGGTCAGGATACCATGCTACATAGTGGTTATCGCGGGGTTCGTCACGATAGTTCAGATGCTTGTTAAGGCGTTTGTTCCGTCGCTTGACGAACAGCTCGGCGTTTATTTGCCGCTTATAGTTGTTAACTGCATCATATTAGGCAGGGCGGAGGCGTTTGCAGGCAAAAACAGCGTTCTTGCTTCCGCCGTTGACGGCTTGGGTATGGGCATAGGCTTTACCTGCGCTCTGATTATAATGGGCGGTATCCGTGAATTGCTCGGCTCCGGCTCGCTGCTCGGCCACGCGATTTTCCCCGAAAGCTTCCCTGCGATGACAATTTTCGTTTTAGCTCCCGGCGGCTTCTTTGTATTCGGTCTTTTAATGGCTTGCGCCAACAGAATTGCCGAAAAACACGGTAAGCCCAAGGCAACGCTTGAGGGCTGCAAGGGCTGTCCGATGGCGGAAAGCTGCCAAAAGATAAACTCGGGCGAAGCGTGTGTTACCGAAAATAAGGAGGCGGCTGAATAATGAAAATATTTTTCTCGATACTCTTAACCGCGATCCTTACAAATAACTACATACTTTCAAAGTTTTTGGGCATTTGCCCGTTTTTGGGTGTTTCCAAAAAGCTCAATACCGCTGTGGGTATGAGCGCGGCGGTTATATTCGTTATGATGCTCGCCTCCGCTGTTACTTATCCGCTTAATACGTTTCTTGAAAAGTATGACCTCGGTTATTTACAGACTATTGTGTTTATTCTCGTAATTGCCGCGCTTGTTCAGTTGGTTGAAATAGTGCTGAAAAAATATATTCCTTCGCTTTATAACGCCTTGGGAATTTATCTTCCGCTTATCACCACCAACTGCGCGGTTTTGGGCGTTACAATTCTTAATATCGACAACGGCTACTCGTTCTCTCACGCAATGATAAACACCCTCGGCGCAGGTCTTGGGTTTATGGTTGCGATGGTTATGTTTGCAGGCGTAAGAACAAGGCTTGAATCCGCCGAGATACCTAAGTTCCTTCAGGGGCTTCCGATAACCCTCGTTGCGGCAAGCCTTACCTCGCTTTCATTCCTCGGGTTTACGGGACTTGTTGAAAATATGTTCGGTTAAGGAGGGACGGCAATTATGAATCCGATTTTACTTGCGGTTATTCTTGTGGCGGCTATCGGTCTTATAGCGGGCGTCGGTCTTTCGGTCGCTTCGGTTGTAATGGCGGTCCCGAAGGACGAAAAAGCCGAGGCTATACGCGAATGTTTACCCGGCGCCAACTGCGGCGCGTGCGGCTTTTCGGGCTGCGACGGCTACGCTGCGGCGCTTGCAAAGGGCGAAACAAAAGAAACGAACCTTTGCGCTCCGGGAGGCAGTGAAGCGGCGGCGGAGGTTGCAAAGATACTCGGCGTAGCGGCTGCGGAAATTAAGCCCATGGCGGCGCTTGTTCACTGTAACGGCACTCTTGACCGAACAAAAACGAAGCTTGAGTACAGCGGCGTTAAAAGCTGTAAAATGGCTTCACAGCTTTTCGGCGGACCCAAGGAGTGCGTATACGGCTGTATAGGCTACGGCGACTGCGTTAAGGTATGCGAATACGGCGCTATCAGGATTTGCGACTCTGTTGCGAGAGTTGACCCGCTTATGTGTAAGGCGTGTAAAAAGTGTATTGCCGCCTGCCCCAAGAACCTTATCGAATTAGTCCCCTTATATGAGACCAAGGCGGTTGTTACCTGCCGGAATCACAACAAGGGGGCGTTTACGAGAAAGGAATGTTCTGCGGGCTGTATCGGCTGTATGAAGTGCCAAAAGGTCTGCGAAACGGGCGCGGTTACGGTCGAAAACAATACGGCGCATGTTGACTATTCAAAATGTATCGGCTGCGGTAAGTGCGAAAAGGGCTGTCCGACAAAGGCAATTCATATTATCACACTCGGCAAATAAAGAAAGTAAAAAAAGGACTGCCGCTTTTTCAAGCGGCAGTTCTTTTGTGCTTTATTCAGCAACCGCAGCCGCAGTTCTGTGCGCTGTAGTTATCACAGCCGCAGCCACAGCCGTTGTTATCCGCAGCAAGCAGGATTATGATGATAACAAGGATTAAAAGACCGTTGTTTCCGCATCCGAAGATATTGCTCATCGATGTGCCTCCCTTCATCATTCATTCAATACATACTATGTGAAATCAAAAAATTTGTTAAAAACTGAATTAAAAAACTTTTTCGGGCATAGAATAATTTTTGAAGGATTTTTTAGGAGGTAAAAAAATGAACACTGTTCCCGATTATGATAATGAGCTTGAATATCCGATTGAAGCGGACGAGGACCCATACGGAGAAAGAACCGTTTACAGCGTCAGCAGGGCTACTTTTAAAAATTTAAGAAAAAAAGAGAAAATTGAAGATAATGACCTGTTAGATTAAAAAATCAAACAAAACCAAATGAATTTGACCTTTTTTGACCTTTGACTAAAAGGTCAAATTGCTTATAATAGAGAATGTCAAAGGTCAAAGATAGTCAAAGTCAAAAAATAAAAAAGAGGTGAACCGAAAAAATGAATTTAAGCAAGGAAATCGCCGATATGATAATCCGTATGCTGGATGACGGTGACAGCTGCGCGGAAATTCGGCGGAACGATTTGGCGGAACAAATCGGCTGCGTCCCAAGCCAGATAAACTATGTTATATCCTCGCGTTTTACTCCCGAGCATGGCTACATAGTCGAAAGCCACAGAGGCGGCGGAGGGTATATCAGAATCACAAGGGCAAGGTACGATTTGTCAACTCTTAAAATGCATTTAATAAATTCCATCGGTTCTGAGGCGGATGACAAAACCTGCCGCGCAAATACCGTCAATCTTCACGACAGGGGGCTTTTGAGCGACGAGCAGGCAAAGCTTATTATCGCCGCCACAGCCGAAAAAAATTATAAAGAGCTGCCTGATGAACTGCGGGATAAATTCAGGGCAACAATATTCAAGCAAATGCTGCTCGCAACTATGAATTAAAGGAGAGATTTTTATGCTTTGTCAAAACTGCGGAAAAAATGAGGCGACAACTCATATAAAAAGAATTGTAAACGGTGAAGCCGCCGAAGCGCATCTTTGCGCGGACTGTGCAAAGAGCTTAGGCTATAACGACGTCTTTTCGGATTTCGGATTTAACTTCTCGGATATGCTCGGTTCATTCTTTAACGAGCCGACGGTAGGGGCGTTAAGCAACCGTGTTCTTCGCTGTGAAAAATGCGGCAGTACCTTTAACGATATTGTAAGGAGCGGAAAAATCGGCTGCGCGGACTGCTACGCCACCTTCTACGATAAGCTTCTTCCGTCTTTAAGCAGAATACACGGCAAGACGCATCATGTCGGCAAGGTGCCGAACGGAAACACGCAGGTCAAAGAAGAAAACAAGATTGAAAGACTTAAAGCCGAGCTTCAGCAGGCTGTTGAAAAGCAGGACTATGAGACAGCCGCAAAATTAAGAGATGAAATCAAGGCGTTGGAAAGCGAGGGCAAATAACATGAGTAAGTGGTATATCGGTGAGGGCGACCAGAACGACATCGTCATAAGCACAAGAATAAGGCTTGCAAGAAATCTTGCCGACTATCCGTTTCCCGTAAGACTTGATAATAAAAGCAAGATAAACGTAAACGAAAAGGTCAGGGACGCTCTCGAAGGCAAGGAAAAGCTTACCTATACGGAAATGAAAACGCTTACACGTTCGCAGCTTGTGTCGCTTGCCGAAAGGCATCTTATAAGCCCCGAATTTGCGTCGAACGCCGACGGCAGGGCGCTTCTTATGTCCGAAAACGAGGATATAAGCATAATGCTCTGCGAGGAGGATCACATCAGACTTCAGGTTATGAAGTCGGGGCTTGCTCTTTCCGAGGCTTATGAAACAGCCGACCGAATAGACAGCGAAATAAACGAAAAGTTAAGCTTTGCCTTTGACGAAAATTTAGGTTATCTTACGCAGTGCCCGACCAATCTCGGCACGGGTATGAGAGCCTCCGTTATGCTTCATCTGCCTGCGCTTACAGCCTGCGGTCAGATAGGCAGCCTTGCCACCACCGTATCAAAGTTGGGGCTTACGGTTCGCGGAGCATACGGCGAGGGAACCGCCGCTATGGGCGACCTTTATCAATTAAGCAATCAGGTTTCTCTCGGTATTTCCGAAAAAGCCGCTATAGATAACCTTAAAACAATTACATTACAGTTAGCCGCTCAGGAGAGAGCCGCAAGGACCGAAATGGCGAAAAGCACGGAAACGGAGGACGATGTTTTCAGAGCTTACGGTATTCTCAAGTCGGCAAGAATTTTAAGCACAAAGGAATTTATGAGCCTTATTTCAAAGGTTCGTTTCGGGGCGGTCTCGGGATTGCTCAAAACCGATTTAAAGACGATTAACGAGCTTATGGTTTCAATGCAGCCCGCAACGATAAACGCCTTTGTCGGGAAAACGTTAAGTCCTGCCGAAAGAGATATCGAAAGGGCTAAAATCGTAAGAGAAAGGCTTTAAAATCCTTGTTCGGCAGGAGGCGGTACTCCTGCCGAATTATTCATAGAAAAAAGGCTTAAACTAAAATATAAATGAAAGGAATGACAGTTATGTTTAAATTCACGGGTTTTACGGAAAAAGCAAACAGGGCTTTGAACAAAGCGGTTGAAGCCGCCGAAAATCTGGGGCACACATATATAGGCTCGGAACACCTGCTTTTAGGTCTTTTAAGCGATACCTCAACTGTTGCGGGTACGGTTTTAAGCTCTAAAAAAATCACCTATGACAATGTTGAAGAATATATAAAACAGACAATAGGCATAGGCGTTCCCACTCAGCTCGGCATTGAGGATTTCACGCCGAGAAGCAAAAGGATTATCGAAACAGCGCTGTCCCTGTCGAACGGGATGGGCTGCTCCCTTGCCGGTACAGAGCATATACTTTTGAGCATCGCGAGAGACGGCTCATGCTATGCCGAGCAAATCTTAAATCAGGCGGGCATATCGGGCGACAGCATTATAAATGAGGTTTCAAAGAAACTGATGAATACTCCCAACTCCGCGTCGGGTGAAGGCAAGGTCGGAGGCGCTGACGCCGACGGCAGGGAAAATACTCTTTCGCAGTTCGGCAGAGACCTGACCGAAATGGCAAAGCAGGGAAAAATAGACCCCGTCATCGGAAGACAGGAGGAAATCGAAAGGGTAATTCAGATTTTGAGCAGGCGCACTAAAAACAATCCCTGCCTTATAGGCGAGCCGGGCGTCGGTAAAACAGCGATTGCGGAGGGCTTGGCTCTTAAAATAGTTTCGGGGGAGGTTCCCGAGCTGCTTAAAAATAAAAAAATCGTGTCGCTTGACCTGACGGGTATGGTCGCGGGGACGAAGTACAGAGGCGACTTTGAGGAAAGAATTAAAAAGGTTATCGACGAGGTAATAAACTCAAAGGATACCATTCTGTTTATTGACGAGGTTCATACTCTAATCGGCACAGGAAGCGCCGAGGGCGCGGTTGACGCGGCAAATATCCTGAAGCCGTCGCTTGCGAGGGGAGAGCTTCAGATTATAGGCGCAACCACGATTGACGAGTACAGGAAGCACATCGAAAAGGACGCCGCGCTTGAAAGGCGCTTCCAGCCGATAACCGTCGGTGAGCCGTCAAAGGAGGAGGCGGTTTTAATCCTCAAAGGCATAAGAGATAAGTACGAGGCGCACCACAAGGTTAAAATAACCGATGACGCAATCAACAGCGCCGTTGAGCTTTCCACAAGATACATCGGCGACAGATATTTGCCCGACAAGGCGATCGACCTTATCGACGAAGCGGCGTCAAGGGTAAGACTGCGTACATTTACCGCGCCGCCCGAGCTTAAGGAGCTTGAAAACCGTAAAAAAGAGGTCACGGCTGAAAAGATGAGCGCCGTTAATTCTCAGGATTTTGAAGCCGCCGCAAGGCTTCGCGACGAGGAAAATGAAATATCCGAAAAGCTCAGCAGACAGAAAGAAGAATGGCTTAAAAAAACGGGCAGAAGCAAGGACGAGGTAACCGGCAAGGAAATTGCCGAGATCGTATCCGCATGGACGGGCGTTCCGCTGTCACAGTTAACTACCGAGGAAAGCGAAAGACTGCTTAAAATGGAGGAGGTTCTCCATTCGAGAATAGTCGGTCAGGACGAAGCCGTAAAGGCGGTTTCAAGGGCGATACGCCGCTCGAGAACGGGGCTTAAAGACCCGAAAAAGCCGATAGGCTCGTTTATCTTCTTAGGACCCACCGGCGTAGGCAAAACAGAGCTTTGCAAGGCGTTGGCTCAGGCACTGTTCGGTGACGAAAACGCTATGATAAGGCTTGATATGTCCGAGTATATGGAAAAATATTCGGTATCACGCCTCGTAGGCTCGCCTCCGGGATATGTCGGCTTTGAGGAGGGCGGTCAGCTTACCGAAAAGGTCAGAACAAAACCGTATTCGGTAATCCTTTTTGATGAGATTGAAAAGGCTCACCCCGACGTGTTCAATATGCTTTTGCAGATTTTAGATGACGGTATTCTTACCGATTCACAGGGCAGAAAGGTCGATTTTAAGAACAGCGTTATTATAATGACCTCAAACGTCGGCGCAAAGCTTATCACCTCAAAGCAAAGCGCGTTCGGCTTTACCGATGACGAAAAGAAAAAGGAACGCAACGCGGAGGATATTAAAAACGCCGTTATGGGCGAGCTGAAAAATACCTTCCGTCCCGAGTTCCTTAACAGGGTTGACGATATTATAGTATTCGACCGTCTCGGCAGGGAGGACATAAGGCAGATTGCCTCAAAGCTTCTCGACCTGCTTTGTGAGAGGATCGAAAAGCTCGGTATTACCGTTTCGTTTTCAGATGAGGTGGTTGACAAAATCGCAGACGTAGGTTTTGACGAGGTTTACGGCGCAAGACCGTTAAAGAGGGCTATTCAAAGCAAAATTGAGGACGCTCTGTCCGAGGAAATCTTAAAGGGCAATATCGCAAAGGATAACTCATATGTCTGCAATGTAAAAGACAGTGAATTCGTTTTCGATAAGGCTTAATTTTCGCTTAAAAACGGCTGCTTCGGAAATTTCCGAAGCAGCCGTTTAAGTTTTCGGTATATTTTATATTTATTCGTTACCGTTTTCGGAATCGTTCTGTGCGGTTTCTGCGGAAGCCTGCCCGCCTTCGGTCATCCGGCGTACTCTTTCGGCGCGCCTTACTTCAAGGTCTTTAAGCATATCCTCTTTGAATTTGCCGTGAACATTGAAGAATAAAAGCGTGATGCCGAAGAAAAATCTTGCGAAAGCCGGAAGCAGCGAGAAAACAACGAAAAATCCGCTCAAAACGTTCGCGCTTGTTTCTCTGACGACATTTCCGAGCGCGTCTGTGTGCGAAACATATCCTACAAGCGAAATTACAAGACCCGAAAGAAGACCTGTAACGGAATTTCCGAGCTTGCCGAAATAGTTTGAAACAGTTTGAACAAGAGCTTCGTTACGAACGCCGTATTTCCATTCGCTGTAATCGTAAACATCGCCCTGAAGAACCGCTTGGCAAACGCGGATAACGCAGTTCGGAAGGCCGCATATTGTAAGCATTATAGTTAAATAAATGAGGTTGAGAACGGGCGCTTCCTCCCATTCGCCCGTTTCGGTGCTGAACGGGGCATAGCCTATTATGAAAAGCAGGGTATATGCAACGCCGCCGAAAACGCCTGCTATAACGCCTGTGGTTCTTGCGCCCCACTTATGAATCATCTTAGGCGAGAGGGGAGTCATTATGTAGTTGGGAAGTCCCGTGAAAAGGCCGGCAAGAGTGCCGTTGAAAAGATTTCCCGTGTTGTGAAGCCAGAAGAAGCTTTCGGTTGAAGCGCCGACCGATTTAAATGAGTTAAAGAAGTTTGCAAGAATTACGACAAACATCGGTCTCGACTTGAAGGCGTTCTTAAAGGAGTCGATAATTCCGATTTCCTGCATCTGCTCACGTGAGGCGAGCGGAACTCTCTCACGCATCGCAAAGAAGCCGTAGATTGCTGTAACCCCCGCAAGTATTGCCATAAACGCCGCAAAGCCCGTATAAACGCCTTCCATACCGATCTTGCCGTTTGTCCATTTCGGCAAATACTGAACAAGAAGCGGAACGGCGGAAGGGATAAACGTTCCGAAAAGCTCGAAAAACTTTGACGTCGCTATAAGGTTGTCACGCTCTTTAATATTGGGAGTGATATTGTAAAGAAGAATGTTCCACGCGCCGAAGTACGACATACCGAGGTTATAGGTGAAAATCGAAACAATCGCCCAAACAATTTTCTGAGCATTTCCCGAAAGTATCGCAGGCGTCGTAAACAGCATCATAACCGCGATAGCCCAGAACGGAGTTGTGATAATCATATACGGACGAAGCCTGCCCCAACGGGTTCTTGTTCTGTCGATAATAAGACCCGAAAGCGAATCGTCAAGAGCGTCGTATATCGATTCGATAAAAACGATTAAGCCGTAAGCCTTACCCGAAATACCGAGAAAGCTTATCATAAAGAACTGCCTGTTTGAGTCAACGAATTGGCTTAAGTTTTTCTGACCGAAGGTGGTAAGCAGAAAAGCAACGATTTCCCGAGGGCGAAGGTATCTTCTGTTACCTGCGGAAGCTTTTTCAACTTCCTTTTCAACTTCGGATTCCAGCTCAGCGTCTGTTTGAACAGCAACTTCTGAATTTGCCAAAAAAATCACATCCTAATCCAATGATTTTTTATTTCAAAGAATACTGTTATAATGATAACATACATCTAATGGTTTTTGCAATAGTTTTTACTGTTAAGTTTAACAATATTTTTTGCTAGTAAATTCTCAAAGTAAATGCAACAGTAGAATTTGCGGTTGCATTTAGTGTGA
>CAZLCG010000026.1:0-24825 GCA_964557975.1 uncultured Eubacteriales bacterium
TTTCAGGCTCCCTTGTGCAAAGGGAGCTGTCGAGTGAAACGAGACTGAGGGATTGTAGATAAAATAAAAAAACGAATTTTATTTTTTCCTAATATATCAATCCCTCCGTCAAACGCAATGCGTTTGCCACCTCCCTTTACACAAGGGAGGCTGAAAAGGTATACACCTTCAAAAAGAGAATAAAAAACGGTGCGTCAGGGATGCCGCGCCCTACGCAAAATTTGAAAACGGGACAGGCGATATTTCGTCTGTCCCGTTAGTTACAGGATTATTGCTTTAAATTTTTGATACGGACATAAAATTATTGCTTTAACTCCGATACGGACAGCCGCAAGGGCTGTCCCTACGAATTGGCAAAATATTTTGATTTTACGCCACGCCGTACCAGCCGATTCCTTCATATCTCCAGCCGTAGGAAACAAGGCGGTCGTTCTCGGTCTTGCTTGCTGTGTAGTTGTGGTTGTTCGCAAAGGCGTTCGGGTTATACTGTCTGTAAATCGGTACACCCTGCGCGTCATCCGAATTCCAGCCGATACCCTCATAATTCCAGCCGAGCGAAACAAGCCTGTCTCTTTCGGTCACGCTTGCCGTGTAATGATGCTCGCCGCCGTTCTTGTTGTACAGTCTGTAAACGGGCGTTGAGGATTTCGACGGAGCGGTCCAGCCCACGCCTTCATAATTCCAGCCGAGAGAAATAAGATTATTTCTCTCGCCTACGTTCGACGTATAGAAATGCTCGCCCGAATTGGGATTGTAAAGGCGGTACATCGCGTTCTCGCCGTCAAAGGCATTGATGATATTGATAGTATCTTCAACCTGAATGTCATTATCATCAAGAGCGTCGGTACATTCAACGGTAACCTTTGCCGCCGCGTCAAGCACCTTGAATTTCGCGCTTACCAACGTGCCGCCCGAGGTTATCGCATCGGTTTGAACCGAAGTGTATACCAATTTTCCGGGATCCGAATCGGGAAGTTCTTCAATCCCGAAAAGCCCGCCGGATTTAAAGCTGCCCGATACATATTCAAGCTCGGCGGCGTCGTATCTTAAAACGACACACATGCCGCAAAGATTTGAATCGGGCGTAAGCTCAACCGTAACGGTCATTGTGGAGCCGCTTGTCTGCTTTGAAACTACCAGCGATGTCTGCCCCGCCGCAAAAGAGGGAACGGCAAGCGACAGTATTAGCGACAACACTAAAACAGCCGTTAAAAATACAGATAATGCTTTTTTCATAATAATTTCTCGCTTTCTTATATCTTTTTCATAAAAAAATCGGTCAAGACATATTAAAACATCTGTATATTTTATTATACATTATTTTTTTAATATTTCAACCTCTATTTTTTAATAATTTTTACCTTTCTGGATACGCCTTTAAAAGCCGTTCGTATTCACCGTCGGTTATTTCAATAATATAACCGTGGCGCGGGCTTATATCCATACTGTAATCCTCCGATTTGAGAGCCTTGAAATTCTCAAAATCGGTCGTCTGTTGGGCGAAATATCTGTTTTTGCCGTATTCGTCCATAATCAAAACCCATGCGTCAGTGCCGTTTATATTATACATACAGCTTCCCTCAACGCCCGTTTCCGCAAGGGATACCGTTTTCGGCTCGTCCGTATACGGTCCCGTAAGACATTCCGAGGTTACATAAGCGATTTTTTGATCCTCGTCGTGTTTAAAATACATATAGTATTTACTGTTTTTTTCGTTATATATTATATCGGCGTCAATAGTCTGGATGCCGCGCCTTTCATATAACAAACGGGGCTCGCTCAGGGTTTTAAAATCGACCGTATAGGCGTAATACATAGCGGCGCAGTCATTTTCGGCGTCGGTATGCGCCCAATATACCATATACTTGTTTTCTTTTGTGTCAAAAACAGCCTGCGGCGCCCACGCCCTTGTGGTTGTCGCAAATCTGCCGCCGAAATCCCGTATGTCTATCACCGTTTCGTCAGTCCAGCTTACAAGGTCGGCGGATTTCCAAGAAATAAGCGCATGGTTTGACTTCCAGCCGTCCGTGCATTTCATATCGGTTGCGATTATGTAAAAATATCCGTCATCAGCCCTTAAAATGAACGGATCTCTTACGCATTTTGTGCCGAGCGTCTGCACAATAACCTCGCGGTTTCCGTTAAGCGCGCTGAAATTATAGCCGTCGCCGCTCACCGCAAAATGGATCCTTTCCTGCTCGGGCTCATTGCCTGTAAAGTAGCAGAAAAGATATTTTCCGTATCTGCTTTTTTCGGGCTTTGCGTATTTTTCCAAGTTGATCATCCTTTCATCTAAATAACAAATTGTCAACCGAATAACAGCCGATTTAATCTATCCCGTTCTGCTGTTTTGCGGCGGTAACGGTATTTTTCATAAGCGTCGCGATTGTCATAGGTCCTACGCCGCCGGGGACGGGCGTAATGTATGACGCTTTTTTTTCAACCTCTTTAAAATCCACGTCGCCGCAGAGCTTGCCCTCGGAATTTCTGTCCATTCCGACGTCAATGACCACCGCGCCGTCCTTAACCATATCGGCTTTTACGAAATACGGCTTGCCGACTGCCGCGACAAGAATATCCGCGCGCTTTGTAACCTCTTTAAGATTTTTCGTCCTCGAATGGCATACGGTAACCGTGCCGTTTTTCTGTAAAAGAAGCATCGCCATAGGCTTGCCGACTATATTGCTTCTGCCGATTACAACGCACTCTCTGCCCTCGATTTCGATATTATAATATTCGAGCATCTCCATAATCCCCGCGGGGGTGCAGGGCAAGAATGAATAATCCCCGAGCATTATATGCCCTGTGTTAACCGCGTGGAAAGCGTCAACGTCCTTTTCGGGCGAGATGTTTTCGATTACAAGCTTTTCGTCAAGATGCTTGGGAAGCGGAAGCTGACAGAGTATTCCGTTAATGCTCTTTTTTTCGTTCAGCCGTTTAATAAGAGCCAAAAGCTCCTCGATAGTCGTTTCCTCGGGCAGGGCGTACTCCTCTGAAATTATGCCCGTAGCCTCACAGGCTTTTTTCTTGTTGTTAACATATGTTCTCGACGCAGGGTCGCTGCCTACTATAATTACCGCAAGCCCCACCGTTACGCCTTTTTCACGAAGCGCCGCGACCTCGTCGCGAACTCCGTCCTTAACGAACTGCGAAACAGCTCTGCCGTCAATAATCCGAGCCATTATTTGCCCTCCTTCAAGTTCCTTTCTTCCTCTTTTTTCTTTTTAAGCATTGTCTTTGCGGCTTTTTTGTTTGCCTGCTTTACCTTGTCCTTTTTTACCTTATTTTCGTCCTCCGTTACATAATCAAGCTCGGCAGGCAGAACCTCAACGGGATCATATTCTTTCGGGTATTTTTTAAGCTCGACAAGCTTCACTGTGAGAATTGCAATACACAGAACCGCAATTATGCCTGACAAAAGCTGTGAAATTCTTATGTCCGTATTCGCAATGTACAGGCTGTCGGTTCTGAAGCCCTCCACAACAGCCCTTTCCGCGCCGTATATGATACCGTAGCAGAGAATAAGCTGACCGGCGAACTTGTAGTGATGCTTATATATATAGTAAATAATAAAAAACCCGATAATGCACCAAAGCGACTCATAAAGGAAGGTCGGGTGGACGGGCAGATCCGCGCTTACGGTAATGCCTTTTTCCTTGAAAAGGGTCTGATTGGCGTTTATGTAGCTGACTACCTTTTCGCTTGTCATACCCCACGGCATTGTTGTGTTGGTGCCGAACGCCTCCTGATTGGCATAGTTGCCCCATCTGCCGATGCCCTGACCGATAAGAAAGCTCATACCGCACATATCAAGCAGCTTGTAAAAGTTCAAATCAACTCTTCTGCAAGTAAAATATGCGGCAAAAATCGCGCCGAACAAACCGCCGTAAATTGCAAGCCCGCCCTGCCAGATTTGCGGGATTTCAGCAAGATGGCTGCTGTAATAATCCCACTCGAACGCTACATAATAAAGCCTTGCGCCGATAATCCCGCCGATTGTGCCGAACAGCAAAACGTCAAGCATCTTATTTAAGTCTATTTTCCATTTATAGGCTACTCTGCCGCCGAAAAGCACGGCAAGCAGAAAGCCGAAAGCAATAATAAGACCGTAAAATTTAATGCTGACGTCAATGTCAACAATCGGCAGCGTGAACTCAACAAAGGTCGAATAAACGTTAAAGGTGTGGTCAAGCCCCGCAAATGTAACCGCCGTGTAATCAGTCAAAAATTTCATTTGTTTTCTCCTTCGGGTTTAATAACCGACAGCGAGCAGTGATTAACGTCAATGGATTTTTTAAGTCTCCCGATTACATCTTCCGGAGTAAGAGCGCTTAAAATTTCAATATCGTCAAAGATACATTCGCCCGCGAAATCGGATGAAACCATATTATTGGCAATTTCCTCAATATCGTTATATGACATAACGGCGCGCCCGTAAAGCTTGCGTCTTATTCTTTCAAAATCCGCCTCGGGGATTCCGTCCCTCTGCAAATCCTTTACGCGCTTAATTATTCTGTTCTTAACCTCAACGGGGTTCTCGGACTCTCCCGAAAAAACAGTCGCCGCATAGCCGTAGCCGCAGAAGTATTCAAAGTCAAACGATGAATTTATAATTCCGTCCTCGAGCATACTGTTATAAAGCTCGGAGGTTTTACCGCAGATGATCTCGGTTAAAATATTGCTCGTTAAAATCTCTTTGCCCGTTCTTTCCGGAGTGTCGATTTTCTCTTTAAAGCCGAGCGCAAAAACGGGCGAGGCAACCGAAAGGTATTCTTCTGTATAATCAGTGTTAACCTCGTCGGGCTCTATGTGGAATTTTCTTTCTATTTTTACGGGCTCCTGCTTTTTAAGAACCTTATCGGCTACTCTCAAAACGGTTTGCATATCCGCATTCCCGACGACCGTGAAAACCATATTGCTGAAATTGTAAAAGGTGTTGTAGCACTTATAAAGCAAATCCGCAGTGATTTCCGAAATAGACTGAACCGTGCCCGCGATGTCAATCCTGACGGGATGATTTTTATACATTGCGCGAAGCAGCGAAAAAAGTGACTCCCACGACGGCTCATCCTGACACATTTTTATTTCCTGCCCGATAATGCCCTGTTCCTTTTTTACCGTCGCTTCGGTAAAATACGGATGTGTTACGAAATCCATAAGAATTTCAAGCGACTGTTCAAGGTTGTCCGAACAGCTGAAAAGATAGCAGGTTTTGTCAAATGAGGTATAAGCGTTGGCGTTTGCGCCCGTTTCGGCGTATCTTTGAAAGGCGTCAAGGTCCTCGCTTTCAAACAGCTTGTGTTCGAGGAAATGCGCTATGCCCTCGGGAACAGACGTAAATTCGCTGTCGCTCGGGAGCTTGAACTGCGTGTCGATAGAACCGTATCTCGTGCCGAAAATCACATAGGTCGAAGCATAGTTTTTTTTCGGATAAACCTGAATTTTAAGCCCCGACTCATGCATCGCTTCAAAATAACTTTCACCGAGCTTTTGCGATTTTATTTCTTTAATCTCCATATCACTCGCCCTCCTTTCCCGAAAGCATATAAACCGTATCAAGCGACATTCTGTTTGCCGCCGCAATAACGTCCTGTCTTGTTACGCTTTCGTATTTTCCGATAAGCTCGTCTATTGAAATAATATCCTCGCCGATTCTTGAGGCGAAAAACGCGTCTATCCCGTCGGGAGTGTCAAACACGCCCCTTAGGGAATCGCAAATCGCCGTCTTGGACGCTTTAAGCGATTCGTCGTCAAATTCGCCTTTTTTCATAATTTCAAGCTGAACGCCGATTTCGTCAAGTACCTTTTGTTTGTTTTCCTTTTCAATTCCGCTTTGAATTACTATTATGCCCTTATCCCCGATTATCCTTGCCGAGCAGTAATAGCAAAGGCTCAGCTTTTCACGGACATTTGAAAACAGCCTTGAATACGGTCCTCCGCCGAACACATCGGTCATAACCGTTTCGGCGTAAATGCCGTCGTTCTTATCCTTCATACCGCTTCTGAAACCAAGCACCAGCTTCGACTGGTTAATTTCCATTTCCTCGGTTTTTTCGGTTACATCCTCTGCCGCTTCCACAAACACCGTCGTGTTTTCGGCAGGCTCTCTGTCGAGTGAAGAAAATTTTTCCTTTATAAGAGCGCAAGCCTTGCCGTTATCAATATTGCCTATAAGATTTACCTGTACCTCCGCCGTCGTTAAAAGCTCCTTCCACGCTTCATACGCCGACTCGCAGGTCGCGTTCCTGAGTCCTTCGAGGATTTCAGCCTTGGTAATGCCGAAAACCTCGTCGGCGCACATAACCTCGATCATTCTTGTAAGCGCATAGGTACGTTTATCGTTCATTTCATTTTCAATATTCTGTATTGCAAGCCGTTTTTCGATCTCAAAAATCTTTTCCGAAAATTTTCCGTTATCGCAAAGCGGATTGAACAGCATTTCCAATATGAGCTTTAAGCACTCGTCGGCAATATCGCCCTTATCAAGAGCGAAGCGGTTATCTATAAAGGCAGCCGTAAATTCAAGCCTTGTGCTTTCGCCCTTTCTCACAGCCGAACCCGAAACCGAAGCTCCGTAAAGGCTTTCAAGCTTTGCGCTCATTAAAGCATAGGTCGGGTATTTCTTTGAAACCCTTGAAAGGTATTTTGAAAGAATGATGTTCTCCGCAAGGTTCCGCGTTCTCGGTATGAGCAGGGATACCGTAACCTGAGACGTTTTGAAATCCCTTGCGGGAACAAAAATAACGCGTATTTTTCCGTCCAAATCCGTAACGACGGGATTTATTGTCATAAAAATTCCTCCGTCAAAAATTATTCAATAAAGTATTTTAGCACAACACGCGGTAAAATTCCACCGTTTATTGTAAATTTACAATTCCGTCATTTTCAGCGTCCTCGGTATGAACGCTTACCTTCCCGTCCGGCATAACGCTTATATCCGTAATCCTTTCGCCGACCGTAATTCTTGCCGTATAGCCTTTAATTCCTTTCGGCAAATTCGGCGAAACAAAGAACCTGCCGTCTCTCATTTTAATTCCGAGGAGTTTTTCGTAAACCGTCTTATAATACCACGCCGCCGAGCCTGTGTATAAGCTCCAGCCGCCCCTGCCCTCGATGTTCTGCGCCGAATATACGTCGGCGCACATATAGTAAGGCTCTGTCATATACCTTTGCGCCGTCTTTTCATCCTTATATTTATTAAGAGGATTTAATACGTTTAGAATTTCATACCCTTCTTCGGTGTATCCCGCTTCAAAAAGCGCCGCCGAAAGCCACACGGCAGCATGGGTGTATTGTCCGCCGTTTTCGCGTAAGCCTTCCGGATAAGATGAAATGTAACCGACCTTTTTTTCCTCCTGCCCGAACGGCGGAGAAAGCAGCTTTACGATCCCGTTTTTCCTGTCGTAAAGCTCTTTGTAAGCGGTCATAAGCGCGGTATTTATTCTTTCCCTGTCGGGCATTTTGCAAAGCGCCGCAAACGACTGAGGGAGACTGTCGATTTTACAGTATTCGCACTCTTCGGAACCGATCACTCTGCCGTCATCGTGAAACGCCCTTATATATCTGTCGCCCGAAAACGCGTTTTTGTCCACCGCTGTTTTTATATCCTCGGAAATTCTGCGGTATTTTTCCGCGTCGTCCCGCCGATCCGTCATTTCGTACATTTGAGCCATACTCTCAAGCACCATACACATGTACTCCGAAAGCCAAACGCTTTCTCCCCTGCCTAATATGCCGACCGAATTCATACCGTCATTCCAATCGCCTCCGCCCATAAGCAGAAGCGAATGCCCGCCGAACCTAAGCGCCCTGCCTACAGCCTTTTCGGCATGCATAAGCATGTTTTCCTTTTTTGCGGACTGCGGATATTCGGCGTACCTCTCGCTTTCGTTGCGCCCAAGCGCTTCCCCGTCAAGGTATGCTGCCTCGGTTTTAAGAAAATCCCTGTCGCCTGTCATAATAACATACTGCGAAAGCACATACGCAAGCCACAAAAGGTCGTCGCTGTATCTCGTCCTTACGCCTCTTTTGCCGTTTTTAATCCTGTGCCACCAATGAAGCACGTCGCCCTCATAAAACTGCGCCGAAGCGCAGCGAACAAGCTGTCTTTTGGCATATTCGGGGTAAATGGGAATGAGCGCCAGACAGTCCTGAAGCTGATCTCTGAAACCGTAAGCGCCGCCGCACTGATAGAATCCGCTTCTGACGAAAAGCCTGCCGTCGATTATCTGATTGGGCAAAAAGCAGTTAAACAGCTCGTCCAATTCCCTGTTGCCCGTGTTAATAACGATGCTGTTTTTTATTTTTCTCCGCGGCAGACGAAGATTTGCAAGCTTTTGAGCCGCCGAGGGGCATCCGCCGTAGGACAAAATGAATTTAACCGCCGTTCTGCGCTTTGCGGGCAGAATAATTTTTCTTCCGACAGCCGCGCACCCGTCAAACGCGGGTTCGCCCGAAGCGTCCCACAGCCCCTCAAAAAATTCTTTTTTTGAGAAAGTGAAAAACGCCTCCCGAGAATCGGCGGTTATTCTCATTTCGCCGCCGTAATCGGTATTATTCGGATTACTCAGCCCGACCCCTTCGGGAACGCGCCGCGCCTTTATAAATTTGTTTTCATCAATGCTTCTTCCCATTACCGGCTCGCAGTAATATACCGCTTCAAGCCGTCTCGCCTCATCGCCGCCGTTATAAAATTCGATATTCAATTCTTTTCTCATGCCCCTTTCGGGGACGGAAATCACGGTTACTATGCCTATGCCGTCTATCGCCGCCGAATACTTAGCCGTCTCGCCGCCGAACATAGCCTTTGAACAAAGAAGCGCATCGTAAATTCTGCCGTCAAGTCTTATCATAATTCTTTCGGAGCCGTTGTCGTAAGAGGTGTCGTTACTCCAATCGGTAAGCTTGTTTTCATGTGAATTTAACGCGTAGGTAAACCCTGCCGAGCAATCCGAAACGACCGTGCCGAACGAGCTGTTGCCGATAGCGTAGCACCATGGCAGACGGGGAGCTTTTTTGATTTCGTACCCGCCGTTTCTAACCGCGTTTTCGCCGTTCTCACGTTCCACCCTCTCAATATTAACAGCCTTAAATTCGACAGACGGCAAAACGAGGTTATCGCTGTTTTTATTAAGCGTATAGCAGGCAAATGCGGCAAGATAGTTTATATAATCCTGCGGCGCCGTATCAGTATCTATAAGATGCACGCCGCCGTATGCGGACCCTCCTGCCGCAAGCATCTCATCGCCGAGCATTTTTACGAATTTGTCCGCCTCGTTCCGAATGCTGTCTGAGGATTTCCCCGAAACGCCGATTACAAGATCGGTTATAATACCGCAGAAACGCAGCCTTTTGTTGATTTCAATAAACCTTTTTATTCTTTTTGAACGCAGGCTTTCGCCGGCTTCTATATATATTATCGGATTATCACCCGAAATCCCCATATGCCAAAGCGCGCTCCTTGAAAGGGTATTCCTGCTCAAAGCCTCTTTTTCCCGCTTGGATTTTTCAACTTCATAAAAAAGCTTCGGAAAAACCGTTGACGCCGCGCCGTACACCCCGAATGGGCTTTCGGCGCATTCCTCTTTTTCGGGACGGGGATTAAGTCTGAGCCTATCAATCTTTTCCGAAATTTCACTTTTGCTTTCCGCCGCCAGTATAAAGAAATCAAAGCTTTTTTCTCCCCCTGCTTCAAGAAAAAACGGAATTTCAATATACGCGCACACGTCAATTATCCCTCGGTTACGCTCTTTCGGACTTTCCTGCTTTAAAAGCGAAAACACGCCGTCGGGACGTCTTAAAGCCTCCTCGCGGGAGAGATTGCACCGAAAATTTCTGCCGTCAATAAACCCGCAGGCGCAGCACATACCGTCGCCGTCGGTTCTCGAACGGCGATTAAAAACGACCGTACTGCGTTTCACGTCCTTTTCCGCCGTCAAAAACAGCTTTGAAAACGCCGTATGCGCTCTATCCTCGGCAAAAGTCGCCATTGACGGCTCAAGGTAAATACAAAAACATGCGTCAATACCGTTTTCAGTGAGATTTTTTACCGTGTAGCTTCTTAATTCGCAGGCAAGCTTAGGATGAACCGTCACCTCTGTTTTAACGGAAAAAGCCGAGCCGTCCGCATAAAGCGTCGCGCTGTATTTGTCAAATAACGCTCGGTACTCCGCGCCGCCACGCGAGCAGGCTTTCTCGGCAGGCATAACCTCACCCTTCGCTTTTACAAAGGCAAAGACGCCGAGAGGCTTTGTCAGAATATCCCTGCTTTGGCGCAGAACGTTTTTCATTCTGTAAATCGCATGCCCTGTTCCGCTGTCGGAAATAACCGTTGTCCATTCGCCGTTTGAAAGGATATGAACGTTGGGATTGGTTACGCTCGGCATTACCGTCTCTCTTTCGCTGTTATGATGTGTTTTTTCCTTATCATACGCGGGTCTTCTCTCCTTATCGGTAAGCCTTACCGCCTGACGGCTGATTTTTTCCGTGAGCAGACTTTCGGCAGACCTCATATCATCATCCGACATAAATCTTTTTTGCATACGCCTGTCAAAAAGCGCGTTATCTATCCCCATCAGGCTCATACCGATATGATGCGCCATATAGCTTCTTACAACCGCATAATCTCCCGAAGAACATCTTTCCTTTGAAAAGTCAACAGCCTCGTAAAATCCGAACTCGCCCGTTACCTCATATTCAAGAAGTCTGTGTAAATTACGAAGCGCGTCCCCGCTTACGAACGGCAGGCATAAAAATGACGAATACGGTGAAACCACGGGTTCCTCATCGGCGTCCTTTTTCAGAGCGCAAAGGCTTACGCCGTGAGCTTTATACTGATAATTCAGAGCGTTGTCGAATTTATAATATCCGCTTTCCGAGATACCCCACGGAACGCCTCTTTTCCGCGCCCTTAATTTCTGACAGTATACGCTGAAGCGCAGAGCCTCGCAGCACATAGTATTTTTATATGCCGGAACAAACATATAAGGCATAAAATATTCAAAAACCGTGCCGCTCCACGAAACGGGACCGTAATAGCCGTTCACACCGGAAAGCGCGCGGGAAAGCGACGCCCAATGCTTTTTCGGCGCTTGCTTTTTAGCGACAGCGTAGTAGCTTGTCATCCTCGCCTCGCTCATAAGCAAATCGTAATACGAACAGGTAAGCTCTTTTTTGCCGAAGTCGTAACCGATATGGAAAAGATTTCTCCTGCTGTTGTACAGAACCGATAAATCCGTATTCTCTGTAAGCGCTTCGATTTTATCAACCGTACCCGAAAGCTCGGGACATTCGGATATATACTCCTTCAAGCCCTCCTTTAAAGCAACCAAAGAGCATAAAAAATTTCCGCTGTCAACAGTCGAAATATATAAAGGCTCCAACGGCTGCGCATTTTTTATATCGTACCAATTAAACAGATTGCCGTGCCATTTTTTAAGACCCTGCACAGTACCCAGCGTGTTCTCAACAGTCTCATACATTTCACGGCTTGTTATAAAATCCATATCCCTTGCGGCAAGCACCGAGCAAAGCATAAGCCCGATATTGGTGGGCGATGTCCTTTCGGCGATTTTAAACACAGGAGTTTCCTGAACGTTGTCAGGCGGCAGAAAATGATAATCCGCCTTACAGTATTCGGAATAGTAACGCCACATCTTGAACGCATAGCCCTTGATTTCTTCCCGCGAAAGATAGCCGAGCCTATCCTTATCCGCTTTGCTTTCACGGCTTGAAAGCAAAGAAAAGGGCAAATCGACCGAAAACAAAAAGCCGGCGGCAATCCCGAGCCAATCGGAAAACAATACTAACCATATGAAGCCGAAAACGGACGGCAGACTGTTTTTTGCCATACCGCTTTTGCTTTTTATTTTGTTGCTGTCGGCGGCTGTGACCCATTCGAGCAGATGCTTTTTTGAAAACAACATTCTGTAAATCGATTTAAAAATTGCGCTGATACAGCATACGGCATTTTCGGGGAGCATAATTATTTTAAGAAAAATCCCTGTAAATCTCAGCGTCACCTCGGGTATCGCGTCACCGTAATACCGTGAGGGCGAGCTTCCTCGGCTGACGGGAAAAAGCGCGTTAAGGAAAACAGGTATCTCGGGCGCGGCAGTACACAGCAATGCCGAAAGCACAGCCCATACCGAAACGGTTTTCGGCATAAATACGGACAGCAAAACAGTCACAAACGCGGTGACAGGCGTGTAAGCCCTTCTGAAATTATCGAAAATCTTATATCTTGAAATTCCCGACAGGCTGTTTTTTTCTCCCTTTAAAACCGATGCGGAGCCTTTAATAAGAAAAGGCAGATTCTGCGTATCTCCTCTGACCCATCTGTTAAGTCGGGCAAAATACGCCGCTTCGTTCGGGGGAAATCCTTCCGCCGCCTGAGCCGACGGAACATAGGCGGTTCTTAAAAACTCACCCTCGACAATATCATGGCTCAGTACTCTTTCATTCTCAAATCTGCCGCACAGTATTTCATAATATGCGTTTACATCTATAAGCCCCTTGCCCGAAAAAATACTGCTTCCCGAAATATCCTGATATTTTTCGCCCGTTTTTTCGTTATATGAAGACACGCCGCCCGTGCCTGCGGCAGCCCTTGAAAAGGCGGTTTTAAAAGCAGACTCCACTGTTATTTCCGTCCTCGGCGCGAAAATTCCGTAGCCGCTTTCGACAATGCCTTTTTCCTTGTTTATAACGGGGCGGTTGAGCGGATGAACCGCCGCGGCGGCAAGCTCTTTAACACATTCAAAGCCGAGCTTCGTATCGCTGTCAAGCGCCATTATATATTTAGTATTTTCAATGCCTTCAACCGCTCCGCATTTCAGCGAAAAAAGGCTCTCGTCTTTTTCGGCGATGTATTTTACAAGATCCTCAACAGCGCCTCTTTTCCGTTCTCTGCCCGCGTATCCGCTCTCCGATTTTATAAATACTCTTTCTCTTAAAAGCATAATAAAGCGTTCGGGATATTTACGGTTAAGAGCGTCGATCATTTCCTTTGCCGCTTTTCGGTCAGCCTCATCCTCGGGACAGACCGCGCTCTTTGCGCCCTTATAATCGGCAAGCAGGCACACCTTTATTTTTTCATCTCTGTTTGAAAGATAAATCTGCTTTAAATGCTCTTTTACCTTATTCATATCCTCGGCATTGGGCAGTAATGACGTAACGGTTATAAGCGTTTCGGTATTTTCGGGCATACCGCCGTCCGAGCTTACCTTCGGAATTGTTCTTACGGGAAACCGTCTTTCAATTACATCTGTTACAAATACCCTTATAATTTCCCAAAAAAGTATGCTCAACGGTATTACTAAATAGTATGCCGAAATAAGATTGCAAACGGTGATCGCCGCAAGATGTGGCAAAATTATCTCGGCGGCAATCAAGGCTCTGCCCTTGTTCTTTGTATCGTTCGACCTTTCGAGCAGTCCGCAAATACTGCTGTTTTGCGCGTCAGCCCTTTCTTCAAGCTCCTTTGCCGCTTCCTCCTCGGTGACCGAACGCTTTTTTGCATACCTCGCAAGCAGATGTCTGAAATAAGCCTTTGTTTCCTTATTTGAAACCGAAAACGCGGCGTCGCCGGCAAGGATTTTTTCGGATTTACCGCAAATGATAAACAAGCCGTCAAAGTCAATATCATTTATTGAATTAAGCGACGCGAAAACGTTTTTTAATGTCCCGTTCTTCGCCTCGGCGCTTTCGCAAGCCTTTGAAATAAGCGCCGCTCTCAGCATTAAGGCGGACGAGTCGATTTCGGCGGCGGAAAAATCATAATCGGCTGTTTTACCGCCGATAATATCAAAAGTCGGTATATTTCCGTCCCCGACAAGTCGGAACATTGCGGAATATACTACGGGCAGACCCGATTCGTCCGACTTAGCGCAGGTGATGTATTTTAAGCCGTTTAAAACGGATTTTGCTTCCTTTTCCAGCAGATAATAATTATCGCTTAACTGTTTTTCATCCTCGCTCGGCTCGGAAGCCTTCGCTGCGGACAAATACTCCTTCCTTAAAAGCTTTATTTCTTTTCGTATTATTCGCCTCAGCTTTTTCACAGCGCCGTTTCTCATCATGTATCTCCCGAAAAAATGTTTATTATTTATTTTTACCCGAATTATAAATTTTATCCGACTGTGTTTAGGTTTTGAACATAAGGTTTTAGTCTGACGGAAAATTTACACTTAACTTTTTTATGTGTTAAATCTCTCTTTGGGATTTACTTTTGACAAAAAATGTGATAACATAAGCCGTAATTGTTTATAGGAGGTTACTCTAAATGCCCCAAAAGCACACCGTGCAAAAAAAAGCAATACGCCCTATCCTGCACAAAACATTAGAATATATAGACAAGAACCCCGACGAGAATCTTATTAAGCTTGCAAACCGCATCAGCGGTATTTTCAGCGGGCTTTTTCCGCCCGAAAACTTCAAAAAGCTTAAAGAAACCGCGGCGGATAAAGACAATATTTGGCGCAAATTCGCCCTCAGCATTATTTCGGATGTCGACAGGAACGTTGTCGAGCAGATGCTTATGTCGCTCGGCATTGACGCGGGCTATTACGGAACCAAAACCGTACGCGCGAACCGTGAAAAAATGCACTGCAATGTCCCGTTTATTATTCTTTTTGACCCGACAAGCGCATGCAATTTAAAATGCAAGGGCTGTTGGGCGGCGGAATACGGCAATAAGCAAAGCCTTACAAACGAAGAAATGCAGTCGATAGTATCTCAGGGCAAAGAGCTCGGCACACATTTTTATATGCTCACGGGCGGCGAGCCTTTAATCCGCAAGGATGACATTATCGCCCTTGCCGACAGCAACCCCGACTGCGCTTTTGTAATCTACACCAACGCGACGCTCGTTGACCAAAAATTCTGCGAGGATATGAACCGCGTCGGAAATATCGGTCTTGCGCTGAGCATTGAGGGAACAGAGGAATCAAACGATTGGCGCAGAGGCGGCGGCTCATACAAAAAAGCCCTTGAAGCTATGGAACTGCTTAAAAAGAATAAGTGTCTTTTCGGCGTTTCAATCTGCTACACAAGGCTTAATATTGAGCATATCACGGCGGACAGTTTTATTGATATGTTAATAGAAAAGGGCGCAAAATACGCTCTTTGCTTTAACTATATGCCAATCGGTCACGACGCCGACAAACATCTTATCCCAACGCCCGAGCAGCGTAAATATATGTACAATTGGCTTAAAAAGGTCAGAAATTCAAAGACAGGCAAGCCGATATTTATTATGGACTTTCAGGACGACGGGGAATATGTCGGCGGCTGCATCGCGGGCGGAAGGAACTATTTTCACATCAATTCCGCAGGCGATATAGAGCCTTGCGTGTTCATTCATTATTCGGATACGAACATCAAAACCCATACGCTTAAGCAGGCGCTTCAAAGTCCGCTGTTTATGCAGTATTATAAGAACCAGCCGTTTAACGACAATCATTTAAGGCCCTGTCCTCTGCTTGAAAATCCGGAAAGGCTCGGTCAGATGATTAAGGCAAGCGGAGCGCATTCCTCAGACCTCATTCACGAGGAATCAACCGACGAGCTTTACGAAAAGTGCGCCGATTTTGCAAGGGAATGGGCGCCCGAAGCGGAAAAATTATGGAACTCGACAGAACACCGTCAAACGCATACGCAGTATTACCGCGATACCGAAGAGGGAAAAAAGGAATTTGCGGGCTGTAACGGCTGCTGCGCCGAGTGTGCGGAAAAATTTGCCGAATCGGACAGGAAAGACCTGTAAAAAAAGAGCCGTATCGATCCGAAAACGATACGGTTCTTTAAATTATTTACGCTTATGTCGGCTCGGCGGGCTTTTTGAAAACAGTCAACCCGTTTGCTTTGCGAGCCTCAGGTAAAATCTCAAATTACTCTTCATTAAATCAATAATATCTCATAAGCCCGACAACTCTGCCGAGAATAATAAGCTCATTGACGATAATAGGTTCAAAGCTGTCGTTTTCGGGCTGAAGCCTGAAACAGCCGTTCTCTTTAAAAAATCTTTTAACAGTCGCCTCATCTTCAATAAGCGCGACGACAATTTCGCCGTTAACCGCGGCGGGTGTTTTCTCAACGATCACAATATCTCCGCTTAAAATACCTGCGTTTATCATGCTTTCGCCGCGAACCTTCAGGGCGAACAGAGGTTTGTCCTCAGAGGATCTGCCGGAGTAGGGAATATAGCCCTCGATCTGCTCAACGGCAAGTATCGGCGCGCCCGCCGTTACCGTGCCGACCAAGGGAACCTGTTTAATATCGTCGCCCGCCTCGTTTAAAACGCGTATCGACCTTTTAAGCATCGGATCGCGCTCAATGTAGCCCGCCTTTTCAAGCGCGTCAAGGTTAGCCTGAACGGACGAGGTGGATTTAAGCCCGACTGCCGCCGCAATTTCACGGACAGTCGGCGGAACCTTGCTGACCTGCGAACGCTCCATTAAATATTCGTATATTTGCTTTTGTGTTTTGTTAATATCAGCCATAATTTAAACCGCCTATATTTTTATTCGTTTATATCATAGCACAAATGTTCTGAAAATGCAAACATTTGTTTGGAATTTTTTTTAATTTATTTTGTTTTATTACAAAATAGGGCAAAAAAGTTACGAAAAGCCCCAATTATTTTTATTTTGTTCATTTTTAGTTCACAAAGTTAATATATACTTGTCTTGTACTCAACAGGACGAGGGCCGCAACCCGTCCTACCGAGTACTTTATACCCCCTCCTCAAGCAACCCCTCAATTAAGAAAAACAACCGGCATACGCCGGTTGTTTTTCTTTTTTTGTTTAAAGCTTATTTATTCCGTCAATAATCACGGCGGAGGTGATAGGCGTATGAACAATAAAAGTACGTTTCGGCAAAAGTTAAAAACCAAAGGGAGCTTTTACGCAATACTTGCAGTCTGCTTGGTTATTGCGGGCGCAGGGTCATATTTTACCGCAAGGGTCGCCGCAAGAACAAAGCTTGACGAAACACAAACGTCCCTGACCGAGCCCGTCACATCGGTTACGGAAGCCCGAATAACCGAAGCCGAGGTCAACGAAAACGTTACGGGGGTTCCCGACGAGCGTTATGAAACTGCGGGCGAGCCCGATTCCGAGCCTGAAAACACGGTAGTCCGAGCGGCTGAATTTTCACTGCCCTTAACGACAGCCGTAATAAAGGATTATTCAAACGGCGAGCTCGTCCGATCAAGCACAATGGGCGATTGGCGCGCGCATACCGGCATTGACTTTGCGGGGAACGCGGGCGACGCCGTAAAATCAATTAACAACGGCATTGTTTTAAGAGTTTACAACGATGCTCTTTGGGGAACAACAGTCGAAATTGACCACGGCGATGGCTTAACGGCAAGATACTGCGGACTGGAAAAAGACAGTACCGTAAATATCGGCGATGAGGTTAAAGCGGGAGACAAAATAGGAAGCCTCGGTACAATACCTATTGAAGAAGCAGACGGGGTACATCTGCATCTCGAAGTAACGCAGGACGGAAGTATAACCGACCCGCTTGCAGCCATGGGCAAAACGGCGAACGAATTATCATAGAAGCCTTTTTTATTCTTATACACAACACTCTGTCACAGCTAAAGACTGCTTCAATCATTAACCCGATTGAAACAGTCTTTATTTTATATGATACAGGGATATTGAGAAAACCTTTTACGCCTTTTTATTAAAGCATTTTCCCGTGTTATACAAAAACATAACAACCGCCGTTAAAACGATAACCGCGTACCCTGCAACGCTGAGCGCGTCGGGCGTCTGCCCGAAAACGAAAAATCCGAGCAAAGAGGTAAAAACGATCTGTGAATAGTCGTAAACGGATATTTCCCTTGCGGGCGCATAAAAATACGCCGCCGTAATCGTGAACTGCCCGCCGCTTGCGCAAAGCCCCGCAAGAATAAGAAAAATCAACTGCTTCGCCGTCATCGGGTGATAATCAAAAATTAAAAACGGGCAAAGCGCCGCGCACGAAAACAGCGAAAAGAAAAATACTATAAAGGGACCTTTGACCCCAAGCTCTCCGCATTTTCTGACGAACGTGTAAGCAAGCCCCGCTCCCATACCTCCCAGCAAGCCCATAAGTGCCGGAAAAAGCTCCGTATTCCGAAACGACGGCTTAATTACCAAAAGGCTTCCCAAAAAGGCTGTAACTACAACGCCGAGCTGAAACGGCTTCACCTTCTCCTTTAACAAAACGGAGCTGAATACTACGGCGAAAAACGGCGACATCTTGTTAAGTATTGACGCGTCCGCAAGCACAAGTCTGTCAACAGCATAAAAATTACAGATTATCCCTACCGTTCCGAAAAGCGAGCGCATAACGAGATATTTTAAACCGCCCTTTGGAATGTGAAACGCGCTTTTATCCTTTAAAAGGACTGCTGAAGAAAAAACAATCGCTACGGCATTCCTGAAAAAAGCCTTCTGCATTGACGGCAGATCCCCCGCAAGCCTTACGAACACCATCATCAGCGCAAAAAAGAACGCAGACGAAACGATTAAAATTATACCTTTGTATTTATTGTTCATATCCAACCTTCTCTTCTCGGCTATGATAGCACACAAATCTGTTTTTTTCAATATTTTACGACACATAAAAGTCTTTTAAGCATTGCAAACCGTTCGGAATAATGATACAATATCAAAAAAGTTTATTCCGAGGAGCTTTGTATGAAACTGAAAATAACGGCTTTTATTATGTGCTTTTTTCTGATTTCAACGCTTTGCGCCTGCGGCAGCGCCGGCAGCTCACAGCAAAGCGATATATATAACCCCGATACGTCGGAAACCGAAAATATCAATACGGAGCAGTCTGACGCGCCTGCCGACAGCAATACGGTTAAATTCACCGTTCCCGAGGGCTATACCCTTTTAAAGATTGCTTGGGCTCTTGAAGAAAACGGCGTCTGCACAACCGATGATTTTTTGAATGCCGCGCAGAATTACGATTTGTCGAAATATGCCGTTCTTTCCTCGCTTAATGATGCTCAAAACGTCTGCTTTAGGCTGGAGGGCTATCTTTTCCCCGCTACATATAATTTTCAAAAGAATGAGGACCCCGTTAAGGTAATAGACGAAATGGTAGCCGCTTTTCAGTCAAGATTTACAAGCAATATGATCGCAAGAGCCTCTGAGCTTGGATACTCGGTTCACGAAATTCTGACAATCGCTTCAATTATTGAAAAAGAGGCTTATACCGACGAGCAGCGCACGCTTATTGCTTCGACAATATATAACAGACTTAACAAGGGTATGAAGCTTGAATATGACGTAACCGTAAAATACTGCACGGGCGTAATCGAGGTTCAGTACCCCGACCGAATCGACAATTATAAATATTACTACAACGGATACCGCGCGGAAGGCCTTATCGCCGGACCCATCTGCAATCCGGGGCTTGAATCCGTAAACGCCGCGCTCTACCCTGCCGAAACGGATTATCTCTATTTTGTAATCGACACCGAGCCGCCCTATGAATCGGCGTTTGCTTCAACATATGAGGAACATCTTGAAAACTGTGAAAGGATGGGCTATTAACAAGAATGTAAACTTTGGTTGCGGGCAAAAAATTTCTTTGCAAAGCAAAAGAGATTGCCGCAACCGAAAAAATAATTTATAATAAACCCATCACTTAACAAGGAGAGGTACTTATGAATATTGAAACTGCTAACAGACTTGTTCAGCTGAGAAAAGAAAACGGTCTTTCACAGGAAGCGCTCGCCGCAAAATTAGGCGTAAGCCGTCAGGCGGTTTCCAAATGGGAGAGGGCGGAGGCTTCGCCCGATACCGACAACCTTATAGCGCTTGCCGAACTGTACGGAATGACGCTTGACGGGCTTCTCAACACGGTTAACGACAAATATGTGCTTGCGGCAGAGAAAAAGCCTGCGGAAAATCCCGAAAAAATCACTCAAAAGGTAATAAGAAAGGGAAAGGAAATAATCAACAGCGCTCTTTATCCCGATATTGCGAAGTCAATGTTTAAATTCCCCTATCCGGTAGTAATCGCGCTTTTATATGTAATAATATGCTTCCTGCTCGGCAAAACGGGTGTTCGCTCCGAATACACTTGGGGCAGATGGTGGCTTCTGTTTATGACGATACCTATGTACTATATGGTAGCCGCCGCCTGCAGAACAACAAGCAAAAAAGCGTTCCTGTTCTGTATGCCCGTGCCGATCGTCGTAGTTACTCTTTACCTTATGTTAGGGCTGTTCTTCGATTTGTGGGCGGCAGGCGCGTTGATTTTCATCGCAATTCCGCTTTACTATTGGTATGTTATTTTTTACGTCAAGGGCAAGAATAAGAAAAATAAAGAAGACCCCGACGCAAAGAAAAACAAATAATAAAAATTAAATCCAATAAAGCATTTGGATATTTGTGTTAATAATATACGTAATATCACTAAAAACAGCCACCGGAAGAAGAATTTCGTTCTTCCCCCGGTGGCTTTTCTTATGAAATAACAATTAGAAATCTTGCGCGCAAAATTCTTTGGTATTAACAAATAACCTGTAATTAAGCAAACCACTCGTATAAGTCTGATTTTCCGTTTTTATTTACATTGTAAACAGTTTTTATCAAATCCGAAGCCGTTGCGCAAACTAAGTTTATTATTTATGTATTTTTCTTTTAAATTCTTCTTGAGTCGTTTGAAGTTGTTTTTTTAAGATTTCGTTCCAAAGATTTCCTTTTATTTCTCCGCTTCCTCTGGAAACCTTAGTACGCTTCATACTTCCGTCCGAAAGTATCTTTCGATAGAAGTAATGATCCGTATTTTTGTACAGCTCCCATCCGTCTTTTTCGCAATACCTTTTTAAATCAGACCAACTAGGCAATAATATTCAACTCCAATTCTTTAATATCATTGCACAGTAATGCCTTAAGCACGTATGGTATATGATTTTTACGGTTAGGAGCGGAACTCCATAAAGCAAATTCATTGTAATATTCCTTAGCGTATTCTGCAATTGAGGACTTAAGGGCATATATTGCTTTTTCTTCGGTTTCCGCATTTTCAACAATGTCAATCTCACACAGGGACAATGTTACCGAGCCATCTGTTTCAATATATTTATTTGCTGTAAAGCTATAAGCATCTAACAAAGAATACACAAGCTTTGCGTCGGAAACAAGAAAATCGTCATGTGTGCGAGTAAACATAACAGGCTTTTCACGAGAAACTAAATCTAAAGTTTTACTCCAATTTTTGCGGATATTAGTTGCGGTTGTTGTCGGCATATTTCTCATCTCCTTTACCTCCTTTATAATAGCACATTGTGTACATAATGTCAATTGTGTACATATAAATAATATGAAAAAAATTTAGGTTTTATTCAAAGTTAAAAAAAATATGCTTAATATTCAGATAAAGCTTAGCAGACAACTCTCAAAAGTAATAAAAACAATCCTCCCTATTTATTGCGTTATAACGTAAAAAACACCTGAAGAAAAATACAGACTTTTCTTCGGGTGTTATTTATTTATTACAAAGCTTAACTTAATTTTACAGCAACGAAACGACCTTGTCGCCCATCTGTGAGGTTGAAACCTTATCAAATCCCTCCTCGTATATATCGGGTGTGCGGACAGCTTTAAGCGCTTCGTTCACGGCATTCTCTACGGCGGCTGCCGCTTCGGGCTCGTCAAGAGAATACCTTAACATCATAGCCGCCGAAAGAATTGTTGCAAGCGGATTGGAAATCCCCCGACCCGCAATATCGGGCGCAGAGCCGTGAATAGGCTCGTAAAGCCCGAACCTGCCCTCCGCAAGAGAAGCGGACGCAAGCATACCTATCGAGCCTGAAATCATAGAAGCTTCGTCAGACAGAATATCGCCGAAAATATTTGAGGTTACAATAACGTCAAACTGCTTCGGGTTGCGGACTAACTGCATAGCGCAGTTGTCAACATACATGTGCGAAAGCTCAACCTCGGGGTAGTCCTTTGACATTTCGATAACGGTCTTTCTCCAAAGCCGTGAGGAGTCAAGAACATTCGCCTTGTCAACGCTTGTCAGCTTTTTATTGCGCTTCATAGCCATCTCGAAGGCGGTTTTTGCAATTCTCTTAATTTCGGAAACCGAGTATTTTTCGGTATCGTGCGCAACCTCCTCGCCGTTTACGGTTTCAGTCCCACGCTCGCCGAAATAAATGCCGCCCGTAAGCTCTCTGACAATCATAATGTCAAGGCTTCCGTTTGTTATTTCATCCTTTAAGGGCGATGCGCTTTTAAGCGGTTCAAATATCTTTGCGGGGCGCAGGTTTGCATAAAGCCCCAAAGCGCCTCTTATACCCAGAAGCCCCGCCTCGGGTCTGTTATTGCCGGGCTGATTATCCCATTTGGGACCGCCGACCGCGCCTAAGAATACGCAATCCGCCTTTTTGCAGGCTTCAACCGTCTTTTCGGGAAGCGGAACGCCCGTTTCGTCAATGGCACAGCCGCCCATAAGCTCGTAATCGTAATTTATTTTATAGCCGAACTTTTCGCCTGCGGCGTCAAGGACCTTGATCGCCTCGTCAACGATTTCGGGACCTATTCCGTCGCCTTTAAGAACAACAATATTATACTCTTTCATGTATAGTCTCCTTCAATTTTATTTTGAAAAAATAGGCGGCTGTTCCTCACGCACACAGTTAGGCAGACAACGGTTAATTGCGCACAGAATGCCCTTGATTGACGCATAGTTGATGTTATGAGAAATGCCTATGCCGAATACGTCCTTACCGTCAAGATCTTTAAGGTGAATGTAGCTGACTGCCTTTGAGTCACTGCCTGCTGAAATGGCATGCTCGCTGTAATCCACAAACTGATAGCCGCTGAGCCCGATTTTATTCATAGCCTGACAGAAAGCGCCGATAGGTCCGTTGCCGCTGCCCTCAACGCGAATAGGCTCGTCATCCGCATATTTGATTTCGCCCGAGAAATGCACCTTTGTGAGGGTTTCGTGTTCTTCCTTTTCCTCGCTGAACTTGTGGCTGAGAAGCTTGTAAGGACCGCAGACGTTTCTGTATTCCTCGATAAACAAATCGAACACTTCCTTAG
Source organism: uncultured Eubacteriales bacterium (assembly GCA_964557975.1). Lineage (GTDB taxonomy): Bacteria > Bacillota > Clostridia > Oscillospirales > Acutalibacteraceae > Fimenecus. The sequence continues at coordinate 23,069 of CAZLCG010000026.1, forward strand.
CTTTAAGCTCCTTGCCCTTTTTGTCGCACACTGCCTGAACAACAGCGCCGAATTCGGGGTGCATCGCCTTGGGCATATTAAAGCCGTATTCCTGCATAATATATGCCGCGCCGCCCTTGCCCGACTGGCTGTTTATTCTGATAATCGGCTCGTACTCGCGCCCTACGTCCGCAGGGTCGATGGGAAGATACGGAACCTCCCATTTGTTGCTTCCGCTTTCACGCATATAAGCCTTGCCCTTGTTTATAGCGTCCTGATGCGAACCCGAAAATGCCGTAAACACAAGCTCGCCCGCGTAAGGCTGACGGGGGCCGACCTTCATTTTGGTCGTTCTCTCATAAACGTCCTTAACCTTGTTAATATCGGAAAAATCAAGCCCCGAATCAATGTTCTGTGTGTACATATTAAGAGCGAGCGTAACTATATCGACGTTACCTGTTCTCTCGCCGTTGCCGAAAAGCGTACCCTCTATTCTGTCAGCGCCGGCAAGAAGCCCCAGCTCTGCGGCGGCAACCGCCGTTCCCCTGTCGTTGTGGGGGTGCAGGCTTATAACAGCATTTTCTCTGCCCTTTAAATGTCGGCAGAAATACTCGATCTGATCCGCATAGCCGTTGGGCGTACTTCCCTCAACCGTTGACGGCAGATTAAGAATAACCTTGTTTTCGGGCGAAGCGTCAAGCTCCTCAAGAACCCTTTCGCAGATTTTAACCGCATTGTCCGGCTCCGTTCCCGTAAAGCTCTCGGGCGAATACTCGTAACGTATATTTATATCGCTTTCGCTTTTAAGCTCATCGGTGAGCTTTTTAATAAGCCTCGCGCCTGTGACGGCAATATCGATAATGCCGTCCATATCCTTCTTGAAAACGACCTTTCTCTGAAGCGTTGAGGTTGAATTGTAAAAGTGAATAATAACGTTTTTAGCGCCCTTAACCGCTTCAAAGGTCTTTTTAATAAGATGCTCGCGGCTCTGAACAAGCACCTGAACGGTTACATCGTCGGGGATATACCCGCCCTCGATAAGCGTTCTTAAAATTTCATATTCCGTTTCGCTTGCCGACGGAAAGCCGACCTCAATTTCCTTAATACCGATGCCGACGAGCATTTGGAACATTTCAATTTTTTCCTGTAAGTTCATCGGGTCAATGAGCGCCTGATTGCCGTCTCTTAAATCAACCGAGCACCAAACGGGAGCTTTGGTGATTGTCTTATCGGGCCATGTTCTGTCATGAAGATCAATCGGCTCAAACGGAAAATACTTGTCTGTTTTCATTTCATTTTTCTCCTTAAAAATTCAAAATCAAAATAAAAACGCCCCCTGTTTTACCGCTAAAGTAAAATAAGGGGCGAAGATAAATCCACGCTGTACCACCCTAATTCAGCAGCCGCAAGGCTGCCCTCTAAACCTCCAACAAGGTTCGTACCGATAACGGGGTCAACCGACTTAACCTATGATTTCAGCTAAGCAACTCCGGAATGAGCTATACGCGGATACTTTGTATTGCCTTGCACCGAACGGCAACTCTCTTAAACCGCCGTATCCGTCTTGTTTCCTTCACAGTTTTTTACAGGCGATGTTTTTATTTGCTTTATTATATGAAAATTACCGCGTTTTGTCAAGAGGATTTTTTAATAAAAGAGCCTTTTAATTGTAGGAGTAAATTCTCAAAGTAAATGCAACAGTAGAATTTGCGGTTGCATTTAATGTGAGAAGAATTTTGTGGTAGCATTAAGTCTGAGAAAAGGAGGTCTCAGACAAT
>CAZLCG010000027.1:0-24053 GCA_964557975.1 uncultured Eubacteriales bacterium
TCACACTAAATGCAACCGCAAATTCTACTGTTGCATTTACTTTGAGAATTTACTCTCAGATAATTTTTCGTCAATTTTTTTAAAAAACTATTGCTTTTTGCGGATGGTTATGGTAGAATGTTCGGGCGTTGAAAATTTGGCCTGAATGAACGGAGGTTGGAAGAATGTCAGCATTGGAAATAATCCTTGGCGTATTGCTTATACTATCATCAATTATAATTATAGTTGTTGTGCTTATGCAGCAGAGCCGCGAAGCCGGTCTTTCGGGGGCAATCTCAGGCGCAGCAGATACCTTCTTCGGAAAGAATAAGGGCAGAACAATCGAAGCAAAGCTTGAAAGATTCACAAAGTATTTTGGGATTTTCTTCTTCTTGCTTGTTCTTGTTGCAACGGTTGTTTTATTGTTTGTTTAATAAAATGCCGAAAATCACATAACATATTTAAGCGGTTTCTCGCTTAAATATATGAGCCACTAGCTCAGTTGGCAGAGCACTTGACTTTTAATCAAGGTGTCCGGAGTTCGAATCTCCGGTGGCTCACCATAAGGTAAAACGCTCAAAAGTCTTGATATATCAGGCTTTCGGGCGTTTTGTTTTTTTGATTTTCTGCTCTTTTTTGAAAACAAAAAGTACAAAAAAGAGCAAAAAAACGCCCAAAAATACACTCAAAGCCACTCAGTGAGTGGCCTCAGTCTGTAAAAAACAAGAAAAATTGAGTAAATGCGGTGCGGTTGATGTGTCCTCTGTTGGAACACAGCTGAATAAGGAAAGCCGTTTACTGTTTATGCAAGGCTACAATGAAATGCTTGTAAGGCTTCAGCCCTCACTGATATATTTTTACGGCAAAGTGCTGGATGAGTGCATAGGAAATATTGTGAGGCTTGCCGCCTATCAAGAGAAATTCCGTAATAAGTGAGGTATTTATATGGGCGGCAGAGGCGCTTCAAGCGGAATGTCCGACAGCGGTAAGCCCTACGGAACAGAATACAAGTCTTTATTGACGGTTGGCAATATCAAGTTTGTTAAACACAATGACGGCAGCGCTGCAGCGCCCCTTGAAACAATGACAAAAGGGCGTGTGTATGTTACCGTTAATGCGGCTGATGTGCCTAAGTTTATTTCATATTATGATACGCAGAACAAGCGTAACAAGACTATTGGTTTAGATAAACCCCATAAGGGCATAAGCCCTCATGTTCACCACGGCTATGAACATAATGAGAATGACGGTTTCAAAGGTACAACCGGGTTATCAACAAAAGAGCGCAAAATGGTTGATAATGTTCTGAAAGCGTGGTATAATAAAAAAAGCAAATAGTAGTATAGGGTGAGTACACGGTGATAGCCGTAGCTCCGGTTGAAATCCGGACGTTTGCTCAGGGTGCAGAAATGCGCCCTGTTTTTATTTTCTCAATAATTTAACCGTTGGGGGCTTTTGCCGTCAGCGGTATTTTTATGCTTTGAAAAGAGGTAAACTGAATGGAAATCAGTAATTTCAAACGGGACTTCAAGCAGCTTGGCAATGTTTATATCACTGATAAAGTTGCCCTGTTGAGAAAACCGCTTGAACTTTACAACCTCATCACAAACACCGTAAAATACGTTAAAATCCACTCACTGAGCGACCTGTTTTTTCTATTTGATTTAATCAAATAGAAATGGTATAGTATTATTGTAGAAAATTATCTGCAACGGGTATAATGCCGTTTGGGGGCGAAAGAATGATAGGATTAAAACATGGAACAGTTCAGCTTTGCGAACACGAAAAAGAATGGGAGATTGAAGCTCAGAATACAATCGACCGTTTAAAAAGTATATTGGGTTCTGTTATTAAAGATATTCAGCATGTGGGTTCAACTTCAATCCCGTCAATAAAGGCAAAGCCCATAATTGATATTGCGCTTGCAGTCGATAATTTTGACGACATCCTTGCGTTTGAAAAGGAACTCAAAGCTGAAGGGTTTTACTACCGTCCGAATGCACAGTCATCCCTTGGAAATCAATTGCTGTTTGCCTGCGGAAGCTTCTATGACGGCTCGGGGGATTTGCAAACGCATTTTATCCACGTCGTTTTAACCGACAGTATGGATTGGACGGATTACATAAATTTCAGAGATTATCTCAACAGCAAGCCCTCAGTCGCAAAAGAGTATGAGAGTTTAAAAGTATCTCTTGCAAAGCAAGCTCCCATTGACGGCGGCAGAGAAAAATACCTGAACGGCAAGCGCGATTTTATTGTATATACTTTAAGAAAAGCGCTTGTCAATTCTTATCTCGGCAAGACTGTTCATATTAAAATCGACCGACCTGTTAACAGCATACACCCAAAACACGCGGATATTATATATCCCGTAAATTACGGATTTATACCGAATGTTATAGGCGGCGACGGCGAGGAGCTTGATGTTTATCTGCTCGGCGTGGATTCTCCCGTTGAGGAATATACGGCTCGTATTATCGGAATTGTTCATCGGCTTAACGATGTTGAAGATAAGCTTGTCGCCGCGCCCGAAGGCAAGACTTTTACGAAAGAGGAAATTGCAAAAGCGGTACACTTTCAGGAGCAATTTTACGAAAGTGAAATTGAGCTGTATTTATGACGGTGAAAATACAGATAAAATACGGGAAACGGCGCTGTGTATTGACAGCTTTAAGCAAAACGGGCTGTCTGTCAGGCATATAAATTAAGGGACGGTTCTGTGATTTGTCAGTACCGAATTAAAGTGATTGAGTTCGGAACATACGAATTTATAGGAAAAATAAAATTGAAGTGAGGATACGCTTATTAATAAAAAGAAAAATTAAAAGCGTTACTTCTATATAAAAACCGCTTGCCAATATACCCGTAGTGTGATAAAATTATCAGGCGATACAATAGGTGCAATCGTTTTATTTAATTTATGTATTTCGGTTGTGCTGTCTGAATTTTTTATTTTAAAATATACGATTTTATTTAACGGAGAAACGTATGATTGCGATTATCGACTACGGCGCGGGGAATTTGCAGAGCGTTAAAAAGGCTCTTGATTTTATCGGCGCTCAAAATATAATATCGAGCGACTGTGCGGAAATCGAAAGCGCAGACGCTGTGATCCTTCCGGGCGTCGGCTCGTTCGGCGACGCCGCGCAGTGCCTTCGCAGCTCCGGACTTGAAAATGCGGTTAAGGCTTTTGCTTTATCCGAAAAGCCGTTTTTAGGCATATGCCTCGGCTTACAGCTTCTTTTTGAGCGTTCGCAGGAAAGTCCCGATGCAAAGGGCTTGGGTCTTTTAAAGGGAGAAATTAAAAGATTTCCCAATGATTTGGGGCTCAAGATTCCGCATATCGGCTGGAATTCCGTTGATATAAAGAACGGCGGAAGGCTTTTTTTAAACGTTCCGCAAGAATCGTATGTCTATTTTGTCCATTCTTATTATTTAAACGCCGAAAATGAAAACGAGGTCGGGGCTGTTACAAATTACGGAATAGATTTTCATTCGGCGGTTTCGGTTCCCGAAATAAATTTGTACGCTACGCAGTTTCACCCCGAAAAAAGCGGAGAGGTCGGCTTGCGGATTTTAAGGAATTTTGCCGAAATGCAGGGGGTAAATTGATATGTATGCTAAAAGAATCATTCCCTGCCTTGACGTTAAAAACGGCAGAGTGGTCAAGGGCGTAAGCTTTGTTAATTTAAGAGACGCGGGCGACCCTGTGGAGTGCGCTGTAGAATACGATAAAAAGGGCGCTGACGAATTGGTGCTTCTCGATATTACCGCCACGCACGAGGGCAGGGGAACTATGGTTGACATTGTGACAAAGGTTGCAAATTCAATTTTTATTCCGTTTACCGTCGGCGGAGGAATCCACACGACTGATGATTTCAAGGAGCTTCTGCGCGCGGGGGCGGATAAGATTTCGGTAAATTCCGCGGCGGTCAGAAATCCCGATTTAATAAACGACGCGGCTTATAAATTCGGCAGTCAGTGCGTTGTGTGCGCAATTGACGCCAAACGCAGGGACGGCGGCTGGGAGGTTTATCTTAACGGCGGCAGGATCCCTACGGGTATCGACGCGGTCAAATGGGCAAAGGAGGCGGCGAAAAGGGGAGCGGGCGAAATCCTGCTTACGAGTATGGACTGCGACGGGCAGAAAAAGGGCTATGATTTGGAGCTTACCCGCGCGGTTTCCGAAAGCGTGGGCATTCCCGTTATCGCTTCGGGCGGTGCGGGCGCGTTGGAGCATTTCTATGACGCTTTTACCGTCGGTAAGGCGGACGCTGTTTTGGCGGCTTCTCTTTTTCATTTTAACGAAATCCCGATTGAAACTTTGAAGGATTATTTACGGGGCAAAAACATATCGGTAAGGTAAACAATATATTTCGGACGGCTTTTCGCCGTCCTTTTTTGTTATGAAAAATACAGAGTAAAAAGGCATTTTTGAAAGCAAATATCCTGTTTAAAACACATCAAAAAATATCAATTTTAAATTATCTTTAATTTAAGTCCCGAAAACGGTATTTAACTTGGTTTTTATCGTTGTTTTTTACTGTGTTTCGTGATAAAATTTCAATATATTTTAAATAAGGAGAATTTTAATGAACGATAAAAATTCCGTTGCGTTAACCCCGCCTATGGGCTGGAACAGCTGGGACTGCTACGGCGCGGCTGTCAATGAGGAGCAGTTAATCGGCAACGCCGAGTATATGCGCGATAATTTAAAGCAGTATGGCTGGCAGTATGTTGTCTGCGATATTCAATGGTATGAGCCGAACGCCAAGGATAACGATTACAATAATTTTACGGAGCTTTGTATGGATGAGTATTCAAGACTTATCCCCGCAGTCAACCGTTTCCCCTCCGCTTCCGACGGCAGAGGGTTTAAGAGTATTGCCGACAGAATCCACGGCATGGGCTTAAAGTTCGGTATTCATATAATGCGGGGAATACCGAGGCAGGCTGTTCACCGCAATACAAAAATTTTAGGTACGGACGTTACCGCAAGGCAGATTGCCCATCATTTCTCGGTTTGTCCGTGGAATACCGATATGTACGGCGTTGACTGTTCCAAAAGGGGCGCGCAGGAATACTATGATTCTCTTTTCGGGATGTACGCCGAATGGGGCGTTGATTTTGTAAAGGTCGACGACATTGCCAATACGGAATTTCAGCCGCACAATCCTTATTCCGCAAGGGCTGAGGTTGAGGCAATCCGCAAGGCGATTGACAGGTGCGGCAGGGATATGGTTCTGAGCCTTTCGCCCGGACCTGCGCAGGTTGAAGAAGCCGAGCATCTGAGCGCGAACGCGAATATGTGGCGTATGACGGGCGACTTTTGGGACGATTGGAACAAGCTTTACGATATGTTTTCAAAAACCGAAAAATGGTATCCCTATGTTAAGGACGGCTGTTTTCCCGATTGCGATATGCTGCCTTTGGGCAACCTTTCGAGGAACGGAGCCTGCCACGGTTCGCGTGACAGAATGACGCAGTTCACAAGGGATGAACAGATTACCATGATGACCTTATGGTCGGTTTTCCGTTCGCCGCTTTTCTTCGGCGGAGAGCTTCGCAATAACGACGAATGGACCTTGTCTCTTATAACCAATGACGAGGTTTTGGATATTAACCAACATTCACACGGCGCGCGCCCCGTTTATAATAAGGATAACGCCGTCGTATGGCAGACCGAGAGTAATGACGGCTGTCCCGTTGTTGCACTGTTTAACACGGGCGAAGCAGAAAAAACGGTTTCGGTTTCTTTTTCCGCGCTCGGTCTTTCAGGAGAATACGAGCTTCGCGATCTGTGGGCGGGGAAGGACGTCGGCAGGATAGGCGATACCGTATCGGCTGTTGTAAGACCTCACGGCGCGGTCCTGTATTCTTTAAAAAAATAAAGGGGCGGAGTAATGCTGAATTTTGTCCTCGGCAGAAATCTAAGCGGTAAAACGGAATATGTAAGAAATCTGGTCGCAGACGGCGTAAGGTCGGGCGGCAGCGGATATGTTATTATCGTGCCCGAACAGTTTTCCTACGAAACGGAAAAAGCAATGCTCGAAAAGGTCGGCGCGGACGGTATGCAGAGGCTTGATGTTTTAAGCCTTTCAAGGCTTGCCGAGATCATACTCGAGCAGTGCGGTAAAAACAGCGTTAAGCCTCCTGTTGACGACGGCGTGCGGATTTTAAGCATGAGCCTCGCGCTTGACGCTCTTGAGGGCAGGCTTGAGGTCTTTAAAAAATATTCGTCCCGTCCCGCTCTGACCGAGGAGCTTATCTCTTTTGCTACCGAAATCAAGCAGTGCGGCGTTCAGGCGGACGAGCTTAAAAATTTCGCCGACTCGATGAAGCAGTCCTCTTTAAAAAGCAAGCTGTCCGAGCTTTCTTTAATCATCTCTTTATATAATTCGATAATAGATAATTCATATTACGACAGCAACGACGCGCTGACCCTGCTTTGCTCGGCGCTTGACGGTTATTGCTGGTTTGAAAACAGAACGGTCGTTATAGATGCCTTTACCCGTTTTACAAAGCAGGAGCTTTATGTTATTGAAAAGATTATAAGGCAGAGCGATAACGTGTACTTCACCTTCTGCACCGACGGGGTTAAAACGGAAGGTCTTTCGGTCTTTTCAAATGTTGAAAAGCAAATTGAGACGCTGAAAAATCTTGCCCGAAAAAACAATGTCGGTACAGCGAAGCCCGTAATTCTGAAGCCCTGCGAAAATAAGCGTGAAAAGTATCTTTCGATACTTGAAGAAAATATATTTGCGGACGGCAAAAGCTCTTTTGACTGCAAACCCGAATCAATAAAAATCTGTTCTGCGCCGACAGGAACGGATGAATGTGAATTTGTCGCGCTTACAGTTAAAAAACTTCTGCGTGAGGGAAAAGCAAGATGCAGGGATATTATTGTATTTGAGCGCAAAAAGGATACCTACGACAGAAAACTCACCGCGGCTTTCCGCAAGTTCGGCGTGCCGTTTTTTGAGGATAAACGCCAGCCCGTTAATACTCAGCCGCTTGTTATATTCATAAACACTCTGCTTGAGGCGGCTGTCGAAGGCGTCTCGACGGACGTCCTTATGCGCCACCTTAAATCGGGGCTTTCATCTCTTTCGGAAACAGAGATAGCAGAGCTTGAAAATTATGCCTTGATGTGGAAAATAAGCGCTTCGGGCTGGCAGAAGGATTTTACCGAAAATCCGAGGGGCTTCGGCACACCGTTTAACGATTTCGACAGCATAACGCTTCAAAAGTTAAACGAATACCGAAAAAAAGCCGTCGAGCCCGTTTTGGCGTTCAGACGTGATTTTTCCGAGGCTCGGGGCGAAAAGAAAACCGAGGCGTTATATTCTTTTTTAGTAAAATCAAATGTCAGGCAAAGGCTTAAAGACCTTGCTTTGTCGCTTTTGTCGGACGGTAAGGACGCGCTTTACGAGGAACAGGATACGGTATGGACGCTTGTTATTGATATGCTCGACAAGCTTTACCGTTCGTCGGTCGGCTCAAATATAAGCGTTAAGCGTTACAGAGAGCTTTTTAACACTCTGCTTTTTGCAAGCGATATAGGCACTGTTCCGCAGGGGCTTGACAGCGTCACAATAGGCGCGGCAGACAGAACGCGCACGGGCGGAAAAAAGTATGTGTTTATTGTGGGCGCGAATGCGGAGGTCTTTCCGCTTATGCCGTCGACAAAGGGGCTTTTGAACGACACAGAGAGAATATTTTTAAGAGAAAACGGCATAGAGCTTGCCAATACCGCCGAGTATAAGCTGACTGAGGAAAGGTTCTTTGCCTACCATGCTGTAACAACCGCTTGCGAAAAGCTGTTCGTAACCTATTCCGCGTCGGACGAATCGGGCGAGAGCCTTATGCCGTCCGAAATCGTAACGGAAATTACGGAAATTTTCCCGAATGCGGACTGCACGGCGTTTGAAAATATTTCCGCAATAGACAGAGTTGAAAGCAAGCAGTCCGCATTTGAAATGCTTGCGAAAAATTACTGCGAAAAAAACGCCTTCGCCGCAGCCGCCGAGGAATTTTTTAAGTCGGACAGCGAATATGAGGGCAGGCTGTCGGCTTTAAAAAAGGCGGTCGAAAAAGCGCCGCAGTCAATTAAAAGCGCCGAAACCGCAACTGAGCTTTTCGGCAAAAATATGTATCTTTCCGCTTCCAAGGCGGAGACGTATTATAAATGCCCGTTTCAGTATTTCTGCCGTTACGGCATTAAGGCCGAGCCCCGAAAAGAGGCGCAGATTGACGCCGCTTTGAGCGGAAGCATAATACATTTTGTGTTTGAAAAAATGCTCTCAGGCTTTTCAAAAAAGGAACTGCTGGAAATGCCCGACGGGGAGCTTTCAAAAGAAATTGACAAAATACTTAAAATTTATCTAAACGAAAATATGGGCGGCGGCGAGAATAAATCAAAGCGCTTTATAAAGCACTATGAAACGATAAGCCTGCAGACCTTTTCCATTCTTAAAAGAATGATTGAGGAGTTTAAATCAAGTGAGTTTACACCTGTTGATTTTGAGCTTTCAATCGGTAACGACGGCGAGATTATGCCTTACGAATTAACGCTTTCCAACGGTTCTTCTCTTAAAATCAGCGGCTCGGTAGACAGGGTTGACACAATGGAAAAGGACGGTAAAAAATATCTCAGGGTCGTCGATTACAAGTCGGGCGGAAAGACCTTTAATCTTTATGACGTAATTGAGGGATTAAGCGCTCAAATGCTTATATATCTTTTTGCAATTGAGAAAAACGGCGCAAGCAAATACGGCGATATTATACCGAGCGGAGTGCTGTATATGTCGGCCAAGCCCGAAGCCGCCGACCTCGGCAGAAACGCTACTCAGCAGGAAATAGATAAAAAACGTCTAAAGAGCAACCGTATGAACGGCATTGTGTTAAACGATATGACAGTAATTGAGGGTATGGAAAAGGACATAGGCGGGGTTTTTATTCCCGTTTCGGCAAATTCGGACGGCATTGTAAAGGGCAGCTTAATCACCGCGGAGGAATTTAATAAGCTTCATAAAAGGGTGGACGGGCTTTTAAAAACGATGGTCGTTAATTTACAGTCGGGGCTTATTCCCGTTCTTCCCGCAGGGGAGGAAGCCTGTAAATGGTGCGTCTACCGTTCGGTATGCGGGTATGAAACCGGCGACAGGCTTCGTGAAATTCCGAAGCTTAAAAACGATGAGGTTTTAAAAATTCTTGACGGGGAGGAAGATGAAATTGGCTGACGTAAAATGGACTGACGAACAGAAAACCGTCATAAATTCGCTCGGCGGCAGTATGATCGTTTCCGCCGCCGCAGGCTCAGGCAAGACTGCCGTTCTTGTCGAGAGAATAATCAACCGTATTTGCAGTTCGGAGCGTCCGTGCGGCGTCGACAGGCTTTTGGTTGTTACCTTTACCCGCGCCGCCGCAAACGAAATGCGCTTAAAGCTGACGGCGGCTATAAAAAAGGAGATTAGCCTGCACCCCGAAAACAGATTTCTGAAAACCCAGCTTATGATGCTTCCCTTTGCGGAAATCTGCACTATGGATCAGTTCTTCAATAATCTTGTTAAGGATAATTTTCATGTGCTCGGCATTTCTCCCGATTACAGAATACTTAACAGCGGCGAAATCGCGCTTCTCACAAACGAGGCTGCCGAGGAGGTGCTTGAGGAATACTACGATAATCCGAGCGAGGATTTTAAAACGCTTCTTGACGTTTTAGGGTGTGACAGGTCAGACGATAACCTCGTTGAGGTTATAAAAACTCTCAGCAGATATTCGTCCGCCTATCCCGAGCCCGAAAAGTGGCTGAACGGCATTTTGCGCGGCTATCAGGGTGAGGATAAACCGCAGGACACGGAGTTCGGCAAGGTAATTCTTACAAAGGTATCGGATTATCTCGGCTGCGCAAAACAGCTCCTTTCAAATGCGAGGGAGCTTGTAAGCGGTATTGATGAGCTTGAAAGCATCAGAGCTGTTTTAATTGATGAAGCAAATCAGGCTGACGCGCTTCTTGAAATCTGTAAAAAAAGCGAATGGAACAATCTCGTTGAAGCGCTCGGCAGCGTCAGCTTCGCGCGTTTCCCGACAATCAGAAACGAATATAAGGATTCATACGAAAAAATTTATTCCCAAGCCTTGAGGAACAAGGCAAAGGATATTGTTTCAAAGCTTTATCTTTCTGTGCCTGCAAACGAAGCCGAATATACGCAGGATGTAAAATTTCTCAATCCGGTCGTAAAGAAACTGATTGAGCTTGTTTTCTGCTATCAAAAAAAGATTTCGGAAAAAAAACAGGAGCAAAACGCCTATGATTTTAACGACATCGAGCATCTTGCGCTGAAGCTTTTAATCGATGAAAATTCAAAGCCTACCGATACCGCGCTTGAATTAAGACAAAAATACGACGAGATTTTAATAGACGAGTATCAGGACACAAATGAGGCGCAGGACGCTGTTTTCTGTGCGATTTCCGATGACATGAGCAATCTTTTTTTGGTAGGCGATGTAAAGCAGAGTATTTACAGGTTCAGGCTCGCTATGCCTTCGGTTTTTCTCGGCAGAACAGAGCTTTGGAATAAATCCGAGGGAAAATACCCTATGTGCGTAAGCCTTGATAAAAATTTCCGAAGCCGCAAGGGCGTTCTCGACTCGGTTAATTACGTCTTTAAAAAGCTTATGTCCGTGCGTACGGGCGATATGGTTTATGACGGTAAGCAGGCGTTAAAGTCGGGCGCCGAATACGGGCAAACAGACGAATCTCCCGTTGAAATTGACGTTTTAAATAAAAAAGAAATGCCCGAGGGTTATTCGGAAACGGTATTTATTGCCGACAGAATAGAAAGCCTTTTATCCTCGGGGATGACCGTTAAGCAAAAGGACGGCTCTCAAAAGCCCCTGTCTTACAGAGATATATGCGTCCTTATCAGGACTAAAAAAATCGGCTCGGAGCTGTGCGAAATATTAAAACGCAGGGATATACCGACTTATTTTGAGGAATCGCAGGGCTTTTTTGAGAACACTGAGGTCTCCGTTATTCTGTCCTTTCTCGATATTCTTGACAACCCTCTTCAGGATGTTCCGCTTTTATGCGTTTTAATGTCTCCGATTTTCGGCTTTACTGCGGATGATATAGCAAAAATACGAATTGCCGAAAGAAGCGCAAAGCTCTATTACGCGGTTATGAAATGCGAACTGCCGAAGGCAAAGCTGTTCTTAAATCAGTATAACGAATTTAAGCGTTTAAGCACCGTGCTTGATACGCAGAGCCTGATAGAAACAATATACGAGGAAAGCGGATACCTTTCAATCATTTCGGCTTTGAAAAACGGCGAAATAAGGAAGCTTAATCTTATGATGCTCGTTAAATATGCGCAGGATTATGAGAACTGCGGCAAATCGGGTCTTTCGGGGTTTATACGCTATATAAACAGGCTCAGGGAAAATGAAAGCGACTTAAAAAAAGCGGGCTCCGCCTCGGAATATGCCGACGTTGTCAGAATAATGACCGTTCATAAAAGCAAGGGGCTTGAATTTCCCGTTGTTATTCTCTCGGACCTCGGCAGAACCGGAAGAAGCATTACCGACAGCCTTGTAATCCACGAAAAAACAGGCGTCGGGCTCAAGGTATGCGATAAGAAGAACTTTAAAAAATATAATACCGTTCAGTATGAGGCTTCAAAAACTCTCTGTACGCTGAGCGACTGCTCTGAGGAGCTTAGAATACTTTACGTCGCCATGACAAGGGCTAAAGAAAAACTCATTATGACCGCAGCGGTAACGGATATTGACAAGGCGGCGGCGTCAGCGGCGGCAGACTGCGTCGGCGATGAAATTCATTCGGTTTCTGTCGAGAAAGCTCCGTCGCTTATATCGCTATTACTGACGGCTTTTATGCGCCATCCCGATGCGTCCGAACTGAGAAAAGCGGCAGGATATGCGGGAGAATATGATTTAACATCGGATTTTCCGTTGGATATAAATTTGATTTACGACGGCTTTGAAACACAAGAACCCGAAGCTCGCGGAATGAACGCAGAACCGAAAGCCGATGAAAAAATAACGGAGGAAATCAGGAAAAGAACGGAGTATAAATATCCTTACGGTGAGCTTGCCTTCTGCGCGACAAAGAAATCGGCTTCTTCCTTTAACGAAGCATCGGTAAACGCCGATTTCTTCGCCTGCGCCGTTCCGTCGTTTGCGGAAAGCTCGGGGCTTACCGCGGCGGGCAGGGGAACTGCCGTTCACAGGTTTATGGAGGTCTGTGATTTTAAAGCGGCAAAAGAAAGCTTTGAAGATGAGAGAGAAAGGCTTGTCAATACGCGCAAATTAACGCCCGAGCAGGCGGCGGCTATCCCAAAGGATTATGTTACGGGCTTTTTTAACAGTTCTCTTTATGCAAGAATAGAAAACTCCGAAAAGGTAATGCGCGAAAGAAAATTTACGGTTTACGTTCCGCTGAGCTTTGCCAATCCCGAGCTTGAAACGGATTTTTCCGATGAGAGGGTGCTTATTCAGGGCGTTATAGACTGCGCGTTTTTCGAGGACGGCGAGCTTGTTGTGCTTGACTATAAGACCGACAGGGTAAAAAGCGCGGACGAGCTTGTTAACCGTTATCTCCGTCAGCTTGAAATTTACAAAATCGCCGCTGAGCAGTCCTTCGGCGTCAGGGTTAAAGAAACTCTGCTCTATTCCCTTTATTTGGGTGAAGAAAAACGTATTGATATTTAAAGTTCGGATTAAACGGTATGTTACAGTACCCGCAGCATAATTTGTCTAAGGCTCGGCTTCGGCTTCGGTTTCAGTACTGTTTTTTGTTGCGTATGAAATAATCTTTTTTGCGGCGTCCTTACCTATTTTAAACGAATATTCGCAGCCAAAGGCATTTGTCCGAATATATCCGTCAGCCGTTACTCCGAAGCTCATATTATATAAGCCGAGAGCGTCAGAGGTAAGATAAAAGTCTATCTGCTTTCCGTCAAAATATTTCCGCTTGCCGTCAGCATCCTCATTTATATATTCTGCGTCTCTGCAGCTGTTTAGAATTTCCCAAATATAGGCGTCGTCCCGAAGGATAAATTCGCCTTTATCGATTCCGTTATCAGTTAACGTAAAGCGGTTAAAGCTTACATATTTTTCAAGACTGTAAGCGTCCAGCATTTCTCCGAGATTGTCGGGAGGAGCGGAATTGTATGCTTCGGCAGGGTAGTATTCATCACCTAACCTGACAGCAACGATATATTCCTTTGAAACACCGTCGATTTCAAAAACCTCAACAGATATTTGATGGGTTTCTTCCGTAAATGAATCGTAACCGCTCGCATTACATGTGCCGAGAGAGTTCCCTATCAACGAAGCGTCAACAGGTCTGTCGCTTAAATTGTATTTTTGTCCGTTAAAAATAACGGATGAATATTTTTCGGGAAGTGTTCTGTATTCCCAAGGCAAGATAACGTCGGCTTCGCCGACAGTGCTGTATTCGCTCTCAAACCCCTCTGTTGGGAAAAGCGGTTTGATGTTTACGCTGTTTTTATATAATAAAGAGCCGATAATAATCATGCTCCCAAAGCATGCGGCCGCCGCTGCCCACTTAGCCCGGCTTTTTCTTTTCTTTTTCGGCGTCTTGTCTGCGGCTTCAACATACTTAAGGTCGGTGAGTTCCATTTTATCTAACAATTCGCTTCCTCTCATAATGTGTACCCCTCCTTTTCGAGATATTCCCGAAGTCCGTTACGGCATCGAAAAAGCGTAGTTTTAACCTTGCTCTCCGATATTGAAAAGCGCTCGGAGATATCGGCAACGGAGTCCAAATACCAATACCGACGCAAAAAGATATTTCGCTTTTCCTCATTAAGAGTACCGAGATAATTGTTGAGCGCTTCTTTAAAAACCATATCGTCTATAAGGCACTCGGTGTCGTCGGGGGAGGGAATGCACTGCTCCATTTCCGTGCTTAGCTCACATATAAACGCACTGCGCTTAAGACGGCTTCTGTCACGGCAGACATTAAGAGAAATATGCCTTGTGATTTTGCAGAGGAAAGCAAACAGATAATTTTTCGGCTCATGCGGAGGGATCGAGTTCCATGCTTTAATATATGTATCGTTTTCACATTCCTCGGCGGTTTGCCAATCATTTACAATACTGTTTGCCAAAGAGCGAAGCCGATAACCGAATTTATCGGCGGTTTGTTTAATAGCATCCTCATCGCGGGCTAAATACAACTCGACAATTTTGCCGTCATCCATAAACGTCATCTCCTTATCCTTATATAAAAATAGTAGAAAGCAATTCAGAATTCTGATGTATAGAATGACCTAAAACCGCATGATGGTTATATTTTCAGCACTTTATCGTTGTGAGAACAATCCGAAATTTCGATGTCTTGGTGTCCGGATTTCTTATGTTAATATAAAATAATACGGACAAATATTATAAGGAAATACCATCCATACAAAAGCGTAAAATGAGGTTGTCCTAAATTACTTTTGTGGGAGTGATAACATCGCCCTGTGCTTCTGTGTATCGTCTTATTTGCGGTGCTGAAATAGTGCCCGACTTTACAAAGCCAGCTTATGCAGCGATATGAGAAGATGCAAGCGAGAATATGAAAAGCCTTTTAAATACAGGCTTCTTCCATACCTCTATAAGCAATTACAAGAAGTTATAAGACGATTTCCGTCTATAAAATCAATAAAAAATACCCTATCCTTACATTTATAAACACCGTTTGAAGCGCGCAGGTTACACATCTGCGGAAATTAATTATATGCGCCGTAACAAAGCTTATAACGCTGTGTTACTCTGTTATTGGATGAAATGCCGTAAACCGTCTGCGTTACGAACTTAAATTTCGGCTTTTTCAAATTTTTTGAGATCTTTTCGGAAAATTTAAAAATATCTATTTTAATTTCATATCCCGATCTGTTATAATCGGTTATGCAAAAGCGCCCCTTGGTATGGTTTGTTTTCTTTATTTAATTATAACATTTTTTATAACATTTTTTTGGTGAATTTGCTTTTTTGTTGCCTTTTTCTGTCTTTTTATTTGTTTCTTTTGCATTTCCCGTCTGAAACAAAAAATGGGGAAACTCAAAAAATTGATTTCCCCTTGACATTCGTCCGCTTTTTTGGTAATATAAATGCCGTTGAAACTGCGGGTGTAGTTCAATGGTTAGAATTCCAGCCTTCCAAGCTGGCTGTGTGGGTTCGATTCCCATCACCCGCTCCAAAAGGAAAAACCTTGTATTTTCAATGAATACAAGGTTTTTCCTTTATTATCAAGATTTATAATGCTTTTGTGTTTCTAAAAAATTAGAAAATTTTTTAGATTTTTAGACCTGTTTTTAATTATTTAGAAACATTTATGACACGAAAATATGACACGGAAAAATCGTAAATTATTCTTTATTATATGTCGTTGAGAAATAATTATTTAAAGTTGCATCAATTCCGTCCTCTTTTTCTTTCATAGTATGCTGATAAACAGTTTTTAACATATTGTTTGTAGCGTGTCCCAAACGCTCCATTGCATACTTATCAGGAATATTTAAAGATAACATTACAGAAGCATTATAATGACGCAGGTCGTGAAATCTGAAGTGAGGTAATCCGAGATGATTTAAAGCATTGGAGAATTCATTACTTATTTGGTTAGGAGTAAGAGAAATTAAAGGTAATTCTTTTTCTTTCCTATCCTTTATTTTTTCTATTATGAAATCATAAACCTTAATTGTACGGTTGCTTGTATAAGTTTTCGGAGCTTTAACGATCCATTGTCCTTCACTGTTTAACACCATAGATTTAGAAACAGTAAGTGTTTTGTTCTGAAAATCAATATCATCATAATTAAGCGGAGCTATTTCTCCTCGCCGTAATCCTAAACAGGCAGAAAGGATAATTGGAAGTTCAATTTCTTTTCCTTCAGCATATTTGAAGAGCTGATTAATTTCATTTTCATTTGGAATTATAATTCGTTTTTTATCTTTCTGTGGCAACACAATATCAAAGCTGATAGAATGTCCTTTCAAAGATGCCGACAATAGTCCGTATATATTTCTTATACTTTTAGCCGAGTGAGTACGAGCTTCTTCGTTAATCGCTGTTTGAACATCGGTTATAGTTAATTTCATTATTGGTTTATCTATAATGCTTTTTAAGTAATTTTTTCGCATAGTCCTATATCCACGAATTGTAGAAGGGGATAAAATATTACTTTTGCTTTCGATATATTGGTCAATCGCTTCACCGACAGTCATTTTTGTCGGCGATTTTTTGTCTTTATAGGTTTGTAAGTAGAGATTCGCTGCATATTCGGCGTCAGATTTCTTTTCAGCTGTAAAAGACTTATACTTTCCGTTGCCGATATGCACACGAACTCGGTAATTACCGCTCGGCAGTTTTTTTGCAGTTGCCATATTTTTTATCCTTTCTGACTTTGTGACACGGTGTCATAAAGTGAAAATTTTGAAATAGAATTGATGTTAATAATTTTTTCAGCTGACAGATAGTATAAAATATATTTGTGTACTTTTTCGATATATCACTTTTAAAATTTTGTTTGAGGTGATAAAGATGGAAAAAGGATACAAGAAACCGATAATTTCATACAAAAGATATTCGGAAATCCGTGATACTGTTTGGCAACTAATTTTGGATATGAAAGTAAAAGAATTACCCGTTAAAATTTCAAAAATACTTGCCGAATTGGATATTCCGTTATATACATATCAGGATAACTACGTCCCGATTAAAGGATTGGGATTAGATACTTTGACAAAAAGCAGTGACGGATTTACCATAATTCAAAAAAATCGGTATATGATTTTCTATGACAATACTAAGTTACCTACTCGTATTCGTTTTACTTTAGCGCACGAGCTTGGACACATAATTCTTGAAACAGGGTTCTCTCAAGCAAAATCGGGAACAGTATATACAGAAAGAAACAATGAGCCTGATAAGAAAGATGCGCCTAAAGAAACAGCTGCGAATATGTTCGCCGCACGTCTGCTTGCGCCTTCCTGCGTTCTGCATGAGCTACAGCTGTTTACAGTTGAAGAAATTATGCAATTCTGTTCAATCAGTAAAACGGCAGCAGAATTTAGGTTAGAAAGACTTATGCTCTTGGAAGAACGTAATAAACAGTTTTTAAGAGAACGGGGATATGGATGTTTTTATATAAGTCAGCTTGAACGGCAAGTAAAGGAACAGTTTGAGGAGTATATTAAAACTGTTCAGAAGTATCGGGCTTAAGCTTGCTGAGAGTATCATCAATTTTTTCTTTTGACTTTTTTATTGTACCTCTTTCACCGGAACGTGCAACATAAAGCGCCTCTTGTTCATTCTCTAAGCCTGAACAACGCTCAAATTCAATGTCTAGCATATGATTTACCGCTTTTTGACCGTAATCGTCTAAAAGGCGGTATTTTTCTATTAACCGCTTTTCATTATTTGTAAATGTTGTATCACGGTTAGTTGAATCGCTCTTTTGTCCTAACAAATAATCAACCGAAACACCAAAAAAATTTGAAATCTTTATTAGTGTCTCATAATCAGGTTGCCTTTTTCCATTTTCGTACAAGGAAATTGTGCTCTCAGAAACACCAATTAGTTTTCCTAATTCTTTCATAGATAGATTTCGCTTTTTTCTTAATTCTCTTATTACAGAAAGTTTGTTATCCATTTATTTAACCTCCCTTATAAAAATTATAAACTTTACAAATAGCAAAGTAAATGTATCTTTGCAATATGTCAAGAAATTTTAAAAATCACTTGACAAACTGCAAATACCGTTATATCATATGAATATAACTTGACAATATGCAAAGTTAGAGGTGAACAATGTGAGAAATTATTTATATAAGCTCAGGAAAAATAAAAACTTTTCCCAAAGAGATATGGCAGATAAGCTTGACATATCAGAAAGTTATTATTGTCAAATTGAAAAGGGGAATAGAAAACAGACCTTAGATTTGTCTTTGGCATTCAAACTTTCAGAAATATTTAATATTGATATTAATAGTATTTTTGAACTTGAAAAGGCAGAAAAATAGTTATGTTTTAAGTGCAGTGTAGGAATGGTGAATATGCCGAGATTAAAACAAACAGAGGAGCAAAAACAGAATACATATCTGATTGCCAATATAAAGCGGCAAATGGAAATTTGGTCGGTTTCAAAGGAACAGCTCGCCAAACATACCGATATATCATTGGCAACGCTCTATAACCGTTTAAATAATCCTTCTGATTTTCATTTAAGCGAGCTGCGCCGTATCGCCCAATCTTTACATACAACTGTTGAAGATTTAATGCGAGTTCCTTAAGATTTTAGAATATTATATGACAATTTGTAAAAAGCATATAAATTTTTAGGAGATGTGTTCAAAATGACAGTTGCAGAAGAGTCCATGATTGAAAATACAAAAATACGGATTTGCACTGATTCCTGCGTTTTTTTGAAGAAGCAGAACACATCGTTGAAAAGATATGTTCTGTTGCTTTGCCGGAATTAAGAAAAATATCTGCGGAAAATAAATCGCTGTGATAGGCTCTGAACAATCAACATTGTTTTGTTTAAAGCTATGCTTTAAAAATAAAGGAGGGATATGCTTGAAAGTATATTCAATTACCGAGGACGGGAAATTTAATCGAACCTTTTATGCGCTTATGTCATCAGGAAAGTTAATTAACATAATACAACGGTTTGATTTAAATCTGAATACTGTAGTTTTAGAAGGAGTGCTGATTACAGACGAGGGATAAGAAAAAAGGGAGTGTAAAAGTTTGTATAAAAAAGAAATAGAAAGCCTTGACGAAACAATAAATAAAATCAAGCTGAGTATTAAAAATTGCAAAAACGCCGGAGCAAAGGATAATTTGCGCAAAAAGCTGTTTGTCTATGAGCAAATGCGCGGTGATTTATATTTTCAGCAAAGATATTATACAGACAAGGAAGCTTAAAATGAGGATAAAAAACTTTGTGACACGGCGTCATAAAGTGATATTACCGGGACTTATTCCGAGAAGAAAGGATGTATAAAAATGGCAAAAATTATTGCGATTGCAAACGAAAAGGGCGGCGTCGGAAAAACAACTACGGCGCTGAACCTCGGCGCAGGCTTGACTAAGGCAGGTAAGCGAGTATTGCTTGTTGACGCCGATCCGCAACGCAGTCTGACGACGGTTGCTCTTTCACATAAGCCGCAGTCTGAAAAAATATATCTTTCGGATTATATGCACGCCGTTATGCTGGGCGATAAAAATCCTCAGATTACCGTGCAAAAATATTCGGAGGGCTTTGATTATATCCCTGCAAACAAAGAATTACGAAATACAGCCCTTTCTCTTGTCGGTGTTCCTACAGGACGGGAGCGTATTTTACAAACCGTTCTTGAACCCCTGCGTAATGATTACGATTATATTTTAATTGACTGTTCGCCGTCGCTTGATTTACTGCCTGTAAACGCATTAACAGCTGCTGACAGCGTGTTGATTCCAGTTAAGGTAGACGCAATGTCTGTTGAGGGTATCAGCAGTATTTTGGAGTATATTCAGAGTATTAAAGCCTATTACAATCCTCAGCTTAAAGTAGAGGGCATTTTAATCACAATGTTAGATATGCGTACACGGCTCGGTAAAAACGGTATGCAGGATTTACACGATTGCGGTGAGCAAATGAATATTCCTGTGTTTAATACATATATTCCCTATTCCGTTCGTGCGCAGGAAATGGCGTCCAAGGGAATAAGTATCTTTTCTTTTTCGCCAAATGGCAAAGTTGCGGATGCATATCACCAATTAACTAAGGAGGTTTTGCAAAATGGCTGACAAGCTTTCTTTTACAGCTCCGTCTGTAAACACTCCCGTTGCTCCGCCGATAGGCGTGAAGCTGGGTGAATCGGTTGTAGAATCTGTTCCGTTGTGTAAAATAAAACCGTTTCCGAATCATCCGTTTTTGGTCGTTGAAGATGCAGATTTACAGCAGTTGACAGACAGCATCCGAGACCACGGCGTACAAGAACCGGTTATGCTTCGACCGATGGACGAATATCATTATCAGCTTTTATCAGGGCATAGGCGCTGCAAAGCGGCAGAGCTTGCAGGGTTAGTGTGTGTACCCGCTATCATCAAGCAGATGACAGACGATGAAGCTACCGTTTATATGGTGGACGCCAATTTGCACCGTCCGCATATTCTTCCCTCTGAAAAAGCTAAATCTTACAGTATGAAAATGGAAGCTTTACGCCATCAGGGGAAAAGGATAGGCGATACATCGCCGACAAATGAGACATGGAGCGCCAATCAAATCGCACAAGATTCAGGTGAAAGCATCCGACAGGTATATCGTTATGTGCGCCTTGCCAATTTAATTGACCGTTTCCTAGAAATGATTGACAACAGCGAGAAAAAAATAAAGTCAAATCCGTCAGATATGATTTTCACTATGCGGATGAATGTCGGTTTAACACTTGCCAATTTAACGGAAAAACAGCAGTATCTTTTGTTTGATTGTATTTGTAAGACGGGGAAAGTACCCACTCTTATGCAAGCAATAGATTTACACGAGGGTGCAAAAAACAATACGCTGTCTGCTGATTTTATTTTTTCAATTTTGAGCGAAAAAGAAAAACAGGCAGAGAAACCGCCTTTTGAGCAAAGCTTTGTTGATGCGGCATTGTTGAGTTGGTATTCCGGCAGAATAAAAAAATGCTATACCTCTGAATCGAAAGCGGATTTTATAAAAAGTGTTAAAAGCGAATACCGAACCCGAGGTTCTTTCTGTAACGGAATAGATATAGACGCTCGATCAGACGGGATATATATTCGTTCCGATAATAAAGAAATGCGCTTAACATGGACAAAGGCGGCAACTCGTATCGGGGAGTTGATAGAGCAGGGGAAATATATACGTCCATATGGCATACCGAAAGCTGCTTCTGCCGCAGAACCAACCAATACAGAATTATCGGAAACTTCCACACTTTGTGACACGGTGGCACAAGGTGAATTGCTGTCCAAAACGCTCAGAGATTTATGCAACAAAGAAGAGTGTGAAGCGGCGCTGAAATTAGCGGATTCGGAAAAAGAGAAGCTTGAAAAGAGGCTCTCGCTTGCCGATACCGCTTCTGCCAAGGCTATGGTATATATTGATGCTGTTCAGAATAATTTTAATTCTCTGTTCTCAATAATAAGCGAAATGCCGAACGAAGAGGGCAACCGTTTTAAGGGTGCTGTTCTGAAGCTTGTCACCGGTATGAAGCGGAAGGCGGAGGAGTAAGGTTATGTGAATAGGAGTATTCTTGATGAACGCAATATTAAAATATGACGTTCTTTTCGGGAAAAGTTTAAGGGATATCAGAAAGGAAGGTTTTAAATGGCAGCAGTATTCCGTGTAGTAAAGCAAAATAATTTTACGGTTATGTCTAACCATCATCTGAAGAATCATGATTTGTCTTTAAAGGCAAAGGGATTACTGTCGCAGATGCTTTCTTTACCTGATAATTGGGATTACTCTCTAAAAGGTCTTGCAAAAATTAATAAAGAGAGCATTGATGCAATTCGCACAGCTGTATGGGAGCTTGAAAAAGCAGGTTATATCGTTCGCAGCCGTGGTCACGGTGAACACGGAAAGTTTTCGGGAATTGAATACACAATTTATGAGACACCGCAGTTTGAATCGGAAAAGTCGGATAATCAACAGCAGGATATAAAGTCTAATATTGGCCTAAAAGATAAAAACGCTTTGACAACACAAGCACCCGAAAGCCTTGATACACAAGGACTTTCACCAAAGTTGGAAAATCCAACTATGGTGAAAAGCGACGAAAAAATTCCATCAAGCACTTCACCAAGATTGGATTTTCCAACATTGGAAAACCCAACATTGGAAAACCCAACATTGGAAAATCCAACCTTGGAACAATTAAATACTAAATATATTAATTATAATAATATATTAAATACTCAGTCTATCAGTCAAAATGATATAAAGGCAACAGAAAAAAACATAAATGCAAAAAAGCAGTCAGACGGACAGACGGATTTCACACAAGCTTTAAAAAAATCAGAAGATGCTTCAATGGACGAGGAGCTTAATGAGGAGTTTGAAGAATTCCTTATGAAATGTGAAATAGACTGCCTTCCTGAAACGGCACAGCCATTGATAAGAGCTGCGCTTGAGAAAATGTATAAATCACCGAGCTTGAAAGTTAACGGAATATCCGTTTCACAGTCACAAGTTCGCAAAAGGCTTAAAATGCTTGACGCTGTTATGCTGATGAATATCTATACCGCATATATGTCTGCAAACCGAGCGGACAAGCCGATAATTAACCGAATAAGCTATCTCATATCTATGATTTACAACAATTCGGTTGAGGAAGCGGCAGAGCAGGGCGCTTTTGAGGATGAAGTCCTAAGCGCAGTTATAAGCATTAACCGAGGATATGAAGCTCCGTATCAATACCTGCAAAGTGATAATCCGATGATTCGTTTTGCAGCCGAGCAGAAAGCAAAAAGGGAAAACAGCGGATAATAATTAACGCACCACAGTTGAATTACCGTTAAGTCGAGGAGGAATATCGTGGACGCAAAAGAATTTCTCAGCCAAGCAACCGTTTTAAACGAGAAGATAAATATGGATTTTTTACATCGAGAACGTTTGCGTGAGATGTTGAATCGGTTCGCAGGCGGCAGTAATCTGCAAATAGAAAGGGTACAGGGCGGTGAGCTGCCATGCTCGCCTGCAACAAAGCTTGTTGACCAAATTGCCGACCTTGACCGTCTCATAGAGCAGGAAATTTCAGAATACGAGACGGTTCTTGCACAGATCAAAGATGCGATTGCCTTTTGCGAGGACTTTAATGAAATTCAAATTTTAAGAGGTCGATATCTTGAAAATAAAAAACTTTCAGATGTCAGTAAAAAAATAGGAATTTCAGAGAGCAGAACTTACGCATTACATAAAAACGCAGTTGAAAAAATAGAAATTTTTTTAAATAGCAATAGGAAATAATAGGTTTTAGTAGAAAAAAGTAGAAAACAAGAGAAAACAGTAGTTGATTTTGAAAAACGGATGTTTTAAAATATAATTAGAGAAATTGGAGGAACGGCACGATATGGATAGCAACATTCAAATATTTGAAAATCAAAAAATTCGTGTTGCTTGGGATGAACAGCACGAAGAGTGGTATTTTTCAATTGTTGATGTAATTGCTGTATTGACTGACAGTCCAAATCCGCAAACATATTGGCGTGTATTGAAAAAGCGTTTAAAGGATGAAGGAAATCAAACCGTTACAAATTGTAACGCTTTGAAAATGACCGCTGCTGACGGTAAAAAAAGAATGACTGATGTCGCCAATACAGAACAGCTTCTTCGTATTATTCAGTCTATTCCGTCTCCGAAAGCCGAACCTTTCAAAATGTGGTTGGCGGAGGTCGGTCGAGATCGCATAGATGAAACAATTGATCCCGAATTAACTATTGACCGTGCGCTGGATACTTATCTGAAAAAAGGTTACAGTGAAGAATGGATTCATCAGCGTTTGCTTTCTATCCGTGTGCGTAACGCTTTAACTGATGAATGGAAATCTCATGGAGTTGAAAAGGGGACTGAGTACGCTATTTTGACTGATGAGATTACAAAAGCGTGGTCAGGATTGTCAACAAGACAGTATAAGAATAAAAAAGGCTTAAAAAAAGAAAATTTGCGAGATAATATGACCGATTTGGAATTGGTTTTAAATATGCTTGCAGAAGCAACTACGACGGAGCTGTCAAAAACATATAATGCTGAAGGATTGGCAGAAAATCGTAAAATCGCTAAAGAGGGCGGTTCGGTTGCAGGCAATGCCCGCAAGGATATTGAACAGCGGACAGGTAAATCTGTTATTTCCTCACAAAACGCTGTCGATAGTTCAGAGCTTATCACAGGACTGATTGAAGACGCAGGCGGAATAGATTTATCTCAAACATAATTGTATTCTATAAAAAATATGTTAAAATACCGTTTGAATAGGAGGCTTTTTTATGAAGGGGTTATCAGAAAAAATCAAGACCGACAAAAGATT
>CAZLCG010000028.1:0-23839 GCA_964557975.1 uncultured Eubacteriales bacterium
TAAATGCAACCGCAAATTCTACTGTTGCATTTACTTTGAGAATTTACTGTTAAAATAATTGCCAAAAAAAAGTATTGACATCTGAAACCTTGTATATTATAATAATCAAGCCGTAAAAATGCGGCAAAAGTTTAGGCGGCATAGCTTAGCTGGCTAGAGCGTCCGGTTCATACCCGGAAGGTCGTAGGTTCAAGTCCCACTGCCGCTACCATGCAGGTAAAAGTTTTTTGCCTGCTTTTTCGGCCCGGTGGTCAAGCGGTTAAGACACCGCCCTTTCACGGCGGTAACACGAGTTCAAATCTCGTCCGGGTCACCAAAAAGAGAAAGCCGTGCCAGCGGCTTTCTCTTTTTAACTGTCGGGGCGCTGTTCCGAATTTTTCGACATAGGTTTTCAGCGAAAAAAGAACAGGGCGGCTAAGTTTTATTCAATCTGTTTTGTCAAACCGAGGTTTCTTTATGACGGAAAAATCAAACGGCAATTACATAAACAGCTTCAAAAAAGGCTTAAAGGACGGTATTCCGATTGCTTTAGGCTATCTTTCTGTTTCCTTTACCTTCGGTATGGCGGCGGTTTCAGGCGGACTTCCCGTGTCGGCTGCCGTTGCGATTTCAATGACTAACTTAACCTCGGCGGGTCAGTTCGCGGGGCTTGATTTGATTTTTTCGGCAGGTTCGCTTTTTGAAACGGCTCTTACACAGTTCGTAATAAATCTGCGCTATTCGCTTATGAGCGTTTCCCTGTCGCAGAAGCTGCACAAAAGCGTTAATATTCTTGACAGACTGCTCATAGCCTTCGGCAACACCGATGAAATTTTCGCAGTCGCCATGGGCAATCCTCGGGAGGTCGGCAAAAAATATATGCGCGGGCTGATTTTAACCCCATATATCGGTTGGGCGCTCGGCACGCTTATCGGCGCGGCGGCAAGCAGTCTTTTACCCGAAATAATCCGCTCCGCGCTCGGCATTGCCATTTACGGTATGTTCCTTGCGATAATCGTACCGCCGATGAAGCGCAGCAGGGCGGTTACGGCGGTAATCGCAATCGCTGTAATATTAAGCTGTCTTTTCAAATTCGTCCCGTTTTTAAGCTCGGTTTCGGGCGGCTTCGTTATAATCATCTGCGCCGTTGTTGCGGCGGCTGCGGGCGCTGTAATAAAGCCCGTGGAGGAAAGCGAGGCGCAAAATGGCTGATTTCAAATCCCTTTTAAGCTATATAGCCGTTATGGCGGGCGTAACCTATCTTGTCAGGATGCTTCCGCTTGTGATATTCAGAAAGAAGATTGAAAACAGATTTATAAAATCCTTTTTGTATTATATTCCCTACGCCGTCCTCGCCGCAATGACCGTGCCTGCAATATTTTATTCGACCGGCAGTATTTGGTCAGCCGCCGCAGGGCTTATCGTTGCGCTGGTACTTGCATTTTTTGAAAAGGGACTTGTTACGGTTGCGATTTTATCGTCACTTGCCGCGCTTGTTGTCGAATTACTCTTAAAAAACATATAGTAATTAGTCATAATATACAAATAATGACGCTGTAATTTTTACATTAAAATTACGGCGTTTTTTTATTAAGTATAGTATAATTAAGATATATTAAAAATCGGAGGGCAAGAATATGGATAATAAAAGATACATCCCGAAAAAAGAGTTCCGCGCGTTTGCAGTCGGCGCTTTGGGTCAGGGAATGATTTACGCAATTATGTCGTCCTATATTTCGGATTTCTATTTGAATGTATTAAGAGTCACTCCCCTGTTCGTACTTCTTTTAATGCTTCTTGCGAGAATTTGGGACGCCGTTAACGACCCGCTGATGGGTATGATAGTTGACAGGGCAAATCCCAAGCACGGCAAAATGAAAACATATCTTTTAGCGACGCCGATACCCGTTGCCGTACTTACCGTTCTGCTTTTCTTCGCTCCGAATATCTCGGACACGGGCAAAACGGTTTACGCCTCAATAACCTACGTCCTTTGGGGTATGATTTACACTATGTCGGACGTCCCCTTCTGGAGCCTGCCGAACGCCATGACGCCGAACCCCGACGAGAGGGGCAAAATTCTTTCAATCGCAAGAACCGCCAACGGCATAGGCTCGGCTGTTCCCATGGCGATATTTATGGCTCTGGGCTTTATTCTGCCGTCGTTAACAAGCCTTACGGGGCTTTCGCTTGAAAAAACAAAGTATATGACAATAGCGGTCATTGCTTCGGTTTTCGGCAACATACTGTTCGCAAGGGTATATTTTAAAACCAAGGAGAGAATAATCATCCCCAAGCCCGTCCGCAAAAAGGGCGAGCCTTCGTCCTTAAAGCTTATTTTCACCTGCAAGCCGCTTATGCTTGTTGTTGCAATGGGCATTTTAGCCTCGGCAAGATATATGTATCAGGCGGCGGCAATACACGTTGCAAGGTATTCCTTCTATATCGGCAGAGATTTAACGGGTCTTACCGCAGAGGAAACCGAAAAAGCCCTGCAATCAAGCATTTCAACCGTAAACACAGTGTTTGCAGTTGCAACCGCCGTCGGTATGTTCGGCACAATGCTGTTAATTCCCAAGCTTATCGAGAAATTCTCTTATAAATCCATAATAGTCACGACCTGCATTATCGGCTGTGTTTCAAGCATTATAATGTTCTTTATCGGCTATGAGCATTTTTGGGGCTGCGTTCCGTTCCTTATCCTTTCCTGCATACCCTGCGGCGCGATAAACGCCGTTTCCTCCGCTATGGTCGGCGACTGTCTTGACTATATGGAGTGGAAAACAGGCAGACGCGAAAACGCCCTCGGCAATGCCTGCCAGTCCTTTGTTTCAAAGCTCGGCAATGCCGTTTCTACCTCGTTTATCGTTCTTATGTATATAATCGTCGACCTTGATATAAACAAGATAGGCACCTCCTATACCGCCAACCCGACGCTTATGGATCCGTCCATAAGACAAGGTATGTTCTCTCTCGTTT
Source organism: uncultured Eubacteriales bacterium (assembly GCA_964557975.1). Lineage (GTDB taxonomy): Bacteria > Bacillota > Clostridia > Oscillospirales > Acutalibacteraceae > Fimenecus. The sequence goes on from CAZLCG010000028.1 coordinate 2,959, forward strand.
CGATAATTCCCGGCGTATCTCTCCTGCTGTGCTGTATTCCGCTGTTCTTCTATAACCTTACGGGCGATTTCAAGGACAGGATAACAAAAGAACTTAACGAACGCCGTAAGGCAAACGGGACGGTAATCGAGGAATGAGCAGCCAATAACAGACATTATACATTATTGTGAGGATTTTATATGAAATATAATTGGATTGACGAATATTTAATGAGTAAAAGCGGCGTTATCAAGGATTTAAAGGTTGAATGGAATTGGATTCGCTATCAAATCGGCGGCAAGCTGTTTGTTGCAATCTGCCTTGACAGCAAAAACCAACCGCATTATATAACGCTCAAGCTAAACCCCGACGAGGGCGAGTTTCTAAGAAAGCAATATGAAGATATAATCCCCGGATACTATATGAACAAGGTGCATTGGAATTCGGTAAACCCCGACGGTAACGTACCCGACGAGCTTCTAAAAGAAATGCTTGATAAATCATATAACCTGATTCTTTCAAGCTTCAGCAAAAAGAAGCAGAGCGAAATATTAGGAAACGAACAGTAGGGGCGGATATCATCCGCCCGTTTTTTATACGCAAATTTCAATGTGTGCGTAGGGCGCAGTTTCCCAAACGCGCCGTTTTGAAAACTCCTTCAGTCAGCTAACGCTGACAGTCGCTGACGGCGGCGGTCCCCCTTTGTCTGCTAACGCGGTTATTTGTCAATATTTTAAACCCGCACCGCAGGGGAATCTGCCCTCTCGGAGAGGGAGCGGAGAAGAATAATCCGTAGGGACAGCCCTTGCGGCTGTCCGTATTTTTCTTACTCCCTCCGAAAAGCTGTATCCTGTCAATTACTTTGTCCCGAAAAAAGCATCCGAAGCCCGATTAAAGCCGTGAGCTTCGGATGCTTTGCCGAAATATTAAAAATTGTCAATTGGGCGTGTATAAATTTGCATAAGGCCGTGAGGTTGCGGGCGTCAGCTTAACAAACGGAACCGACATTATACCGCCGTAATCCTTTTCAAAGCGTTTGCAGTACTCCTTAACGTGTTTTTTAATATCCTGCAAATCCTTTTTGTCGGGGGCAGTAACGGTGATATTCGCGCTGATGTTCTCCTGCGGCACATCCCCTCTTATAAATATCCTGCCGCCGTGCATACCCGTAGCGCAGTGTACGCCGACGATGGGCAGACCTTCGGTATTGTCAAGCCCCATAACTATGAGCGTGCCGCCTGCCATATATTCGCCGAGGAACGCGCCCGCAATTCCGCCGATTACAACAACAGGCTGCTTTTTTTGGAATTCCTTCATATGAATACCGGCTCTTGAGCCCGCCCGCTTTTCAATGTATATTTCACCGTCGCGCATAGCATAGCCGAGGGTATCGCCGACATGACCGTGAACGGTTATACTGCCGCCGTTCATAGTGTTGCCGATCGCCTCTTGACCGTTGCCGAACACCTCGAGCGCACCGCCGTTCAGGTATGCGCCCATATCGTTGCCCGGCGTACCGTAAATGCTGATGCGTTTACCCTTATCCATAGCGGCGCCGATATACCTTTGACCGTTAACATCCCTTAAAGCTATTCTGTTTTCGGCTTCAAGCGAACCGCGTATTTCTTCGTTAAGCTCCTGAAAGCTCCGCTTGCCTGCGGTTATGGTTTTCATTTCCGAACGCCTCCCCATAATTTTTCGGTTCTTGTCTGCTTATCAAACATCATAAGCTCGGGGCATGCAAGAATATCGCCCTCAAGCGTTCTTAAATCAACCTTATTTTTTATAATGTCCGTATATATGCCCGCTCTGTCGGAGCAGTTTATAAGCACAAAGCCGACAAGGCGGTTATCACGGACAAGCAGTCTTTTATAGCTGTCCTCGGTTCGGACGATTTTCGCCCTTGCGCCCTCTTGGCTTATAAGACCGCAGGTGCAAATTCGCTGACCGAAAAAGTCAATCGCGTTAACGGCGAAGCTGCCCTCGTCCTTTTGAGACTTTCCGCACATATTCAAGGCGGCGGTTTTGCCCTGCCTTACGGCATTTGGCCAAAGCGCGATTATTTTTTCGCTTCCGTCAAGAATATCGTGGCTCTTTACGCAGTCACCCGCGGCATAAATATCGTCAACCGAAGTCTTCATCGTATCCTTATTAACGACTATACCTCTGTCAGCCTTTGCTCCGCACTCCTCGGCAAGCTCGGTATTAGGTCTTACGCCTACTGCGATTATGAGCAAATCGCACGGCAGCTCTTTGCCGCTTTTAAGCTTGACCGAGGTTATCTTATTTTTGCCGACCGCCTCGGTTACCGTATCGCCGAGATAAAGCGTAATTCCGTTTTTCCGAAGATTTTCCCGAACAAGCTCTGACGCGTCGCCGTCAAGAATTGACGGCAGGACTTTAGGCGCTAACTCGACAACGCTGACGCTTTTGCATATATGCCGAAGCCCTTCAGCCGCCTTAAGCCCTATAAGCCCCGCGCCGATAACGACGGCGTTCATTTTATCGTTTGCGTATTTTTTAATTCTTTTCGACGATTCCATATTGAGAAATGTAAAAGCATTGTCTTTGCCGTCCGAATTCCGAACGGGCGGAACAAACGGCTTTGAGCCTGTCGCTATAAGCAATTTGTCGTAATCCTCACTGCCGTCTTTCCAAATAACCTTTTTATTCTCCGCGTCGATTTTCCGAATTTTCGTATCGGTAATTATATCAATGTTATTTTTTTTGTAAAAGTCCGCCTTTTCAAGATAAATGTTTTTTCCCTCGACTGAGGATTTAAGATAATATGAAATTATCGGTCTTGAATACGGAAAAATTTTTTCGTCCGTAAAAACGGTGATTTTTGAATCATTATCGTTTTCCCTGAGCGTTTTTGCCGCCGAAATGCCTGCGGCTGACGCCCCGATTATTACATACTTCATTTTCCCGTGCCTCCCGTTTCGAGATAAACAAGCGCCTTGTTCGGGCAGTTCTTGACGCAGGCAGGTTCGTCCTCTCCCTGACACAAATCGCATTTTACCGCAAATTTTCCCGTCTTAACGCACCCGAACGGACAAACCGCAAGGCAGGTCATACAACCTATGCACTTGCTTTCGTCACAGGTGACAACGCCTGTCTTTTCATCCTTTCTCATAGCGCCCGTAATACACGCCGCAACGCAGGCGGGATTGTCGCAATGGCGGCAGTTAACCGCAACCGATCTCAGATTGTCGCCCTCAACGGTAATTCTTGATACAGGAACGGGATTTTCCCTTAAATGCGCCTTAACAACATCCTTTGATTTTGAGTGCGCCGTTCTGCAATAGACCTCGCAAAGACGGCAGTTAAGACACAGCTCCTCTTTTGCAAATACTTTTTTCATCTTGCCGTCCTCCTTATTCGCCCGCATGGCTTATTCCCAAAATGCCAAGCTCTCTGTCGGTAAGACCTATACCTCTGAGCATAAGCCTGTTGCCCCTCAGCGAGTCAATGGAATTAAGTCCCATTCCGCCGAGCATCTCTTTTATTTCATGATTCCACGCGTTTATGAGATTCACGACGCGCGGAGCCATAATTTCGGGATTAAGACGTTTTACAAGCTCGGGGCGCTGAGTTGCGATGCCCCAATTACACTTGCCTGTCTGGCATTGCTGACACATATGGCAACCCATGGCAATAAGCGGCGCCGAGGCAACATAAACAGCGTCCGCGCCGAGCGCAATCGCCTTGACAATATCAGCCGAATTTCTTATTGACCCTGCGGCAACGAGCGAAACGGAATTTCTTATGCTTTCGTCGCGCAGTCTTTGGTCAACAGCCGCCAAAGCAAGCTCAATTGGTATGCCGACATTATCCCTTATTCTTGTAGGCGCCGCGCCCGTACCGCCTCTGAAGCCGTCCATAACGATTATGTCCGCGCCGGCTCTCACAACACCCGAAACGATTGCAGAGCAGTTGTGGACCGCCGCAATTTTAACCGCGACGGGCTTTTTGTACTGCGTCGCTTCCTTTAACGACCAAATAAGCTGTCTTAAATCCTCAATAGAATAAATATCGTGATGCGGCGCAGGCGAAATAGCGTCTGAGCCTTCGGGAATCATACGGGCGTTGCTGACCTCGACGGTTACCTTCTCCCCGGGGAGATGTCCGCCGATACCCGGCTTTGCGCCCTGACCGATTTTAATCTCTATAAATCTTGAATTTTGGAGATACTCCTTATATACGCCGAATCTGCCCGAAGCGACCTGAACAACCGCGTAATCCCGATAATCGTAAAGCTCCGGATGCAGACCGCCCTCGCCCGTGTTAAAGACAGTGCCTAATTCCTCAGCTGCCATTGCGAGCGATTTCTGAGCATTAAACGAAATCGAGCCGAACGACATAGCCGAAAACATAATCGGCGTTTCAAGCTGAATCTGCGGCGGCAGAACCGTGAGCATTTTACCGCTTTTTGAAAATTCAATCTTGTCGGGCTTTCTGCCGAGGAAAGTACGTATCTCCATAGGCTCTCTTAATGGGTCTATTGACGGGTTCGTAACCTGACTTGCGTTTAAAAGGATTCTGTCCCAATAAATCGGATAAGGCTTGTTGTTCGACATACCCGAAAGCAGAACCCCGCCTGTTTGTGCCTGTCTTAAAATTTCCTTTTGCATAAGGGGCGTCCAGTTCGCATGCTCCTTATACGCCATATCGAATTTTTTGATTTTAATAGCGCGCGTAGGGCATATTGATGCGCAGCGGTGGCAGGCGACGCATTTTGCTTCATCCGCCAAAACGGTTTTACCGTCGTCATCAAAGTAATGCACCCCGTAGGAACACTGTCTTACGCATGCGCCGCACGAAATACATCTGTTAAGATTTCTTTCAACCTCAAATTCGGGAACTATGTAGTTCATATTCAGTCCCTCACCTCCGCAAACGGGATAAATATCGGCGTACCGCCCTCAACAGCCATAATTTTTTCAGGCTCAGGGCAAATAACACGTATTGCCGACTCCTCCGAAGCAAAATATGTTTTATTTCCCTTTTCGGCAGTAATCAGAGAACGCAGCTTCAGTCTGTCGTTAAGAGCCAAAAGCCCGTATTTTGAACCGACCAGTATGGAAAACGGACCGTTTATGAGCGCGCTTGAATAAACCGTTCGCAGCGCCGTGAACATTTTTCTCTGCTCCTCGGGCATGGCGTCAATAACATCCCACTCCGGAGCGGCAAGGATGCTTGCGGCAATGTCTAATTTAAGCCCTTGGCGGCGCACAAGAAAATCGAAAAGATATGTAATAACCTCCGTATCCGTCTGAAGATTGCAATGGTAATTAAACTGTTCAACATAACGGCGGTTTGCGTCATAGCTTGAAATTTCGCCGTTGTGTACTATTGACCAATCGAGCAGTGTAAACGGATGCGCGCCGCCCCACCAGCCGGGAGTGTTTGTAGGGAATCTGCCGTGAGCCGTCCATGTATGCGCCTTATACTTGTCGAGCATATAATACTCGCCTATATTCTCAGGGTAACCGACAGCCTTAAACGCGCCCATATTTTTTCCGCTCGAGAAGATGAACGCGCCGTCAACCTCGTTGTTAATTCTTATTACGCACCTTGCGGTATACTCATCCTCGTCAAAATCGTTTTTCTTGATTTTGCTTTGCGGAACAGCTCCGAAATACCGCCATATAAGCGGCGCGGGACCTATTGCTTTAACCTTTCTCGTAGGAATCTGCTCAAAGGTTTCAATGTCAAAGTGTCTGAACAGAAATTCTTCGGTCTTAATTCTCGCGTCGTTGTCATCGTAAAAGATATGAAATGCGTATAAATCCTTGTATTCGGGATAGATTCCGTAAGCGGCAAAGCCGCCGCCGAGCCCGTTGGAACGGTCATGCATCAAAGCAATGCTTTCAATTATATCGTCGCCCGAAAAGCGCTCGCCCGTTCTGTCGGTAACAGCCGAAATGGCGCACCCCGACGGGATCCTTACCTCTCCTTCTCTTTTTAACATATCACCACATCCCAATAAAACAAATTTTCAAAAATGCAGGAAATAAAAATAAAAAATGCAAAATCAGATGAAATACGATTTGTATTTTACTACAGTTTTTTTATTAATGCAAGTATTTTTTTGCCGTTAAATCAATGAAAATGCAAATTGTATCAATTACGGGCTTCTGTATTTCTATTTTTATATATTTTGACTGAAAATTTTTAAAAAATTGCAAAAATGAATTGTAATTCACCTTTTCTCGACCGTAAAACGGAACGATATAAGACGGCTGATACTGTATTCAAAGGGCAGCTTGAAAAAGCATGGCAAAATAAAGGGGCTGCTTCAAAATTTATGCTTGAAGCAGCCCTTTCAGTATTATTGTCGCCCTTTTTTTCGGATGGCTTTTTTCTCTTTCTGTAAATGTCACGGTCACAAAAGCCCCAAACGCCGCCCTTGTCATTATTTATTATTAAGGCTTTTAGCTTTCTTTCCGTTTGTTTTGCCCGAAATAAGGCTCTTTGCAACGCCTATTCCCGTTTTAACAACAAACGCCTTGCTCATAGAAAATCCGGAAGCCGCCGCGCTTTTAAGCTCGCTGTCGGAAATATGGTTTTCCGTAATCGCCTTAAAGCTTACATTGTCGCCGGTAAATACGGTTACCGTCTTATCTTCGCCGTTCACTGCCGCCGAGCCCTCCGAATAGCCCTTCATCAGATTAAGCGTCTTTTCGTCGGGCATTTTCCCGTCGTAACACATAACAGCCGTTTCAAACCACTGCTCAACGCCGTTGTATGCGGGCGCAATAGGTCTTGCCTGAGGCGAAACCACTATGAACGCGTCCGCCGCCGAGCCGTTGCCCCTTGTCGGGTATTCCCTCTGCTTTCCGAAATAACTGCCGAACGGATTTACCGAAACGGTTTCACCGGAGCCCTTGCTGCGAAGCCTCATAGGACAGCACGCCATCGAGTTGTTAACCTGCTTTGCAATAGCTATAAGCACGCCCGTATCGCCGTCCGAAAGAGCTATCATACCGTTGGTGATATGATGGTTGAACGAATCGAGATTTTTATTTTTCGGAAAAATTCTGCCGAAATCCCCGACATTATAACTCGAAATATCATCCATATAATTGCGTTTGACAACCGAAACGCCATGCTTAAAAATCGGCGTCATACTCAAAGGCGCGGTCTCAAGCCATTTCATATCGGTTTTTCTGCCCAGAGCCGAGGATTCTGTTGAGATCTCGGTCTCCTCCTTGGTGTAAGGATATTTAACACGGCACGAAACGAAAACGCAGTCAACGCCGTTCATAACATAAAATTTATATGTGTAGCTACCGCTTTCCAATTCCGTCGGCAGATGAATTTCGCCCTCCGCCGTATATCCGCAGCCGTCGCCCGCAAGGCGGGATTTTTTAATGCTCCCGTTCTCAAAATGTACATACTCGTCGCCGTAACGGATAAAGCTGTTAAAAAAGTTCTTGCCGCCTATATATCTGTCCTTATATTTTACCGACAGAACATTTCCGTGCTCGCAGAATTTTATTGCGAGGTTATCCGATTTAACCTCGTAATTCTCCGCTGTATTTTCATTTTTGCCGTTGTTTGAAAATGTTAATTTTTCGGCTTTATTGACAGCTTTAAACTTTATAACGGCAAATACTGTTTTTACACAGCCGCTTTCATAATAATCCATAGCGTCGGCGACAAACGACGCTGTGTTTTTGCCCTTAATCTCAAATTTTCTTATATCGTCAATAAAGCCGTCTTCAAGCGACAGCTGTACGCTTGTAATGTCCGATCCGGAAATATTTTTAAGCGTGAACTGCTTTTCGGGCTTTTGGCTGTCGACTTCAGCCTTCACCATACGCTCGGACATGGATAGCGCTTTTTTCTCTCTTTGAATATTAAGCACCGGCGAAGCAAGACCGAAATGCGTTGTTGAAAGGAGCATTACCCTGTCGTCGAACGACGGAGATTCGCTGTCGTTATTTACAAGCTTGGCATACGCCCTTGCCCTTTCAAGCCTTGTCCAGATCTGACAGTTAAACGGCTTTTCCGCCCAGTTGGCATATCCCGAAAAGCTGCCGTCTGCCGTGTCCTCGGTAAACCTTACCTCACAAAGAGGCTTATGGCTTTTAAGATAGCCGCCGACCGTGTCAAATACGACATAATCAAGGTCGCTCACCTCTTTTACAAGCCCCTCTATGCCGTATGCGTTCGGCACACCGGAAAGAGCCTTCGGAGCAACCGGTTCCCAAAAAATCGAGTCGGCGTCCATATTTATAAAAATAAGCACGTCGCTGTTTATTTTGCCCTCGGTCTGCTGCTTGTGCAGATCATACGCCAAATACCTTAAAGAGCCTGCGTCGATCAAATCCGAATTGCTGTATGTGGGCACGACGGTAATACTTTCGCCCTTGTAGGTATAAGTAAGCGGATTAAACGCCTTTTCATCGTCAAGCTGAGGGATAAACGTGCGGAACGCGTCAAAAGGAACGCAGCTGTAATAAAGGCAAAGAGCCTTAACGCCCAGCTTATTGTAAACAGAGACCTGAGAGGGCGAGAACATAACCTCCTGCGGTCTTACAATCATTTCACAGTCTCCGAAAACATCCTTTAGCCCCGAGCCCTTTTCATTTGTAACCGCAAGGTTGATCGATGCGGCAAGCTCCTCCTCATTCATAGCGGAAAGCGCGCCGTTATTATAGCCCATAATGATATTTTCATCGCCGTTCTCCCGACAGCGTTTTTTTATGTCCTCAAGTATATCGGGCGCATATTTCGGCAGAATGTCCTCAACGGAATAAGCGTTTTCAAAATCCCAAGTACCCTTTGCGTCAATGCCCTGAGCATTCAGCCCGTTCAATGTTTTTATGGTGTTTCTGATTATTCTGATGTCGCCGCCGAAGCCCTGCCTGTCGTTTGTATCGCCCCTGTAGGAGTGATAGCAGTTAACGTGAAAGCCGTATGCAACATGTACCTTATAACTCATTCCAATCCTCCGTATTATAAAGCCGCTTATTATTTGAGATTTTCCACTGCCGCTCTTTGCGCCGCAAGCCCTTTATTATATGCCTCCATATACCTCTCAAAGCCCTCAACATCCTCTTTTTCGGGTGAAACGGTTACGCGCTGAGAATTTGCGAAAACCTTGTTTTTAAGGTAATCCTCAAGCGGTTCTGCCGAAGCGCCGCTCAGCATATAGCCCGCAAGGATTGCCATACCCCACGGGCCTCCCTCACCTGCGGTTTTCATAACCGTAACATCGGTGTTGAGCGCGGCGGCGGTAATCCTCTGCCCTACGCCTTCGGTTTTGTAAAGACCGCCGTGACCCGAAATATTATCAAGCGCAACGCCTTCCTTTTTAAGCAGAATATCCATTCCGTTTTTAAGCGCGCCGAATGTCGAATAAAGCTCGTTCCTGATAAAATTCGCAAGGTTAAAATTACAGTCGGGCATTCTTATAAGCATAGGCCTGCCCTCGGGAAGCTTTGATACGGGCTCGCCCGATATGTAGTTATAAGAAACTATGCCGCCGCAGTCCTTATCGCCTTCAAGAGCCTTGAAATACAGCAGGTCGTACAAATCGCTCTTCTTCATCCGTACGCCCGCGGCGCTTAAAAATTCGGAAAAGATATTGACCCATGCGTCAATATCTCCCGTGCAGTTGTTGCAGTGAACCATTGCGACGTCTTTGCCCGTAGGCGTTGTAACAATATCTATTTCGGGATAAACCGCCTTTAACGGCTTTTCCAAGACCGCCATTGCGAATATGCTTGTGCCTGCGCTGACGTTGCCCGTTCTTTCGGCGACGCTGTTCGTAGCGGTCATACCCGTTCCCGCGTCTCCCTCGGGCGGACACATGGGGATTCCCGATTTAAGCGTTCCGCTTTCGTCAAGAAGCCTTGCGCCCGCTTCGGTAAGGACTCCCGCTTTCTCGCCCGCAAGCAGAATCTTGGGCAAAATACCGTCTATTTTAATTGAAAATCCTTTTTCTTTTACAACACGGTTGAATTTATCAATCATAGCCTTATCGTAGGTTTTTGTACTGCTGTCTATGGGGAACATACCGCTCGCTTCGCCTATGCCCGCAACGAACTCGCCCGTTAAAAGGCAGTGAATATAAACCGCAAGAGTTGCAAGGCGGCGTATTTTTTCCACATGCTCCTCGCCGTTGAGCATAGCTTGATAGAGATGCGCGACGCTCCATCTCTGCGGAATATTAAAGCCGAAAAGCGATGTAAGCTCCTCGCTCGCTTCGCCGGTTACGGTATTTCTCCACGTTCTGAATTCGGTAAGCATTTCACCGTGTTCGTCAAGCGGAATATAGCCGTGCATCATACCCGAAACGCCTATTGCGCCGACCGTATCGAGCGTCAGACCGTATCTTTGCGAAACATCCTTTTTAAGCTCTGAATAGCAGGAGCGAAGCCCCTTAATAATATCCTCGCGCGAATAAGTCCAAATGCCGTTTTCGAGTCTGTTCTCCCAAGTATGCGAGCCCGAAGCCAAAGGGCTTGAGCAATCGTCAATAAGCACCGCTTTAATTCTTGTCGAGCCGAACTCGATACCGAGACTTGTTTTTCCGTTTTTGATTTTTTCAGAAATTTCCATATTTGGCACCGCCCCATAATAATATACTGTTATTTTAGTATATATTCGGTTCTTTTTCAAGTAAACGGGCGAACATTTTTTACGGCAAAGGCAAAAACGGAAAAAAGCAGACGCTCGCAGGTGAAAAAAGCTCCGACAGTTGACTTTGCGTCTTTAAAGTGATAAAATATGTTTATCCGCTTTAAAGTGCTAAATTTCGCTTTAAAGTCCGAAGCTGTTACGGCTAAAATATGTTTAAAAAGGTGAAAAAATGACTATTGTTGATTTACTTGAAAGAAACAGCAGGGAGCTGTCCGACGAAGTGGCTCTGGTGGAAATAAATCCCGAGCTTAAAGAGAACAGGCGGCACACATGGCGCGATTATGAATTGGTTGAGCCGACACGGCGTTCTTATTACAGAGCCGAAATCAGCTGGGCTGTATTCAACGAAAAAGCAAACAGATTTGCAAACGCACTTATAAAGCTCGGCGTCGGCAAAGGCGATAAGGTTGCTGTTCTTTTAATGAACTGTCTCGAATGGCTTCCGATTTATTTCGGCGTGCTGAAAACGGGAGCTATGGCGGTTCCGCTCAATTTCCGCTATTCCTCCGACGAAATTAAATACTGTATAGATTTATCCGAAGCCGATATGCTTGTTTTCGGTCCTGAATTTATAGGCAGAGTTGAAAAAATCGCAGACGATATAAGCAAAAACAGGTTATTGATTTATGTAGGCGACGGCTGTCCGCCGTTTGCCGAGAACTACTATAATCTTACCGCCGACTGCAGCAGTCTTAACCCGAATATTCCGCTTACGGAAGATGACCTTGCGGCAATTTATTTTTCTTCGGGCACTACGGGCTTTCCCAAAGCAATTCTTCACAAGCACAGGTCTTTGATTCATTCGTGCAGAGTTGAACAGAACCACCATTCGCAGCAGCGCGGCGACGTATTCCTCTGTATTCCTCCGCTTTACCACACGGGTGCGAAAATGCATTGGTTCGGCTCGTTGATAAGCGGCTCAAAGGCGGTTTTGCTTAAAGGCACAAAGCCCGAATTTATTTTAGACGCCGTATCAAAAGAGAAATGCACTATCGTATGGCTCCTTGTTCCGTGGGCGCAGGATATTCTGAACGCCCTTGATTCAGGTAAAGTTAAGCTTGAGGATTATGACCTGTCAAGCTGGCGGCTTATGCACATAGGCGCTCAGCCCGTGCCCAAAAGCCTTATCAAGCATTGGCTTGAATACTTCCCGAACCATCAGTATGACACAAATTACGGTCTGTCGGAGTCGATAGGTCCGGGCGCAGTACATCTCGGCGTTGAAAACATACATAAGGTAGGCGCTATCGGTATTCCGGGGTACGGCTGGAAGGTCAGGATTGTCGACGAGAACGGCGAAGATGTTCGCGGCGGTGAGGTCGGCGAGCTTATACTTCAGGGAAACGGAGTTATGGAATGTTACTACAACGATCCGGAAGCCACGGCAAATACGCTCAAGGACGGCTGGCTCTATACGGGCGATATGGCTATGATGGACGAGGACGGTTTCATCTTCCTCGTTGACAGAAAAAAGGACGTTATAATTACAGGCGGTGAAAATCTCTATCCCGTTCAGATCGAAGATTTCATCCGAACCTTTCCCAAGGTAAGTGATGTTGCCGTTATCGGTCTGCCCGACGAAAGATTGGGAGAAATCGCCGCCGCCATCATCAAAATCAAGGACGGTATGACCTCAAGCGAGGAGGAAATCAACGAATTTTGCAAGGCTATGCCGAGATATAAGCGTCCCCGTAAAATCATCTTTGCAGATGTTCCGAGAAATCCCACGGGTAAAATCGAAAAGCCTCTGCTCCGCAAAATCTACGGTGCGGATAAGCTTGTCGCAAGCCAGAACAACAGTTAATAAATGAGGGCTTCTCATTTAAAAATTTATTCTTTTTTGGGAGTGAAAAATTATGGAGACAACTATGATTTTTACCACCTGCTTAATCGTCTGCTTTTTCGCGCTGATGATTTGCATCGGTATTAAGTCAAAAAAACACGCAAAAGACGTTAACGGCTTCGTCCTCGGCTCACGTTCCGTAGGTCCGTGGCTGAGCGCCTTCGCTTTCGGAACTTCTTATTTCTCCGCCGTTATCTTTGTAGGCTATGCAGGTCAGTTCGGCTGGAATTTCGGCCTTGCTTCGACCTGGATAGGTCTCGGAAACGCCTTTATCGGTTCGCTTCTTGCGTGGAGCGTACTCGGACGCCGCACAAGAATTATGACTCAGCATTTAGGCTCAAAAACGATGCCCGATTTCTTCGGCGCAAGATTTAATTCCAAAGGACTTAAAATTGCGGCGTCGATTATTACCTTCGTTTTCTTAATCCCCTATACCGCTTCGCTGTTTAACGGTCTTTCAAGACTTTTCTCAATGGCATATGACGGAATCGACTATTCCGTCTGCGTTATTATTATGTCTGTCCTTACGGGTATTTACGTTCTCGTCGGCGGCTATATGGCTACCGCCGTCAACGATTTTATTCAAGGGCTTATTATGCTCGCGGGTATCGTTGCGGTTATTCTCGCGGTGCTTAACAATAACGGCGGTCTTTTGGAGGCTACGAAGTCGCTTGCCGCCGTTGAGGGTGACGCGGGATGGGCAGGCGCTTATTCCTCATTCTTAGGTCCCAACCCCGTTTTCCTGCTGTTCGTTGTAATGCTTACCTCATTGGGTACTTGGGGGCTTCCTCAGATGGTCGGCAAATTCTATGCAATCAAAAATGAGGATTCCATTAAAAAGGGTACGATAATTTCCACCCTGTTTGCAATAATCGTTGCAGGCGGCTGCTACTTCCTCGGCGGCTTCGGTCGGCTTTATGACATTGACGTCGCGGAAGAAGGCTTTGACGCGGTTATCCCCGCAATGCTTTCCACTCTTTCGCCCATTATCATCGGCGTGGTTATTGTTCTTGTTCTTTCGGCCTCCATGTCAACGCTTTCCTCTCTTGTCCTGACAAGCGGCTCAACAGTTACGCTTGATTTAATCGAGCCTATTAAGAAGAAAAAGCTGTCAGAAAAAAATAAAATGCTTATCATGAGAATCTTAATAGTTGTATTTATCGTAATTTCTGCTATAATAGCAATTAAGCAGGCTAAGAGCAAGAGCTTGTTCATCGCTCAGATGATGGGCGTTTCATGGGGTGCGCTCGCAGGCGCGTTCTTAGCTCCGTTCTTATACGGCTTATATTACAAAAAGACAACCAAGGCTGCTGTTATAGTTTCCTTCATTTACGGTGTAGGTCTTGAGATTATTCAGCTTTGCATTTCGCTTAAACTCTTTGCATTTGCCGAAGGCTCATTCCTTTCATTTGTATTTACCAATTCGTTGTACTCAGGCGTATTCGCTATGGTAGGCGGTTTAATACTCGTTCCCGTGATAAGCCTTCTTACCCAAAAGACCTTACCGAAAAACGTAGAGGATATGTTCTCATGCTACAACGACACCAAAACGGTTGAAGTTACAGACAGCCTCGGTAAGTAGTCAGTTGAAACAGGGTGAAAGATTTGAAAAAACTTATGCTCGGCAATGAGGCAATTGCCCGAGGACTTTACGAGGCGGGCGTTAAGGTAGTATCAAGCTATCCGGGTACACCTTCAACCGAAATTACGGAATTTGCCGCGAAATACGATGAGATTTACTGTGAATGGGCGCCTAACGAAAAGGTTGCCGCCGAGGTTGCTTTCGGCGCGTCCCTCAGAGGTGCAAGAAGCGCCTGCGCCATGAAGCATGTCGGATTAAATGTCGCGGCTGACCCGTTATTCACATTATCCTATACGGGCGTCAACGGCGGTTTGGTAATTTTTGTCGCGGATGACCCTGCCATGCACTCATCTCAGAACGAGCAGGATTCGCGCCACTACGCAATAGCCGCTAAGGTTCCCATGCTTGAGCCTGCGGATTCCGCGGAGGCAAAGGCTTTCGTTAAAGAGGCTTACCGCATTTCGGAGGAATACGATACCCCCGTTATCGTCCGTATGTGCACAAGAATTGCCCATTCGCAGAGCGTCGTTGAGCTTTCCGAGCGTGAAGATATCGCGCTTCCCGCTTATGAAAAAAATCCTCAGAAATACATAATGGCGCCCGCAAACGCTGTCCGCCGCCATCCGTTTGTAGAAGAAAGAACCAAAAAGCTTCAGTCTCTCGGTGAAACAACGCCTCTCAACAAGGTTGAAACGGGCAGCAGCGAAACGGGTATTATCTGTTCGGGAACCTGCTACCAATACGTTAAAGAGGTTTTCGGCGACAGCGTCTCGGTATTAAAGCTCGGCCTTGTAAATCCTCTCCCCGTTGATTTAATTAAGAATTTCGCAAAAAGCGTTGAAAAGCTGTATGTTATTGAGGAGCTTGATCCGATCATTGAAACTCATCTTAATAATATTGGCGTTAAATGCACGGGCAAGGAGATATTCTCAATGCTCGGCGAATTTAACCAGAATACGGTAAGAAAGGCGTTCGGAATTGCCGTTCCCGAAAGCACGTCGGTCGATACGGCTGTTCCCGTCCGCCCTCCCGTTATGTGCGCAGGCTGCCCTCACAGAGGTCTTTTCTACACGCTTGCAAAAAATAAAATAACCGCTCTCGGCGATATAGGCTGCTACACCCTTGGTTCTGCGGCGCCGTTGTCCGCTCTTGACTCGACCCTTTGTATGGGAGCTTCAGTCTCGGGCATTCACGGCTTTAACAAGGCGGGCGGAGCAGACAGCGAAAAGAATACCGTTTGCGTTATCGGAGACTCGACCTTTATGCATTCGGGTATGACGGGACTTGTCAATATTGCTTATAACGCCTCAAATTCAACCGTTATTATTCTTGACAATTCAATCACGGGTATGACGGGTCACCAGCAAAACCCGACAACAGGCTACAACATCAAGGGCGAGCCTGCGGCGGCGGTTGACCTTGAAAAGCTTTGTCGCTCAATAGGAATAGAGAGGGTAAGAGTTGTCGACCCCTATAATCTTAAAGAGTGCGAGGACGCGATTCTCGAAGAGCTTCGGGTCGAAGCCCCATCGGTCATCATTTCAAGAAGACCCTGTATGCTTCTTAAATATGTCAAGGCAAAGCCTCCTGTTACCGTTAATGAAGCTAAATGCGTCGGGTGCAAAATGTGTATGAAAATAGGCTGTCCCGCCATAAGCGTGAAAAATAAAAAGGCGCGCGTTGACTTTACTCAATGCGTGGGCTGCGGCGTATGCGCTCAGCTGTGCAAACTCGGCGCTATAGAAAAGGGGGACAGATAAATGAGTACCAAAAACATTATGATTGTCGGCGTAGGCGGTCAGGGCAGTCTGCTTGCAAGCAAGCTTTTAGGTTCACTGCTTACCGATGAAGGCTATGCCGTAAAGGTAAGCGAGGTTCACGGTATGAGCCAGAGGGGCGGCTCGGTCGTCACCTATGTTCGTTTCGGCGACAAGGTTTACTCCCCCGTTATTTCACAGGGTGAAGCGGACGTTATTGTTTCATTTGAAAAAATTGAAGCCGCAAGGCATCTCGCCTGCCTTAAAAAGGGCGGAAGGATAATTGTAAACACGCAGGAAATCGACCCTATGCCCGTCATTACGGGTGCCGCCCAATATCCGACGGATATTATTGACGAAATAAAAGCAAAAGGCGTTTTTGTTGACGCTGTCGACGCGCTCAGTCTTGCCGAGCAGGCGGGCAACGCAAAGAGCGTTAATATAGTCCTTATGGGCAGAGTTGCAAGGTATTTTGACATTCCTTATGAAAAATGGATTGCGGCTATTGAAAAGACGGTTAAGCCTAAATTCATTGAAATAAACAAAAAAGCTTTTGACTTAGGCTACAACATGTAAAGGAGAAATGATTATGGCGGAAAATTATTATCAACCCGAAATTGAAACCGCTCCGAGAGAAAAAATTCTGGAAATTCAGAATAAAAAAATCGTCAAGCAGGTACGCCACGTCTATGACAACGTTCCGTATTACAAAAAGCTTATGGACGAAAAAGGCGTTACTCCCGATGACATCAAGAGCGTCGACGACATTAAAAAGCTCCCCTTTCTCTCAAAAGCGGACCTTAGAGACGCTTATCCTTACGGGCTTCTCGGCACAGACTTAAAGAACTGCGTCAGGATTCAGTCAACCTCGGGCACAACCGGAAAAAGAGTTGTAGCCTTTTATACTCAAAAGGATATCGACATTTGGGAGGAATGTTGCGCGAGAGCTATCGTTGCGGCAGGCGGCACAAACGAGGATGTTTGTCAGGTTTGCTACGGCTACGGTCTTTTCACGGGCGGTCCCGGTCTTAACGGCGGCTCACATAAGGTCGGCTGTCTTACGCTTCCCATGTCATCGGGCAACACGGAGCGTCAAATTCAGTTTATGATGGATCTCGGTTCGACAATTCTCTGCTGCACCCCCTCTTATGCCGCATACATAGGCGAATCGCTTGCGGAAGCAGGCTATAAGCCCGAAGATAACAAGCTTAAAGCGGGTATTTTCGGCGCCGAGCCTTGGACAGAGGAAATGAGAAGAAGCATTGAAAAGAGCCTCGGCATTAAGGCTTATGATATTTACGGTCTTACCGAAACAAGCGGTCCCGGCGTATCCTTTGAATGCTCAGAGCAGACGGGTATGCACATCAACGAGGATCATTTCTATGCGGAAATCATTGATCCCGATACCGGCGAGGTTCTTCCCGAGGGAAGCAAAGGCGAGCTTGTTTTCACCTCTCTCGATAAAGAGGCTTTTCCGCTTCTGCGTTACAGAACAAGAGATATTTGTATTCTTACCCGCGAGAAATGCTCCTGCGGCAGAACACATGTCAAAATGTCCAAGCCCATGGGCAGAAGCGACGATATGCTTATTATACGCGGCGTAAACGTATTCCCGAGCCAGATTGAAACAGTGCTTCTCAAAGAGGGCTATACGCCCAACTATCAGATAATTGTCGACAGGGTCAACAACAGCGATACCATAGATATTAATGTTGAGTTTGCGCCCGAACAGTTCTCCGATAAGGTCAGCGACACTCAGGCTAAGGAAAAAGCCCTTGAAAGCGCTATGCGTACAATGCTCGGCATAGGACCGAAGGTTCATCTCGTTCCGCCTAAATCGGTAGTACGCAGCGAAGGCAAGGCTGTCAGGGTTATCGACAAGCGCAAGCTTCACGATTAAATAACACTGCCGCGCAATATCCGTAAAATATCACTCCCCGTACGGGCTGCATCGGGGAATAAAGTGATTTTTATTTGCAGCCGGAAAGGCTATGTGAATATTATGGCTATTAAACAGTTATCAGTTTTTGTCGAAAACAAACCCGGCAAGCTTTTAGACATAGTTAAAACGCTTGCCGACGCGCAGATCAATATCCGCGCTATGAGTATTGCCGATACAAAGGATTTCGGAATCCTGCGTTTAATAGTATCAGACGCCGAAAGGGCTAAAGATATTCTTTCCGAGGATTGCGTCGTTACCGTAACATCGGTTATTGCCGCCGAAATGAGCGACAGGGCGGGCGCATTATCAACCGTTTTGACCGCCTTAGGCAATGCGGGCATTAACATTGAATATATGTATGCCTTCACAGCGTCAACTCAGCTCGGCGCTTATGTTGTTATTCGCGTTAACAACAATGATGAAGCCGAAAAGGCTCTTCGGGATAACGGTATTGCAACTCTTGACAACGCCGCTATCTGATTAAATTAAAAAATATCCGGAAAAACACGGAGATTTGCCGATTCGGCGGATCTCCGTGTTTTTTGTTTGTTCAAATTTTCGCAGATTATACATCCGTTTATTTCCGTTTTATTATTTAATTACCCTTTTTAAATAAGCAAGCGGGCAAATTTATTTTTATGCTTACATAATAACAGCTTTTTCGCTAACAATATTTTAGAAATGCAACAAAAAAAGGAGATTTAATATATGAAAGCAACAGGAATAGTGCGCCGCATCGATGACCTCGGCAGGGTCGTTATACCTAAAGAGATACGCCGCACATTAAGAATACGCGAGGGCGACCCGCTTGAAATTTTCACGGCGGCTGACGGAGAAGTAATTTTTAAAAAGTATTCTCCGATAGGCGAGCTTACGGAATTTGCCCTGCAATACACCGACGTGCTTCACAGGGCAACCGATATGACCGTAATTATATCCGACCGAGATCACATTATTTCCGCTTCGGGCAGTATGAAAAGAGATCTGCTTGACAAGCGCGTTTCCCCCGAGCTTGAAGGGCTTATGGACGCAAGAACCAGCTATGTTGCTTCGCCCGATTTGCCGCCCGTTCACCCCGTGCTTGACAGCGGCAGGGAAGCGGCGGTGATCTTCCCCATAATCGGCAGCGGAGACGTCTCGGGCGCGGTTGTAATGATGCTAAGGGACAGCGGCGCAATGCCGAGCGCAACCGAAATCAAATTAGCGCAGGTTGCCGCTTCGTTTTTAGGCAAACAAACGGAAGAATAAACAAACTGTGTCTTCCGTAGCGAAAACTGTACAGAGGCTATAAATAACAACCTCCCTTACGCAAAGGGAGGCTGTTTTACATGCGAATTTCATTTTTATGCGTAGGACGCGGCGTCCTTGACGCGCCGCCTTGAATACTCTCTCAGTCACTTTGTAACATAGCTCTCTCGGGGTTTCAGTGAGGGACAGTTTCTCACTGAAATTCTGACGGAATCCGCTGCTTTAGAGGCGGGGGAAATCCGCGTTTAAGGCATCCTTTCAAAGCAGGAAGCCGACATAATGGGTTTTATTCTTAATTATTTACTGCTTCCACGGGTTATTCGAGTCAGGGTCTGTCGGATCCCAGCCCCGTCTTGAGTCGTTAACATCAATACGGACAGGCGTGGGTTTTGGGAGAGGCTCTTGCCCGTCGCTGTCGTAAATGGTTACCGTTGTACCGGCAGGGCAGTTGTCGTAAATCCATTTCGCATCCTCAACCGAGAGCCTTATACAGCCGAGCGAAGCCGCTTCGCCGAGCTTGTTGTATTCCTCATATTCAAGGTCGGATTTGCTCTGTGTAAAATACGGCACAGAATGGAACAGATAATGTCCCGTAATTCTTGTCGCATACTGACCGTAAACGTTTCCCGACAAAAGCCGCCATGTGTATTTATCCGTTGTCGTATATGTTCCCGTCGGGGTTGCGCCGTCAAGACCCACGGAGCATACCATTGACTTTACGGGAACGGTATATCCTCCGTATTCGTCCTTTTGGTAAATTATGACGATATTCTGCGTTCTGTTTACCTTTATAAGGTACGGCGCGTCAGATTCATCCTTTGTGCCCCGCAAATAATCACCCGAAACATATCCCGTACTGCCGTTAAAGTCAATCCTCATCCATCCGTTTGAACATTTGCCCGTAACCGTTATAGGCGTATCCCGACCTATCTGACCGAGGATTCCGCCGTCCGTTGAAGGGGAGCTTCTGACATTAAGCGTCGCAGCGGTTGAATACATGGTTGCGCTGTAGCTTTCCACCGTAACCGAGCCTATCGCGGTTGTCGTGTCCTCGGTTGCGGTTGTCGTGTCCTCGGTTGCGGTCGCGGTTTCGGCGGCAACCGAAGTGTCGTCAACGGGTACAAAGGCGCTTTGCGAAGCATTCTTAAAATGATTTATAAGTAACGCCGCGCCTGCGGTAATAATGAGCGCAAGTATTATGCACACAATAATTATAATATTCTTTTTTTCTCTCTGCGCCGCCGCCTTTCGGTTGCGGTTTTGTCTTTGTATGTTATCGTCTGAATATCGGCTCATTTTTTCTCCTGCCTTCTTAAATCTTATAACAGTATATTGTCAAATTCCTTTTTTGTCAATCGTCCGAACAGCACAAAATTGAAATATTTGCAATTGAAAATCTGTGTGTTTTATTATATACTGATATAAAAAAGGAGGGCGGCAGATGTGACCGAAAATACATATAATAAAATTTCCTCACCGTTTCGTAAAAATGAGAAATACGCCCGCGCGTTAAACCTCGTTAACCTTATTCTCACCGTCACGGTCTATACAGCGTATCCGTCCCTGCTTCTTTTCGTTATGATCACGCATAGAGAAAAGCTTTTAAGGTGTATACTCGTACCGGCGGTTATGTTTGTTTCGGTCAGCATTTTGCGCAAAGCAATAAACCGACCGAGACCGTACGAAAAGCTCGGAATTTCACCGACTATAAAAAAGAATAAAAAAGGCGAATCCATGCCGAGCCGCCATGTTTTTTCGGTATTTATGATTGCAACAGCATTTTTATATGTTCTGCCTGTCCTGTCAATACCTCTTTTTATTATCGGTATTTTGCTCTCGGCGGCGCGTATTATCGGCGGAGTTCATTACCCGTC
>CAZLCG010000029.1:0-23654 GCA_964557975.1 uncultured Eubacteriales bacterium
TTTGTAAAGAGCGTTATGTCGGAACCGCTAAACGCATAAATTGATTGCCAATCATCACCAACTGCAATTATCTTAGCGTCAGTAACTTCTGACAAGGCTGTAACTAAATCAAATCTTTGCCGAGATATGTCTTGATACTCGTCCACGATAATATACTTGAAATCAAGTTTCTTTTTCATTTCCTTAACTTCTCGGAGCACTCTTGCGGATTCGTTTATCATATCCTCAAAGTCAACAGCATTATTTTCCTTTAAATAACGCTCATATTCCAAATAGCAATCGTTACAAATATCCAAGAATAGTCGTGTACGTACATTTTGAGTGGAATGGTACATACGGCTAAATTCATCCACAGTAAAGCCGTTTGTTTTAAAATTGGTAATAAAGCGACAAATCAGATTAACAAGTTTTCTTATGTAACGGTTTTCTTCAGTAGATACGAGTTTTTCCATTACCTCTTTGTTTGAGCGAGGATGTAACTCAAAACCGTTATTTTCCAGTTCCTCTTGTAAATGCTCTAAAAGTGATCTTCTGTCGGAATACTGTGAGAATGTATAGATTAAATTGGTGCCGTGCTGCCGATGTAGATTTATTTTATCATTTATAGCCTTTTTATACGCTTCAAGCTGATCGTCACTAAAGTGATCGTTTTTACCGTCTTGTGTAATACCGAAATGCTCAATATAGGCAACCTTATCCCCCTGCTGAATAATAAAGTCGGGAGTATACGGTTTTTTCGAAAAGAGAATATCATACTTATACATCGGCTCATATTCATAGTCAATGTTGTTTAGGTATAGAAAATTAGCGATCTCCACTTCTTGATGGGAACGCATTACCTCACTCTGTATTGTTACAGATTTTTTTGTTCGAGTATCAATTATTTCTTTTTTAAACTCATTGAGATCGCTTCGCATGGTAGAAAAATTGGATTTTGCTATTTTATTGAAGAAGCCGTTTAAGTCCTTGCCTTCATACGGTGCATCAAAGTACGAAGCAAAGAACATAATCAAGTTATTAACGAGGCTTTCATTTTTCAGAATTGAGCTTTTGAAATAGTCCTGCAATACAAAATAAAGTTTAGAGGAATCAATAATATTCAGTTTTTCAGGGGACTGTTTTCTCAAAATGGCATTTCCGGTTGAGTGAAAAGTAGCAATAGGACAATCGATCGACAAATCCTTATTGAGTTTGTCCCGAAGTTCCTGCACAGCCTTATTCGTAAAGGACACGACAAGAATCTGTGAAGGCTCAACGCCTTTTTTCTCTACCAAATATTTTACCTTTGCCGCAACAGTAGTGGTTTTTCCCGCACCCGCTCCGGCAATAACAAGACAGTAATCTTCATCGGTAAGAATAACACGACGTTGGTCCTCGTCCAATTTGATTTGAGGATCAACTTCACGAAGTATATTATCTAAGTAATGTTGTTCCTCGATCATTGCACGGCGAATAAAAGCCTCATTATGTTCATCGACGAGAACTTCAAAATTCATATATTTTGACAGCGCACTTTCGACGGCAGCAAGAGAAATACCATTGTTTTTGCAAAAAGTGTCTATCAATCCACTACATTTAAGCACGCCAAAATATTCGACGATTTTCTTTTTGTCAAGTAACTTAGCCCGATATTCGCTTTTTGCAATATAGCGATTTTGTGATAATATGGCATCCATATAAACCTTTAAGTCCCATAAACTTTGGCACTCAGGATTTTCAGATGACAGACTATCTCGAACTATATTTTCGGTTGAGTCTTTCTTTTTAAAGAGCTTAGAAAACAATCCCATATATGAGCCTTTCTTTTCCAACAATATTAGTCTGCGGAAGCACCGGATTTAATCCAAGCATCCACTTCATCCAATTTGAATTTCCATTGTCTGCCCATTTTGTGTGCGGGCATATTTTTGGTTTCAATCCATTTGAAAACTGTATCTCTACTTACACCGAGATATTCGCATATCTCTTTTAGGGAATACCATCTGTTAGTTATTTCCACTATTTTGACCTCTCAAATTTAAAATGTTAATTTGTTTATTATATATTATACCATATAATACAGCGGAATACAATACATTAAAGTCGATTAGCGTAGGTTTTAGAGTTTTGATACAAAATAAGCGGCAAGGATTTCTCCCTGCCGCCGTTGTCCTTATGCGAATACTAATTCTGCGTTTACTATTTCTGTTGCTCTGTTTCGGATATTATTTATCCGACCATCCCACTCCATTTGATTTTCCGCTTTGAGTTGCTCGGTCACGCATTTACGCTCCACCATCTGTTTTACGAGCTGAAAAACATTTCCTCCGCCCGTTTGTCGATGTCAGTAAGGTGTTCGTTTAAATTGTCGCTTGTGAATAGGTTAGTATAAAGCACTTTCTTATGTTGTTTGAGATACCTCAATCTACGCTGTCCCCAAATACCAATTTCAGCTTCTTTTTCGGCGGGTAATATATTAGGTAAATAATAATCTCCCACCTTCGTATAAGTTCCACCCATTTGCTCAAATAATGATTTCATTGCAGTTTCCTCCAAATTTGTTTTTAGATTTTCTGCAATATACCGTACCGATTGTCTTTACCCCTTGTTTTCAAAACCTTCGTTACGACACCTCTTCATTTTCGGAACCGTTCTTTTATATATAATCCGTTATTCAAATTGAAAGAGGGATGCGGCACGAATGCCGTATCCCTCTTTGCAGGAGAAAAATGAGGTATATCAATATTTATAGAGATAGCGCTTAACCTCCCAGTCGCTGATGCTGGTGCGGTATTTATCCCACTCTCTTAATTTACCCTCAAGGTATTTCTCATAGATATGCTCGCCGAGAGCCTCCTTGACAAACGGGTCGCTTGCATATTCCTTCATAGCGTCCTCAAGCGTGCCCGGAAGATTGTCGATGCCATCCGCTTTAAGCTCCTCAGCGCTCAATGCAAAGAGGTTCTTTGAGGTGCTTGCGGGGGGCATAAGACCTTTCTTAATTCCGTCAAGACCTGCCGCAAGGCAAAGGGCCATTTCAAGATACGGGTTGCAGGCGGGATCGGGGGAACGAAGCTCAATTCTTGTGCCCATACCTCTTGCCGCGGGAACACGGATAAGCGTTGAACGGTTTGAAGCAGACCATGCGATATATACGGGAGCCTCATAGCCCGGCACCAATCTCTTGTAGGAGTTTACAAGCGGATTCGCAACGGCGGTAATTGCCTTAACGTGAGTTAAAACGCCTGCGATGAAGTGAAGCGCGACATCCGAAAGACCGAATTCCTTTTCGGGGTCATAGAAAGCGTTTTTGCCGTCCTTCATAAGCGACATATTGGTGTGCATACCCGATCCGTTAATTCCGAAAACAGGCTTTGGCATAAACGTGGCGTGAAGCCCGTGCCTTCTCGCGTATGTTTTAACAACGTGCTTAAAGGTTACTACGTTGTCGGCAGTCTTGAGAACATCGTCGAAGCGGAAGTCGATTTCGTGCTGACCCTCGGCAACCTCGTGGTGGGACGCCTCTATTTCAAAGCCCATTTCCTCAAGCGCCAAGCAGATGTCTCTGCGGCACTGCTCGCCCTGATCGGCGGGTCCCATATCAAAGTAGCCAGCGACATCGCAGGTCTTTGTGGTCGGGTTGCCTTCTTCATCAAGCTGGAAAAGGAAAAATTCGCACTCGGGACCTACATTGAACTTGAAGCCCATATCGGCCGCTTCCTTAACCACCTTTTTAAGTACGTTTCTCGGATCGCCCAAAAACGGGGTCTTTCCGTCGGAGCAGTAAACATTGCATATAAGTCTTGCAACTCTGTCTTTCCACGGGAGAATCACGAATGAATCGTAATCGGGTCTTAAATACATATCGGATTCGTTAATTCTGACAAAGCCCTCAATTGAAGAACCGTCAAACATACATTCGTTGTTAAGCGCTTTTTCAAGCTGACTTCTCGTAATCGCGACGTTTTTCAGCTGCCCGAAAATGTCGGTGAACTGAAGCCTTATAAACTTTACGTCCTTTTCCTCCGCAATTCTCAGTACGTCTTCCTTTGTGTAACTCATATTTTTTCTCCTTTCAAAAATAAAAAGGCAACGAAGCCTCAGATAAGACTTCGTTGCCTTTCGTTTACATTCACATTATAGCACCGAAACCCGAGTTGTCAACAAAAAATTTATGATTTTGTGATTTCTTACAAATCGGCTCGGCTGAAAAACCGCGCCGTTAGGAAAAAATAGACGATAAAAATCCCGATTTTAATGCCGAAGCGCAAAAAGACCTTGAATATTGTTGACTTGAACATTTTATTATGATAAAATTTAACAGTTAGAATTACCGAATTTTTCAAGGAAAGACGGTGTAAGAGTTAAATGAATATTTCACAAACGGTGGCTTCGCTTTTTTCAATCCCGTCGGACAATATTGTTTATGTAATTATAATGTTCGTTTTGGGGCTGTTTTTTATTGTTAAGGGCGGCGATATTTTTGTTGACGCCGCCACTTGGATCGCCGAGGCTACGGGTATTCCTAAGTTTATTATCGGCGCTACCGTCGTCAGCTTTGCGACTACTCTGCCGGAGCTTTTGGTTTCCTCAATAGCCGCGTCAAAAGGGCAGAACGATATGGCAATCGGTAACGCGGTAGGCTCTGTTACCGCCAATGTTGGGCTTATCATGAGTATTTCGGTGCTTTGTATGCCGGCGCTCGTTAAGCGGAAGGAAATAGCCTTTAAGGGCACTATGATGGTGCTTGCCGTCGCGTGTCTGTTTGCGTTCTCTTTCAGCCTTAGTCTTTCTCTTCTTCAAAGCATTATTATGATAGTTATATTCCTTGTATTTATGATCGAAAACATAATAAGCGGGAAAAAATCTATCGGACACGAGGAAAACGACGGGCCCAAAGCCACGGCGAAGGATGTTTTTATAAATGTCACCAAGTTTATTCTCGGCGCGGCGGGCGTTGTTGTCGGCGCGGATCTGCTTGTTGACGACGGAACGGTACTTGCGCAGAAAATGGGAGTTTCGGAGGCTATAATCGGCGTTACCATTATTGCGGTGGGTACATCTCTTCCCGAGCTTGTTACAACGATTACGGCTATTGTCAAGAAGCAGTCGGATCTGTCGATAGGCAACATTATAGGCGCTAACATTATCGACCTTACGCTTATTCTTCCGATATGCGCGTTTATCTCGAAAGGCTCGCTGCCCGTGGGTATGCAGTCGGCTTATCTTGATTTGCCCGTTTGCCTGTTGGTTATTTGCATTGCGATCATTCCCACTGTTATTTTCAAAAAGCTCAGCCGCTGGCAGGGCGCGCTGATGATGTGTATTTACATAGGCTATTTAGCGGTTCTTGTTACAAACTCCTCAATGGGTTATTTGCCGTTTTAGTTATTATTAAAAGCGACGGAATTTACCGCCGCTTTTATTTTAAGTTTATTTAGTTTTTTGTTTAAGTTTAGGTTGAAAATGAACCTTCGATATGATAGAATTTTTAGTTAAGAACGTGAAAGAAACGGAAGGCCGGTGGTTTTTAGTTGAAAGCGTATTTAATGCTGGAGGACGGTTCCGTATATGAGGGAACCGCGCATGGCGACTTTAAGGAAACAGTGTGTGAAATTGTTTTTAATACGTCCATGACAGGGTATGTTGAAATCCTCACCGACCCGTCTTATGCGGGGCAGGGCGTTGTTATGACCTATCCCATGATAGGCAACTACGGCGTCAGCCGAGAGGACTTTGAAAGCGACAGGCTTCAGCCGAGCGCGTTTCTGGTTCACGAGCTGTGCTTCACACCGTCGAATTTCAGAAGCGAGGGCTGCCTTGACGATTTGCTTAAAGAATATCATATACCCTGCCTTTCGGGTATAGATACGAGAGCAATCGTAAAAAAGCTTCGCGAGAGCGGAACCATGAGGGGCGTTATAACCTCCGACATTTCCGATAAGGACAGGCTTATGGGCGAGATTGCCGATTTTCGTCAGGTTAAACTCGTCGAAAGCGTAACTCTGTCAGAGAAAAGAGTTCTCGGCGAGAACAATACGGGCGCGAAAATCGCGCTTATGGATTTCGGCACAAAGCGCAATATTGCGGGCAGTCTTGTAAAAAGGAACTGTATTGTTACGGAATATCCGTGCTTTACGGCTGCCGAGGAGATTATTAAGGCAAAGCCCGACGGCATTATGCTTTCAAACGGTCCGGGCGATCCGCAGGACTGCGTAAGTATTATAAAAGAGATTAAAAAATTATACGATTACGGGATTCCGACCTTCGCAATCTGTCTTGGGCATCAGCTTATGGCTATTGCAAACGGCGGCGAAACCGAAAAGATGAAATACGGTCACAGGGGCGCTAATCACCCCGTTAAGTTTGTGAATGAGGACAAAACCTACCTTTCCTGTCAGAACCACGGTTACATGGTTAACGGCAGGGGGCTGCCGTCCAATGCGGAAATAAACTGCATAAACGTTAACGACAAAACGGTTGAGGGGATTGTATATCACGGTAAGCCCTGTTTTACGGTGCAGTTTCACCCCGAGGCGAACGCGGGACCGAGAGATACCTCGTTTTTGTTTGACAGGTTCTTAAAGATGACAGCGGAGGGCAGATACGATGATTGATAAAACGATAAAAAAGGTTATGGTTATCGGTTCAGGTCCCATTATCATAGGTCAGGCGGCGGAGTTCGACTATGCGGGCACGCAGGCATGCCGTTCGCTTAAAGAGGAGGGCATTGAGGTCGTTCTTGTAAACTCAAACCCCGCCACGATTATGACCGACGGCGACATCGCAGACAAAGTCTATATTGAACCTCTTACAATCCCCACGCTTACGAGGATTATTGAAAAGGAAAAGCCCGATTCCATTCTCCCGACCTTAGGGGGTCAGACGGGACTTAACCTTGCTATGGAGCTTGAGGAAGCGGGAGTCCTTAAAGAAAACAACGTAAGGCTTATCGGCATCAAGGCCTCGTCCATAAAAAAGGCGGAGGACAGGCAGGAATTTAAGGATACGATGGAAAAAATAGGCGAGCCGTGTATTGAATCCCTTGTTGTTCACGATGTTGAAAGCGCGGTGGAGTTCTCAAACAAAATCGGCTATCCCGTTATTGTGCGTCCCGCTTATACCTTGGGCGGCACGGGCGGCGGTATTGCCGACAGCGAAGCCGAGCTTCGTGAAATCTGCGCCAACGGTCTTAGGCTTTCAAGAGTTACCGAGGTGCTTATTGAGAAGTGCATAGCGGGCTGGAAAGAAATCGAATACGAGGTAATGCGCGACTCAAAGGGTAACTGCATTACCGTATGCAATATGGAAAACCTTGACCCCGTCGGCGTTCACACGGGCGACTCAATAGTTGTCGCGCCATCGCAGACGCTGACGGACAAGGATTATCAGATGCTTCGTTCCTCTGCGCTTAATATTATTACCGAGCTTGGCATTGAGGGCGGGTGCAACGTTCAGTTCGCGCTCCATCCCGATTCGTTCAGATATGCCGTAATTGAGGTCAACCCGAGAGTTTCCCGTTCCTCTGCGCTTGCCTCAAAGGCAACGGGCTACCCGATAGCAAGGGTCGCGGCTAAAATCGCGCTCGGCTTGGGGCTTGATGAAATCCCCAACGCCGTTACGGGCAAGACCTATGCGTCGTTTGAGCCTGCGCTCGACTACTGCGTTGTTAAGTTCCCGAAATGGCCGTTCGATAAATTCGTCACGGCAAAAAGAACTCTCGGTACGCAGATGAAGGCAACGGGCGAGGTTATGGCGGTTGCGCGCTCGTTCGAGGCTGCGCTTCAGAAGGCTATGCACTCGCTTGAGGAAAACAGAAAAAGCCTTATTTACGACGATTTGATTGCTCTTTCGGAAAAGGAGCTTCTCCACAGGCTTAAAAATATTGACAACACAAGAATTTACGCCGTGGCGGCGGCGATTTATAATGACATTCCGCTTGAAACTATACATGATATTACCAAAATCGATATGTGGTTCTTGGATAAGATCAAGGTAATAGTCGATATGGAAAAGCTGCTTAAAACAGGCGCTTGCGATAAAGACACCCTGCTTGAAGCAAAAAGGCTCGGATTTACCGACGACGTTATTGCAAAAGACGTCGGCGTGACCGAGGGTTCAATAAAAAATCTTCGCAGAATGTGGAGGATTACGCCGTCGTTCTCGATTGTCGACACCTGCGCGGCGGAATTTAAGGCGCGGACGCCGTATTATTATTCGGATTACTGCATTGAAAACGAGGTAAACACCGAAAAGACCAAAAAGAAAATTATGGTTCTCGGTTCGGGTCCCATAAGAATAGGTCAGGGCATTGAGTTCGACTACTGCTCGGTTCACTCCGTATGGGCGCTTAAAAACGCGGGGTGCGAGGCGATTATCGTAAATAACAACCCCGAAACCGTTTCCACGGATTTTGATATTTCGGATAAGCTTTATTTTGAACCGCTGACTCCCGAATATGTTACAAACATAGTTGAGCTTGAAAAGCCCGACGGCGCAATCGTTCAGTTCGGCGGTCAGACGGCTATCAAGCTTACAAAAACGCTTAATGATCTGGGCGTTACCATTCTCGGCACTGACGCCGACCACGTTGACGCGGCGGAGGACAGGGAAAGGTTTGACGAAATTCTTGAATACTGCGACATCGCAAGACCTAAGGGGCAGACCGTCTTTACAACCGAGGAGGCGCTTGCCGCGGCTCACAGTCTCGGTTATCCCGTGCTTGTAAGACCCAGCTACGTTCTCGGCGGTCAGGGTATGCAGATTGCCGCAAGCGATGACGACATTAACGAATTTATGGGAATAATTACGAGAACAATTCCCGACTTGTCGGAGCATCCCGTTCTTGTTGACAAATATCTTATGGGGCGCGAGGTCGAGGTTGACGCAATCTGCGACGGAAAGGATATTTTGATTCCCGGTATTATGGAGCATATCGACAGGGCGGGTATCCACTCGGGTGACTCGATTTCGGTTTACCCCGCTTTCTCGCTCTCGCAGAGGGTGCAGAAAACGCTGGTTGATTACACAAAGCGGCTTGCTTCGGCGCTCCATGTTATAGGTATGATGAATATTCAGTTTATCGTGCTTAACGAGGAGGTATACATAATCGAGGTCAACCCGCGTTCGTCAAGAACCGTGCCGTATATCAGCAAGGTTACGGGCATACCCGCAATAGCGATCGCAACAAGATGTATGCTCGGCGAAAGGCTCAAGGATATGGGCTACGGCACAGGACTGTTCAGAGACAGCGGATATTATGCGATTAAGCTTCCCGTATTTTCGTTTGAAAAGATTATCGGCGCCGATACGTCGTTAGGACCTGAAATGAAATCCACGGGCGAGGTGCTGGGCATTTCGCGGAATTACGACGAGGCTCTTCTCAAGGCGTTCGACGGCGGCGGAGTTCACCTGCCGAAGGACGGCAAGATCATTGTTACCGTGCGTGACAAGGACAAAAAGGAAATCTGCGAAATGCTTAAAGAATTCAAGGATTCCGACTTTAAGTTCTATGCGACGCCCGGTACGAGAAAGGCTCTTATCGAGTCGGGCTTCACCGACGTTAAGCCCGTAAATAAGATTTCGGGTGAAAGTCCCAATATTATGGATATGCTTCACGCGGGCGACGTTTCGCTTATTATTAACACGCCCACCCATGGCAGACTGCCCGACCGCGACGGCTTTAAGCTGCGCAGAATTTCCGTTGAGAGCGGAACTGCCTGCCTGACCTCGCTTGACTCGGCGCAGGCTATTATGAGAAGCACGTTTATAGTGCCGAGCGATAAAATGTCGCTTACCGACATCGCGACGCTTAAGGTAAAGGTTTAAAGGTTAATATTTAATTTGAAACACAGTGGTTCTTATAACTTGTGCGCGGATGTTATCCGCCTCTGAGGCGGCGGGTTTCGATTTAAGGACTGCTGTGTTTTTATATTAAAGGCATTAAATGCCGAGCTGCAAATCCGAGCAGTGCGTACGTTTGTTTTAATTTTCCGTTAAATAAAAATACATATTATTGTAATGCTGTTGATTTATATTGATATTGTTGTTTTTTATATACGGAAATATTTTTAACGCTCTTTAAAAGGCGCAGAATATCAATATTATAATCAAGCGCGCGTCTTCCCACCTGAAAAGCCGCTTTCGGTTTAAAATAATGTCGGTTTAATTGACATAAGGCAGAATTTGTTGTATAATTTTGAAATACTATAATAGTTAAACTGCGTCGTCGGGAAATATTCTTTTGAGGTTATTTGTGATGGATGGAAAAAAAGAGAAGAGAGTATATGAGGATACCGAATTTACCGTTGACGGCGAAACCGTCGGCAAGGTGACAAAGGGCGAAAAGCCCAAAAGCAGTAGAAAGCCTTCAAGGCTCAAACAAAAATGGTCCGCCTTAAAGAAATGGAAAAAGGCTGTTATAATTGCCGCTGCGGTTATATTGCTTCTTGCGGTTGTCGCTTTCTGCGTTGTATGGGGCATTTACGACGGCTTCAGAACAGACATTGATGAAAACAATCTCGGTATTTCAAATGAGATCGAAAGCAAGTACGGCGATACCGATATATTTAACATTGCGATTTTCGGTGTGGATTCAAGAAACGAGGATGCTTTTTCGGGACGTTCCGATTCGATAATTATTGTAAGCGTCGATAAGGCGAACAATGTCGTTAAGCTTACGTCAATTTTAAGGGACAGCTACGTTTCGATAGAAGGGTATAAGGATCAGAAAATTACCCACGCATACGCTTTCGGCGGCGCGGAGCTTGCAATTAAAACAATAAATCAGAATTTTAATATGAATATTACGGACTATGCTACCATCAATTTCTTCAAGCTTGCGGACGCTATCGACGTTCTGGGAGGAATTGATATTGAAATTACGGAGTCCGAAATGGAGCAGATAAACTCCGAGGCGACAAGCGGCGACTATGCCAATTACAGAACGGTTGAGCTGCTCACGGAGTACGGGAGCGTTCATCTGAACGGCGATCAAGCGGCGATTTACGCAAGGCTTCGCCATTACGATTCGGACGAGGTGCGTTCGCAAAGGCAGAAGAATGTTATAAACGCGCTTATTGTTCAGGCAAAGCAGGTAAGCCCGACAAAATACAGCGAGGTTGTAAAAACACTTATGTCGCTGTGCGAAACGTCGCTTTCTTTCAGCGAGGTTATGTCCTTTGCGCCGATGATTACAAAGGAAATCACGGTTGAAGCTATTACCGTTCCGGGAGATCCCGAAAACGCAACGGGCGGAATATACGACGGCGCGTGGGTATGGCGTTACGATCTTTCCGCGGCGTCGGAAAGAATACATCTGTTTATCTACGGCGAGGTTCCCGAAACCACAACGTCGGCAAAAAGCTCAAAGAACACAAAGACAACTGCCGCGTCAACAACAAAGGCTTCTCCTGTTACAACCACGTCTGCGGCGCCTGAAGCCACAACTCAGGGCGTGACAACAACGCAGGAATTCACGACCGAGGCTGAAGCGCCGCCCGAAACCACTGCGGCGGTGCAGAGCGAAACTACCGCGGCTGCGCAAGAGGAAACCACCGCGGCTTTGGCAGAGGAAGCCACCGATTCTGCGGCGGCGTAGCAAAAAAAGGCTTAATCTCATTAAAATAAAATACTATTTGTTTGGAGGAAAAAGTATGAAAGGCATTATCCTTGCGGGCGGCGCGGGTACAAGACTTTATCCGTCGACTCTCGCAGTGTCAAAGCAGATTCTCACGGTATATGACAAGCCGATGATCTATTATCCGCTGTCAACGCTTATGCTTGCAAAAATCAGGGAGGTTCTTATTATTTCCACTCCCCGTGATTTGCCTTGCTATGAGGAGCTTTTCGGCGACGGCTCACAGCTGGGTATGAACATTAAATACGCTGTTCAGGATAAGCCCAGAGGACTTGCAGACGCGTTTATTATCGGCGAGGAATTTATCGGCGACGACAGCGTGTGCCTTGTGTTGGGCGACAATATTTTCTATGGCTACGGCTTCTCGGAAAGGCTGGCAAACGCAAGCGCAAGAAAGAGCGGCGCTACGATTTTCGGCTATCATGTAAGCAACCCCACTGCTTTCGGCGTTGTGGAATACGATAAGGACTGGAATGTTCTTTCCATTGAAGAAAAGCCGGAGCATCCGAAATCAAACTATGCCGTTCCGGGGCTTTACTTCTATGACAACGATGTTATTGAAATTGCAAAGAACGTTAAGCCTTCGGCAAGAGGTGAAATTGAAATAACCTCCGTTAACAACGAGTATCTCAGAAGGGGTACTCTTAAGGTCGAGCTTTTCGGACGCGGTATGGCATGGCTCGACACGGGTACGCACCGCGCGATGCTTGACGCCGCAAACTTTATTGAGGCTGTTCAGACAAGGCAGGGGCTTTATGTTGCCTGTCTTGAGGAAATTGCCTATAATAACGGCTTTATAAATAAGGAACAGCTCCTTAAGCAGGCCGACAGACTCAAGACGACGGAGTACGGGCAGTATCTGTTCAAGATTGCGGAAAAGTAAATTTACCGATTATTTAATTTTTCAATATATTCCGAAAGGAAAGACTTTTAATGAAAATAATGATTACCGGCTCTAACGGGCAGCTGGGCAACGAGCTTCAGTCAATTCTCAAGGCAGGCTCGAGCGACATCGGCAAAATTGATTCCGCCTATGAAAATTGCGAAATTACGGCGGTTGACGTCGATGTGCTTGACATTACCGATATTGCGGCTGTCGATAGGTTCTTTGCTGATAACAAACCCGACCTTGTCATTAACTGCGCCGCAATGACGAATGTTGACGGCTGTGAAAAAGCGCTTGAAACGGCTATGGCGGTAAACGCTTTGGGGCCGAGAAATTTAGCGGCAGCCTGTGAAAAATACGGTGCAAAATTCGTTCACGTTTCAACAGATTATGTTTTCGGCGGCGACGGCACGGTTGCCTACTGTGAGTGGGACGTTCCCGCGCCGAACACGGTTTACGGAAAATCGAAGCTTTTGGGCGAGCAGTATGTCAGGGAAAATTCAACAAAATATTTTATTTTCCGAACGGCGTGGCTCTACGGCCTTGTCGGCAAAAACTTCGTTAAGACCATGAGAATGTTAGGCAGAACCAAGGATGAGATTAACGTTGTCTGCGACCAGAGAGGCAACCCGACCAACGCGAACGACCTTGCGCACCATATCCTTAAAGCGGCGCTTACCGAGCAGTACGGCGTTTACCACTGTACGGGCGAGGGCGAATGCAGCTGGTATGACTTTACCGTTAAAATAATGGAGTTGTCGGGGCTTAAATGCAAGGTTAATCCCGTCACTACGGAGGAATATGCAAGGCTTGTTACGGGCGCGGCGCCGAGACCCGCGTTTTCATCACTTAACAACCTTATGCTTAA
Organism: uncultured Eubacteriales bacterium; assembly: GCA_964557975.1. Lineage (GTDB taxonomy): Bacteria > Bacillota > Clostridia > Oscillospirales > Acutalibacteraceae > Fimenecus. Next base: position 13,372 of record CAZLCG010000029.1, read on the forward strand.
AACCACGGTCGGTAACGAAATGAGAGAGTGGGTTCCCGCTCTTGAAGATTATATAAAAAAACTAAACGAATCGGAGGCAAACCAATGAAAACCTATCTTGTAACCGGCGGCGCCGGATTTATCGGCTCAAATTTCGTAATTTATATGCTTAACAAGTATGACGACGTTAAAATCATCAATGTTGATAAGCTTACCTACGCGGGCAATCTTGAAAATTTAAAGAGCGTTGAAAATAATCCGCGATATTCCTTTGTTCAGGCTGATATTTGCGACAGAGAGGCTGTTTCAAAGATTTTTAACGAGAATGACGTCGACTATGTTGTAAACTTTGCTGCCGAAAGCCACGTTGACAGAAGCATTACCAACCCCGAAATATTTGTTGAAACCAACGTTCTCGGTACGGTTAATATGCTTCAGTGCGCCAAGGTTGCCTGGCAGACGGGCGACGATTGTTACAAGCAGGGCGTTAAGTACCTTCAGGTTTCAACCGATGAGGTATACGGCACGCTCGGCGCGGAGGGCTATTTTACGGAAACCACTCCTCTTGACCCTCACAGCCCGTATTCCTCAAGCAAGGCTTCCGCAGATATGTTCGTTAAGGCGTTCCACGACACATATAAATTCCCGATTAACATTACAAGATGCTCCAACAACTACGGTCCTTATCAGTTCCCCGAAAAGCTTATTCCGCTCATTATGAACAATACGCTTGCCCATAAGGATCTGCCTGTTTACGGCGACGGTATGCAGGTTCGCGACTGGCTTTATGTTGAAGATCACTGTAAGGCTATTGATATGGTTATAAGGGACGGCGTCGACGGCGAGGTATACAATGTCGGCGGACACAACGAAAGACCGAATATATTTATTGTCAAGACAATTATTAACTATATTAAAGAGAACGTTGATTCCGAGGTCGGCGAGCATATGATCAAATACGTTACGGACCGTAAGGGTCATGACCGCCGTTACGGCATTGATCCGACCAAGATCAAGGACGCTCTCGGCTGGTATCCCGAAACCTGCTTTGAGGACGGAATCAAGCTTACGCTTAAATGGTATCTTGACAATATGGACTGGGTTAAGAATGTAACCTCGGGCGCATATCAGGATTATTATAAAAAGATGTACGGAGACAAATAATAATGGCAAGTATTTCTATTGCATCGACCGCCCGCTGCGGAGAAAAGTATATAGAAAAACAGCTGCGTTCCCTTTTTAATCGGAAGGGAAAGGCTGATGAAGTCCTTATTTTTGACCGCCGTTCAAAGGATAACACTGCTCAAACCGTTAACCCCGTTCATCGGGGCTGACGGTTTGAGTAATTGACATTTTAAGGCAAATTCCGAGCATTTGGTATTTTAAAAATTTCCGTCGGACGTTCCGAAACCGAACTCGGGCATTTTGCTTTAAAATTGCGGAATATTTTTCAAAGGAGATTGATAAAAATGGGCAAGTTTAATTTTATTAAAACGCTGATTGAGGGCGTTACCGTTATCGAGCCTACGGTTTTCGGCGACAACAGAGGTTATTTTATGGAAACATATCAGTATGAGGATTTTAAAGCCGCAGGTCTTGATATGGTTTTTGTTCAGGATAATCAGTCAAAGTCAAAAAAAGGCGTTCTTCGAGGGCTTCATTATCAGACAAGAAACTCACAGGGCAAGCTTGTAAGAGTTATCAGGGGCGAGGTTTACGACGTCGCGGTCGATTTAAGGCAGGATTCCGAAACCTTCGGCAAACATTTCGGCGTTCTTCTTTCGGAAGAAAATAAAAAGCAGTTCTATATTCCCGAGGGCTTTGCCCACGGCTTCCTTGTCCTTTCGGACGAGGCTGAATTTGTTTATAAATGCACCAACTACTATGACCCGACAAGCGAAGCGGGTCTTATGTGGAACGACCCTGATATAGGCATTGAATGGCCCGTTAAGGACGGTATGGAAATAATCCTTTCCGAAAAGGATAAGGTTCACCCCTCGTTTAAAGAATACTGTAAAAAGAAAGTGTTTTGATTAAATGACAGTTTCCGTTGCCATGGCGGCTTATAACGGCGGTCGTTTTATAGAGGAACAGATAAATTCAATATTGCCTCAGCTTTCAGCTGATGACGAACTGGTTGTTTCGCTCGACCCGTCCGAAGATAACACTCTTGAAATTTTAAACGGATATGCGCGGAAAAATCCAAACATAAAGCTTTTAAAAGGTTTGGGTAAAGGCGTTATAAAAAATTTTGAGAACGCTGTTAAAAGCTGCTCGGGCGATATAATCTTTCTGTGCGACCAAGACGATATTTGGTGTGAAAACAAGGTCGAAAGGGTAAAAAAAGAGTTTGCCGAAAAAGACGTAAGCCTTGTTATGCACGACGCGAAAACGGTTGACAAACAGCTTAACGTATTAAAGCCGTCGTTTTTTGAGGAGCGCGGCGTTAAAACGGGTATTGTTAAAAACATTATAAAAAATTCATATATAGGCTGTTGCATGGCGTTTAAAAAAGAGCTTTGCAGGTATATTTTGCCGTTCCCCGATAACCTGCCCATGCATGATCAATGGATAGGTCTTACCGCCGAAAGGCACGGCGGCGTCAGTCTTATAAAAGAGCCGCTTATTCTTTACAGAAGGCACGGCGGCAACGTCACCTCCGGCAGCCGTTCGGGAATAAAGGATATGCTTTCATGGCGGCTTGCGATAATTAAAGATTTATTGGAAGGCTGATTTCTTTGGATTTTAAGGATTTGTATGCGGTTATAGTCGTTTGCAACAGCGCCGTTGAGGAATCGCTGACATATAAATGTATCTGTGATTCGGGCGTTAATATAATAATCTGCGATAACAGTACGCGTGAATACAAAAACGGTGATTTTTGCAAGGGTCAGCCTAACATTGAATATATAAATATGGGCGGAAACGCCGGTCTTCCGAAGGCGTACAATGCGGCGCTTGAAAAAATCAGGGGCAAAGACGGAACGGTATGTATATTTGACGACGACACCGAAATCCCTGCGGATTACTTCGCAAAGGTCTTAAAAGCGCAGGAAAACCGTGAATATAACATATTTGTTCCTGTGGTTTATGATGAGGTCGGGCTTTTGTCGCCGAGTATTATGAAAAAAATTGACCGCAGAGCCGATAATTTACGGCAAATCGGAGATAACATAGCGGCAATAAACAGCGCGATGGCGGTCAGAACAAGCGTTTATGAAAATTTCCGTTACGATGAAAATATGTTCCTCGATTATGTGGATTTCTCATTTATAAGAGAAATGAGAAACCGCGGGGAAAAGCTGTTTGTTATGGAAAATGTTATTATACATCAGACGTTTTCGGCTAATGTTGACTCAAAGGAAAACGCGGCGGCGCGTTTTGAAATCTTTAAAAAGGATTTGAAATATTATTATAAAAATTCAAGGCTTTGTTATCTGTATGTAATTACAAAGCGCAGGTTAAGGCTGTGCTTTAAATTCAGGACCTTGTATTTTTTATTTAAATAAGCGCGGTACCGTAACAGACGGAAGTTTTTTTGAAAATCAAAAAAAATTACGGCGATTTTCGGCGTATCTCTCGGAGCATTCCCGCGATTACCGTTAAGAAAATAACGGTTCTGTATACGGCTGTAATTCCGAACGCCGCGGTTTTTCTTATATTTGTCGGACAGCCCGAGTTTAAATCTGTTTTCGGGCTTGCAAAAATTCGCTGAAAAGGGATTACGAAACGGCGTAAAGGATTTGAGGAAAGTTATGTTGGATTTGTCAGTCGGTATTGTCACCTATAACAGCGAAAAAGAAATATGTTCGCTTTTAAAAAGCATTACGGACAACACCTCCGGAATAGATTACAATATCACCGTAATCGATAACGCTTCAACCGATAATACGGTTAAGCTTGTCAAGGAAAATTTCCCGTCGGTCGAGGTTATGGCGGCTGATGAAAATCTCGGCTTCGGTCACGGGCATAATAAGATGCTCGGCGTGCAGTCAAGATATTATGCGGTAGTCAATCCCGATATTACGGTAGACAGCAACGTGCTTTGCTCTCTTGTAAAATATCTTGACGAAAACCCCGACGTCGCTATGGTAACGCCGAAAATCCTTAACGCGGACGGAACCGAACAGCACCTCCCCAAGCGCAAACCGACCAGAAAATATATGCTTTTGGGGAGACTTTCAAGGTATATAGGTGTGTTTAAGCCAATCCGCGATGAATATACAATGAGTAACGCGGCTATTGACAAGCCTACCGAAATTGAGTTTTGCACAGGCTGCTTTATGGTTATGAGAACCGACCTTTTCAAAAAAGTGGGCGGCTTTGACGAGCAGTTTTTTATGTATCTTGAGGACGCTGATTTGACCGACAGAATAAGGCGGTACGGCAAGGTCGTTTTTAACCCCGATTATTCGGTAATTCACAATTGGGAGGGCGGAAGCTCAAAGAGTCTGAAGCTCATTAAAATTCATTTCAGGTCAATGGGTAAATATTTTAAAAAACAGAAGGCGAATAACCGATTATGAGAAAATCCAAAGGTCTTACGGCTGTTATCATGATGATTTGTTTGGCCTTATCCCTGTGCGCTTGCGAAAAGGAAGAGGATGCAAACGCCGATTCGGTAATTACATCGGAAATTTCCGAAACGGTCACAGTTAAATTCGATGAAACCGCTTCTTCGGAAACTCAGACGGCGCAGACAAAGGCGACAGAAAAAACAACCGCCGAAACAAGCGGCGCGGCTGATTCCGCTGCCGATCCTGAGGGAAGCGGAGGCGTTGAAAAAATTACCGATTCGTACAATTCCGTCGAACAAACGGTTTATTATCCAAAAAACCTTACGGTCAGCTCAAAGACATATCCCGTTGTTGTTTGGGCAAACGGAACGGCTGTTCAGTCGGGCTTTTACGAGGATTTATTAAAGGAATTTGCCGACGGCGGATACATAGTTGTCGCGAACAACGAAACGATGTCGGCGGACGGCACGGCGCAGATTGCGTCTATGGAATACATTATTGCACAGAACGATAATCAGTCGAGCGTGTTTTATCATAAGGTCAATACCGATAAAATCGGCGCGGCGGGACATTCTCAGGGCGGAAGAAGCTCTGTAAATGCGGCGTCGGCGGACGGCAGATTCGACTGCGTGCTTTCAATCGCAGGCAGTAATTATAAGCAGGAAGCGGAAAAGCTGTATGCGCCCGCGCTGTTTTTTACGGGAACACGGGATATGGTAGTAACCTCCGCTCAATGGGTTAAGCCCGCATACGACGTTTGCAAGGGACCTGCGGTTTATGCGTCGCTTGTGAACGGTATTCATACGAGCTGTGCGTCCGATCCGTCGGTTTATTCGGGCTATGCGGTTAAGTGGTTCGATTTGTGGCTTAAGGATGACAGCGGCGCAAAACAGACGTTTGCAGCGGGCGGCGAATTATCCTCTGACAGCGCGTGGACGGATTTTACCTGCAAGGGCTTGTAAAACCATATAACAGAGATTTACAAATATGTGGAATATCAAACAGTTTTCTTTAAAAACATAAATTTAAAACCCGCTGTGCCGACTTCAAGCGTTAAAGACGTCACAGCGGGCTGTATTTTTATGTTTCACCGCTTTAAAAAATTGCCCTTAACGCCGTAACGGCAAGGTTGAAAACAAAACATATTGCCATGCCTGTAAGCGTCGGCACTAAAAATGAAACCAAGGTCCATTTAAGGCTTCCGGTTTCTTTTTTTATTGTTAAAAGCGCGGTTGAGCAGGGCCAATGCATGAGTGAAAAAAGCATGACCGATATTGCTGTGTAAACGGTCCAGCCGTTTCCCGTAAGAACCGCTCTAATTTCGGTAAGTGAGGATATATCTGTGAGCGTACCCTCTGAAAGATACGACATAAGTATTATCGGAAGCACAATTTCATTTGCGGGAAAGCCTAAAATAAACGCCGTAAGAATTTTGCCGTCAAGTCCCAAAAGCCTTGCGAAAGGTTCAAGGAAATCGGCGACTATATGCAAAACAGAGCTGCCGCCGACCTTTATATTTGCCATAAGCCATATTACAAGCCCTGCCGGCGCGGCGACCGAAACAGCCCTGCCGAGTACAAACAGCGTTCTGTCAAAAACGGAGCGGACTATGACTTTTAGCACCTGCGGCTTACGGTACGGCGGAAGCTCCAGCGTGAATGACGACGGCACGCCCTTTAGTATCGTTTTTGAGAGCAGCTTGGAAATCCGAAACGTCATAAACACGCTGAAAACTATCACCGCAGTCAGAAGAAGTGAAGATAAAACCGAGCCTGAAAATCCATATGCCGAACCTAAAAAGAACATTGAAATTATTGAAATAAGCGTCGGAAATCTGCCGTTGCAGGGGACAAAACAGTTTGTTATAATCGCTATAAGCCTTTCGCGCGGAGAGTCGATAATTCTTGCGCCCGTAACGCCGACCGCATTACAGCCGAAGCCCATACACATGGTAAGCGACTGCTTTCCGCAGGTGCCTGCTTTTCTGAAATAGTGGTCAAGGTTAAATGCAACGCGCGGCAGATAACCGAAATCCTCAAGCAGCGTAAACAGGGGAAAAAATATCGCCATAGGCGGCAGCATAACCGCAACGACCCAGCCGAGAACCCTGAACACTCCGCGCGCCAACAGGTCAACAAGCCACTCGGAAGCGCCTGCATAGATCAAAAAGTCGGCAAAATAATTTTCAATTTTAAACATAAGCGACGAGAGCAGCTCGGAGGGGTAGTCGGCGCCTGAAATCGTTATCCAAAAAACGAGCATAAGAAGCGCCGCCATAATCGGTATGCCAGTAATCCTGTTTGTAAAAACGCGGTCGAGCTTTAAATCTCTGTCGTAATGCGATTTGTTTTTCTTAACCGTTTGAGTTGAAATTATTTCCGCGCGGCTGACGGCTTCGGCAACGTCCTCATAGACCTCGGGGCGTTTATTATCGCAGGGAGAAAAGCACAGCTCCTCGATTTTACTTTCAAGTCGTTTTATATCGGATTTTTTATGCGCGGAAATATCAATTACGGGAAAGCCGATAAGCTCTTCGAGCCGCTTAAAATCAATGCTGACGCCTTTTTTCTTCGCTTCGTCCATAAGGTTTACGCACAAAAGCGTTTTTGGGCTTAAGGCGGCAATCTGCAAAGCGAGCGTCAGATTCCTCTCAAGGCAGGTTGCGTCGCATACGACCACCGCCAAATCATAATCGGCTGACAGAATAAAGCTGTCGGCGTATTCTTCCTCTTTGGAATGTGCAGACAGCGAATATGTGCCGGGCAGGTCGGTTACTGTGTATTCTCGGTTATTGAATATGTATTTCCCCTCGGCGTTGCCGACTGTTTTTCCCGCCCAGTTACCGGTATGCTGATGCATACCGGAAAGAGCGTTAAAAACCGTGCTTTTGCCGACATTGGGGTTGCCTGCAAGCGCAATACTTACAGCGCTTCGGGTAACTGCATTTTTCATTAAATCACCTTTAATACGTTTATGTTTACGGCGTCGGAACTGCGTATGGCAATCATTGCGCCGCGAATAAGATAAATGCTGATGTCATTATGCGCATTCTGCGCTGTTTTTTTTATTTTTGTTCCCTTTATAAGACCAAGGTCCCGAAACCGTTTCTTCATTGAACATTCACAGCATATTTCTTCAACGATTCCGCATTCGCTGCGGCAAAGCTCGGATAACGGCGTGCAGTTTTTTTTCATGACTTTGCTCCTTCGGCTGAACACTGTTTGAAATCCAGCCTTATATTGTCGGTCATTTTCAGTATATTTTTGCGGCGCTTTATATGTTACCGAGTTACGACATATTTTTTACGAAACATAGGATAAAATTTACAGGGAAAGGAATGATACCGAATGTCAGTTAAAATTGAAATTTGCGAAAACACCGTAACGGCTCTGCTGTCGGGCGAGATTGACCACCATAATGCGCCCGAAATAAGGGAAAGGATAGACGAATGCGTCATAAAAAAACAGCCGGACAGGCTTGTGCTTGATTTCGATAAGGTAAGCTTTATGGACAGCTCGGGGATCGGTCTTGTAATGGGCAGATACAGGCTTGTTCAGGATAAGAACTGTAAAATCGCCGTTGTGAACCTTTCGCGCCACGCGTTTAAGGTTATGAAGCTTGCGGGTCTTGAAAAAATAGTCATTCTTAAAAAGAAGCCGAGGGAGGAAGATAAAAATGAAAGCGCTTAACGAATTAAAAATACAGCTTGAAAGCCGTTCGGTGAACGAAAGCTACGCAAGGGTGGCGGTTTCGGCATTCGCCGCGCAGCTTGACCCGACGGTTGAGGAAATAAACGATATTAAAACCTCTGTCAGCGAAGCGGTTACGAACTGTATAGTACATGCCTACAGAAACGGAGTAGGCAAAATTTACATAACGGTAAAAATTCTCGAAAATTCAACGGTGGAAATTAAAATACGCGACAGGGGCTGCGGTATTGAGGATGTAAAAAAGGCGATGGAACCGCTTTTTACAACGGGCGACGGCGACAGAGCGGGCTTAGGCTTTTCGGTTATGGAGAGCTTTTCGGACAAGGTAAGGGTCAGGTCATCCGTCGGATTGGGTACTACGGTTACACTCATAAAAAAAATCAAGGGTAAAAATGCTTAGAGTATGTCACGCGACGAGTTAATAAGCAATAATCTCGGTCTTGTCCGCTCATGCGCTAACCGATTCAGGGGTAGGGGTATCGAATATGACGATTTGTATGCCGCAGGCTGTTTGGGGCTTGTTAAAGCGGCGAACGGCTTTAATCCCGATTTGGGATTTCGGTTTTCAACCTATGCGGTGCCGGCGATTTTGGGAGAAATAAAACGGCTTTTCCGTGACGGAGGCACGGTTAAGGTCAGCCGCGCTTTAAAAGAAAAATCACGTTTTGCCGCGGCGGAAAAGGAAAGACTGACAGCGCAGCTTAACAGAGAGCCTACGGTGGGCGAGCTGGCTGAGGCTCTCGGCTGTGATTACTGCGAAGCGGCGGAGCTTCTTAATATTGCCATGCCGCCGCTGTCGCTTACGGCGACAGACGACGATGGAGAAAGGCAGATTGACGTTCCCGTTGACTCGGACGAGGAAAGCATTAACGATTCAATAGCGTTAAGGGATGTTATCTCGTCTTTGACGAGCGAAGAAAGGGAGCTTATCACGCTTCGTTACTATAACGGGCTTACTCAGGCGCTTACCGCCGAAAGGCTCGGACTTTCTCAGGTTCAGGTGTCGAGAAAGGAACGGGCGATACTTAAAAATATGCGAAAGAAGATGTCGGGTTAGCCGAATGCCGTTTGTATATGCCGAAATGATTTGAAAAAAACAGATTTCGGTTTGCCGAACCGATATTACCGCGAACAAGAAAACACCCCGCCGTGAAGCGAGGTGTTCACTGTATACGATTTTTTACTCAATGTGCTGCTGCCCATGTTTTCAGATCGGATTCGCTCACGCCGCTCCCGAAGCGTCTGCCCTCAAGCAGTGTTGCGCCCTTGCAGGAACTGGCAAGCTCCCTGTTGGTGTTTCCCATCCCGCTGCCGCCGGAGGTGGCAAAGGGAATGATTTTCTTTCCCGTCAGGTCATACTGCTCCAGAAAGGTGTTAATGACGGTGGGCGCAACATACCACCAAATCGGGAATCCAACGTAAACTGTGTCATACTGCTCCATATTTTCCACACGGTTCGCGATTGCCGGACGGAATTTCTTGTCGTTCATCTCAATGGAGGAACGGCTTTTTTTATTCGTCCAATCAAGGTCTGCCTTTGTGTATTTCCGCGCAGGGATGATCTCGTGCAAATCCGCTCCGATTGCCTTCGCCAGCCTTTTGGCAAGCTGCTCCGTCACACCGCTTGCCGAGAAATATGCTACCAGTGTTTTTGCCATTATCGTGTCCTCCTATCTTTTTTATATGCTCTTGTTACTTCAGATTTTCTTTGTAGAAAGAAACAATCTTTTCAAAAGGAATAATATCCTTGCGGTCATACAGATCGGTATGGACTGCTCCTTCACTGCTCCGAACGGCCCCGCTACGGCAATCGCCGTCAGTTTGCCCTCGTAAGTTTTCGGCAGATACAAGTCACCTGCCAGCGTAATGCCGTAACGGTTGTGAAACTGCACCTTGGTGCGTGTTACCGTATCCCTCATCTGAAAAGAATATCCGTCATATTTTGCGTTCATTTTCTTATCCTCCCTAATCACTTCAGCTTTCCGTATTGTTCATCGTCCACCGCTTCCAGCCACTCGTTGCTGCCGTTCTCGCCGGGAACCTCAATGGCGAGATGGGAGAACCAGCTGTCCGGCGC
>CAZLCG010000030.1:0-22865 GCA_964557975.1 uncultured Eubacteriales bacterium
TTCTCATGGTAATTGCCATCTTTTCGTACTGTTGCATTTACTTTGAGAATTTACGAAAATTTTTTTCGTTATCCGATTAGGTACAATATATTGTGTTTTATTTCACAGAATCCTCAATTTAATAATTATAACTTATTTACTTTTAAGATTTAATGTGCTAAAATGCTTTTATATAAATAAATTTATTTTTCAAAATCCCGAACGGAGGTTTTTTATGAATAACGATAAGCTCAGAAACAGCAATATGGATTTTCTTTTCGACTGCGTCCTTTCGCTTAAAAACATTGACGAGTGCTACGATTTTTTTGAGGACCTTTGCACCGTTACCGAGCTTCAGTCCATTTCGCAGAGAATTGTAGTTGCGAAAATGCTCTCCGAAAAGAGAGTATACAGCGACATAGTTAAAGAAACCGGCGCTTCCACCGCCACAATAAGCAGGGTCAACCGTTCGCTCCAATTCGGCTGCAACGGTTATGAAAAGATTTTTGAGCGCGTCTGCGAAAATAAAAGCTGATATGAGCTATAATTTCTTTTCAAGGTTTTACGATACCCTGACCGAAAATGTCGAATACTTCCGCCGCGCAGGTTTTTTCTGCTCTCTGTTATCCGAAAACGGAATTGACGGAGGGCTTTTGCTTGACCTTGCATGCGGAACGGGCAGTCTTTCGGTTGAATTTGCAAAAAAAGGCTTTTCGGTCATCGGCGTTGATATTTCGGAGGATATGCTCTCGGTAGCGCAGAAAAAGGCATACGAAGCAAAGCAGGATATTCTGTTTTTAAAGCAGGATATGCGCTCGCTCGATTTATTCGGCACAATAAACTGCGCCGTGTGCGCTCTCGACAGCCTTAACCATCTTGAAAGCATAGAGGATGTTGAACAGACCTTTAAAAGAGTTTCTCTGTTTTTAGAGGACGGCGGGCTGTTCGTCTTTGATATGAATACCCTTTACAAGCACCGTGAAATACTGAAAAACAATTCTTTTATTTACGACTGCGGCGACGTATTCTGCGTCTGGCAGAATACCCTAACGGATGATAACGCGACAGTAGAAATAAATCTCGACTTTTTTGCGAAAAACGGGGATTCCTCATACTCGCGCTTTTGCGAGAGCTTCCGCGAAAAGGCGTATGAAACCGACGCTGTGACCTCCGCGCTGGAAAAAGCGGATTTCAGCGTTATCGGTATATTAAACGGCTTAACTCATGACGCTCCCGACGAGAAATCCGAGAGAGTTGTTTTTGTTGCAAGGAGAAATAACAGATGAACAATCTTGTCAGGATGATTTCAGACGACGGTTCGCTTTCGGTAATCGCCGTTGACAGCACAAACATAACAACCGAAATGCGCCGCATTCACAGCACCTCAAAGGTCTGCTCGGCGGCTTTGGGCAGGCTTTTAACGGCTTCGTCGCTTATGGGCAGTATGCTTAAAGGAAAGCTTGACAGCATAACGGTCAGAATTGACGGCAACGGACCATGCGGAGCGGTACTCGGCGTTTCCGACAGCTCGGGCAACGTAAAAGGCTGTATCGGCAACGCAAATGTCTCTCTGCCTTTAAACGGTAAAGGAAAGCTTGACGTCAAAGGCGCCGTCGGTACAGACGGCTCTTTAACCGTAATTAAGGATTTGGGGCTTAAAGAGCCGTATATCGGTCAGGTGCCGATTGTTTCGGGTGAAATCGCCGAGGATATAACCTCATATTTCGCGGTAAGCGAACAAACGCCGACGGTATGCGCCTTGGGCGTTCTCGTTGACCCCGATACCGAAAATATAATCTGCTCGGGCGGATTTTTAATTCAGCTTTTGCCCTGTGCCCTTGACAGCACAGCGGAGCTTGTCGAAAAGGATATAGAACGGATAAAGCCCGTAACGACGATGCTCTTTAACAAAATGACGCCCGAGGAGATCTGCCGCGCGGTTTTGCCGTCGTTTACCCTTGAAAAGCTTGACGAAGCAAAGGTTTGCTACCGCTGCACCTGTTCTGAGGAAAGGGTCAGAAAGGCTTTGATTTCCACAGGCAAGGCGGGGCTCTCCGAAATGGCGCAGGATGAGGTCACCGAGGTCGTCTGCAATTTTTGCAATAAAAAATACCGCTTTTCAAGAGAACAAATATTGTCTTTTATGAAATAATGCGGCTTGCTTTTGCCGAAAAAAATCAATCCGCAGGCTGAAATTCGATGTTGATATAACTCCCGATAAGTGTTAAAATATATTGACAAATTTCAAAGGAAGGAAGTAATAAAATGAGCGATAAGGGAAAGTTTTACATCACAACAGCTATCGCCTACACATCAAGAAAGCCTCACATCGGCAATTCATACGAAATTGTCCTGACCGACGCTATTGCGAGGTATAAACGAATGTTGGGTTACGATGTGTTCTTCCTGACGGGTACAGACGAGCATGGTCAGAAAATTGAAGAATATGCCCGTGACGCGGGCGTTTCACCGAAGGAATACGTTGATAAGGTTTCGGGCGAAATCCGCGAAATCTGCGATATGCTTAACACCACCTACAATAAATTTATCAGAACGACCGACGATTATCACGAAAAGGCAGTTCAGAAAATATTTAAAAAGCTTTATGACCAAGGCGATATTTACAAAAGCGAATACGAGGGTATGTACTGCACCCCCTGCGAGAGCTTTTGGACCGAAAGCCAGCTCGACGAAAACGGATGCTGTCCCGACTGCCACAGAGAGGTTAAAAAGGCAAAGGAGGAAGCATATTTTCTGCGCCTTTCAAAATACCAAAAGCAGCTTGAGGAATACATCGAATCAAACGACGGTTTTATTTATCCCGAAGCGCGCAAAAAAGAAATGCTCAACAATTTCATAAAGCCGGGGCTTCAGGATCTGTGCGTTTCAAGAACGTCCTTTAAATGGGGCATACCCGTAACCTTTGATGACAAGCACGTTATTTATGTATGGATCGACGCGCTCTCAAACTATATTACCGCTCTCGGCTACGACCCGGACGGCAGCTCGGATCTGTATAAAAAATACTGGCCCGCCGACGTTCACATTATCGGCAAGGATATAGTCCGCTTCCACACCATTTATTGGCCCATTATGCTTATGGCGCTCGGCGAACCGCTTCCGAAGCAGGTTTACGGTCACCCGTGGCTCTTGTTCGGTGAGGATAAGATGTCAAAATCCAAGGGCAACGTTATCTATGCGGAGGATCTTGTTAAAATTTTCGGCGTTGACGCGGTAAGATATTATCTGCTTTGCGAAATGCCTCACGCCTCCGACGGCTCAATCACCTACGAATCATTGATTGAAAGGTATAATTCCGACCTCGCCAACACCATAGGCAACCTTGTAAACCGTACCGTTACAATGCAGAACAAGTATTTTGACGGCGTCGTTCAGCCGAACGATACCGCCGAGGAGCTTGACGGTGAAATTAAAGAGCTTGCGAAGAATACTCTTTCAGAGGTTGATAGGTGCTTTAACGAATATAAGATTTCCGATTCGATAGAGTGCATTTTAACTCTCGCGAGAAGGCTTAATAAATATATTGACGAAACCGCGCCGTGGATTCTTGCAAAGGATGAGGAGAAGAAGCCGAGGCTCGGCACGGTGCTGTACAATCTGCTGGAGGGCATACGTTACCTTGCGGTGCTTCTGTCCCCGTATATGCCCGACACTTCGGAGGAAATTTTCCGTCAGCTTAATACCGACGAAACCTCTTATGCCTCTCTTTCGGTGTTCGGCGGGCTTAAAGTCGGTTCAAAGGTCGGCGCTCCCGCTCCGCTTTTTTCAAGGATTGACAGTGAAAAGCTCATAGCCGAGCTTATTGAAAAACAGAAAGAACAGCAAAAGGAGGAAAAAGCCGCTATTCCCGTTGACTTGTCGGGCGTTGCGCAGATAGGAATCGGGGACTTCCAAAAGGTTGAGCTTCGCGCCGCGGAGGTTAAGGCGTGCGAACGCGTAAAAAGGGCTAAAAAGCTTCTTAAATTAACGCTTGACGACGGTACGGGAACAGACAGAACCGTTGCAAGCGGAATTGCCGAATGGTATGCTCCCGAGGAGCTTGTAGGCAAAAAGGTTATAGTGGTTGCGAACCTCAAGCCCGCCGTGCTTTGCGGAGTTGAAAGTCAGGGTATGATTCTCGCTTCGGACGTATCGGAGGATGACGTTAAGGTCATTTTCTTAGACGGTTCAATCCCCAACGGCTCAAAGATAAGATAAGATAATGTACCGTAATATATTTGACTCACACGCTCATTATGACGACGAACAGTTTGCCGACGACCTCGGCGGGCTGTTGTCGTCTTTTCCTTCGGGCGGAATTACGGGCGTAATTTCGTGCGGAGTAAACACCGAAACGTCCGAATTTAATATAAAGCTTTCCGAAAAATACGGCTTTATTTACGCCGCGGTCGGCTTTCACGGGCTTAACACCGCCGACGTACCCGATAATTACACAGAGGTTCTCGAACGGCTTGTAAACAACAAAAAGGTCGTTGCCGTGGGTGAAATAGGTCTCGATTACCACTACGAAAAGGAAACAAGGGACAAACAGATTAAGATATTCAGACAGCAGATTATTTTTGCAAACGAGCATAACCTGCCCGTTATAGTCCACGACAGAGAAGCGCATGAGGACGTATTAAATATACTAAAGGAATTGAAGCCCCGAGGCGTTGTCCATTGTTTTTCGGGCAGCGTCGAAACGGCAAAGGAAACGCTGAAAATCGGTATGTATATAGGGCTCGGCGGCGCTGTAACGTTTAAAAATGCGGTCAAACCCGTCGAGGTTGCCGCCTTTGTGCCCGAAGACAGGCTTTTAATTGAAACCGACGCGCCCTATATGACGCCCGTGCCCTTCAGAGGAAAGCGCAATACCTCTCTTTTAATTCCCCATACGGCTCAAAGGATTGCAGAGATACGAGGCACTGACGCGCAGCATATTTTGGACGTCACCGCCCATAATGCAAGGGAATTGTTTAATATAAAATAAAGAAAATCTTTTTAAAACAAAACCTATATTTATCATCATTTCGTAGGGGATGCTGTCCACAGCATCCCGATATTTATAAATCAATCCTTTTCTCTCCCAACCCGTAGGGACAGCCCTTGCGGCTGTCCGACAATCGACATACAGTAAAACTTTATTTTAATAACTTCCTTAATGATACGGCAAAATCAACAAAAAGATTTATACCACATTATTTAAAACGCCGAAATTTGGATTTTTCAAAAAAATTTCTGTTTTTTGGTGTCCGAAATCGGATTTTATACGGATTATATATAATGAGAAATTATTAATTTGAGGTTCGTAAGAGAATGTACACTTTTAAAGCCCCTATCCTTTACATCCCTGCATTTGTTTTGCTTGTCATTTGGTTTATTTTTAAAATTTTTTCAAAAAAGAATAAATTGCCTGTCAGAAGATTGATCATAATTTCGCTTTTCTACTTATACATCATATTGGTATTCGGTGTTACCCTGTTCCCGATTGATAATTATCCTATGGAGTATCCCCCCGGTCATAATTTTATTCGGTTTCATACAATAATTCAATTACTCAGCAACAAATCAATGTCAATCTCATTGAAGCAAATATTTGGGAATATTATAATGTTTATGCCGTTTGGATTCCTTGTTCCGTTTTTTTCTAAAACCAAAAAAATTGCTGTTGCATTTATCAGTTCGTTGTCATTTTCAATTGTAATTGAATTTTTACAGTTTCTGCTCGGAATTATTGTTGTCGGTTCTCAATACAGAAGCGTTGATATTGATGATGTAATATTGAATACAATCGGGGGCTTGATCGGTTTCTGTATCTTTGTTTTTACGCCTCACTTTATTAAGGATCCGTATTTGAAAACCGATGTTCCGAAAGAATAAAATTTCCGTTAACATTCATCTGCGGCTTGCCGGTCGGCAAGAGTACCGAGCAGCGTATTTTGACGGCAAAGCCGAATACTAAAAAATTCAAAGTGCATTAAGAAACGGTGCAATCTCAAAAAGACTGCACCGTTTCTTACATTATGTGACTTGTTTGTTGCCCCGTCCGTTACCGTTAAATTCTTTATTAAACCTGCGCCGCCGCCTGTCTGTCGTGTTCAATGGCTTTTTGGCGAGCCTCCTCAAGCATCATATTTTTAACCTTCATAAGCCTTGTTGTCGAGCTTCTTTCGTTCTCGTCAAGCTTCATGGTAATATATTTGATGGTTTCCTCGTATCTCGGAATCATAACATGCTCGAGAGCGTTGACCCTTCTGCGCGTCTTTTCGATTTCGGCGGACATCAGCTGACACGATTTTTCAACCTCGGCAAGTCTCAGCATAAGCGGCATAATGTCGGAAAGCGCCTTTACCGCGTCGTCAAGGTCGGCTGAGGTGAACGCAAAGCCGTAGGAATATATATCGTTTTCATCGGCAGTTCTGAACTGCGCGTCAAACTCCGGGAGCATTACGCTCATAACATTTTTCTCGCTGATTTCAAGACTCATTTCCTGAGCGGGCATCATAAGGGCTACGTCTAAGGAAGAATCGCTCATCACCGAGCGTGCGACCGCCATGTGCTTATTTGCCTCGGCAATTCCGTCCTCTACCCTTTTGCGAAGCTCCTTATTTTCACGCACAAGGTCAAGGAAACGGCGCATTAGCTCATCACGCTTGTCCTTGAGAAGCTTATGCCCTCTCTTTGCGGTGGTAAGCTTTCTTTTTAAATTTGTAAGCTCCATTCTCGTGGGGTTTACGTTCATTACTGCCATAGTATCAGCGCCCTTTTATGTGAATAGTCAAAAATTATCTATCAATAATATTCATCGAGAAGCTCGTCGCTTACGCGCTTTAATTCGCTTCTCGGAAGAATCCTCAAAAGCTTCCAACCGATGTCAAGAGTTTCTTCAATCGTTCTGTCGGTATCAAAGCCCTGATTGATATATTCCTTTTCAAACTCGTCGGCAAATTCGGCGTACAGCTTATCCATATCGGTAAGTGCCGCCTCGCCGAGAACGACCATAAGCTCTTTCGCGTCCTTACCTCTTGCGTAAGCCGAGAAAAGCTGATTCATCGTGTTCGAGTGGTCTTTTCTTGTCTTGCCCTCGCCTATACCCTTATCTTTAAGTCTTGAAAGGGACGGAAGTACGTCGATTGGCGGCATAATTCCGCGGCGGTACAAATCTCTTGAAAGAATGATCTGCCCCTCCGTGATATATCCCGTAAGGTCGGGAATCGGGTGGGTTTTGTCATCCTCGGGCATTGAAAGAATCGGTATCATAGTGATACTGCCCTGCTTGCCCTTCTGCCTGCCCGCGCGCTCGTAAATCGAAGCCAGATCCGTATACATATAGCCCGGATAGCCCCTGCGCCCCGGAACTTCCTTTCGCGCCGCAGATACCTCTCGCAGAGCGTCCGCGTAGTTTGTAATATCCGTAAGAATAACAAGCACATGCATATCCTTGTCAAACGCAAGATATTCAGCCGCCGTAAGCGCCATCCTCGGCGTTGCAATTCTCTCAACAGCAGGGTCGTTGGCAAGGTTTGAGAACATTACCGTTCTGTCAATCGCGCCCGTTTCCTTGAAAGACTGAATAAAGAAGTTCGATTCCTCAAACGTAATACCCATAGCGGCAAAAACAACGGCAAATTTTTCATCCTTGCCCCTTACCTTTGCCTGACGGGCAATCTGGGCGGCAAGCTGCGCGTGCGGAAGCCCCGAAGCCGAAAAAATAGGCAATTTCTGACCTCTTACAAGAGTGTTAAGCCCGTCGATTGCGGAAACGCCCGTCTGAATAAACTCCTGCGGATAGCTTCTTGCCGCGGGGTTCATAGGCAGACCGTTGATATTCATTCTCTTTTCGGGAATAATCTCGGGACCGCCGTCAATAGGACGCCCCAAGCCGTCAAAGACCCTGCCGAGCATATCCTCCGAAACGCCCAGTTCCATCATTCTTCCCAAGAAACGAACCTTGCTGTTTGAAAGGTTAATTCCTGTCGAGGCCTCAAACAGCTGAACGAGAGCGTCCGTGCCGTTGATTTCAAGCACCTTACAGCGTCTTGTTTCGCCGTTTGCAAGCTCTATTTCGCCAAGCTCGTCATATTTGACGTTTTCGACCTCTTTTACAAGCATAAGAGGACCTGCTACCTCTTCAACCGTTCTGTATTCCTTTGGCATCAGTACTCCTCCTTTGCATTTGCCGCTTCGGCGGTTTCGTTCGCAAGCTGCTTCTGAATTTTATCGTATTCCGAGTCAACGCCGTCCTCGGGAACATACTTAAATCTGCCTATGCTCTCACGGACCGGAAGCGAAACAATTTTTTCAATGTCCGCGCCCTTTTCGAGCGCCTCGCTTGAGCGGTCGTAATATGAAATTACAAGGCTCATCATATAATACTGCTTTTTAAGCGAAGAATAAGTGTCGATCTCGTGGTAAGCAAGCTGATGCAGGAAGTCCTCGCGGATACTCCTTGCCGCCTCCATTTTAAGTCTGTCGGAGGGCGAGAGCGCGTCCATACCGACGAGCTTGACAATCTCGTCAAGCGACGCCTCGTCTGACAGCAGGCTCATAATCCTTGTGCGCAGCTTCATCCAGTCTCCGTTTACGTTTTCGTTAAACCATGCGCCGAGGTTGTCGGCATACAGCGAATAGGATGTAAGCCAGTTTATCGCGGGGAAATGGCGCTTATATGCGAGTGAGGAGTCAAGCCCCCAGAAAACCTTTACTATACGAAGCGTAGCCTGCGAAACAGGCTCCGATATATCGCCGCCGGGAGGCGAAACAGCGCCGATAACCGACAGCGCGCCCTCCCTTGTATCCGAACCGAGGACCTCAACCCTGCCCGCGCGCTCATAAAACTGAGCAAGGCGCGAGCCGAGGTACGCGGGGTATCCTTCCTCGCCGGGCATTTCCTCAAGTCTGCCCGACATTTCGCGAAGCGCTTCAGCCCAACGCGAGGTTGAATCCGCCATAAGCGCGACGGAATATCCCATATCTCTGAAATACTCCGCAATCGTAATACCCGTATAAATTGACGCCTCTCTTGCGGCAACGGGCATATCCGAGGTATTGGCGATTAAAACCGTTCTTTCCATAAGGGATTTGCCCGTATGCGGGTCAATAAGCTCGGGAAATTCATTAAGAACGTCGGTCATTTCGTTGCCTCGTTCGCCGCAGCCGATGTAAACTACTATATCCGCTTCGGCCCACTTGGCAAGCTGATGCTGCGTAACGGTTTTGCCCGAACCGAACGGACCGGGGATTGCCGCAACGCCGCCCTTCGCTATAGGGAACAGCGCGTCGATAACCCTTTGACCGGTTACAAGGGGCATATCGGGCGGCAGCTTCTTTTTATAAGGTCTGCCCCGACGGACAGGCCACTTCTGCATAAGCTTTACGGGAAGCACCGCGCCGTTTTCCGTCTCTATCGTACCTATTTTCTCATCAACCGTGTAGTCGCCCTCTTTAAGCGACTTAACCGTACCCACAACGCCGACGGGCACCATTATTTTATGGCGCACAATATCGGTTTCCTGAACGAAGCCGAGCTCGTCGCCTGCCGACACCTTATCACCGACCTTTGCGGTCGCGTTAAAGCGCCATTTTTTATCTCTCGGCAGAGACGGAACCTCGATACCTCTCGAAAGCGAATTGCCGATTTTCTTCACGATTTCTTCAAGCGGTCTTTGAATACCGTCAAAAATACCGCTTATAAGTCCGGGCCCCAGCTCAACGCTCAACGGTTCGTCGGTAGATTCAACGGTTTCGCCCGTGCCGAGCCCCGAGGTATCCTCATAGACCTGAATTGAAGCCTTGTCGCCGTGCATTTCGATGATTTCGCCTATAAGTCTGTGTTCGCTTACGCGGACAACGTCGAACATATTGGCGTCTCTCATATTCTGCGCAACAACAAGAGGTCCGGATACCTTTAAAATTGTACCTTTACTCATTGTATAATTCCACCTTTCAAGGTTGGTCTTTATATAAATAAAATGCTATTGCCTGCCTGTTATTTAAAATGTATCTGCAATTACAGCTTTGATTTTTTTCGTCCCGAAGTATACAAAGATACCCGAGAGAGCGAAAAAAGTCAAAATGTGCGTACATAAAGCTTAATTAACGATGTCAGAGCCTACGGCGCGTTCAACAAACGAGCTGACCTGCTTCATACCGTAGCCTGTGCCGCCCGATACGGCGGGAATAGGAATAACGGCAGGCAAGGGCTCGTCCTTATACCTGTCAAGCTCGGACTGCAAATCCTGCGCCAAGCCCTCGGTAATGAAAATTACCGCATAACCGCTGCCGGCAATTCTGTGCAGGGTTTTAACCGCTTCGGAAACCTCGTTAACGGGGAAGATGCCTATCCCGAGCGACGCGAAGCCGTAAATACTGTCGCTGTCACCCATAGCCGCGATTTTATACATACAGTTTACGCATCCTTTCCCTTATAATATCATTTGAAACGCCGCTCAGCTTTGCCGAAAGAATGATCCTCAGAGCCTTTATTTCGGTTTCCCTCGCAACGTAATATGCCGCAATCGGGCTTATGCCGAACGCCGTCATTTTAGCCTTTTTCATAATTTCCAGCGTCTTATCATCACAGAACTTTTCAAAAGCCGACGTGCCCGCGTTAAGAGCCTCGCCGTAGTCCGAAAGTCCGCTGTTTTTCAGAAATTCAAAAAATTCATCTCCGCCCTTTAAGGAAGCCTCAACCAGCGCCTGCTTATTAACGCCTTCACACTCAACAACAGCCGCCTCGATAAACGCCTTATTCTTGCCCGTTCTCATTGAGCGGTAAGCCGTTTTAATATCGGCGGCAAGACAATAGCTTTCGGCGTATTCAATAAGCGTTTTGTCTCCGCTTTCCTTTGCGAAATTGAGCATAGTTTCCAGCGCGCCGTTATCAACTATAATGTCGCAAAGCTGACCGTTTCCCGTTTTTGTAACGGTATCAAACGCTTTTTTCGCCGTATCCGAAATAAATTCGGGCAGGTCGTCAAAACGCCTTTCCTTAACGGCGGAAAGTATCTCAGAAGGGTCTGAAACACTCGGAGAAACGAAGTATTCCTCGGCGTTCCGCCCCGTAACTTCGGCTTTTAAAACCGCCTTCAAGTTCTGAAAGTCATTTTTTACAACGAATGTTCCGAGAGCCTTCGCCTCGGGGGCATTTTTGTTTATAAGCTCCCAGGTCTTTTCAAGCTCTGTATCTAACATAGCGGAATAATCCCCTCCCTCGGGGCTTTCCCAACCCTTATCCTGTAAAAGGGCAACCGCCTTTTTATAATCGGGAGCGTTAATAAGCTGTTCCAAATCCGCCTCTTTAAGAAGCGACGCTTCGTTTGCTCGGATTGAAGATACGGCAAACAAATAATCGTTTTTCACAACGCATCTCTCCTTAAAGATTTATTTGAATAACAATTCGTTGAGAGCGTCTCTCAATTCATCGCGTTTTTCCGCGGCCAAAGCGTCAAACGAACAGTTAATGTCGATGTCGCCGTATACCAAAATAAAACCGCTGTCAATATCCGCGCTCTTGCCAAGCTTCACCTTTGTTGATTTCTTAAACGAATTGTTAAGGCTGTCAATAAAATTTGACGGGAGCTTTTCGGTATCCTCCGGCGAAAAGTGCAGAACGCCCTCGCCCGGTCTTACGTTTTTGGAAACAAGTCCCTTTAGAATTTCAAAGTATTCCTTTTTGGGCAGAGCCTTGATAACATCGAGGGCTCTTTCAAGCGTTTCGTCAATTTTTGAAAGCTTTTCTTTAAGCACAATGCGGCTTTTGGCAAGCTCGGCGGAGGACGCAGCGGACTGCTCAATGTTCTCAAGCTTTTTAGCGGTCTGCGCCTGCTTTTCGGCGCACAGCTCACGCGCTTTTTTCTCAGCGTCGGCAACAACGGCTTCAGCATCGCTCTGAGCCTTCTGTGAAATTTCACGACAGCGGTCAAGTGAATCTTGTTCAATTTGCGAAAGTATCTTTTCGAGACCTGTCATAATGTAACCCCTTAGAAGTTAAGTCTGAGAATTATAAGAAGCGAAATAAGCAACGCAAGAACGGCGTATGTTTCAACCATAGCCGAAAGAACCATCGCCTTGCTCTGCTGTTCGGGCTTTTTGGCAACGACCGAAACACCCGAAGCCGCAACCCTTGCCTGACCTATCGCAGAAAAATAACCTACGAACGCCATCGGAAGGCATGCGGCAAACACCTGAAGCCCCTGAGTTGTCGTAAGCTCAATGGGACTGCCGCTTAAAAGCTGAATTTTTATCATAACCATAATAGCCGTAATAAAACCGTAAAGTCCCTGCGTGCCGGGAAGAATCTGAAGAATAAGAACTTTTGTGAACTTTGAGGGGTCCTCGGAAATAAGCCCCGCGGCAGCCTCACCTACCATACCTACGCCCTTTGCAGAGCCCATACCGCTTAAAAGCGCCGCAAGCGCCGCGCCCGCGATAGCCAAAGCCAAACCTAAATTAGCCATTATTGATTTCCTCCTTGAATTTAAATGTTTTACTGTTTACTTTAAGAGGGTTAAAGGCAACTCCGCCGCCCTCATAAAACCTTGAGAAAAATTCAACATACTGCAATCTGTTTGTGTGAACATATGCTCCGATTACATTTATGCCGAAATTAACCGTGTGACCGAAAACGAACACTATAACGAACAGTACCGTTTTAACCGCCGGATTGCTCGGCAGTGTTCCCATCATATTTACGACGCTGCCTATAATGCCCGTAACAAGCCCCAAGGCTAAAAGTCTTGAATATGAAAGAACGTCGCTTAAATAGCCCGATATTGTGTTATACAGGGCGTAAAGCCCCGAGCCGAGCTTGCCGATAATTTTCTTTGACGACCTGCCCGCCGTTAAAACAATCAAAATGACGCCCGCAAGCGCGCAATATTTACCGATATTCGTTATATTTTCGGGAATTTCGGTTATCATTCCCGCGCATATCGGAGCTGCTCCGCCCACGGTAAGATAAATCGAAAGCACGTCGAAAACAGCGCCTATCTTATCGCCCTGCCGCCATTCCATATATCCCTTAATCGCCACACCGACGAGCAGATGGACTATACCGAACAGGAAGCACCACAGCATTGTTGTCATCAAATCGTCGCCCTGAGGGTTAAGCCACAAATACAGCCGCATTTCGGGAAGCCCCAAATAATTTGTGCGTACCGTATTTATTACGTCGCCGAAGAAGCTGCCGAACATAATTCCCCAGAACATCGTCGAAATGCCGCAGTAAAGATACATCATAACGGTTTTCTTCTTCTTGCCCTCGGGCTTGCATTTAAGCAGAACGGCAAGCGTCGCGATCACCATTATAAGCCCGTAGCCTGCGTCCGAAAACATCATACCGAAAAACAGATAATAGAAAAACGCCATGATCGCGTTCGGGTCTATATCGTTCTTTCCGGGCAGAGAATACATCTCCGTTATTTCCTCAACGGGCGCGGCAAACGCGCTGTTTTTAAGCAGTACCGGAATCTCCTCGTCCCCGTCGGGCTCGCTTAGCGCAACCGCCATGGTAAATTTGCTTTCAAGAAAGCTTACCGTCTTTTCGGCATATTTCTCCGGAATAAATCCGCATATATAAAAGATGTCGTTTGAAACGGATATTTTTTTAAAGACCTCATATTTGTCCGCCCTGATACCCAAATAGTCAATCAGGAAATCTATATTTTCGTGTTCTGCGGACATATTTGATATTTTGCTCTCACATTCGGATATTTTCCGTTTTAAGCCGTCTATTCTCTTATTATAATCCTCGATAACCTCTGCGGCGGCTTTTTTCGGCGCGTCATTGGGCTTAACGAACCCGAACGAGCGAAGCGCTTCAAGTACTCTTTCGGAATCCTTTCGCATACATATTATAACCGCGCACGACTGCATTTCGGTCGAAAGCACCGTTTCAGCCTCAACAGCCTCCACATCGGGGAGCAGCTCCGCAAGACTTGCTTTAACGGTTTCCTCTGTCTGCATATCGGGGAAGGTTCCCACAAGCACATCCGTATATTTGGTTCCCTTGGAGTCGATCGGAATATCAAGCTCCCTCCAGACCGACAAAGAGGAAATCATGGTTTCAAGTCTTATAATCTCCGTCCTTGCCTCGGCGGCAGTCCTCTTTAATTCCAAAATATCGTAGCACTTATTCATTGTAATATCGGCGTCGTCCGCCATATCAAGGAATTTTGAAAGCTCCATCTCGCGGGGCGGCTTAAACGAATCGGTCAAAGAGGTTTTAACGGGCGCGTATTCGTTAAGCGTTTCTTTAGCCTGCCTTGCGATCCCCGAGAACTTTTGAAGCTGGGACACCGTAACCGAAGTATCCATTGAATACATAGCGTCGGGAATCTCATGCTCGGTTATCTCAACAACGCCCTTCCTTTGAAGCGCGTCTATGATTTTTTTGCTGTCGCCGAGCATTGCGATCATTTCAATTCTCTGCATTTTAAGCTTTGCCGTAAGTCATCACCTCTCTTTTTAAAGATTTTCAGGCATTTCAGCCGACAATTATGTCTCTGACAACTCCGACCGCTTCCGAAAACTTAGCGTCCGCCTTTGCCTTCAGAAGCGCGGAGTATTTCTCCGCTTCCTCAGACGCTTCGGCAACGGCTTTTTCAGCCCTCTCGGTTGCCTCGGCAATTTTGCCGCGTTCGAGCGCCTCGGCTTCTTTTTCGGCGTTATCCAAAATTTTCTTTGCCTTTTCCTTTGCGTCCTCAAGCATAATATTTGCCTGCTTCAACGCCTCGCTTTCTTTTTCGGCCATCTGCTTTTCTTTAAGCAATACCTCGTCAAGCATTTTTGCAGCCATTGTTCTCACCTCTTTTTTAATAATTGGCAAACACGGTTAAAATAAAACATATATAATAAAATTCAGAAAAATAAAATATGTTTTTTCAAACAGGAATTATAACACACTTGCCGAAAAAAAGAAACAGAAAAGTTGAATTTTTCCAAATTTTTTTCAACATCTGTATTAAAAAGCGAAATTTTTTAAAAAAATGTTGATTAAACGACTTTTTTGTATTATAATTGGTTTGATAATTATATATTCCGAGGTGTTGAAAATGGATGAAAAAAAGGTTGACGGCCGTGTCCGCCGTACAAAAAGGCTCTTAAAGGAAGGGCTGACCGAGCTTATTTCCCAAAAGAGCATAAAGAAGATTACCGTGCGCGAGCTGTCGGATTTGGTTGAGATTAACAGAGGCACCTTTTATCTTCACTATAAGGACATTTACGACCTTGTGGAACAGATAGAAAACGAGCTTTTTGAAGAATTTGAAACTATTATCAACAAATACTCCCTTGATCAGGTTGCAGCCGAGCCGTCGGCAGTCTTTACGGATATATGCCGTTTCCTTGAGGATAACCGCAAGATCTGCTCGGCGCTCTTAGGGGATAACGGCGACATAAATTTCGTAATAAGGCTTCGGGAATTTGTCTCTGCAAAGTGCTTTAAAGACTTCTCGGGCTATTTTCAAAACGACAGCTATAAAAGCGCCTACGGCTACATTTATTCATTTTACGAATCCGCCGCGGTCGGCATTATTCGCTATTGGCTCTACGATACGTCGCCCGAACGCAAAACACCCGAGAGCGTTGCTTTCATTTTTGAAACTCTGCTTACCAAGGGTATTGATTTTCGCACGCAAAACAAATCGACCGATTAAAGGGTAATACGCAAAAACACCAAAAATACAAGGAAAGGAACGATACCGTGCATAAACAGCCGTTTTTACGCGGCTTTTTGCGCGATTGCCGTATCGTATGTCTGCCGATATGACGCAGCTGCTTATAAAACTTTTTATTAAAGACAGCGAAAACACCAAATCCCCCGCCGTCAGAAGCTCCTACGGTAAATTGAGCGGAGCCGTGGGAATAGTGCTTAACCTCATCCTCTGCGCCGCGAAGTTCTTTACGGGAACGCTTACGGGCAGTATCTCAATTACCGCCGACGCTTTCAACAACCTTTCGGACGCAGGCTCGTCGGCAGTTACCCTTTTCGGCTTTAAGATTGCCGAGAAGCCCGCCGACTCAAAGCATCCTTACGGCCACGGAAGGGTTGAATACATCGCCTCTCTTATTGTTTCCTTTTTTGTGCTTATTATGGGCGCGGAGCTTCTTAAAAGTTCGATTGAAAAAATTAAAGAGCCCGAAGAAGTTACATTCAGCGTCGCGGCGTTGGCTGTTCTCGTGCTTTCAATAGCAGGTAAGCTGTGGCTTGCATATTTCAATACCAAGCTCGGCAAAAAAATAAATTCCACCGCTGCAAAGGCGGTTGCGGCCGACAGCCTTTCCGACACTGCGGCAACCTCTGTCGCTTTAATATCTCTTATAGTTTCAAAATTTTCGAGTATTCCCGTTGACGGCTGGTTCGGCGCGGCCGTTGCGCTGTTCATTATTTGGTCGGGAATTTCTCTTGTCCGCGAAACAGTCGCCCCTCTGTTGGGAGAACCGCCCGAAAAGGAATTTTTTGACGAAATTGAAAATATGATACTTTCCTATGACGGCGTTGTCGGAGTACATGACCTTATAATTCACGATTACGGTCCGTCAAGGCTTTTCGCTTCCGCCCACGCCGAAGTTCCCTCAAACATCGATATTATGAAAAGTCATGACACCATAGACCTTATAGAGCGTGATATTGCGGCAAAATACGGTATGCTCATTTCCATTCACATTGACCCCATAGCGGTTGATGACGAAAGGATAAACTGCTTAAGGGAAACGGTAAAAAAGGCTGTAAGCGAGATTGACAGCGCTATGACCGTACACGATTTTCGCGTTGTTGAAGGGCCGACGCATACAAATCTTATATTCGATGTGGCGGTCGCCCGTGACGTCAAACTCAGCGACGGCGAGATTTCCGATTTAATAAGCGAAAAATTGAGCAAAATAGACGAAAGATACTTTTGTGTAATAACGGTTGACCATTCATTTAACTAAAAATTAAAATTTGTTAAAATTTCCACTTTAATATTTTTGTCATATATAGTAAAATAGTATCGACAAAAAAATAAAGCCGTTTGGAGGATTTCAGAATGCCCGATTACACAGAGGAATTTACAACAATACCTTACGGACCGCTTGGGATAATCGCCATCCCCGGCTGTGAAGAGCTGGCGCAGAAAATCGACCGGTACATCGTTAAGTGGCGCGCTCAAAAGCAATCCGAACACAAGCACAGTATAGCTTTTTCAGGCTATGAAAGAGAAACTTACATTATCAACGCTTCGTTTCCCCGTTTCGGCACGGGCGAGGGTAAAGGAACTCTTTCGGAATCCGTCAGGGGCTACGACATATTCATTGTTGTCGATGTGTTCAACCACGGGCTTACCTATAATATGTACGGCGATTCCGTACATATGAGCCCCGATGAACATTATGCGAACCTGAAAAGGGCAATTTCCGCAATTGAGGGCAAGGCTCACAGAATTACGGTTATAATGCCTATGCTTTACGAGGGCAGGCAGCATAAGCGTTCCTCAAGAGAGTCGCTTGACTGCGCTCTCGCTTTGCAGGAGCTTTGCAACACAATGGGCGTTGACAACATAATCACATTTGACGCTCACGACCCGAGAGTCCAGAACGCAATTCCTCTTAAAGGCTTTGAAAACGTTCAGCCTGTTTACCAAATGATCAAGGCCCTTGTCAATAACACTCCCGACTTAAAGCTGGACAAGGATCATATGATGGTTATTTCCCCCGATGAGGGCGGTATGGCAAGATGTATTTATTATTCCACGGTTCTCGGTCTTGAACTCGGTATGTTCTACAAGCTCAGGGATTATTCAAGGGTCGTAAACGGCAGGAATCCGATTATCGCTCATGAATTTCTCGGTAACAACATCGCAGGCAAGGATGTTATGATTGTTGACGATATGATATCCTCGGGTGAGTCAATGCTTGAGGTCGCCACAAAGCTTAAAGAGTTGGGGGCAAACAGGATCTTCATTTTCGCGGCGTTTGGTCTTTTCTGCGAAGGGCTTAAAATCTTCGACGAAAAATATAAGGAAGGGCTTTTCACCAAGGTTTTCACAACCAATCTCGTTTACAGAATGCCCGAGCTTTTGCAAAGGGAGTGGTACTGCGAGGTCGATATGTCAAAATATGTTTCATACATTATTGACACTCTTAATCACGATATGTCAATAAGCCGCCTTCTCAATCCCGATGACAGAATCGACGCGTTCCTTCGCAAAAAAGGCTTTAAAGAATAATTTGACCGGAGATAATCGCCCCGAAATCAGCATGCATTCGGGGCGATTTTACTTTTTATTTGCCGTATACGGCATTAAACCAAAAAAGGGGACTTTTCAATGTTAAACACAAGAGCGTCAGGCGTGCTGATGCACCTTTCCTCCGTTCCGTCCCGCTTCGGTGTGGGCGTTATGGGCGAAGAAACCAAAAAATTTATCGACGCCGTAAAATCCATGGGCTTTTCCTATTGGCAGGTGCTGCCCTTAAATCCGCCCGATTTTCTCGGCTCACCTTACACCTCAAACGCGGTTAATGCAATTTCTCATATGTTCATCGATCCCGACTTGCTTTTAAAAGCGGGGCTTGTAAAAACAGAGGATGTCGAAAAATCAGTCTATTACGGTTCTCCCTACACGGCGGATTTTGAATTTGCCCATATCAGCAGATTAAGGCTTCTTAAAAAGGCGTATTCAAACGCCGACAGCGAATTAAAAGAAAAGGTTCGGCGTTTTAAAGCCGAAAATAAATGGCTGAAAGCATATTCGCTTTATCAGGCGGCAAAGGAGCTTAACGAAAACAAGCCTTGGTATGAATGGGATAAAAAATACGCCTGTTATGAAAACTGTCTTAAAAACTCGGATGAATTAAAGGAAACCGCCGATTTTTACTCGTTTGTTCAGTACATCGCTTATTCCCAATGGAACGAAATAAAGCTTTATGCCAATGACCGCGGAGTTAAAATTTTCGGCGATATGCCGATTTATGTTTCTATGGACAGCGTCGATGTCTGGAGCAACAGAAGGCTTTTTGAAATCGACCCCGACGATTTCTCGAAAAAGAAGGTTGCGGGAGTTCCGCCCGATTATTTCTCGGAGGACGGTCAGCTTTGGGGACATCCGCTGTATAACTGGGAGGAAATGGAAAAGGATAACTATTCATGGTGGCGCGACAGGCTTAAAGCGTCGTTTAAGCTGTTCAATACCGTGAGAATAGACCATTTCAGGGCGTTCGCGTCATATTGGGCAGTCCCTGCCGACAGCGAGACGGCTAAAAACGGCGAATGGCTTGAAGGTCCGGGAATGAAGCTTTTCAATGCGGTCAAAAGCGAAATAGGCGAAGCGCCGATCGTTGCCGAAGACTTAGGCGTTTTCGGCGAGGATGTCGCGCGGCTTCTTGAGGATACGAAATTCCCCGGTATGCGTGTAATTCAGTTTGGGTTTGACCCCAACTGCGACAGCACGCACCTGCCGCATAACTATCCGAGAAATTCGGTGGCGTATGTCGGCACTCACGACAATACTACGCTTCTCGCGTGGCTTTGGGAAGCGTCGCCCGAGCAGCGCAAATTTGCGCTTGATTACTGCGGCTTTAAAGGCGATAACTGGGGTGAGGGCGGCTATCGCAGCCCGTCGTGCCGTTCGGTAATCGAAACGGTTTGGCGCAGTCCGTCGCTGCTTGCAATGATTTCTTTTCAGGATCTGTGCGGCTTCGGCTCCGACGCGAGGATGAACGTACCCGGCAGAGCCGAGGGAAATTGGCAGTTCCGAACCACCGAAGACACAATAAAGCAAATCGACGCGGACTATTACAGATACATCAACCGCCTGTTCAAAAGAGCCTGAACAATTCGGCAGGTTATGATACCTCCGCCTGTTTTTTCAATTCAAACCTTTTCCGCGCCCTACGCACGAAATAAAAATTGCGTAAAAAAAGGCTACCTTGTAAGCGGGAGCTGTCACGAAGTGACTGAGGGATTGTAGATAAAATAAAAAAACGAATTTTATTTTTTTAACATATCAATCCCTCCGTCAAACGCAATGCGTTTGCCACCTCCCTTTACACAAGGGAGGCTTAGAATGACTGAGGATTGTAGATAAAAAAACGGTTCGTCAGGGACGCCGCGCCCTACGCGCAAAATGAAATTTGCGTATAAAACAGCCTCCCTTTGCACAAGGGAGGCTTGCTCTCTCCGTAAGCGGCGGTGGCGTCCGCACTTAGGTTATAATTGTTTATTATTTTTTCTTAGCAGCTTTCTTTTCCTTTTTCTCGGCCAACAGCTTTGCTTCCAAAGCCTTTTCCTCGGCTTTTATGCGGTCAGCCTCCGCCTTATCCTGCTCAAGCTTCGCCTCATATCTCTGCTTTGCGCCGTCGTAGAGAGCCATAATTTCCTCAAGGTGAGTATAATTCTCCTGCTGTTTAACAAGCTTCTCGGCATAAAGATACGGCTTAGCGGCTCTGCCGTAGCGTGCGTGCATATCCATTTCAAGCTTCTGAGCCTTGAGAATTTTCTTTTTGCTGTCGGAAACGCTTTTGATTTCCGCCTTAATTCTCTGCTTATCCTCGGCATTCTTTTCCTTCTTCGCCTCGGAAAGTCTCAAGCTTAACTCACGCAGCTTGTTGTCGCAGGCGTCCTCCTCGTTAAACAAGCCGTCAAGCGTTGTGAAATCGGGAGCCTTTAGTTCCTCGCCGTTTGAATAATATTCCTTAATTGCTTTGCATGAGGTAACTTTTTTCTGCGCAATTTCAATGGCGAACCTGCGGTATTCCTTTTCCTCCTCGGTATTTTTCGGCATTTTTCTTGCCGCTTTAAGCTCATTCTTTACGCTGTCAATATCCTGCTGCAAAAGGCCGTCTAAGCCCCTTGCGAGGATCTCCCTGTTCGTCTCAATCTGCATTTTGTAGAACGGATCGTCAAACTTTTCAAGCTCCTGTAAAACGAGCTTGGAAATCTCAATTTCCTCGTTAAACGTAACCGCCTGTTTATATTCCTTTTTAGCCGCTTTTTTCTGCGCCTTGTCTTTAATCTGTCTGTATGATTTTTCGGTTTGAACGGGATCTTCAAGAGCCTGTGCTTTTGCAAAGCGGATAATATCAACCGCCTCGACAATATTGGCGTCGTTCGTAATGCCGTTGCCGTAATCCTCAAATAAAGCTCTGATTTTAAGTATACGGACTATAGCCTTCTGATGCTTTTCGTCAAGGTCATAGAAGAAATACGGCACAACGTTCATAAACGCGCCGACAGCCGCCATAATGATCATCGCGCCCATAAGCCTGTAAAGAAGCACTCCGCCGTCGTTATCGGCGTCAAGAATATCAAGCGACTTCTCATAGCCGTTGCCCTCGTAAACGCCGTAATATTTCTGAACAAGCGGCAGAACCGACGATGTCGCAAGCGTAACAATGTTGCCGATAGTGGTAACCGCCGCGAACATACCGTCTATTCTCTCGCCCGACCTGTACTGCTGATAGTCGCGTATATCCGCCTGAATTGCGGGCGTTGTGATCTGCTCAAACGCTCCGACAAGCCAGTTAAGATAAACGCAGACAAACAGCCACCAGATGTTTCTCATATCCACAATCATCGCAAGAATGAACAGCACGTTAAACAGATTAACGCCTACAAGCACCTTTTTCTTGCCCCATTTTCTTATGCAGAAGGGCGCAAGCAGCATTCCCCAAAGCGACGCGTTGCCCGTAAGCGTGTTGATAACCGAAAGCGTTGCGCCGTTGCAGGTGTGGCCGTAGGTGTATGACCATTGCAGTATCGCGCCGTAGGAGCTTTCAAGGAAGCCGAGCCACCCTGCCAAAGCGATGATCCAGAAATACTTGTTCTTTGCAACCTCGCGAAGAGAGTCTGTAAAGCTTATTTGAATGGTATGCGTTTTCGCCTGAACGATTTTTTCCTGTGTGTTAGCCCATACTACGATAGTAAGACCGATGCCGATTATCGCAAACACGGGGTAAGTATAGCGGTAAACCTTTATATCGTAAAGATTGTTGTCCGCGACAAGCTGCGCGATAAGAGGATTTACAATATTCATAATTGAGGGCGCAAGCGAATAAACCACTGACTTGACCGCCAAAACATCGGTTCTTTCCTGCGTGTTCGGGGAAAGAACGTGAATTAAGTTTGTATATGCGTCGTTAAAGAAGTTAAAGAAGAATTGAAGCAGCAGGCTGAACAGCAGAACCATAGC
This sequence comes from uncultured Eubacteriales bacterium, assembly GCA_964557975.1. Classification (GTDB taxonomy): domain Bacteria; phylum Bacillota; class Clostridia; order Oscillospirales; family Acutalibacteraceae; genus Fimenecus. The sequence goes on from CAZLCG010000030.1 coordinate 22,146, forward strand.
GCATTTGATTATGTATCCCATCTCTTTGCCGAAAAGCATAGTCGGGAACATTGTATACATCTGTTCGTACGGGAACCACACATAAGCCAGCGCGATAAGCGCTGTGGGAATACCCATAGACAGCAGATACGGTCTGTATTTACCGCCCTTGCCCCTTGTGTTGTCTATGATATTCGCGCGCACTGCGGTAAGCGGAATGTTCGCAAGGGTTGAAATCAGGTAAAGGATATATATGTCCGACGGAGATACTCCGATAGCGCCCTGAACAATCATATTCGACGTGCTGACCAACAGCGTCGAGCCGAGCTGAATAATAAAATACGCTCCTATACCGCCGCCCGCATAAGAGGCTATTTCCTTAAAGTTCATATAACGCCCGAACTTGGGAACGCGCCAATAGGTCTTAACGTCGCTTACAACGCCCTTTGCCTTTTGTATTAACTGCATTGTCCGATCCTCCTGTAACATAAATGCGGACATCCCCCGCCGTTCTGTCTCCCTTGCGCAAAGGGGAGAAAGCGAACCCTCCGAGGCGACGGATTCCAACCGTTCGCAAGCTCCGGTTCAAGCGAACTTGCCGGAGCGTTGCTGCGATTTAAATTTTATTTAATTTTATCATAAAAACAATACGCTTGCAACACAGTAATTTTATATTTTTTTACAAATTTGTAGGTTTACAATAGATGTGTTACAAAAAGAAAAAAATAAGTGACGAATGGA
>CAZLCG010000031.1:0-22542 GCA_964557975.1 uncultured Eubacteriales bacterium
TATAACAGCCCGAGCAAAATAAGTCAAGATTTTAATTTAACAAAAATTTTTAACGAGCATTTTTATTCGTTAATACCGAATTATTTAAGGCTCTCCTGTTTTATGCATAAATATGCAAACCGTCAGCGAAAAATTGCATAAAATTTCATAATTTATGTATATTTGACTGTTAAAAACAAACAAATATACAAAAACAGTGAATAAAAATTCAAATAACACTTGATTTTGCCGTGAAAAGGTGTATAATCCAAAAGTAATATATTTCAGATACCGTTCAGGAGGCGTAATTTATGAATAAAAAGGATATTAAAAAGGTAGTTCTCGCATATTCGGGCGGGCTTGACACATCTATTATCATCCCGTGGCTTAAAGAGAATTACAATAACTGCGAGGTAATTGCCGTTTCGGGTGACGTCGGTCAGGGAACCGAGCTTGACGGGCTTGAAGAAAAGGCTGTAAAAACGGGCGCTTCAAAGCTCTATGTTCTTGATTTGAAAAAGGAATATGTTGAGGATTATATCTGGCCCTGCCTTAAAGCGGGCGCTGATTATGAAACATATCTCTTAGGCACGTCGCACGCCCGTCCCTGCATTGCGAAGGGTCTTGCCGAGATAGCTAAGAAAGAGGGCGCTGACGCAATCTGCCACGGCTGTACGGGCAAGGGCAACGATCAGGTTCGTTTTGAGCTTACGTTAAAGGCATTTGCTCCCGAAATGGAAATTATCGCCCCTTGGCGCGAGTGGGATATTAAATCCCGTGAGGAAGAAATCGAGTATGCCGAAGCGCATAACATTCCTCTTAAAATAAACCGTGAAACCAATTATTCAAAGGATAAGAATGTTTGGCATCTTTCTCATGAGGGCTTGGATTTGGAAGATCCCGCAAACGAGCCGCAATATTCAAAGCCCGGCTTTCTTGAAATGGGCGTAGCTCCCGAGCAGGCGCCCGAAGAGCCGACTTATATTACAATCCATTTTGAAAAGGGCGTTCCCACCGCTGTTGACGGCGAGGCTATGGACGGTCTTGCCATAGTTGAAAAGCTCAATGATTTGGGCGGCAAAAACGGCATAGGGCTTCTTGACATTGTTGAAAACCGTCTTGTAGGTATGAAATCGCGCGGCGTTTATGAAACTCCCGGCGGAACGATCCTTTACAAGGCGCACGAAATGCTTGAAACCATCACCCTTGACCGCGAAACCTCGCATTATAAAAAGCTTGTTGCACAGAAATTCGGCGAGCTTGTTTATTTCGGTCAGTGGTTTACTCCGCTCAGGGAAGCGCTTTCGGCATTCGTCGACGAGACCCAGAAAACGGTTACGGGCGATGTAAAGCTCAAGCTTTATAAGGGTAATGTAATAAACGCGGGCATAACCTCGCCCTATACGCTTTACGACGAGAACGTAGCTTCGTTCGGCGAGGACGGCGGCGCATACAATCAGGCTGATTCGGCGGGCTTTATCAACCTGTTCGGTCTGCCGATTAAGGTCAAGGCGTTATTGGACGAAAAAAGAGATAACCAAAACGCGGACGTCACCCGCATTTAAAGCTGAGAAGCGGGTTCCGATTTAAACGGGTGATCATCACAAAGCGTAGGGCGGAGCTTGCTCCCGCCGCATACGAAAAACACGGCAAAGGACATTTCCCGCCCTTTGTCGTATTATGCTAATTCAGGTAAAACAGGTGAAAACTTATGCAGCTTTGGCAGGGTAGATTTCAAAAGGCGATTGACCCGAAAACAAACGATTTTAATTCTTCAATAAAAATTGACAGCCGCATGTATAAAGAGGATATTGACGGCAGTATCGCGCACGCTTCAATGCTTGCGGCGCAGGGGATCATAAGCGCGGAGGATCTGGCGGCAATCGTCGACGGATTAAATTCTATTAAAACCGATATTGACAGCGGTAAGCTTCTTATCGACCCCAACGCGGAGGATATTCACACCTTTGTTGAGGGCGAGCTGACCGCGCGTATAGGCGCGGCGGGCAAAAAGCTTCACACCGCAAGAAGCCGTAACGATCAGGTTGCGCTTGATATAAGGCTGTATTTAAGAAAAGAATGTGACGCCCTCTATGCGCAGCTTACAGAGCTTATTGACGTAATTCTAAATAAAGCCGAGCGGTATCACGACGCGGTAATGCCGGGGTACACTCATATGCAGAGAGCCCAGCCCATAACCTTTGGGCATCATCTTATGGCATACGCCGAGATGCTGCTGCGTGACAAGGCGCGTTTGTCTGACGCAAAAAAGCGTATGAATTATTCCCCTCTCGGCGCGTGCGCGCTGGCAGGCACTACTTATAACACCGACCGTGAGATGACGGCGCGTGATTTGGGCTTTGACGGAGTAATGCAAAATTCGCTTGACGCGGTGTCCGACCGCGATTTTTGTATGGAGCTTGCAAGCGCGCTGTCGATTTTGACGGTGCATCTTTCCCGTTTTTCGGAAGAAATTGTGCTTTGGTGCTCGTGGGAGTTTAAATTTATCGAGCTTGACGACGCGTTTTCGACAGGCTCGTCGATTATGCCGCAAAAGAAAAATCCCGATATTACAGAGCTTATAAGGGGAAAATCGGGGCGTGTAGTCGGTGACTTAATGACGCTTCTGACAGTTATGAAAGGTCTCCCGCTCGCCTATAATAAGGATATGCAGGAGGATAAGGAAGCGATTTTTGACGCTTTTGACACCGTTAAAATGTGCCTTACCGCTTTTATTCCGATGCTCGACACTATGACCGCGTTTCCCGAAAATATGCGCAAAGCCGCGGCGGGCGGCTTTATCAACGCCACGGACTGCGCCGATTACCTTGTAGGTAAAGGTCTGCCTTTCCGTGACGCGTATAAAGCGACGGGTGAAATCGTTGCCCTTTGTATAAAAAAAGGCTTGACGCTCGAAGCTTTGCCTATTGAAGAATATAAAAGGATTTGTGATTTATTCGACGACGGCGTTTATTCTGCAATCAATCTCGATAAGTGTGTAAATGACAGAACCTCTCTCGGCGGTCCCGCGCCGAAAAACGTGCTTTTACAGATAGAGAGAGTAAGAAATTTAAATCGGTAAATATGGGAATCGCCAAGGGGCTTTTGCCTCACCATAATATATGATACAGTAAAGCGAGAAAATCAAAATGATAAAAGTGTTTATTGACGGCTCACAGGGCACAACGGGCTTGAAAATCTTTGACCGTCTGAAAACAAGAAAAGATATTGAGCTTATAACGCTTCCCGAGGAATTGAGAAAGGATACTTCCGCCCGTAAAGAGGCTTTAAATTCGGCGGATATCGCGTTCCTTTGCCTGCCCGACGAGGCGGCGGCAGAGGCGGTAAGCCTTATTGAAAACGACAGCACAACAGTATTTGACACCTCTACCGCGCACAGGACGCAGGAGGGGTGGACTTACGGCTTTCCCGAGCTTTCCGAAGAATTAAGAAACAGACTTATAAGCTCCGACAGAATTGCCGTGCCGGGCTGTTATGCAAGCGGCTTTATCGCCCTTGTAAAGCCCTTGGTTGACAGCGGCTTTTTAACCCCCGAAAAAGGGCTTATCTGCCATGCAGTATCGGGTTACAGCGGCGCGGGCAAAAAGGGTGTTGCTCAGTATGAGGCGCCCGACAGAGCGGTCTGCCTCGACTCCCCGAGGGAGTATGCTCTCACCCAGCAGCACAAGCATTTAAAAGAAATGAAAATAATATCGGGGCTTAAAAACGAGCCGATTTTCTGCCCGTATGTGTGCGATTATTACAGCGGTATGCTTGTAACCGTTCCGATTTTCAGATCCGATTTAAACGGCGGCAAAACAGCAGAGGATATAAAAGAGCTTTATAAGCGAAAATACCGCACTGAAATCGTGAAGTTTAAAGACGCTTTTGACGATAACGGCTTTTATGCTTCAAACGCGAAATCGGGCTTTGACAGTATGGAAATCACCGTAAGCGGCAATGAGGAGAGAATACTTCTTGTCGCGAGATACGACAACCTCGGCAAGGGAGCGTCGGGTGCGGCGATCGAGTGTATGAATATCAGAATGGGTTTAAAGCCCGAAACGGGTTTAAAATTATAACTGTTGATAGGTAATTTGAAAGGGATATTCGGATGAATATAAAGTTTATTGACGGCGGAGTTTGCGCGCCCGAGGGCTTTAAGGCAAACGGGGTTCACTGCGGAATCCGCAAAAATAAAGAGAAAAAGGATTTGGCGCTGATTGTCTGCGAAAAGGAATGCGACGCAGCGGCGGTATATACTCAAAACCTTGTATACGGCGCGCCTATTACCGTTACACGTGAGAATATCGCGGACGGCAAAGCAAGGGCGATCGTCTGTAATTCGGGAATAGCCAACACCTGCAGTGTCGACGGCATTGAAAAGGCGCGTGCAATGTGCGAAATAACCGCAAACGCGCTCGGAATTAAGTCTGCCGATATAATAGTTGCTTCAACGGGCGTTATCGGCAGGCCGATTGAAATCGAGCCCATTGAAAGCGGTATGCCGAGGCTCGTTTCGGGGCTTAATAAAAACGGATCCGACGGCGCGGCGCGCGCCATTATGACCACCGACACCGTAAAAAAGGAGTTTGCCTGTGAATTTTTGCTCGGCGGCAGGACTTGCCGAATCGGCGCGATTTCAAAGGGCTCGGGTATGATTCACCCCAATATGGCGACTATGCTCGGCTTTATCACGACCGACGCCGACATTTCCGCTGAAATGCTTAAAAAATCCCTGCTGTCGGTTGTTAAAGACAGCTTTAATATGCTTTCTGTCGACGGCGATACATCTACAAACGATACGGTTGCTGTTATTGCTTCGGGGCTTTGCAAAAACGCCCGAATTGAAACCGAAAATGAGGATTACGGCGTATTTACTTTTGCGCTTGCGGCAATTTGCGAAAAGCTCGTAAAATTGATGGCGAAGGACGGCGAGGGCGCGACAAAGCTTGTAATGTGCGAGGTTGAGAACGCAAAGACGAAAGAAATTGCAAGGATCTGCGCTAAGTCCGTTATCCGTTCGCCGCTTGTAAAGACCATGATGTTCGGCGCGGACGCTAACTGCGGCAGAATCCTCTGCGCTCTCGGCTATTCGGGCGCGGATATTGACGCTTCAAAGATTAACGTTGAATACGTATCGGCGAAGGGCGGTATTTTTGTTTGCCGAAACGGCGTTGTTATTGATTTCTCCGAAGAAAAGGCAAAAGAGATTTTGCTGGAGAATGAAATCACGGTAAAGGTTAATCTGAATGACGGGGAATGTTCGGCAACCGCTTACGGGTGCGATTTAACATATGATTATGTCAAAATAAACGGTGACTACCGCACCTGATTTACAATAGCGGCGCACCTTGCACTTTTCCGCAACGCCCGCTCGCGTATAGAATATACGCTTCGGCGTTTTGAAAAGCACAATCTGCACCGCTCTTGTAAATCAGGCGGTTACAGATGATTTGTGCAGATATAATTGAAAAGTTTAATTATTCTCTTTTTCTCCCTCTGACGTGGGGCAAAGAGTAAGTTTTATTTCTTATGTTTCGGAGGCAACTATGGATATTTCAAAAATTTCAAACGCCGACCGCAGTAAGGTACTTGTTCAGGCGCTCCCGTATATTCAGAAGTACCAAAGCAAGACGGTTGTAATAAAATACGGCGGCAACGCCATGGTAAATGAGGATTTACAGGACGCCGTTATGACTGACATTGTACTTCTGCGTTCAGTGGGAGTTAATATAGTTCTCGTACACGGCGGAGGACCTGAAATATCCGATATGCTTAAAAAGGTCGGCAGAGAGTCAAAATTTGTAAACGGGCTTCGATATACGGACGGGGAAACCGTCGATATAGTCCAAATGGTTCTTGCAGGCAAGGTCAATAAGCATCTCGTTTCGCTTCTTTCAAAGCACGGCGGCAATGCTATAGGACTTTGCGGACTTGACGGCGAAATGATAAAGGCGAAGAAATTTGAAAAATTTGACGTCGGCTTCGTCGGCGAGATTACGGAAATAAACACGGACGTAATTAAATATACGCTTGAAAATGCGTATATTCCCGTGGTTTCGACAGTGGCGTCGGGCGAGAACGGCGAGGTTTACAACATCAACGCCGACACCGCCGCCGCGCAGATTGCCGCCGCTCTTCACGCCGAAAAGCTTTTGCTTATGACGGATATATCGGGGCTTTTAAAGGACAAGGATGATGAAAGCACGTTAATTCAGGACGTTCACGTTTCGGAAATTCCGTCGCTTAAGGCTCAGGGCATTATTTCCGGCGGTATGATTCCGAAAATCGACTGCTGTGTTGAGGCTGTAAGGCGCGGGGTTTCGCAGACCAACATAATTGACGGCAGGATACCTCACTCTATTCTTATAGAATTATTCTCTGATGAGGGCTTGGGAACAATGTTCCACGGATGATGTTCAAAACACGGATTGGATTGATTGAAATGACATTTGACGAGATTAAACAGACGGCGGATAAATATTTAATGCCGACCTACGCGCATTTCCCCGTCGCGCTTGAAAGCGGGAAAAACGCGACCTATATCGGCGCTGACGGCAGGGAATACATTGATTTTACCTCGGGTATAGGAGTTAATGTGTTCGGTGCGGCTGACGGCGGCTGGAAAAATGCCGTTAAAAATCAGCTCGACAAATTACAGCACACCTCAAATCTTTATTATAACGAAACCGTTGCCGAAGCAGCAAAGCTTATCTGTGAAAAATCGGGATTTTCCAAGGTTCTTTTCTGTAACTCGGGCGCTGAGGCAAACGAATGCGCTATAAAGCTTGCAAGAAAATACAGCTTTGACAAATACGGCGAGGGCAGACATAATATTATTACGCTTGTAAACTCCTTTCACGGCAGAACGCTTGCCACCATTACGGCGACGGGGCAGGAGCATTACCACAAATTCTTTGATCCCTTTGTCGCGGGTTTTCTGTATACGGAGTCGGGCGATAAGGAGCAGTTAAAAAAATTACTTGACGGCTCGGTCTGCGCTGTTATAATGGAAGTAATACAGGGCGAGGGAGGAGTTATTGAAACCCCTGTCGAGTTTATTAAATATGCCCGTGAGCTTTGCTCTCAAAACGACGTTATTTTAATTTTTGACGAGGTTCAGACGGGAATAGGCAGAACAGGAAAGCTGTTTGCTTACGAAAACGCGGGCGTTAAGCCCGATGTTGTAACTGCGGCAAAGGGCATAGGCGGAGGGCTTCCCATGGGAGCGTGCCTTTGCACGGAAAAGTATGCTCAAACTCTCACGGTCGGAACTCACGGCACGACCTTCGGCGGAAATCCCGTTGCGTGCGCCGGCTCAATAGAGATCTTAAAGCGTATTGACGAGCGTTTTCTTGAAGAAGTTAGGGAAAAGGGAGAGTACATAAAAGAAAAACTTTCCGAAATTCCCGAAATTAAAGAGGTCAGGGGTATGGGGCTTATGCTCGGTATTGACCTTAAAACCAAAAAAGCGGGCGATGCTGCCGCCGCTTTATGCGGCGAAGGTCTTTTGATTTTAACCGCAAAAACCTCTTTGCGAATGCTCCCGCCGCTTACAATTACATATGACGAAATAGACAAGGGCATTGAAATATTAAAAAAAGAACTTATGAAATGAGGAATAAAAATGAAACATTTATTAAGCCTGCTTTCAACAACTCCGCAGGAAATCGCCGATTTGCTTAACCTTGCCGACCAGCTTAAATATGAAAATAAGCACGGTATTTCGCACAAAAGACTTAAAGGGCAGACGCTCGGAATGATTTTTCAAAAATCCTCAACAAGAACAAGGGTTTCGTTTGAAACAGGTATGTATCAGTTGGGCGGTCAGGCTCTTTTCCTCTCCAACCGTGATTTGCAGATAGGCAGGGGAGAGCCGGTTGAGGATACCGCAAGGGTGCTTTCACGCTATATTGACGGCATTATGATAAGAACCTTCGAGCAGAGCGAGGTTGAAAATCTCGCAAAATACGGCTCAATTCCGATAATTAACGGGCTTACCGATTTCTGCCACCCGTGTCAGGTGCTTGCCGACCTTATGACGGTGCGCGAGCATAAGGGGCATCTAGACGGACTTAAAATGTGCTACATAGGCGACGGCAACAATATGGCAAATTCGCTGATTGTCGGGGGACTTAAAACGGGAATGGATGTTTCGGTTGCCTGTCCCGAAAATTTCAGACCCGACAGGCAGGTGCTTGATTTTGCAAACAACTATAAAGGCTTTAGCCTTTACACCTCTCCAAAGGACGCGGCGGCAGGCGCCGACGTAATATTTACCGACGTTTGGGCTTCAATGGGGCAGGAGGGCGAAGCTGAAGAACGCAAAAAGGTATTCGGCGGAATTTATCAGGTCAACAGGGAGCTTTTGGCTGTTGCAAATTCGGGCTGTATGGTTCAGCACTGCCTGCCTGCACATCGCGGCGAGGAAATTACCGCCGATGTTTTTGAAAGCCATGCCGATGAGATTTTTGACGAGGCGGAAAACAGACTTCACGCTCAAAAAGCCGTAATGGTTACACTTATGGAGAAATAATTGATATGAAAAAGTTTATGGATAAGGATTTTTTACTCACGACAAAAACTGCAAAGGAAATATTTAAAAGGGGCGCTGAAAATACGCCGATATTTGACTGGCACTGTCACCTTTCGCCCAAGGAAATTTATGAAAATAAAACGCCTGAGAACATAGCCGAGCTTTGGCTCGGCGGCGACCATTATAAATGGCGCGCTATGCGTTCGTACGGCGTAGACGAGGCGTATATTACGGGAAGAAAAAGCGGCCGCGACAAGTTTATGAAGTGGGCGGAGGTTCTGCCTTACTGCATAGGCAACCCTCTCTATCATTGGACTCATCTTGAATTGCAGAGATATTTCGGCATTTATGAACCGCTTTCCCCCGAAACAGCCGAGAGTATTTGGCAAAGTTGCAACGAGCAGATCAAGGCGGGCGGATTTACGCCCCGTGAGCTTATAGAAAAATCCAACGTTGCCTGCGTCTGCACAACAGACGACGCGGCTGACAGCCTTGAATACCATAAAAAGCTGAAAGAGGATGAAACCTTTAAGTGCAAGGTCCTGCCTGCATTCCGTCCCGATAAATCGCTTAATATCGACCGGCCCTCGTTTATTCCGTGGATTGCCGCTATGGAAAAGGCGGTCGGGCGTGAAATTCACACCTATTCCGAGTTAAAGGACGCTCTTCTTGAGAGAATTGAATTTTTTGACGCTATGGGCTGCCGTGCGGCTGACCACGCTTTAAGCTGTATCCCGTATGCCGAAAGCACGGGCAAGGAGCTTGAAGCAATATTTAAAAAGGCGATTTCGGGTAAGCCTGTCACAGATGACGAGCTTGACAAATACAGAACGGATTTAATGAGGTTCTTCGGCGCGGAATATGCAAAGCGCGGGTGGGGAATGGAGCTTCACATCGGCGCTTTACGCAACAACAACACCAAGATGTATGAAAAACTCGGCGCTGACACGGGCTTTGATTCGATTGACGATAAGGAGATTGCAGTCGGGCTTTCACGCTTTTTAAACAGCCTTGCCAAAGAGAATAAACTGCCGAGAACCGTATTGTTCACGCTTAACCCTAAGGATAATTATGTTTTAGGCACAATGCTCGGCAACTTCCAGTCCTCCGAGGCGGCAAGCAAAATTCAGTTCGGCTCGGCATGGTGGTTCAACGACAATTATGACGGTATGCGTCAGCAGCTGAATGCTCTTGCAAACCTCGGCGTGCTGGGTAAATTCGTCGGTATGGTAACGGATTCGAGAAGCTTTCTCTCATACCCGAGACACGAATATTTCAGAAGAATCCTCTGTGAAATGATAGGCGACCTCGTTGAGGACGGCAAATATCCCGAAAACATCAAATTCCTTTCAAAGGTTGTTGAGGATATTTCGTTTAACAACGCAAAGGAATACTTCGGGCTTGAATTATAGAAAAAAGCTCTGTTTATCAGAGCTTTTTTATAACGGTGATAATATGGGCATAAAAATTATTGCAACCGACCTTGACGGCACGCTGATGTCGCCCGATCATATGACAGTTACGGAACGTACCCGAAAGGCTCTTTTTGAAGCCCGTAACAGGGGAGTTAAAATTGCCGTCGCCACGGGCAGAACACTTAAATTTATTGAGAGCGTTTTAAATCAAATTCCGTTTGCCGACTATGTAATTTATTCAAACGGCGCGTCGGTTTTTGACAGAAAGCTGAATAGGGATATTTATAAAAAACATATTCCCGCAGAGGATACAGCGGATATTCTGCATTTTCTTGACGGCTTACCCGTTTATTACAATGTATATTCGGGCGGGAGAATATATATTCAGGTCAATAAACAGCGGTATTATAATAACAATTCCCTGCCCGAGGCGTTTTTAAAGGAATTTGTTGCGGCGTCAGAGGTCTGTGACAGCCTTGAAGAAGAATTAAAGGGCAAAAGCACGGAGATTTTTTCGGTATATTCAATGTCCCCTCAAAATGAAAAAATGATTACGGACTTCCTTAAAAGTAAAAATCTGCTTTTGACTACCTCTGTTCCCGACGAAATTGAAGCGACCGCCGAAAATGTCAATAAGGGAACGGCTCTGAAAGGCTTGTGCGATGAGCTGGGAATTACTGCGGACGAGGTTATGGCGTTCGGCGACGCTATGAACGATTCGCACATGCTTAAATTTGCGGGGTATTCCTTCGCAATGGGTAATGCGGCGCAGGAGCTTAAAAAGCTTGCGCGGTATGTTACTGCTGCCAATGCCGACGACGGCGTAGCCCAAGCTGTTGAAAAATATGTGCTTACAAAGTAAAAACGGATACTGAAAGGGAGAGGCTTCATAAAATCAGACTCTCCCTTTTCAGATAAATTTAGTTTTATTCTGTGCTACGCACAGAGTGATATTTTTGATAAATCAAAAGTTTTATTGAAGCCGTCAAGCTACGGCTTCAGTTTTATTTTATTCGCTCTCTTAAACTGTGCGAAGCACAATACCACTGCGAAGCAATAACACTGTCATAAGACAATATCACTCGCCGCAAGGCGAATAAAACTGCCGCGCCTTCCTTACGGAAGATGCGGCAAAGCGTCCGTTTCTTATATCTATAAAATAACACCCCGTTCGGTTAAGAACGGGGTGTCGTTGTTTGGTTTATGCTGAATTATTCGGCGTCGGGCTCGTACATCTTCTGAAGCTTGAGAAGATGGTTATATCTTTCAACCGAAACATTTTCAGCTTTCGTAAAGAGCTGTTCCGCTCTTTCGGGGAACGAACGCGTAAGAGATGAATAACGCGCTTCGTTCATAATGAAATCACGGTAGCTTGACGTAGCGGGTTTCGAGTCGATCGTAAACGGATTTTTGCCGGCTTCTTTAAGCGCGGGGTTGAAGCGGAACATATTCCAGTAACCGCAGTCAACAGCCTTTGCCATTTCAGCCTGACAGTTTGTCATACCGCCCTTAATCGAGTGCATTTCGCAGGGAGCATATGCAATAACAAGCGAAGGACCGTGATAAGCTTCAGCCTCGGTAAGCGCTTTGATTGTCTGATTCTGATCGGCGCCCATTGCAATCTGCGCAACGTAAACGTAACCGTAGCTCATTGCAATCTCGGCAAGGCTCTTTTTGGCAACCGATTTGCCTGCCGCAGCAAACTGAGCGACCTGACCTATGTTTGAAGCCTTGGAGGCCTGACCGCCGGTGTTTGAGTAAACCTCGGTATCGAATACCATAATGTTAATGTCTTCGTCCTGAGCGAGAACGTGGTCAACGCCGCCGAAGCCGATGTCGTATGCCCAGCCGTCGCCGCCGAATACCCATACGGATTTCTTGGAGAGATATTCCTTATTTTCAAGAATGTCTTTTCTTGTCGGGCAGTCGCAGTTGAGAGCTTCAAGAGCGGAAACAAGCTTCTTTACAGCACCCGCGTTGGCAGTACCGTCCTCAAGCGTGTTGAGGTACTCCTCGCAGGCCGCCTTAACCTCTTCGGGAGCTTTTTCCGCACCTGCTATTGTCTTAACCTCGTCAATAAGACGGTTTCTGACAGCCTTCTGACCGAGATACATACCGTAGCCGTGTTCAGCGTTATCCTCAAACAAGGAGTTAGCCCAAGCAGGACCGTGGCCGTCTTTATTTGTGGTGTAAGGCGATGTACCCGCAGGACCGCCCCAAATTGAAGAACAGCCCGTAGCGTTCGAGATATACATTCTGTCGCCGAACAGCTGGGTGATAAGTCTTGCGTAAGATGTCTCGGCACAGCCCGCGCATGAACCTGAAAATTCAAGAAGCGGAGTTTTGAACTGACTGCCGATTACGGTGTTGTTGGTAAGGTCTTCCTTAACGGAAACATTCTTAACCATATAGTTGAATGCCGGCTGCTTGGCGTCCTGTGTCTCGCGCGGAACCATTTTGAGTGAATTTGTCGGGCAAACGCCTATGCAGACGCCGCAGCCCATACAGTCAAGCGGAGAAACAGCCATTGTGTATTTGTAAACGCCCTTGCCTTTACCCTTTTTGTCAACGAGGGTCGCGCACTCGGGAGCGTTCTTCGCCTCTTCCTCGTTAAGAGCATAAGGACGGATCGTAGCGTGCGGACAAACATAAGCGCACTTGTTGCACTGCGCGCAGGTGTCAGCGTTCCACTCGGGAACCATAACCGCAACGCCGCGCTTTTCATAAGCGGAAGCGCCCTGCTCAAACGTACCGTCGACATGGTCGGTAAATGCCGAAACGGGAAGACGGTCGCCGTCCATCTTGCCGACGGGCTTCATAATGGCGTCAACCATCTTAACGAGCTTTGCGGGACCGTCCTCTTTAACGGGAACGGCGTTGTCCTGAGCGTCGGCCCAGTCGGCGGGAACGTCAATCTTAACGAAAGCGGAAACGCCCGCGTCAATAGCGTTGTGGTTCTTGTCAACAACGTCCTGACCTTTTTTAAGGTAAGATTTTGTCGCGGCGTCTTTCATATGCTGCACTGCCTCGTCAATGGGCATAATATCAGCAAGTGCAAAGAATGCCGCCTGAAGGATCGTATTTGTTCTCTTACCCATGCCGACCTTCTGCGCTAAGTCGATAGCATTGATTGTGTAGAGCTTAATGTTGTTTTGAGCAATATAGCGTTTTGTTTCGGCATTAAGCTTTTCGGAAAGCTCTGCGCTGTCCCACTGACAGTTGATAAGGAATACGCCGCCGGGCTTAACATCGTTGACCATTCTGTATCCCTTTTCAATGTATGAGGGGTTATGACAGGCAACAAAGTCCGCTTTATTGATGTAGTACGAGCTTTTTATCGGTTTGTCGCCGAAACGAAGGTGGGAAACGGTGATACCGCCCGTCTTCTTTGAGTCATACTGGAAATATGCCTGAACGTATTTATCGGTATAATCGCCGATAATTTTGATTGAATTCTTGTTTGCGCCGACTGTACCGTCGCCGCCGAGACCCCAGAATTTGCACTCCGTCGTACCCTCCGCCGCGGTAATCGGAGCGGGCTTCTCGGGAAGCGAAAGGTGAGTAACGTCATCGTTAATGCCGATTGTGAACTGCCTTGCGGGTTTGTCCTCGTTAAGATGCTCGTAAACCGCAAAGATGCTTGCGGGGGGAGTATCCTTTGAACCGAGACCGTATCTGCCGCCCGTAACCTGAATACCGTCTCTGCCCTGCTCGTTAAGAGCGGCAACAACGTCAAGGAACAGGGGCTCGCCGATTGAGCCGGGCTCTTTGGTTCTGTCAAGAACGGCAAGCTTTTTGCAGGTTGACGGAATAGCGTCGACAAAATGCTTGGTTGAGAACGGTCTGTAAAGACGAACCTTAACAAGACCGACCTTTTCGCCCTTGGCGGTAAGGTAGTCAATAACCTCTTCGGCAACGTCGCATACAGAGCCCATTGCAACGATGACTCTCTCGGCGTCGGGCGCGCCGTAATAGTTGAACAGCTGATAGTCGGTGCCGAGCTTTTCGTTGATTTTGCCCATATACTTTTCAACGATTGCGGGAACAGCGTTGTAATAGCTGTTGCATGCCTCTCTGTGCTGGAAGAATATGTCGCCGTTCTCATGAGAACCGCGCATAACGGGACGTTCGGGGTTAAGAGCGCGCTTACGGAATGCGTTAACGGCGTCCATATCAGTCATCTCTTTAAGGTCCTCATAGTCCCAAATCTTGATTTTCTGGATTTCGTGGGAAGTACGGAAACCGTCAAAGAAATTGATGAACGGAACGCGGCTTTCAATGGATGCTAAGTGAGCAACGGGACCGATGTCCATAACTTCCTGCGGGTTTGTTTCGGCAAGCATTGCGAAGCCTGTCTGACGGCAGGCATAAACGTCCGAATGGTCGCCGAAGATGTTAAGCGCGTGCGAAGCAACGCAGCGTGCCGAAACATGAAAAACGCAGGGGAGAAGCTCACCGGCGATTTTGTACATGTTGGGAATCATAAGAAGAAGTCCCTGAGAGGCGGTGTATGTTGTTGTGAGAGCGCCTGCCGCAAGAGAACCGTGAACAGTACCCGAAGCGCCTGCTTCGGACTGCATTTCGGCAACCTTAACCGTTGTGCCGAAGATGTTTTTAAGACCCTGAGCCGACCATTGGTCAACATAGTCAGCCATGGGGCTTGACGGGGTAATCGGGTAAATACCTGCAACCTCGGTAAACGCATAGCTTACGTGGGCGGCGGCATTGTTACCGTCCATAGTCTTGGATTTACGGACTATGGGAGCCTTTTTTTCTGCCATTTGATATTTCCTCCTTAAAAGGTTCATAGTATTCACATACTCAATAATTGTATCACTTTTAAACAATTCTGTAAACATTAAATTAGTTGAAAATGAGTGTAATTTTCCGAAAAATTTACAAAATATTTTTATTGCTTTCCTACAAAAGGCGGGAGATCCTTTTGTTCATAAAAATACAATGCATTTTTATTTGTTTTGTGTTACAATAATTGCATATATTTATACAAGGTGAGAATGTGATTAAGAGAGACGGATTTCCGCAGTACGGAAAAACGGCGGGCGGCTTAATACTTAAAAGGCTTGAGGACGTTTTCGATGTAAATTACGCCGTGTCTGAAATACGAATTGACACAATGGAGGAATTTAATAAGCGACTTTACGATCCTTTTATTAACGGCAATACGGTTTATTACAGGGGCGAGCGTATTAACAGCCGCTCCCGCAGGCTCATTCCTACCTTTTTAAGGGGTGAGGAGCTTTTACCGCAAAACGGCGGCGAAAGAGCGGTAAGCATTGACAGCGCGACTGTTTTTGACTATTACTGTAGGAACGAGGCTTTTTTATCCGTATACAAAACCGTTTACGGCGAGCCTGAAATTGAAAGGATGTACGATATGACGGCGTTTGCGCAGCATTATCTTGATATAAGTCCGTTTATTGATTTTTCAAAAAGTCTTTTCGTTGCCGTTTCGTTTGCGGTAAAGGGCAGAAAAAAAGCGGACGCCGATATGGTAATCTACACAGCGTTCGACATAGGCTTTGACGATACATCGACGGATATAAACGAGGTAAACCGATGGCTTAAAAACTACAATGTAAAAATAATCAATACCGAAATTCCCGAAGGCCTTGACAGCTTTAAAATAAAAAAGCCGGCGTTCCTGTCGGGGGAGATTAAACCCGATATCGGAAAAATCGAAAGGGCTTTTAACGGACTTTTGCCATGCGCAAAGCTTATTGACGTTCCGACAAACGATTTGATGAAATATCAGCAGGGGGTTTTTCTCCTGCTCAACGATTTCAGCATAGTTAACAAAAGCTATCTTACCAAAGCGGTCAGACAAAGCTTTGCAATCGAAAAATATATTATCAGCAAGGATTTATGCGCCGAGCTTAACGCCTTTATTGCAAAGAACGCTCCGCAATACAGATATGAGTGCTTAACGGATATTTCAAGGGCGGTAAGAAGCAAAACGGAATAAGCAAAGGTCGGTTTAGTTGACTATTTCTTTAACTTATAGTATAATATCTCTCAAATATTTTGAAAGGAGTCCACAGTATTTATGGACGATGCAGGCCCCGGCAGTATTATTTTAAAGCTGTTCCTATTACTTGTTCTCATTTTAATCAACGCGTTTTTTGCGATGTCCGAAATAGCGATTATTTCGCTTAACGACGCAAAAATCGAAAAAATGGCGGAAGAGGGGAACAAGAAGGCGAAAAAGGTTCTTAAGCTTACCGAAAATTCAAGCAACTTCTTATCGACCATACAAATCGGTGTGACACTGGCAGGCTTTTTAACAAGCGCTGCGGCGGCGCAGAATTTTGCTGTAATGCTGACGGAAAAAATAGCGGGCACGGCTGTCGCGAATGTAATTCCCGTCGGAGCGATAAGCGTTATTTCAACGGTTTTAATTACGCTTATAATGTCTTACTTTTCACTTGTTTTCGGCGAGCTGGCGCCTAAGAAATTCGCTATGCAGAAACCCGAAAAAATATCCTTTGCCGTAGCTCCGATACTTGTAGGCTTCGCAAAAATCGCAAAGCCCTTTGTAAAGCTCCTTTCCGCTTCAACAAACGGCGTTGTCCGCCTTCTGGGCGTGGACCCTGACGCCGACGAGGAAGTGGTTACCGAAGAGGAAATCAGAATGATGGTAGACGTCGGTCAGGAGAAGGGCGTTATCGAGGATTCTCAAAAAGAGATGATCAACAATATATTCGAGTTTGACGATATGGACGTTGCTGATATTATGACGCACAGAACCGATATGGACTGCATTGACGTCGGCGACCCCATTTCGGATATAATTAAAATCGCCATTGAGTGCGGTCATTCGAGGATTCCCGTTTATGAGGAGGATCAGGACAATATTGTCGGCATAGTTTATGTTAAGGATCTGCTTAAATATGTCGGTGCTAATCTTCCCAAAACAAAAAATATTAAGGACTTTATGCGTGAGGCGTATTTTGTACCCGAAACAAAGCAGTGCTCGGAGCTTTTAAGCGAGCTGCTTGAGCGGCATTTGCAGATGGCTGTCGTTGTCGATGAATACGGCGGAACGGCGGGTATAGTAACGCTTGAGGATATTATTGAAGCGATTGTCGGCAATATTCAGGATGAATACGACAACGAGGACGAGGAAATTTCAAGAATTGATGACACGACCTTTACCATCGACGGCATAACCGACATTGAAGAGGTTGAGGAAAAATTAGGCATAAAAATTCCCGACGGGGATTACGATACACTCGGCGGATTTATAATAAGTATTCTCGGTTTTCTTCCCAAGGAGGGCGAGCAGACCGTTGCCGAGTTCGGGAACATAAAGTTCACGGTGCTGAATGTTGAGGAGCGCAGAATAGGAAAGGTCAAGGTTGAGATAACGCCCGTCGAAAAATCCGACGATGAAAACGGAAATGACGGCGAATAATTAAATAACAAATCAAAAGAGCGGCGCAGTTTGACTGTGCCGCTTTCCGTATGCCGAGTAAGCCGTTTTCATACCTCTGACGGGGAGCAGCGGAAAGGTTTTTGAACATCGGCATGCTCCGCCGTTATTCAGCCGATTTCTTTCAAATCTTAATTTATTGTTATCATCCGCCCGCTTTTTGTAAATTTTTGATTAAATTAAGTCTTGCCGACAGCTATATTTTCAATACGGCAAAATTAACAAAACAGTTTGCATTTAGTTGTATAAATCGCCGAAAATCGGATTTTTAAAAAATTTTTCTGTTTTTCGGTGTCCGAAATGCTTTTTTAAACGGATTAAATAAGTAGAGAGTGTTTTTATTACAGTAATAAACGGTATATTACGCGATTGCCCGTTACGATAAATATCTGACGAAGCAATAAGTAATGATATAATAAACTGTTGGAAGATGAGTCCGATGGACATTCTTTGATACTCGTTTAAGGCAAAAATAATTGCGGTGAGGAAGTGAGTGAAAAAACGAAATTTCAATTGCAACAGTCTGATTATGCTATTGTCAGCTTGTTTAATTTAAACTTGTTTTCAGTTGCAATACCCCGCCCGAGAAACAAAACAAAAGGAGGAAAACCAATGAAACGATTCATTAAAACCACTGGTGCGGTACTTGTAATTATGATACTGTCTACCGTAACAGTATTCGGCGCATATTCCGCAACCGAAGCAGACATAGCGGACGCCTTGAGCGTTTCGCCGCTATTATCGACAACGATATGTCAATCTGTAAGGGAAGATAACTGCGGAACATACACCGATAAAACACCGGAAAATATTCACATACCGTTAGGTTGTACGCAAAACGGCAAAAAAGCTTCTACTACCGTTTACTTTTCTTCTAAGCATGGAAGTCAATGTTATGCTGATACAGCAGTTTTTAATACTGCAGGCGTAAATGCTGCTTCAACCTGCAAATATGGTAACAGCCTTTCCACAACAGCGACAGCTTCAGTTAACATCTCCAATATCAATGTAAGAGATGTTTTACATGCCGTAGATAGTTATACTTATTGCCATAACGGTCAGCACAATTATTTTGCTTATAAATAAGCATAGTTAACCTCCTTCGGGCGGGGCTTATTAAATTTTTCGGAGGAATTTATATGAGAAAAAAGGTAGTTAAAACAGTCGCAATTATTCTTGTATATCTGATAACGTCGGGCGCGGGCATTTATTTTTCCGTTTTATGCGGCGGCGCCGTTATTTCTTGCTTCATCACGTCACTGAAAACAGGCAATGCCGACTTTAGCGGAGATTATATTACCTTTCAGGAGCAGAATGCCGCCGAGGGATATAAAACTGCCAAGGCTGTCCTTGAACAGTCTGACAGCTTTGACACTCTGGTACTTGATGACTATATGGATGCAGATATTTACGACTGCGGGAATGAAGCCCCGCAGTTCAGAACGGAAAGAACGGAATATCAAGGTATTCTTATGAAATCAATTATCGTCGATAATTTTACAAATCACGAAAGATACAATCACAGCGAAGTCTATTTCTCCGCAATCGCCGAAAGCGGCTACGTTGAGCTGAAACAGGGACGCTGGATAGACGCGGAACGCGAACGGGCGGAGGGTGAACCGCTTGAGCTTCTTCTGCCTGAGGAAAGCGAAATACCGCTTGATACAAAGGTCTGGATACAAACGGGTATCGAGGATGAAAACGGCGATTATATGCTTTTGCCCGCCGTTGTCGTGGGTAAGGTAAAAACTGTCGAAATGATACCGTGCGCGGTAAGACCGCGCGCATATTCATATATTTCTGATAATCTCGGTATGGAAAGATTTACGCCAATCTACATTGAAAATCCCTTTGACGAATACCCCTTGCCACCTGCCTATTTAGAGGATAAATATGAGGGTACGGAGGGCGTCACCTTTCGCATAGCTGAAAGCGGAGATAAAGAATTGTCCTATGAACTGATTTCCAAGGCGGCGCAGGAAAGCGGCGGCAGCGTGCAACCGAATTGGACTTACAATGCCGATGTGGCGGATGCCGCTCGGGCTCAGGACATCCCGCCTGTTTTCTTTCTTTCCCTGTGTATGTTTGCGGTTGTTATTTCCCAGACTGTTTATACTGTATGCGCCATTGTAAGGATATGGAGTCGAAAAGAGATATAATATGCTTAAATTAAGTATAAAAAATTCCGTCAGGCGGCATGGGGCGCTTATTCTCTGTATTATCATTCTGACAGCCTGCGCCGTGTTTGCCTGCGATATTGCGGTGTTCAGTTTCAACTCCGCTCAGCAGAACAGGATGAAAATGTCAAATGCCACCGATTATCAGGTCGTTATGGACGAGCCTATGAGCGGCGGTGTTTCCGATAAGGTCAACAAAATACTTTCCGAGCTTTCCGATACGCCCGAAACGGTATATGCCGTCGTGTACGGAGAAACGGAGATACGCGCTTTCTTCTGCGGTTCGGACGTTTACAGCGCAGGCAGACCTCCCAAGACCGCCGACGAGGTTTTAATAGGGAACCGCACAAAATCGCTCGGGTACGATGTCGGCGATAAGGTAGAAATCGGCGGCAAAGAATTTACCGTGTGCGGTGTGCGCCCTATGCGTCAGTATGATGAAATTCTGCCTCAGGCGATAGACGTTGATTCCGAACTTTCGGAGCTTCATTTCCAGTGGGACAGAGTGCTTTCGGGCAGAAAATCCGCGCGCTTTACCGCGGAGCTTAAAAAGGTATTTGCCGATAAAGAAATAATTGTACCCGAAGACGCAAATTTGCTTGACGGCATACTTTTTGAACTTAGAACCTCTGCGTGGATTGCAGGAATTGCCTCATGCAACCTGATATTTATATTCTGCTATCTTCTGCGCTCAAAAGGCTCTGTCTATTCAGTCCTATATATTTTCGGCGCAAAAAAGAGATATGTTTTCAGAGTCGCCGTTTCAGAGCTTCTCATTTACGCCGTGACGGGCGGAGCTGTCGGCAACCTGCTGTTTATGCTTCTGCTGTACCCGAAACAGACCGACGCAGAGGATTTCATACTACAAGGGCTGTCCGTTTCGTTCATATTCAGCATAGTGATATGCCTTGCGGTTGCTCTGCCTGTTATCGGTGTGAATATTTCAAAACAGCTTCTGCGGGAGGAGGATAATTATGTATAAAACGCTTCACCTTGCAGGAGATGTGCTGTGGAAAAACAAGCTTTTAACTCTCCTGTTGGTACTCCAGCTTGTGTTTACAATGTTTTTTACGCTGGATTATACATGCAAAGAATACTCCTTAATATACCCGAAGCAGGTAATGGGCGGATGTACAGCTACAAATTTTGCATATTTTTCACCGATTGATTACGGACTTTACAGCCTTGAAGAAGGGATAAATATGGAAAGTACAGCGTCACCGTACGCTGACTTTGACAGCCTAAACGGACTTATCTCCTCAGAAAATGTTTATACAGTCTTTGATGAAAACGCCTATTTAGAGCTTCGCGCCTATCCCAAGCTTTTGAATGAAAAGCTTAACATTTCAATGCGTAAGGGCAAATGGCTTACCGAAGCGCAGGCAGACAGCGCGGACTGTATAAACTGTGTAACCTCAAACGCGAAACGGAAAATCGGAGATACAATATCCTTTTGTGACTCCGAAAGTAAAATCCGTCTTAATCTGCATGTAGTAGGCGTGGCGGCAGACCCGTATTTCTGCTTCGATCAATATGCGGGCGGTGAAATGCTTGCGCTCTCAAGTGTTGCCGAGAGCACGGAGAAAAACGAGCTTTTAGTGTCGGGCGCTGAGATCCTTTGGATCGACAGCGAGTATGTACCGCAGTCAATTCGCGAGCAACAGCCTGAGACAGACAACCGACTGCTGTTTTTCGGGGATATTTCAAAAGAAGAAATGCAGGAGAATATACAGATACTTAAAAAAAGCGGCTCGGTGCTTACCACCGAATCCTCTTTTGATCTTGTAAGGCAATCCACGATGTATAAAGAGGATCTGCCGCAGGTTTTGTGTGTATGGTGCATCTCGTTAGTCGGCTTTATCTGCGCCGCCGTGCTTATTATGCGTAACTCCAAAAGCAGTTTTACGGTATATCGTGTCTGCGGTGCGTCAAAACGCCAAAATGCGCTGATATATTTCGCGGCAATGCTTCGTGTTTTAGTCTTTGCGGTACTGCCGTATGCGGTCATACTGCCCGTTGCAGGCGTCTTTAATCTGTTTTCATATACATATTCTTTTATATCTGTCGGAGCTTTAGTGCTTGCGGTATGCTGGATTTTACTTGCCGCAGTGTCAGCGGCGCTTACATGGCTTCTTTTTTACAAAAAAGGCGGACAGAAAAAGAATAAAAAATCATTCACGGAGGAACAAGGGCATGCTTGAAGTTGAAAATCTATCCAAGACCTATAACATAAACAAGAAAAACGCGCTCAAGGCGTTAGACGACGTATCCGTAACTATATCCACAGGCGAAATAGTGGCGATTACAGGCACTTCGGGCGCGGGTAAATCCACGCTTCTGCATATTTTAGGCTGTGTAATGCCGTTTGAAAGCGGTTCTTATAAAATTGACGGTGTGCAGGTGCAGTCTTTGTCGGATTCCGAGCGCGCTAAGCTCAGAAACCAAAAAATCGGAACTGTATTTCAGAACTTTTTACTGCTTCAGGACAACACCGCCTTTGAAAACACGGAAATTCCGCTTTTGCTCGCGGGCGTAAAAAAGCGCGAGCGCAAAAAACGCTGTTTAGAGGCGCTCAAAGAGACAGGCGTTGCCGATTTGGCGGAGCGCCGTGTCAGTATGCTCTCGGGCGGTCAGAAGCAGCGCGTCGCAATTGCCCGAGCCATTGTTAACAATGCTCAGTATATTCTTGCCGACGAGCCGACAGGCGCGCTCGACTCCGAAAATTCCGCCGCGATATTCGATTTGCTCTGCCGCTTAAAGGACGACGGGCGGGGCGTTGTTATAGTAACGCACGATTTACAGATTGCCGAATGCTGTGACCGACAAATCGTGTTAGAGGATGGAAAAGCGGTACGCTTTGAGAATAAAACTACTGATGAAACCGGATAACATCAGCATTAAACGCCGTACTTGACAGGATAGGTCTTGCGGACAGTAAAAAAATAAAAACGAAAAAGTATTCGCTCGGTATGCTGCAAAAAC
>CAZLCG010000032.1:0-21679 GCA_964557975.1 uncultured Eubacteriales bacterium
AAAGGGAGACAGGCGGGTTATCATATGGAGCGCAACAGAAAAAAAGAACGGACAACACAGCGATCCTTGAGCAAAATGAATATGTAACCAAGCAAATAACACAAAGGAGATCGCTATGCCGTCATACGTTCTTTTGCACTGTCCGAAAGAAAAAATCCACAAGAACTTTTATCCGAAAGTAATTTCCGCTGCTGCGTTTATTTTAGAATTTACCGCTTGATTTTTGAATTGACCTTATTTTTCTTATCAAATTATTCGTTGTGTTATTAAAGCTTTTATGATATACTGAAATAAATATTTTTTAACTGTGGTGAGGATATATGAAAAAGGAAAGAAAACAGACGCTGCTGTGGTGCGCGCTGTCGGCATTGGGCGCTCTTGCTGTCTTAACGCTTACATTTATACAAAACGGAGTTGTGCCGTTCGGCGAGCTTAGTCTTGTCCGCAACGACGGTATTTATCAGTATATTCCCGTACTTCAGGAATTTGTCAGCCGTATAAAGGGCGGAGAAAGCCTTTTGTATTCATGGGCTTCGGGGCTGGGCGAAAATTTTTATGCTACCGCCTGCTATTATCTTATAAACCCGTTCAATTTGGTTGCTCTGCTGTTCCCCGACGGCAAAATAACCGAGGCGTACGAAACGGTGATAATTCTTAACACTGCGGCTATTGCGGTTTCGGCTGCATGGTATGTTCAGGATCGCTTTAAAAAGCATAATTTATCTGTTGTTATCTTTTCGCTCATATATACTTTCTGCGGATTTTACATATTAGCCTATTATAATACCATGTGGCTTATGCCTCTTGTATTTCTGCCGCTTGTTGCAAGGGGAATTGAAAAGCTGGTAGACGGCGGCAAACCGTGGCTTTATCTTGTAAGCCTTGCTTTGAGTATTCTTTGCAATTTCTATTTAAGCTATATGATTTGTATTTTTTCGGTGCTTTATTTCTTTGTCCGCGTCTTTTCGCAGACCGTCCACCAAAGGGATGAGGCGCACGAAAGCCTTTTTAGGGTGCTTTTAAAATTCGGCGGCGCTTCTCTTGCGGCGGGAGGGCTTTGCGCTTTCAGCCTGCTGCCGATTGCAAGCGCTTTAGGCAACAGTTATATGAAAAGCGTCTTCGGCTTTGACGGTAATTTCTTTTTTAACTTTCTTGAGCTTCTGAGATCGCATCTTATAACGGAAAGCGTCCTTACGTATAGCTCCGCCGCGAACAGCCTGCCCAACGCGGCGGTAGGCTCAGCCGCGCTGCTGCTTGTTCCGCTGTATCTTTTTGCCAAAAGAATACCCAAGAATGAAAGAATTGCCAATATAGTATTGGTCCTTATTCTTTGGGCGTCGTTCGACATTCCGCTCTTATATAACATTTGGCACGGCATGAGCGCTCCGGCAGGTATTCCTTACAGATTTTCGTTTATTTACTGCTTCGTACTTTCGGTCTTGGCTTATCAGGTTTACCTGCACTTTAAGGAGCTGCCGAAGGCCGCGATATTGGTTCCCGCAGTGATTTCATCGGCAGTGCTTGTTTATGAAAGAATTGCGATAAAAGACAGTATTGCGGAGTACAAAGAGCTTGTAAATATGCTTATCGCAAGCGGCGCCGCAGTCGTCGCGGTTACCGTGCTTCTTTTGCTGTACAGGAACGTAAAGAAAAGAGGCTTGCAGGCAGTTTCGGGTGTTCTGATTTTAGCCGTAACCGTTTGCGAGCTGACTGTTTCGGGAAATGTCACGCTTAAAGGAATTGACGGTTCGGAATACGCGCCGTATTACGAAACGGTTCAGGAGCTTAAAAAGGATATTTCCTACAGCGCGGATGAATATTCGCGTATGGAATTTGCCACTGTCGATAACACCTTCCATGAGGATGCGGAGTCCCCTCAGGGAATGACGGGATCGCTTTACGGGATTCAGGGCGTTACGGCCTTTTCTTCGCTGTCCGACTACTATTTTTCTCTTATGCAGGAAACCATGGGAAATCCCGGAAATACGGGCAACGCGTACGCCTATTCTATGCAAACGCCCGTATATAACACAATGTTCGGTATGAGGTACATTATTGATAACACGGGAACGCTCGGCGGTAATCCGTATTACGCCGAGGAGGCAAGCCGCGACGGGCTGACGGTTTACAGCCCCGAGGGGTATCTCGGCGTAGGTCTTTTGTGCGAGCCTGAAATTGCCGATTGGGAAGCGTATAATATGAATTCGTTAGAAGCGCAAAGCTCCGTTTGGTCGGCGATGACCGGCGAAAGCGGCGTATACGATTTTATTGAGCCGGACGGAAAGGAGTTTATTAACTGCACCTATGTTACTCAGGAGGAATTAAAGAACTATTATCCGGACGGCGGTTCTTTTTCGGAGCATGATCATGAGGATTCACAGGGTGAGGATGAGCAGGAACATTCCGAAAGCGAAATAACCAATTTTTTTGATTATCTGGATATTCTCGGCGGAACGTACGCTTATAAAATGCAGGCGGCGGACTGTTCCGTAAGCTTCACGGTTACTCCGCAGAAATCGCAGAATATTTATCTGCTCGCTCAAAGCGGAATTATGGATACGCTTACCGTCGAAAAAAGCGGGCAGTCCGCGGCGGCTTACGAGCTTAACGGGAAGCAGGTTACGGATGTAGGCTACTGCGAAGCGGGCGAGCCGATAACCGTTACCTTCAGCGTTAAGGATAACAAGGTATATGAAGATAATATCAATGCGGACGAGCTTTTGGATGACAGCATATATTTTATCGCGGCAGGGCTTAACGACGAGGTTTACCAAAGCGGGCTTAACGCTCTTAAAGAGAACGGGACTTTTGAAATCAGCGAATTTAAGGATTCCGAAATATGCGGCAGCGTAAGCGCGGGCAAGGACTGCGTTATGCTTATGGGAATGCCCTATGACGAGGGCTGGACGGTTACCTTGGACGGCGAAGAGGTTGAGCTTATTGAAAGCGGCACGCATATTATGATGTTCTACGTCCCCGAGGGCGAGCATACGCTTGAGATGCGCTACTTCCCGCAGGGATTAAAAGAGGGGATTTTCGTAACGGCGGGAACGGTTCTTGCTGTTGCGCTTGTATTGCTTCTTTCCAAGATGATGAAAATCCGTGAGGAAGAAATGCTTAATGATGAAGCGCGGAACGCCGCGGAAGTTTCAGCGGATAACGGCGCCGAAAATAATACGACAGATGCGGAATCGGAAGACCGCCGTAACTCAAATGACGGCAAAGAGGAATAGAAATGGATTATGAAGCGTTTTTGACAGCCTTAAAGGTTTATTTTTCGGTGTGTGTGTTTGTTGTCGGAATCTGTATAGGCAGCTTTTTAAACGTGCTGATATACCGTATTCCGATAGGAATGGATTTTAAAAAGGGATCGTCTATCTGTACGACCTGCAAGCATCCGCTTAAATGGTATGATTTGTTCCCGCTTTTCAGCTGGCTGTTCCTCGGCGGGAAATGCCGTTACTGCAAGGCGAAAATATCCCCGATTTACCCGATTGTGGAAAGTATTACGGGGCTTATGTTTGTGCTTTCATACGCTTACGCATGCAAATTTGAATTCACCCTGAGCCTGCTCGGCTACTGTATGATTTCGTCGGCTCTTGTGGTGATATTCTGCATAGATTGGAAGCATATGTTTATTCCCGACTCCATGTGGGTTACGGTACTTTTGGGCGGAGCCGTAATCTATATTGACGAGGTTATCGGCAGCGGATTTGATAAAAGCGCACTTATAGGCAGGCTTGTCGGTGCGGTGCTTGTAAGCGGTCTGTTTTTGGCGGTGGAATACTTAAAGCCAAATTCAATAGGCGGCGGCGACATTAAGCTTATGGCGGCGGCGGGCTTTGCGCTCGGATGGAAAAATATAATTATCGCCCTGTTTGTCGGCGCGTTTGCAGGTACAGCGTGGCTTGCCGTTTCACATTCGCTTAAAAAGGGCGACATGAAAAAGCAGGTGCCGTTCGGTCCTCATCTCGCGGTAGGAATCTTCACGGCGCTGTTTTTCGGGAGTCCTATGCTTAATTGGTATACGGGGCTTTGGGCGTAAGCCTTAAAGCGTGGGTAGTTGACGAAAACAAGCAAAAATATGATTTGTTCAAATCTTATCGGCGCGTCAGGGATGCCGCTTCATACGTACACATTGGAATTTGCGGGAAACAGCGGGCGGCGGGAGCGAACCTACGCCCTATGTGCAATTTATTAAATTACAAAAAACGGGTAATTGCGAAAAACGGGCGGACACTGTCCGCCCTACGGTTGGTGATAAAATTAAATTTATGTTTTGATATTAAAGATATTCCTGAAACTTGGGAATAAGCAGCTGCTTGGTAGCTTCAAAGGTTATTATCGCGTATTCCTTTGAGCAGTTGGTAAATTCGTTTTCGCCGTCGGTGCGCTCAATATCGGAGCAGCTCTGATTGAGCGCGTACACATATGCCAAGGTATCCGGCGTTCTTATCGCGTTGCCGTTTTCGTCGACAGAGCCGTCGAACTGCCAGACATAGTTGTTGTCAGCCGATTCGGTATACAGCGCCGCAAGGAAAGCCGTGTCGACGCCGTATTTTTCGGAAACGGTCTTTATGAATTTATTGTCGGGATTTGTTGTAAAAATAGAGCTTGAGCCTTCAATATGTACATCCTGAGAAGCGGCAACGGTTTCTTGAGGCAAGGCTTCGGAGACGGGAGCGGCGGTGGTCTTTACCGCCTCGGTTGAGGGGGCGGTTACGGCTTCGGTCGTCTGCACGGCGGTTTGAGCTTCGGTCTGACTTGACGTTCCGGAGACTTCTGTTTCGGCTTGCTTGCCGCAGGAGCAGACCGTCAGCATAAACGCGGCGGATAATATAACGCAAATAAGTTTTTTCATATAAAAAATCTCCTGAAAAACAAATAAACGGCGTAAGAACTACGCCGTTTGCTTTCCCATTAAAATCAACCTATAAGACCGAGAATAAAGCCTATAACAGTTCCAAGCACCGGAATGTCCTGAAGACCTTCGAGAAACGATATTATCGTATCCATGGGAAGGATGCTTGTAAGGGTTTCAATAATGCTATCCATAATCGGTTTTCTCCTTTCCGCGTTTATAACTATATAAAGTATATTATGTTATCGAAAAAAAATCAAGTACTTAACCGAAAATTTTCCGAAAAAATTCTGTTTCGGTTTTAAAGGTTTTTACGCAAACGAGAAAATCCCGTAGGTCAAAAGCGACATTATTATCCCCGCGATAAGCACGCCCAGCGCGATTATGGGAAGCGAGCGTTTCGTATCAATATCAAGAAGCGCCGCCATAAGCGAACCTGTCCAGCCGCCGGTACCGGGCAGAGGAATTGCGACGAACAGAAGCAAGCCCCATGATTTATAACGCAGGACCTTCTCTTTGTTTTTTTCGGTTTTGGCTTCGAGCTTTAATATTATTTTTTCGAAAAATTTGAATTTGCGAAGCCATGCGAAAATCTTTTTTATAAAAAGCAAAATGAAAGGGATGGGCAGCATATTGCCCGCAAAGCATATTAAAAATGCTTTTACAAACGGAACGCCGAGAAGCCTTGCGGCAATCATACCGCCGCGAAGCTCTAAAATCGGCATAAGCGAAATTACAAAAACAGTAAGCTCGGGAGGGATTTTGTCTTGGAAAAGCTCTACGAAGAATTGAGCGAGAGTTTCTGCCATAGCTTGCTCCTTAAATTTTATTTTTACGGATATATTCCTGCGCCTTGTCAAGAATTGCTTTGTCGTTTTGGTAATTCAGAGTTTTGCGGGCGGAGTCGTAGTTAAGCCAAATATAGTCCTCAATCTCTTCGGGCTGAATAACCGTTTGCGTGTCGTCGGTTGTCGCGAGGAATATGAAAACGGTTTTTTCAGCCTTGTTGTGAATGGTGTATTCCGATTTGCTTTTGAAATCGGGGAAAAGCCTTATGTGAAGCCCCGTTTCTTCAAGCACCTCCCGTTTAGCGGTTTCCTCCTCGGTTTCGCCCTTCTCAATATGACCTTTCGGGAAGCCCCAATGATTGCTTCTTCTGTTTTTGATAAGCAAAAAGCGTTTTTCGCCGCCGATCACGCGGAAAACCACCGCGCCGCATGAGCGCTCGTATAAACAGTCTATTAAATATGTTCCGTCTTTATGCGCAAATTCTATGGCGGATTTAATATCGTTTATTATAAATCTTTTGCTTTTCGGCGAGACGACAAGGTATATACCCTGTCTGCCAGACAGCTTTACTACGGCAACAACCCTGCCGTCAAAATTATGAACGGCATGTTCGACGCCCATAATGTACGCGCCTTTTACGGGGGAATGCGGTTCAAGCCCGCTCTCTACAATGCCGTAGTTCAGCCGAAAGACCTTAGAGGTCTCACCGTCAAAAGCACCAATGGGCTTGGTAACCCGTACTCTGACATATTTACCCAGCATTACGATACTCCTTAGAAAATTCTAATTGCCATTATACAGTTTTTTTGCCGTTGTTTCAAGGAATTTTTGGTATTTAGGGGATGTTTTATATATTTTTATACTTTTGTAACAAATACAGGCGCAATTTTTAACAAAAAGATGTTGTTTAATTCGCGGAATTAAGTTAAAATAGTACCTGACAAAGTTTAAGGAGTTGTTAATTTTGAATCCAAAGGACTTTAAGTTTGATGATGACGCGTTTGACGACGTTTTCGGTTCTTCCGATAAGGACGAATTTGAGGATATTTTCAGCGACAGCGCGGATACGGCCGAATCCGGCAAAACGGAAGACGGCGGTTTTGAGGATATTTTCAGCGGCAGGGATTCCCGAGAGGACGATTACGACCGTTTTGCGGACGAATATTTTAATTCCGCCGACACCGACGTCCCTCCCGTTCCCAAATCCGCGCCCGTAAGGCGCAGAGTCCCCGAACAGGTCGAGAAAAAGCCGTACAGCTATAACTACAATAAGGCGGCGCAGAACAAAGCAAGGCGTGTTTCGCAGGACAGAATATACGACAGCGTAGACGACGATATTTATTCGGGTAAGCAGCCTAAGGAGAAAAAAAAGAAAAAGAAAAAATCCGCAGGCAAGGTTATAGGCATATTGCTTCTCGTGCTTGTTTTGCTGGTTGCGTCACTTGCAATAGGCGGCTTAGGGTATGCAAAGTCGCTTACAAAAAAGGTGAATTATTCCCCGCTTGACGCAAATCAGTATATCGATTCTGCGAATCTTTTGAGAAAGAACGGCGTGCGGAATATTCTTCTTGTCGGCGTTGACGCGAGAGAGGGAGAGTCGTCCGAGACAACCCGATCGGATACCATGATGCTTCTCACAATAGATGAAAATAACAAGCAATTAAAACTGACGTCGTTTTTAAGGGACACCTATATAGAAATTCCGGGCTACAAATGGGCAAAGCTGAACGCCTCGCAAAGTCATGGCGGAACACAGCTCCTTGTAGATACGCTTGAATATAACTACAAGGTTGACATTGACAACTATATGCTTGTTAATTTTGATATGTTTACGACAATTATAGACTCCTTGGGCGGCATTGAGGTTGAAATCACCGAAAAAGAGGCGGATTATATTAACAGCAAGGATCATATGACGGCGGCGGAAGCGGCGTATTTCCCCGAAGATATACAAAGCGGCGAAGCGGTTCACCTTACGGGCGGACAGGCTCTGTGGTATGCGAGAATCCGTTACCTTGACAGCGATTTCAAGAGGACGGAAAGACAGAGAAAAATCATATCTGCG
Organism: uncultured Eubacteriales bacterium; assembly: GCA_964557975.1. GTDB lineage: Bacteria > Bacillota > Clostridia > Oscillospirales > Acutalibacteraceae > Fimenecus. Next base: position 7,716 of record CAZLCG010000032.1, read on the forward strand.
GTTATAAACAAGGCGAAAAAGACCAATCCCGTCACCCTTATTGAGATGATAAACGAGATAGTGCCTATGGTTAAGACTGATTTATCCTCGGACGAGCTTATGGAGCTGGGGCTTAATTCGGTCAGGTACATAAGCTACGGCATGGCTCAGCAGCAAATTCCCTCAGAAGGCACATATTCGAGCGGAACGAGAAGCGGACAGTCGGTAATTCTTATAGATCTTGAAGAAAATCAGGCGGAGCTTGAAAATTTCGTTTTTAACAAAGCTGAAGAATAGGAAAATAACGTATAAATAAGTATTGAAAATTTAGACTGCGTATGATAGAATAATTTCGCTATTATTTTTGCTTAATATGAGGTGCGCTCTATGAAAAAGGCTAAAGTATCGCTGGCAAGCGAATTTAAAACCGCAAAGGTTGACGAGAGAATATTCGGTTCGTTTATCGAGCATTTGGGAAGGGCTGTTTACGGCGGTATTTATGAGCCGACACACCCGACAGCCGACGAGGATGGTTTCCGCAAGGACGTTATCGACGAGGTTAAAAAGCTCAATGTTCCGATTGTCCGCTATCCCGGCGGTAACTTCGTTTCAAACTATCATTGGGAGGACGGGGTAGGTCCCGTAAGCGAAAGACCGAAAAGGTTAGAGCTTGCCTGGGGCGTTACCGAAACCAACGAATTCGGTACAAACGAATTTATGAAATGGTGCAAAAAAGCCGACACGAATTGTATGATGGCTGTCAACCTCGGGCTTCGCGACGCGGTCGCCGCAAGAAACCTTGTTGAATACTGCAACCACAAGTCAGGCTCGTATTACAGCGATTTAAGAATTAAGCACGGCGTAAAAGAGCCGCACAATATTAAGCTTTGGTGTCTCGGCAACGAGATGGACGGCGATTGGCAGATAGGTCATAAGACAGCGTTTGAATACGGCAGGGCGGCAAACGAAGCGGCAAAGGCTATGCGCTTTGTCGACCCCGACATTGAGCTTGTTCTCTGCGGCAGTTCAAACCTTAACATGAAAACCTTCGGCGATTGGGAATATCAGACCCTTGACCTTACATATGATAAAGTCAACTATGTTTCGCTTCATCAGTATTATGACAACAGATGCGGCGATACGGACAGCTTCCTTGCCAAGAATACGGCTATGGATGAATTTATTAAAACGGTTATCTGCATATGCGACACGGTAAAGGGCAAGAAACATTCAAAGCATCAGGTCAATCTTTCGTTCGACGAGTGGAATGTTTGGTATCACTCAAACGGCGACCCCGTTGAGAGATGGTCAACGGCTCCTCATCAGCTTGAGGATCATTATAATTTTGAGGACGCGCTTTTGGTGGGGCTTATGCTCATAACGCTTCTTCGCCATGCGGACAGAGTTAAGGTTGCCTGCCTTGCACAGCTTGTAAATGTTATTGCGCCGATTATGACTGAAAATAACGGCGGCGTGTTCGAGCAGACGATTTTCTATCCGTTTATGCACGCTTCAAATTTCGGCAGAGGCAGCGTGCTTCTCTCAAACCTTACCTGCGACAGGCATGACACAAAGGAATTTGCGGACGTCCCCGATATGGACTGTGTTGCGACGATTAACGATACAGAGGATGAAATTACGGTATTCTGCGTTAACAGAACACAGACGGAGGATTATAATTTTGAGATAAATCTTCTTGATATGGAGGGCTTTAAGCCCTTTGAGCATATTGAAATGGCGGGCTTTAAGGCTCAGGACGTCAACAGCTTCAAGGCTTGTCCCGTTAAGCCCGTTTTAGGCGAGCTGCCGACGGTTGACGGCAAAAAAGCCGAGGTTCACATTAAGCCGTTCTCATGGAACGTGATTAGATTTAAGAAATAAATTCAGCTTAATTAAAAACGTCTTATTGAAAGGAGAGGCAATTATGGCAGCAAAATGTCCGCATTGCGGCGCAACTCTTAAGTGGTATAATTTACGCGCGGAGTGTAAAAACTGCGGAGTTAATATACCTAACTATAATTGGGAGGCAAGGCTCGAGGAGGACGCCGACGCGGCTGAAACCGCGTTTGCAAAGCTTCATTACAGGCTTAAAAACTTTAAGTCGGCTACAGTGGGCAGCGTTTTCAGAATTGTAAGGCTTGTTTTAACGCTTTTGCCGCTTGTCGCTCTTGTTGTTCCGCTTTTGAACCTCAAGCTTTCAATGCCTTTCTTTGAAAAAGAGCAGTCGGTTTCGTTCTTAACATTTATTCTTGATTACCTTACCGAGATGGACATAGGCGGCGCTTTAAAGCTTATGTCGGGCACGGCGCTCGGCACGTCGGTTACATACCTTATGCTGTCGGTTCTTGCGGCACTGCTTGCGGTTGTCGCAGGCGTTCTTAATTTCTTTGTTGTGCTTATTGCCGCATTAAATCTTAAAGCGGGCTTTAACGTTGTGCTTAATGTTATAAGCACGGCTTGCTGGACAGGGTCCGCGGTGCTTCTTATGATGTTCGTCAATTCCGCGGCGGGCAGTACGGTCAACATATTTTCAGGCTCTGTTGTTTGGTGGGGCTACGCAATCGGTATTGCGTTGTTTGCTGTAAACGCGGTCGTAAACATTATTACGAGCATACAGTTCAAAAAGCAGCTCGCGGGTCAGCCCTCGTTGGAGCAGGCGATTGAGAACGAGTTGAAGGAGCTTCGCGAAAACGAGGTCAACAACAAAATAACGGTTTGATGTTTATTTTCAGCGGGAGTTATATGCTCCCGCTGAAGCTTTGAGAAGTTAACGCTTCCCGCAACGGCGGTTAATTATAACAAGCTTTGGAAACTGTTGATTGATAAAGACATGACGAGAACCGAAATGCGCAAGCGGGCGGGTTTAAGCACGAACGTTCTTGCTAAAATGGGAAAGAATGAAACCGTTTCTATGGACACACTGACACGAATAGCCGCCGTCATGGAATGCGGACTTGATGATATAGTGGAGATACAAGAAAAGCCCTATTAACTCAAGAAAGAGGTAATTAAACATGAAAAATGAAACTGAAAAAGCACTATTTGGTGCACAATTAAAAGACTTTGCCACTTCTTTGAGGGATTTTATTGCTACGGGTGACGAATGGACTATCAGAGGCTTTATTGACATATTCAAAAACATCTATACAATTTCCTCTGATACTAAAATCGTTTCAAAAATTCTTGAACTTCATTTGTTCCCACACTTTTTAACCTTTGCCGATAAAATTGGTTATGATATCGAACTTGCGACATATCAAAATTGGTATCCTGACCTGACCTTTATTTCAAAGAATAATCCGCAAATCAAGTTTGCTGTAGACCTAAAAACGACTTACAGGGATGAAGAATACCCCGGTTTCTGTAATGGCTTTACTTTGGGTTCGCATGGAGAGTATTTTATTGAGCGTACAAGCACGAAAAACATACAATATCCCTATGATGAATATAGCGGGCATTTTTGTTTAGGAATTGTTTATTCACGCGCCGCTCTTGACAAGAACGAGGAAACACAAATCTATTCTATTGATGAAATCGAAACAATACCGGCGGTTATAAAGAATTTTCTGTTTTTCGCTGAGGAAAAATGGAAGATTGCAAGTGACAAAAGCGGTAGCGGAAACACTGCTAATATAGGGAGCATTCAAAAGATTGACGATATATTAAGCGGTAATGGCGTTTTTGCCAAAGCAGGGGAAGATCTGTTTGATGATTATTGGGCTAATTTTGGGAAAATCGAAATTCTTGTAAACGGAAAACGCAAAAAACTTTCGTCATTTGATGAATACTTGCAATACCGTGGATTACCCGCTAAACTGAATAATCCCAAAGCACCGAAGGGGAAAGCAAAATGAATGAGAAAGTGTATGTGCCGCCTATAAAGATACAAGGGATAAAAACAAAACTTGTTCCACTGATAAGACAGAGCGTTGTTATGCAGACTAACTCTGTGTGGATAGAACCTTTTATGGGTTCCGGTGTTGTTGGTTTTAACATTGAGCCGCATCGAGCTGTTTTTGCGGATACAAACCCACATATTATAGAATTTTATAATCAAATAAAGTCTGGCGTTATAACGTCCTATGTCGTACGCGAATTTTTGGAGAGAGAGGGAAAGATGCTAGAACAGGGCGACGATGAATATTACTATACCGTCAGAACAAGGTTTAACAATAAGCACAATCCACTTGATTTTTTGTTCTTAAACCGTGCTTGTTTTAATGGGATGATACGGTTTAATAAGGATTATGATTTCAATGTTCCGTATGGCCATAAACCGCAACGTTTCGCAAAAGCGTATGTAACTAAGATAGTAAATCAAGTTGCCCATGTTGAGAGCTTATTAAAAGCGCATTCATGGGAGTTCATTTGCCAACCTTTTGAAAAAACTATCGCCATGGCCGGCGAGAATGATTTTATTTATTGTGACCCCCCATATATAGGGCGACATGTAGATTATTATGATAGTTGGGACGAACAATCAGAACTTGCCTTACATAAAGCTTTAGTCGAGAGCGGCGCAAAATTTATGCTGTCAACATGGGATCATAACGATTATAGGGAAAATGAGTATATCGCGGCAGCCTGGAATGACTGTCAAAAGATAACGCGAGAACATTTCTATCATGTTGGAGCAAAGGAGACAAACAGAAACCCGGTAATAGAAGCCCTACTAACTAACTATACGATTAACGGAAAACAAAACGTACTGCTTAAAGAAAATGAGCAACTATCCATATTCAGCATGGCGACTGTTTAGCTGTATCGTCTAATATATTGTAGTATCGTAAAGCAGATTTAAGCGACAAACAAGAGACAAAAGAAAATCACGGCGCATAAAAAACGCATAAAACCACAAGATATTGAATAAAGACCACGGAAACACGCTATATATGCACAGTATATGCAATATGGCGTGTTTCTTATTGCCTGCCAAGGGAAATGGTCCTTGCCGAAATACCTCTATTACCTGCCGATACCGACAGCGGTAATTACGGTGTTATGCTTTGCTATGAAGATTTATTCGACCGAAAACGGCGGCTTTCAAAATGCTTTAATAATAGTTTACGGCTTTATCATATATATTTTATGGGAAATAGTGTTTTCGTTCGGAGATATTCCGATGATAAGCTATCCGAATATGCTTTTGGATGACGAGAAAAGCCGAACAAAGCTGCTGTCGTTAAGACCGATTGGATCAATGGTAGGCAGTATATGCAGTCTTGTTGTTCAGCCTCTTGCGTTTTCGGCGTCACAGGCGCTCGGCGGCACGCAAAAGGACGAGAGGAACGCGTTTCTTACAGTTGCGATAGTGTTTTCCGCTGTCGGCGCTTTGCTTTATCAAATAACCGTGCCGAAAAACAGACTGCGGCAGCAGTACAACACAAAAACCGACGTCGAGCATCAGTATAAATATATTTTCACAAATCCGCTTTTAAAAAGGATTATAATTTCAGGTCTTCTTTCCTCTATGAGCGCCTTGCAGGGCGTTGTGTTATCCGCACTGGTTGCATATTACTTTTCAAGCAAAAATTCGGGGCTTACCTTTCTGTACACCTTACTGCTCGGCACGGGCAGCTTTGTCGGGCTTGTGCTTTCAACAGTATTCGTACCCGCGCTTTCGAGAAAATTCGGAAACGTTAGGGCTTATGTTTTATGTAATTTAGCGTCTGTCTTGCCTAATATTCTGATTTTTATTATCTACTTTAATAATAAAACCTCAATGAACAGCGCTTTAAATTTTTCCGCGATGTTTGTTTTAATGCTTGCGGCAGGCGGATTTTTAAGCTTTGCTTCAAGCATACGCACATTGCTTATTAACGATGCGGTTGAGCTTGAAAAAAGCATATCGGGCAACACGCCGACTGCGCTTTTTTTCTCGTTCCAGACTGCAATTATCAAAATTCAAACAGGCATTTCCTCGCTTGCTTCAAGCATAGGCTATACGGCGATAGGCTTCACAAGCGAAAAAACAGCCATGTTAAACGACTTGATTTCTCAGGGGCTTATTGTAAGAGAAAGCAGTGAATACACGCCGTTATTTACAATGCTGTTTTTCCTGTTTACGGTTATGCCTGCCGTAAGTTCGGTTTTGGCGGTACTGCCGTTTGTGAAATCGGTAAATAAGCAACGTTATTAAAAGGTGTGAAAATAAAACAGAAACTCACTGCAAGCCCTCCGCCGCCGAAATGCCGCCGCCATGCTTCCCTTGTGTAAAGGGACGTGGCGGCGTTTGTATATCTTTTAAAATTTTTATGTCGCTTGACATTCACGGCTTAATAATATAAACTTAATAATTGGAAAATATCATTATAAAGGAATGAGTGTAATTGCTTAAAAGCAGTGAAAAATCTATGGATAAAATTGTGGCTCTGTGTAAAAACAGGGGCTTTATCTTTGCGGGAAGCGACATTTACGGCGGACTTGCAAATACCTGGGATTACGGTCCTTTGGGCGCAAGGCTTAAAAATAATGTAAAGGATACATGGAGAAAGAGATTTATTCAGGAAAGAAAAAACAGCTACGAGGTTGACGCCGATATTCTTATGCACCCGAGGGTTTGGGAGGCAAGCGGTCACGTCGCTTCGTTCTCGGACCCGCTTCTTGACTGCAAGGAGTGCAAAATGCGCCACAGAGCCGATAATCTTATAGATGATTTCGACCCCGACGCGCACGCCGACGGTATGACTAAGGAGGAAATGTTCCGATACATAAAGGACCATCACATTCCCTGCCCTAACTGCGGAAAGCATAATTTCACCGATATAAGAGAGTTCAACCTTATGTTCCAGACCTTCAGGGGTGTTACGAACAACAGCAAGAGCGTTATTTATCTGCGCCCCGAAAACGCGCAGGGCGAGTATGTAAATTACCTTAACGTTCAGCGCTCAATGAGGGCAAAGCTGCCGTTCAGCATAGGTCAGATAGGCAAGGCGTTCAGAAACGAGATTACCCCCGGTAACTTTACTTTCAGGACGATTGAATTTGAGCAGATGGAATTTCAGACCTTCTGCAAGGAGGGGACGGACGCAGAGCTTTACGAATACTTTAAGGAATACGGCAAAAAGTATTTTGAGGATTTGGGGCTTCCCGAGGATACGCTGCGTTTCCACGATCACGAAAAGCTGGCGCACTACGCTAAGGCGGCGTGCGATATTGAATATCTGTTCCCGTTCGGCTGGGGCGAAATCAACGGCACGCACAACAGAACGGATTTCGACTTAACACGACATCAGGAATACAGCGGAACAAAGATGGAATATCTTGACCCCGAAACGGGCGAGAGATTTATTCCGTTTATAATAGAATCCACCTACGGGCTTGACAGAACCGTACTTGCGCTTCTGTGCGAGGCGTATGACGAGGAAGTAATCGACGCCGAGAAAAACGACGTCCGTACAGTGCTTCACTTAAAGCCCTCGGTCGCGCCGTATAAAGCGGCGGTTCTTCCCCTTTCAAAGAAGCTTTCGCCGAAGGCTCTTGAAATCTGCGAGGAATTAAGCAAGCGCTTTATGACGGATTTCGACGAAACGGGTTCAATCGGCAAGAGGTACCGCCGTGAGGATGAAATCGGCACACCGTATTGCGTCACGGTTGATTTTCAAACCGTCGGTGATGAGAACACGCCCGCCGATAACTGCGTTACCGTGCGCGACAGGGATACTATGGAGCAGGTTAGGCTTCCGATTGACAGAATCGCTGAATACATTGAGGAGAAAATAAAATTTTAAAACATTCGGGGTGCAGAAAAATGAGTGATAACAGCGCAAAGAAGCTTTTTCTTGTCGTTAATCCCGTTTCGGGAAAAAAGACGGCAAAGCAATATATGAAAAGTATGATTGAAAGCTTTCACGAGGGGGGCTTTAATGTTACCGCCTGCTGTACGCAGATTGACAAAAACGCCTATGATATCGTTCTTAACCGAGGCGCCGAATTTGACGTTATAGTTTGCGTCGGCGGTGACGGAACGCTTAAAGAAACGGTCTGTGCGGTTATAGAACTCGGCACTGATACGCCGATAGGATATATTCCTATGGGCTCGACAAACGATTTTGCGTATTCCCTCGGTATTCCCACAAATGTGAATGACGCCGTTCGGGCGATTATTGACGGCGAGCCGAAAAGCGTCGATATGGGAAAATTCGGGAGCGAATTTTTTGTTTATGTCGCAGGCTTCGGCAATTTTACCGCTATCTCATACTCCGCAAGTCAAAAAATGAAAAATGTTCTGGGTAAAAACGCCTACTACTTACAGGCGGTTCATGATTTTTTCCATATGAAGCCGTACCATGCAAGGATAGAGGCTGACGGCGAGGTCTTTGAGGGCGATTACTTCTACGGCGCGGCGTCAAATTCATATTCGGTTGCGGGAATGCCCGTTTTACATAATATCGGCGTCGAGTTTGACGACGGACTTCACGAGCTTATTCTGGTAAATATGTTCAAGAAAGCGGGCGATATTTTAAGTCTTGTGCGTTCTATGGCTAAAAAGGACGTTATTAACAATGAGCTTGTTACAATCAGGCATTGTAAGAATATTAAGTTTATGTTTGACGAGCCGACCGCGTTCACTCTTGACGGCGAATTCGGAGGCGAGCAGACAGAGGTAACCGCCGTTTCTCTTGAAAAAGTGGTGAGAATGATTATAAGACCTGAGCCTGAAAAAGAGGATTCGGAGAACGGGGACGGCTCCGGCGCATCGGATAATGTCGAAGAAGCGCGGCAAGAGACGGTTTGAGGCGGCTTTTGTTTGATTGAATACGGCAGGTTTTGATTTGTACTTAATGATGTATGATTACTGATAGTTAAATTATATCTAAGCAGTTTTTTTAATTAGCGGGCTTGTTCCGATTGCCACATCCCTTTGCATAAGGGATGTTTGGAAATTCCGCTCCCTCTCAGAGGAAGCCGTCACGAAGTGACTGAGGGAGTTTCAAGGCGGCGCGTCAAGGATGCCGCGCCCTACGCACGAAATGAAATTTGCGTATAAAAAGGCTCCCTTGTAAGCGGGAGCTATTGAGTGGAGCGAGAATGAGGAAGTTATTTTAAATTTATCTGTTATGAACGTCGGTAAGCTGTTTTGTCTGCAAATTTCGCGTGGGGACAAACATCGGTCATTCCATATGCGGATAAGAATAAAACTTGATTTTTAAGGCGAAAAAATCCTCCCCCCTAACGGAGGAAGGCGGCAGGCGCTATGCGTTTTATATGGTTTTTAAGGGTGTTATTTTGATGATTTATAGGATTTTACAAGCTTGTCGACTACTGATTTTTGTTCGGGAGAAAGAAAGATCCATTCGTCAAATAATTCCCGCTGTTCCCTTGTGAGATAAACGGGCTTTTCAGCATCATTTTCGGAAAAGAATTGAGACATGGTAATACCGAGCCCTTTACAGATCGCCTCTATGGTCGGTATGGTGGGCGCGGTGTTTCTGATAAAAATGTTTGAAATTGTGCTTTGCGACAAGCCGCTTAGCTTCGCAAGGCGGTATTCGGTTATATTCTTAGCCTGCATCAGTTGTTTAATTCTTTCTTTCGCATCCATATTATACACCTCTTTTGAGTTTATTTTACTATTACATTGAAATGTCAAACAGATAAAATATGTATTGATAATACTACTCAATGGAGTTATAATTTTGTAAAATAAGGAGGTCTTTTAAATGGAAAAAACATCAAGGAAAATTTTGTCGGTCCTTTTGGCGGTGATTATGGTGCTGTCAATTGTACCGACGGCGGGCATTGTTTCGTTTGCCGCGACAAGCGGAGATTATGAGTACTCCGTTTTGTCGGAGGACGATAAGACCTGCGAAATCACGGATTACACAGGCTCGGCAGAAAATCTGACTATCCCGTCGACGATAGACGGATATACCGTTACGAGTATAGGAACAGAGGCTTTCTATAAATGCACCTCGCTTGAAAGCATAACGATACCCGACAGCGTGACGAGTATAGGATATGAAGCTTTCTATGGTTGCACCTCGCTTACAAGCGTAACGATAGGCAACGGCGTGACGAGTATAGGAAATAGTGCTTTCTATAATTGCACCTCGCTTACAAGCGTAACGATAGGCGACGGCGTGACAAGTATAGGAAGAAATGCTTTCTCTAATTGCACCTCGCTTGAAAGCGTAACTATCCCCGACAGCGTGACGAGTATAGGAGATGCTGCTTTCCGTGATTGCACCTCGCTTGAAAGCGTAACTATCCCCGACAGCGTAACGAGTATAGGAGATGATGCTTTCTATGGTTGCACCTCGCTTACAAGCGTAACGATACCCGACAGCGTAACGAGTATGGGAAGCTATGCTTTCGGGTACTGCACCTCGCTTAAAAGCGTAACAATCCCCGACAGTGTAACGAGTATAGGATATTGTGCTTTCTATAAGACCGCTTACTATAACAACAGTGATAATTGGGAAAACGGCGTACTGTATATAGGCAATCATTTAATTAAAGCAAAGACAAATATATCGGGCAGTTACGAAATTAAAAAGGGAACACTTACAATTGCCGAGGAAGCTTTCGATAATTGCACCAAGCTTACAAGTGTAACTATTCCCGACAGCGTGACAAGTATAGGAAATTATACTTTCTATAAGTGCACCTCGCTTACAAGCGTAACGATACCCGACAGCGTGACGAGTATAGGATATGGTGCTTTCTATGGTTGCACCTCGCTTGAAAGCGTAACTATCCCCGACAGCGTAACGAGTATAGGAGATTGGGCTTTCGATAATTGCACCTCGCTTACAAGCGTAACGATACCCGACAGCGTGACGAGTATAGGAGAAGGCGCTTTCGAGATTTGCACCTCGCTTACAAGCATAACGATACCCGTCAGCGTAACGAGTATAGGAGAGTATGCTTTCTATAATTGCACCTCGCTTACAAGCGTAACAATACCTGACAGCGTAACGAGTATAGGAAAAAATGCTTTCAATAAATGCACCTCGCTTAAAAGCGTAATGATAGGCAACGGCGTGACGAGTATAGGCTCGTGGGCTTTCGGCAATTGCTCCTCACTTAAAAGCGTAACAATACCCGACAGCGTAACGAGTATAGGAAATAGTGCTTTCTATAATTGCACCTCTCTTTCAAGCATAACAATACCCGGACAGTGTGACGAGTATAGGAAAAAATGCTTTCAATAAATGCACCTCGCTTAAAAGCGTAATGATAGGCAACGGCGTGACGAGTATAGGCTCGTGGGCTTTCGGCAATTGCTCCTCACTTAAAAGCGTAACAATACCCGACAGCGTAACGAGTATAGGAAATAGTGCTTTCTATAATTGCACCTCTCTTTCAAGCATAACAATACCCGGACAGTGTGACGAGTATAGGACAGTACACTTTTTACAATTGCACCTCGCTTAAAAGCATAGCGATAGGCTACAGCGTAACGAGTATAGGATATGCTGCCTTTAAGGATTGCACCTCGCTTAAAAGCGTAACAATACCCGACAGCGTGACGAGTATAGGAGATTATGCTTTCAATGGTTGCACCTCTCTTGAAAGCGTAACGATAGGCAACGGCGTAACGAGTATAGGAGATTATGCTTTATCTGATTGCGGTTCTCTTGAAAGCGTAACAGTGCCCGACAGTGTGACGAGTATAGGAAATTATGCTTTCTATTATTGTAATGCGCTAAAAAATGTAAATATAGGTAAAGGTGTAACGAGCATAGGAGATGATGCTTTTTGGTATTGTCCCTCTCTTATAAGCATAAATGTTGACGCAGATAATGAATATTACAGCAGTGAAAACGGAGTTTTGTTTAATAAAGACAAAACTAAACTTATCCAATATCCGTCGAGTAAAAATGACGCTTATTATGCCGTACCTGACAGTGTTACAGATATAAGAGAAAACGCATTCTTTGAATGTGGTTTGCTTGAAAGTATAACAATACCCGATAGTGTAACAAGTATAGGAGATAGCGTTTTCTTTAATTGTACCTCGCTTAAAAGCGCTATGATAGGTAAAGGTGTAACGAGTATAGGAACTAGTGCTTTCATTGGCTGCACCTCGCTTGAAAGTATAACTATCCCCGACGGCATAACGAGTATAGCAAATCAAACCTTCGACAATTGCACCTCGCTTGAAAGCGTAACGATACCCGACAGCGTGACGAGTATAGGAAACGGTGCTTTCCGTAATTGCACCTCGCTTGAAAGCATAACTATCCCTGACAGCGTAACGAGTATAGGAAATTATGCTTTCCGTAATTGCACCTCGCTTACAAGCGTAACAATACCCGACAGCGTTACAAGTATTGGTGACTGTGCCTTTGGATATAATGAATTAGATAAAATTGACGGCTTTGTAATTTACGGCAATGAAGGAACAGCGGCGGAAAAGTATGCGAATGATAACGGGTTTGTCTTCGTCGCTTTGGACATAACAAATACCGAAAACGGCATTTCCGTTATTTTCCCCAAAGATGACCTTCCCGACGGAAACACGGTTTTGAACGTGGAAAAGCTGACTGCCGAGGAAGATGAAATCATTTATGATATTACCCTGACCTTAAACGGCGAAGCTGTTCAGCCCGCGGGCGAGGTGACCGTCAAAATACCCGTACCCGAGACAATGGACGGAAACAAATGCAAGGTTTACCGTCAGGAAACGGACGGAGCGTATACGGATATGAACGCCGTATATGAGGACGGCTATATGGCTTTCACCACCGACCATTTCAGCGTATATGTTGTTAAGGAAGCGGAAACCGATTACACCGAATACGACAAGGCAGTCGAACAGGCAAATGCGATAGACAGAAGCCAATATACGGCTGAAAGCCTTGCGGCTCTCGACAGCACACTTGCGGTTGACGTAACCGGCGCTTCGCAGGAGGAAATCGACGCACAGACCGAAGCTATACTTAACGCAGTAAACGCGCTTGAATACAAGTCGGCCGATTACACCGAATACAACAAGGCAGTCGAAAATGCAAACGCGATAGACAGAAGCCAATATATGGCTGAAAGCCTTGCGGTTCTTGACAGCGCATTGGCGGTCGATGTAAGCGGTAAAAACATCACCGAACAGTCCGTTGTCGATGAGCAGACGCAGGCAATTCTTGACGCGGTAAACGCTCTTGAATATAAGTCGGCTGATTACACCGAATATGACAAAGCCGTCAAGCAGGCGAAAGCGATAGACAGAAGCCAATATACGGCTGAAAGCCTTGCGGCTCTTGACAGCGCATTGGCGGTCGATGTAAGCGGTAAAAATATTACCGAGCAGGCCGTTGTTGACGCGCAGACCGAAGCGATAACCGACGCGCTTAAATCGCTTGTTAAAAGGATTGCGATGTACCGTCTTTACAATCCCAATTCGGGTGAGCATTTCTATACATCGAACACAGGCGAGAGGGATAACCTCGTAAAGCTCGGCTGGAATTATGAAGGCATAGGCTGGTACGCGCCCTCGAAATCCTCAACGCCCGTTTACAGACTGTACAACAAGAACGGCGGCGAACATCATTACACTGCAAGCGTGACCGAAAGAGACAGGCTTGTTAAACTCGGCTGGAATTATGAGGGTATCGGCTGGAATTCGGACGACGCGCAGGGTGTACCGATTTACAGACAGTATAACCCGAACGCCTTTGCGAACAACCACAACTACACAGCAAGCAAGACCGAGAACGACCGCCTTGTTTCCTACGGCTGGAGATATGAAGGCGTCGGCTGGTACGGCGTGGCGTAAAATCAAAATATTTTGCCAATTCGTAGGGACAGCCCTTGCGGCTGTCCGTATCGGAGTTAAAGCAATAATTTTATGTCCGTATCAAAAATTTAAAGCAATAATACTATAACTAACGGGACAGACGAAATTTCGCCTGTCCCGTTTACTGTTTTATCCGTAAATTTTGAGTTGCGCGTAGGGTGCGTCAAGGATGTCGCGCCGTTTTTTATTCTCTTGTTGAAGGTGTATACCTTTTCAGCCTCCCTTGTGTAAAGGGAGGTGGCAAACG
>CAZLCG010000033.1:0-2032 GCA_964557975.1 uncultured Eubacteriales bacterium
ATTCGTCACTTATTTTTTTCTTTTTGTAACACATCTATTGTAAACCTACAATTAAGCATTATTTTCTCCGAAAAAATTATTGAAATAATCATAAAAAAATGTTATAAATATATGATAATAATTATTTCCCCTGTTAAAGGCTTTAATGAAAGGCAAGTGTTTTGATTTGGCTATTGTTCCTATGAAGGTTTTGCTTGAAAGGGCTGAAAAAAACGGCGTCGCAGTCGGCGCTTTCTCTGTCGGCAATATGGAAATGGTTATGGGTGCGGTAAAGGCTGCCGAGGAGCTTGAAACTCCGATCATTCTGCAAATTGCAGAGGTAAGGCTTCCCAATTCTCCGCTTGAGCTTATGGGGCCTATGATGATTGCCGCCGCTGAAAACGCCGATGTTGATATTGCCGTTCACCTTGACCACGGTCTCAAGCCCGAAACGGTGCATAAGGCTCTTGATATAGGCTTTTCTTCGGTTATGTTTGACGGCTCTCTGCTTCCGCTTCGGGCGAATATCGAAACCGTTAAAAATATCGTTAATTTGGCAAGCGATTATGACGCTACGGTTGAGGCGGAGTTAGGCGTGGTCGGCGGCAACGAGGGCGAGGGCAAAAAGCACGAAATTCTCTGCACTGATCCCGATGACGCAAAGCTTTTCTGCGACGAAACGGGTGTTGACGCTCTTGCGGTCGCAATCGGCAACGCGCACGGCAATTATCCTAAGCTGCCCGAGCTTCGTTTTGACGTTTTGGAGGAAATACATAAAAAGGTTAAGACTCCGCTTGTTCTTCACGGCGGAACGGGCATTTCCGACGGGCAGTTCCAAAAAGCAATTTCTTTGGGCGTTCGCAAAATAAATATTGCTACGGCGTCCTTTGACAGCCTTGCGGCATACGCCAAGGCGTACTGCGACAATAAGGATAAGGCGAATTATTTTGAGCTTTCGGCTTGCGAGGCCGAAGGCGTATATCAAAACGTTAAAAGACACATTAAGGTCTTTAATATGGAATAAAGGAGCATACGGATGAAATACATTGAGTTTGACAGCAATAAGGAATACGACCTTATTTTACTCGGCAGGGTCGCGGTTGATTTAAACCCTGTCGACTATTACTGCACGCTTGACAAAAGCACGACCTTTAAGCGCTATCTCGGCGGCTCTCCCGCAAATATTGCGGTGGGTCTTGCGCGTTTGGGCAAGAAGTGCGGCTTTATCGCGCGAGTTTCCGACGATCAGTTGGGTACGTTTGTTACCGACTTTTTCGAGAACGAGGGCATTGACACCTCGCACATCAAAAGATGCGAAAACGGCGAGAAAATCGGTCTTACTTTTACCGAAATTAAATCCGAAACAGAAAGCTCTATTGTAATGTACCGCAACGAAGCGGCGGATTTAAAGCTCCAAGTTTCCGACGTTGACGAGGATTACATAAAGAGAACCAAGGCAATTCTTATTTCGGGTACGGCACTTTGCGAAAGCCCGTCAAGGGAAGCGGCTCTCAAGGCGGTTATGCTTGCAAAGAAAAACGGTATTCCCGTTATTTTTGATATTGACTACCGCGCGTATAATTGGAAGAACGACGATGAAATATCAATTTATTATTCTTCGGTAGCGCGTGAGGCTGACATTATTTTAGGCTCGCGTGAGGAATACGATTTAACCGAAAAGCTTATAAAGCCTGATATGAGCGATAAAGAAACTGCGGCTTACTGGCACTCGCAGAACGCCAAAATCGTAGTTATTAAGCACGGCAAGGAAGGCTCAACCGCTTACACGAATGACGGCGAAAGCTTTAATATTAAGCCCTTCCCCGTTAAGCTTCTCAAATCCTTCGGCGGCGGCGACGGCTACGCTTCCGCCTTCCTGTACGGACTTTTCGAGGGGTATGAGATTATCGACGCGCTTGAGTTCGGCTCTGCTTCTGCGTCAATGCTTGTCGCGTCTCACGCCTGCTCGCAGGATATGCCGAGCGTTGAAGCGGTAAAGGAGTTTATTAAAAAGGAGAAAGACGAATACGGCGAGATGATAGCAAGAGGCTGA
>CAZLCG010000033.1:2132-20671 GCA_964557975.1 uncultured Eubacteriales bacterium
GCTGACTGAGGGAGTAATTCACATAAATTTCATATTAAAGGATATTTACTCGGGGAGTAACAATATGTCATTACCTTATAACGGAGATTTAATTAAATATGCAAAAGAGCTCCGTAAAAATGCAACTCCTTGGGAAAGAAAACTTTGGCACTATTTTTTGAAAGATTACTCTGTAAGGTTTCAAAGGCAAAAGGTAATCGGCAATTATATTGTTGATTTTTATTGTTCAAAGGTTAATATTGCAATAGAGCTTGATGGCGGCGGACATTTTAATGACAGTAAAATTCAGCAAGATAAAAGGCGTACAAAAGAATTAGAAGAATTTAATGTAAAGGTATTAAGATTTACGAATCTTGATATAGATGAAAATTTTTATGAGGTGTGTTCGCAAATTGATAGGGAAGTAAAGTCGAGAATGTAAACTCCCTCAGTCATCTGACGATGACAGCTCCCTCGGGGAGGGAGCGGAAAAGGTCACTCCCTCAGTCATCTGACGATGACAGCTCCCTCGGGGAGGGAGCGGAAAAGGTCACTCCCTCAGTCATCTGACGATGACAGCTCCCTCGGGGAGGGAGCGGGAAAGGTCACTCCCTCAGTCATCTGGCGATGACAGCTCCCTCGGGGAGGGAGCGGAAAAGGTCACTCTCTCAGTCATCTGATAATAAAGGTTTCCTCTCTTATAAAGCGGAGAAAAATCATGATTAAGAAATTATTTAACAACAAAAAATTCAAAATATTTATTTGTGCAATGCTTTGCCTATGCTTATTCTGTATAGGCTTGTTTGCGGGGATAAATGCTTATATAATTTCTTATGTCAGTGATTACATAATTGAAGCTGACGAGCTGTCGGAACACAGCTTTGACTGCATAACGGTGCTCGGCGCAGGGCTGTGGGACGGCGAACCGTCTCCAATGCTTAAAGAAAGATTAAACTTTGCTCTTGAAGCGTATAACACGGGGTGCAGTGACAGGCTTTTGATGTCGGGCGACCACGGCAGTAAAAGCTATGACGAGGTCAACGCCATGAAGGATTATGTTATAAACGAGGGCGTTGATAAGGACAGTGTGTTTTTAGACCATGCGGGGTTTTCAACCTACGAGTCTATGTACCGCGCCCGTGATGTTTTCAAGGTTCAAAAAATGCTTATCGTAACTCAAAAATATCATCTCTACCGCGCGGTTTATAATGCCAGAAAGCTCGGAATTGATGCTTACGGCTATAACAGGGAAGAACTTGAATATCCTTTTTTAAACGACGTTCGTGAGTGCGCCGCAAGGGTCAAGGATTTCTTTTGGTGTATAGCGAAGCCACAGCCGACGTATCTCGGCGAGGAAATACCTATTAAAACCGCAAGCGCACAGTTGACTGATGATAAGGTAAGAGCTTAAATTACAATAAATGAATTTTTTAATAAAAATATGAAAGGAGATAAAATATGTACGAAAATCCCGAATTTAACGAAAACGGAGAAAAAATCCTCTGCGAAATGAACGGTAAAAACGCCGATATGCTTATGGATATTAAGGTTAAAATCCTCAAAGCGGGCGAAACGCTTACTTTTTGCGAGGAAAACAACGAAACCGCAATCCTTTTAATGGCGGGCGACGTTGATTTTTCGTTTGACGGTAAAAAGGAAAACGCAAAAAGAAGAAGCCCGTTTCTCGATAAGGCAACGGCTGTTCACTTTGCAAAGGGGAACAGCGTTACCGTTAAGGCTAACGCGGAATCAAGAATTGTAATTGAACAGACCGACAACGAAAACGAGTTCGGCGTTCACTATTATAAAGGCGAGGATATGACCGTTCAGCACTTCGGCGCGGACCAATGGGACGGCACGGCTGACAGGCAGGTGCTTACGGTGTTCGATTATGAATCGGCGCCGTATTCAAACCTTGTTTTGGGCGAGGTGTTCCACAAGCCCGGTTGTTGGACCAGCTATCCGCCTCATTATCACCCTCAGCCCGAGGTTTACTATTATGAGTTTGACAAGCCGCAGGGCTTCGGAGTAGGCTTTAACGGCGACGAATGCTATAAGGTCGGCGACAAGGGCTGTCTTTCAATAACGCCCATGCACACGCATCAGCAGGCGGCGGCACCCGGATATAAGATGTGCTACGTCTGGATGATAAGGCATCTTGACGGCGACCCTTGGAGAAAAACGAGAATAGACGCGCCCGAGCATAAATGGCTTTTGGACGCTGAATAAACAATCGGAGGAAATAATTATGGCTTATATGACAACGGCGCAGGCTCTTGTTAAGTTCCTTGACAATCAGTATGTTTCGTTTGACGGCAAAGAGACTAAGTTCGTTGACGGTATTTTTACCATATTCGGTCACGGCATAGTCTGCGGTCTCGGCGAGGCGCTCGATTCGGACAGAGGCGGGCTTACCGTTTATCAGGGCAAGAACGAGCAGGGGATGGCTCACGCCGCAACCGCGTTTGCAAAGCAGAACAACCGCAGAAAAATTATTGCCTGCTCCTCGTCGATAGGACCGGGGGCGGCAAATATGATAACTGCCGCGGCAACCGCGACGGTTAACCACATTCCGCTCCTTTTAATCCCTGCCGACGCTTTTTCAACCCGTCAGCCGGACCCTGTTTTACAGCAGTTTGAGCAGGTCAATTCTTTATCAATAACCACTAATGACGCATATAAGGCTGTTACAAGATATTGGGACAGAATTGCCCGTCCCGAGCAGCTAATGAGCGCAATGCTCAACGCTATGCGTGTTTTGACGGATACTGCCGAAACGGGCGCGGTATGTATTTCAATGCCGCAGGATGTTGAGGGCGAAAGCTATGATTTCCCCGATGAGTTCTTACAAAAGAGAGTACATAAAATAACGAGAACAGCCCCCGCGCCCGACGAGGCGGAGGATATTGCGAAAATTCTTCTTTCGGCGAAAAAGCCTCTTGTCATCTGCGGCGGAGGCGTAAGATATTCGGAAGCGGGAGAGGCGCTCGAGAGCTTCTGCAAGGAGTTTAATATCCCGTTTGCCGAAACGCAGTCGGGCAAAACCGCCTGCCGCTCGAGCAATACCTATAACCTCGGCGGACTTGGCGTTACGGGCAACTCGGCAGGTAACGCAATCGCCAAAGAGGCTGATGTGATTTTAGGCGTCGGCACAAGATTTTCCGATTTTACGACGGGTTCAAAATCGCTTTTCAGGCAGGACGCCAAGGTGCTTACAATAAATACCTCGCGCTTTGACGCTTATAAGCTTGGCGCCGTAAAGCTCGTCTGCGACGCAAAGCTCGGTATACTTGCACTTGCCGAGGAGCTTAGAAAGAACGGCTATAAATCTGCTTATACGACCGAAATCAGCGACGCGAGAAAAGACTGGGCAGAGGAATACAAGAGGCTTGCGGAATATAAATATGACGAAAACTTTGAGCCGCTCATTAAGGCAAGGGATGAGAGAACCATTCCCGAATTTGCCGAGAAGATGGGTACAATCACCCAGACCGCGGCGGTCGCAAAGGTACGCGAGCTTATTCCGAAAAATGCAATTTGCGTGGGCGCGGCAGGCTCGCTCCCCGGTGATTTACAGAGAATGTGGACGTCAGACGAGCTTTATTCTTACAATATGGAATACGGCTTTTCCTGTATGGGCTACGAAATAGCGGGCGCTTTCGGCTCAAAGCTTGCCGAGCCTCAAAAGGAGGTTTACGCAATGTGCGGCGACGGAAGCTACTTAATGCTCCATTCGGAGCTTGTAACCTCAATTCAGGAGAAGAAGAAAATCAATGTTCTTCTGTTTGACAACAGCGGCTTCGGCTGTATAAACAATCTTGAAATGTCAAACGGTATCGGAAACCTTGCCACGGAATTTCGTTTTCGTGACAGCGACGGCAATCTTTTGGGCGATTTGGTACCGATTGATTTTGCAAAAGCGGCAAGCGGTTACGGCGTTAAGACCTATACCGCAAGAACTATGGAGGAGCTTGAATTTGCGTTAAAGGACAGCCTTAAACAAACTGTTTCAACGCTTATTGACATCAAGGTCCTTCCCAAATCAATGACAGACGGCTACGGCGCATGGTGGAACGTGGGCGTTGCAAGCACTTCGCAGAATGAAGCCGTAAGAGCGGCTTATCTGAATAAAAAAGAAAATCAAGAGAAAGCGAGAAAGTATTGATATGCTGAATAAAGAAAAAGTAAAGCTCGGCATAGCTCCGATAGCATGGACCAACGACGATATGCCTGATTTGGGCAAGGAAAACACCTTCGAGCAGTGCATTTCCGAAATGGCGCTTGCAGGCTTCACAGGCTGTGAGGTCGGCAACAAATATCCGAGAGACGATATTCCTGCGCTTAAAAAGGCTTTAAAGCTGCGCAATATGCAGATTTGCAACGCGTGGTTTTCTTCGTTCCTTACAACCAAGCCCTATGAGGAGGTCGAAAAGGATTTTACGGAGCATATCAAATTTTTAAAGGAAATGGGTGCGAAGGTAGTCGGAATTTCCGAGCAGGGACATTCTATTCAGGGTACGGATAAGCCGATTTTTGAAGCGAAATACGTAATGAACGACGAGGAATGGGATAAGCTCTGCACGGGCGTTAATAAGCTCGGCAGGGTTGCAAAGGATATGGGAATTACCCTTACGTTCCACCACCACATGGGAACGGTCGTTCAGACAGCCGATGAAATTGACAGACTTATGGAGAACACAGACCCCGAATATTTCAATCTCTTATTTGATTCGGGTCACCTTGCATACTGCGGTGAGGATTATATGTATATCCTCAAGAAGTACATTAACCGCATAAAGCACGTTCATCTTAAAGATATTCGTCCCGAAATGGTAAAAAAGGTTAAGGATGAGCATTTAAGCTTCTTACAAGGTGTAAGGCTCGGAACCTTTACAGTTCCCGGCGACGGAGCGATTGATTTTCAGCCGATTTTTGACGTGCTTTCCGAGAACGGCTACGAGGGCTATGTGCTTGTTGAAGCGGAACAGGATCCCGCAATAGCAAATCCGTTTGAATACGCGCTCAAGGCAAGGGCTTATATCAAGGAAAAATCGGGACTTTAATAATTAAACTAACGGCAATAAAAGCAGATTAATCAAAAAAAGGAGAAAAGAATATATGGCAGCAGAAAAATTAAAGTATTTTGTGAACGGTGAATTTAAAGAGTCAAAAACAGACACCTGGTACGATCTGCACAATCCCTCAACGGGTGAAATTACAGGTCAGGCTCCGTGCTGTACAAACGACGAGGTTCTTGAGGCGATTGAAGCGGCAAAAGCGGCTTTCCCCGGCTGGAGGGCGGTCCCCGCAATCAAGCGCGCGCAGATTCTTTATAAAATCCGCGACCTTCTCATTGAAAATATGGAAGAACTTACAATGTCCGTCGCCTGCGAAAACGGCAAGGTATGGAGCGAAGCCGAGGGCGATGTTCTCAAGGCAAAGGAGGGCACGGAGCTTGCGACGCAGGTTCCGTCGCTTATGATGGGCGAAAGCATTATGGACGCCTCAAGGGGTTATGATACGGTTAAATACCGCGAGCCCATCGGCGTGTTTGCGGGTATTGTTCCCGTAAACTTCCCCGCAATGATTCCGTTCGGCTGGATGGCTCCTACCTGTATTGCCTGCGGTAACACAATGGTTTTGAAGGCGGCTTCGCTTACTCCCAAAACAGCAATGCTTATTGCTAAAATATACAAAGAGGCGGGTGTTCCCGACGGCGTTATCAATGTCGTTACCTGTTCAAGAAACGAAATAAACACGATTCTTGACCATCCCGACGTTAAGGGAATTACATTCGTAGGCTCAACCCCCGTAGGTCTTAAAATTTATCAGCGGGCGGCGGCGGCAGGCAAACGCTGTCAGGCGCTTTGTCAGGCGAAAAACCACGCCCTCGTTATGGCTGACTGCGCTCTTGAAAGAACCGTTGCGGGCGTTATCAACTCCGCTTACGGCTGTGCGGGTCAGCGCTGTATGGCTCTTTCGTGCTGCGTTGTCGAGGAGGCAATTGCCGACAGATTTGTTGCGGAGCTTAAAAAGCAGGCTGAAAAAATTAAGGTCGGTCCTTCATGGGACAAGGAGTCAAAGCTCGGACCGATTACCTATGAAAAGCATTACAAAGAGGTACTTGCGGATATTGACAAGGGCGTAGCGGAGGGCGCAGAGCTTGTGCTTGACGGCAGAAACTGCGTTGTTGAGGGCTATGAGAACGGCTATTTCGTAGGTCCGACAATCTTTGACCGCGTTACGGAAGATATGACCATCGGCAGGGATGAGGTATTCGGTCCCGTTCTTTGCATTAAGAGATGTAAGGATTTTGAGGAAGGTCTTGCGATTATGAACGCCAATCCCTATGCCAACGGCTCGGTTATTTATACGCAGAGCGGTTACTTTGCGCGTCAGTTTGCGCGCTATACCGACGGGGGTCAGGTCGGCATAAACGTAGGTATTCCCGTACCTGTCGGCTTCGTTCCGTTCTCAGGTCACAAGCAGTCGTTTTTCGGCGATTTGCATTGTCTCGGCAAGGACGCTTACCGTTTCTTCACAGAGTCAAAGGCAGTAACAACGCACTGGTTCGATGAGGAAGAAAAGACAAGCACAAATGTATCGACTTGGGACGGCACTATCTAATTTAATTTTGGCTCTTTTTCCGTTATGCTTCGTTCTGCCAAATCGCAATATAGCATATTGCTTCTTTGGCACGCCCTGCCTAACAAAAAACAGCTCAAAATTATACTGCGGTTTCGTATTTTTATGCGAAAAATCTTTAATTTTCAGGAGGAATACTATGTTAAAAATCGGTATAATCGGTGCGGGGCGCATCGGCAAGGTTCACCTTGAATCAATTTCATACCACGTAAAGAATGCTGAAGTTACAGCTATGGCCGACCCGTTTATGAACGAAGAAACCAAGGCTCTTATCGAAAGCTTCGGCGTTAAAAAGATTTATAAGGATTATAAAGAAATTCTTTCAGACCCCGAGGTGGACGCGGTTCTCGTCTGCTCGTCAACCGACACTCATGCCCCTATTTCAATAGAAGCGATAAATGCAGGCAAACATGTTTTTTGTGAAAAACCGCTTGCTAACACGGTTGACAAAATCCTTGAAATTGCGGACGCTCTTAAGGCTCATCCCGAAATCAAATTCCAAGTCGGCTTTAACCGCCGCTTTGACCACAATTTTGCGGCAATCAGAAAAGCGTATGACGAGGGCAAAATCGGTGACGCTCAGCTTCTTAAAATCACCTCGCGCGACCCGCAGGCTCCGCCTGTCGGCTACTGCGCGGCAAGCATTTTTCTCGATATGACCATTCATGATTTTGATATGGCGTGCTTCCTTACCGACAGCGACGTTGAGGAGCTATACGTTTACGCCGACGCTCTTATTAACCCCTCAATCCGTGAATACGGTGATTTTGACACTGCTGTTATCTCGCTTAAAATGGCGAACGGCGCTTTGGCGGTTATCGACAATTCGCGTCAGGCAATGTACGGTTATGACCAGAGAGCTGAGCTTTTCGGCTCAAAGGGTATGGTAGCGACCTCAAACGATACGCTTTCGTCTGCGGTTATCTCAACGGCTGACGGCGTAACGGCTGAAAAGCCCCTGTATTTCTTCCTTGAAAGATATATGGAGAGCTTCTCCGAGGAGGTAAGACAGTTTGTTTCTGCGGTCGAGAATAACACCGAAACGCCCGTAGGCATTCATGCGGGGCTTCAGTCGGTCAAAATTGCCCTTGCCGCCGAAAAATCGGCAAACGAGCACAGACCCGTTAAGCTGTCCGAAATTCAATAGCGTTAAAGGGCAGAATACAGTATAAATGCCCGATGCTGCTTAGGCGTCGGGCGGTTGTTTTATTCCGACAATGCGATATGCCGTAAAATATCACTGACAAATTTCGTTTTTGGTTGACAAGGCAACAGTGTTGGAATTATAATATTAAGCAGTTGCAAATAATAATTATGCTTAAGGTTTGTCCGCCTGCTTCCTTTTTGCGGCGAACGGTCGGCTGCGGACACAACATACCGAGGGTTAAATTATGTCTTTGGTATATTGTCGTTTATTAAAATCAAGGAATGGTGAAAAATGTTAAGTGAGCAATTAAAAACTATACGCAAGGCTAACCGTTACACACAGCAGCAGGTGTCCGACATACTCAATATCGAGCGTTCGACCTATGCTTCTTATGAAACAGGCAGAAACAGACCGGACGTTGCTCTGCTTCAGAATTTTGCAAAAATATTCAATGTAACGGTCGATTTTATTCTGAATATAGAACCGCAGAATAATTTAGTCGTCTATGACGACGTCGTATCTTACAGAAAAAAAGCCAATGCGGTTATTTTAAGCGACCTGACTAAGGATGAAAGGGAAATTATAGGTCTTTACCGTCTTTGCGATGACGACGGTAAAAAAGAGGCTAAGGAGTTCCTCAGCAAAAAGAAAAAAAGCGAGCTTAGAAAGTAAAAAAAGAAACGGGCTGCCCGCGTTCGGACAGCCCGTTTTTATTGCTTTAATAAAACCTCGTAAGGTAATCCTCCGTTTCGGTGATTTTGCCGTTCCTTACATAAACTCTCGGAACTCTCATATTTATCCCGCAAAGAAATTCATAATTAAAGCTGCCCGCGCTGTCGGCGACCTCCTCGGCTGTTACGGTGCATTTGCCGTCTGTGCCCACAACCGTAACCTTATCGCCGGCTTTTGCGTTAAGCCCGGTAACGTCAACCATAAGCTGGTCCATACAAACTCTGCCTATGATGTTTGCGTAACATCCGTTTATGATTACCCTGCCCTTATTTGAAAGCGAGCGGGGGTATCCGTCGCCGTAGCCTATCGGGATCGTAGCGATTTCGGTTTCCTTTTCGGTTGTATATGTACTGCCGTAGCTTACGTTAAAGCCCTTTTGGACTTTTTTTACAAACTCAATATGGCTTATAATGCTCATAGCGGGACGCAGAATCAGATTGTCTTTTTTTACTTCGTCCGAAGGATAAAGACCGTAGGTCATAATACCGCACCTTGCCATATTAAGAAAATCACCGTCAAAATCAATTACTCCCGCGGAGTTGCACATGTGCTTAATCGGTATTTTAACGCCGCTTTTGTCAAGCTTATTTAAAAACTCGGCGAAGCTTGCCCTTTGCCTGTTAAACGAAGCTTTATCTTTTTCGTCGGCGCAGGCGAAATGGGTGTAAATACCGTCGATTGATATGCACGGAAGCTCTGATATTTTAATTATGCTTTCGACAGCCCCGTCCGTCGGCTGAAAGCCTATCCTGCCCATACCGGTGTCAATTTTAATATGAATCTTTGCGGTCTTGCCGAGTGCATTCGCCGTTTCGGAGAGCTTTTTTGCTGTTTCATATTCAAATACGGTAGGCATAATATCGTTTTCCAACAGACTGTCGTAATCGTCCGAAAAGACATGGCTCAAGATGAGTATGGGGTTTCGGATTCCGTTTTTGCGAAGCACGATCGCTTCCCCGATTGAGGCGACGCCGAAAGCGTAAACCCCGATTTCGGCAAGAGCCTTGGCTACGGGGACGCTGCCGTGACCGTAGGCGTTTGCTTTGATTACCGCCATTATTTCAGTATCCCTGCCGACCTTGCTCATAGCATTACGGACATTTTCGCAAATCGCGTCAAGGTCAATTAGGGCATAAACTCTTTTAGGCAACATATAAAACCTCTTTAAATGTAACATTTTGACTTCAAGCTAAATTATAGCCCTTAAATATGTAATGTGTCAATTAAAAACGGCGAAATAATAATCGGTTGAAATTTTACCCGATTTATTTTATTATTATTGCGGTGAAAAAAATATGAATTTTATATGTCCCGTATGTAAAAGCGAGCTTAATAAAAGGGATAACTGCCTGTTTTGCCGAAACGGGCACTGTTTTGACTGCCATAAAAGCGGATATGTAAATCTTTTGCTCCGTTCGTCGGGAGGTAACCACGGCGATAATAAGCTTATGATAAATGCAAGGCGTGATTTTCTCAACAAGGGTTATTATAAGCCGTTTCGGGATGCCGTGGCGGACGCTGTAAAAAGGTATTGCAAAAAGGACGGGGTAATTCTTGACTGTGGCTGCGGCGAGGGCTATTATACTTCGGCGATTAAGGAAAATACCGAATGCGAGGTTTTCGGATTTGATATTTCAAAGGATGCTGTTTTGGCTGCGGCAAAGAGAAACAGGGAGCTTAAATTAGCCGTGGCAAGCTCCTTTGACATTCCGTTCCCCGACGGCGGCGCCGATGTTATAACCGAAATTTTTTCTCCGTTTTCCGCCGCGGAATTTAAAAGGGTGCTGAAAACCGGAGGATATATGATTATGGGAATCCCGCTTGAAAACCATCTCTGGTCGCTTAAACGCGCGGTTTATGATACGCCGTATAAAAATGAAACCTCCGATTTTAATATAAACGGTTTTAAGCTTATAGAGAACAGGGAAATCAAATATAATTTTGAACTGTCGGGCAGTGAGGACATAAAAAACCTGTTTATGATGACGCCGTATTATTACAAAACGGGGCGTAACGAACAGTCAAGGTTAAATACTTTACAGTCGCTCGGCATCGAAGCGGAGTTTTCCGTGCTTGTATATAAAAAGTTACAGTTTGCTGTTGAAGTTTAAAGCGCTTTAAAGTATAATATATATAAATAGAAATAACAGAGGTGTTAAGAATGGAAAGAAACAGTGTTAAGGTTACGATAGCAGGTGTGGAGTATCCTCTTATTACGGACGAGCCTGTTGATTTTACGCAGCAGCTTGCAAAAGAGATAAACGGAAAAATTGAAGAAATAAAAAGCTCCAATCCGTCTGTTTCGACAAACCAGATTGCTATTCTTATTGCTCTTGAATACGGCTGTAACTGCAAAAAGGCGGAGCAGAACACCGAAAACCTCAGGGCTGAAATTAAGGGCTATCTTGAGGACGCGGCAAAGGCGCAGTCCGAAAGAGATTTTTATAAAAGAGAAATTGACCGTATGAAGGCTGAGGCTAAGTCGAGAGCCAATCAGATAAACCTTTTCTCCGATAACAATGAAGGCTGAGATATTAGCTCCCGCGGGGAACGGCGAGGCGCTCAGAGCCGCGGTGCTTAACGGCGCTGACGCGGTGTATTTCGGTACCGGCAATTTTAACGCGCGCAGAAATGCAGGCAATTTTGACGGCGAAGAGCTCAAAAGGGCAATAGATTTTTGCCACACTCACGGCGTCAAATGCCATATTGCGTTAAACACACTTGTCGGGGACGCTGAGCTTCCCGAGCTGATAAAAACAGTCAGGCGTACCTGCGAGCTTTCCGCAGATGCGCTTATTTTGCAGGATTTGGGCGTTGCCGATATTGTTAAAAGTATATGCCCCGAAATGGAGCTTCACGCCTCCACTCAGCTATCCACAGGAACTTTACAGGGACTTTTTGAGCTTAAAAGGCTTGGCTTTTCAAGGGCGGTTTTACCCCGCGAATTGTCAAGAGAGGAAATTTCGGAAATAGCGAAAAGCTCTCCCGTCGAGCTTGAAATGTTTGTCCACGGCGCTTTGTGTATGTCGGTTTCGGGACAGTGCCTTTTAAGCGCGATGTTAGGCTCAAGAAGCGGAAACAGAGGTCTTTGCGCCCAGCCTTGCCGACTTCCTTTTAAAGCGGAAAACGGTACGGGAAATGATTTAAGCTTAAAGGATCTGTCACTCGTTGAGGAGATTAAAGACTTGAGCGAAATCGGTATAAAATCCTTTAAAATCGAGGGCAGGATGAAACGCCCCGAATATGTCGCGGCGGCAGTTATCGCGTGCAGAGAAAGCCTTGAGGGCGGATACTCCGAGCAGAGAAGGGACGAGCTTAAATCCCTTTTTTCAAGGTCGGGCTTTACAAAAGGGTATTACGAGGCAAGGCTCGGCAGGGATATGTTCGGTAAAAGGGAAAAAGAAAACGTAATCTCCGCTACGGGCGGGCTCCTTAAAAAATATGAGCATACCTATGAAAAGGAAAAGCCGATATATAAGGTTGATTTTGAATTTTCGGCGCGTGAAAACGAAAAAGCCGTGCTTTTCGCCTCGTTAAACGGCGTCACGGTTACGGCTGAAAGCAGCTCGGCTTGCGAAAGGGCGGTGACAAGACCTCTGACGGAGGCTTCGGTTAATGCTCAGCTTCAAAAATGCGGCGGCACGGTGTTTTTTGCAGGCGAGGTTAAATGCGATATAAGCGAAAATGTCAGCATGCCCCTGTCGGCGGTCAACTCTATGCGCCGAGACGCGCTCGGCAAGCTCGCCGAATCGCTGTCGGAGGGCAGACGGTATAATATAAATGATTACTCTCCGGATATTACACCTCATCGGGCTTTTTTGAGGGAAAAATACCTTTGCTTTTCGTCTGCCGAGCAGATACCGAAAAATGTCGGGTATACAAAAATGTTTTTGCCGTTAGACGCCGATAAAGCTGTTTTGGAAAAATACGGCGCAGGCGTCATTATCCCGAGAGGACTGTTCGGAAGCTCGGACTGTATCTTTGAAAAGCTTAAAATATCAGGCGCAAAATATGCGCTTTGCAATACGCTTGACGCTGTCGCCATAGCGAAAAAAGCGGGCGTCGGCGCTGTCGGCGGACCGTTTTTAAACGTCTTTAATTCCGTTTCGCTCGACGCGCTTGAAGGCGTCGGAGTTTATGAAACTGCCGTGTCATATGAGCTGACCGCTGAGCAGATTTCGTCTTTCGGCGGCAAAATTAAAAGGGGAGCGGTGGTTTACGGCAGAACTCCGCTTATGTTGACCCGTAATTGCCCCGTTAAAAACGGAAAAAGCTGCGCTCAATGCAAAAAAACGGGCTTTCTTACCGACAGGCTCGGCATAAAATTTCCCGTAAGATGCGAAAACGGATTTTCTCAGATTTTCAATTCTCGCCCGACATACATCGGCGATAAAATCGGAGAAATCAGGAACACGGATTTTGATATGTTTATGTTTACCGATGAAACCGAAAGCGAGTGCGAAGAAATATTAAACGCATACAGGCTCGGATTGAAGCCGAAGGGCGAATTTACGAGAGGATTGTTTTTCAGAGGTGTTGAATGATGAAAGAACTGAAGATTAAAAAGGTGCGTGAAAACGCGGTAATCCCCACCAGGGCGACGGAAGGCTCGGCAGGCTATGATTTATACGCCTGCATTGACGAGCCGATACTGCTTGAAAAAGGCGATACGGCTTTTATTCCGACGGGAATTGCCATAGGTATTGACGACCCTCACTATGCCGCTTTTATCCATTCGAGAAGCGGGCTTTCAATAAAGCACGGTATCTGTCTTTTAAATTCCGTCGGAGTGGTTGACAGCGATTACAGAGGGGAGATCCGTGTGGGCGTTATCAAGGCTACCGACGAGCCGTATGAAATTCAGCCGTTTGAAAGAATAGCGCAGATGGTGATTAAGCCTGTGGAGCTTCCCGAATTAAAGCTGTGCGGTGAGCTTGATGAAACGGACAGAGGCATAGGGGGCTTCGGTTCGACGGGAACGAAATAAAAACGGATCTTGCGGTATTATTGCGATTTGCACCCGTAGGGACAGCCTTTGGGCTGTCCGCTTTTTTTAACATATTTTAAGCTATGAGTAGGGCGCGGCTCCCCGAACGCGCCGTTTCGAAAACTCCCTCAGACTTGCTGTAAGAGGGAGCGGAAAAGGAATGTTCTTCGGGAGATATGGGAAAATCTGTACAATAACAAGAAAAACCCGTTGTGCAAATTTAACAAAAGCTGTTATTTTTTTAACAAATTTTATGATTTACTACGAAATTACGTCAAAATGAATAAATATTCACCTTTTCTATTGACAAATATTACAATTGATTGTAAGATATAGACAAATCAAAGGTAATTGGTTTGTACAATATG
Source organism: uncultured Eubacteriales bacterium (assembly GCA_964557975.1). Taxonomy (GTDB): domain Bacteria; phylum Bacillota; class Clostridia; order Oscillospirales; family Acutalibacteraceae; genus Fimenecus. Next base: position 15,991 of record CAZLCG010000033.1, read on the forward strand.
CACAAGAAACAGGAGAATAATCAGTCAATGAAAAGAATTTTGGATTCATTCAACATAGGGAACACGGTTAAAGAAGAAAACGGCAGAAGAAGGCTTGTTATGATGTTTATGAGTATTCTGCTTATGGGCTTCAGCGTTTCGGTATTTTCTTATTCCGACCTCGGCGTTGACCCGTTTACTTCGATGAATATGGGTATTTCCGCAAGGCTCGGCATAGGTTTCGGATTCTATCAGCTGTGTGTTAATACGGTTCTGCTTTCGGCGGTTATCGTTTTCGGCAAAGAGCTTATCGGTATAGGCACGGTTGTTAATATTGTAGGCGTAGGTTATATTTGTCAGTTCTTTACCGCATTATATTCGGAATTTTTGCCTGCGGAAAACAATATGGCGGTAAGGCTCGCATTGATGCTTTTGGGGCTTGTGCTTTTAAGTCTGTCGGCTTCAATGTACTTTACTTCCTCACTCGGCGTTGCGCCGTACGACGCGGTAGGCTTTATTATTGAGCATAGGGCTGACGTTCCGTACAAATGGTGCAGGGTTATAACCGACGTAATATGCACGGTAATCGGCTTCGCGTTCGGCGGACCTGTAGGAATAGGTACGGTTGTAACGGCTTTTTGTATGGGCCCCGTTATTTCGTTCTTTAATAAGCATGTGTCTCCGAAAATGCTTACGGGACATTGGTTCTCACCGTTCGGGCTTAAAGCGCGCTATTATGATTTTACAAAAATCGGCGGCGGATTTGTTCCCGTAAACGGCAGACGCTGACATTGATTTTCCCAATCCCCTCTTTTTTAATCGGAGCAGCATCACCGCGTAAGTTATATATGACTGACGGGTCGCTCCGTCTCTTGTGCCGCCGTAAACCGACGGCATTTTTCTTTAATTTCTCACATATAATTTTTATGCCGCCGTTTTATTTAATGTCGGTTTTGCCTTGACAAAGAGGGCTTTGTTTTGCTATCATAAAAAAGTACAAATATCATCGTGTTGTTAATACGGAGGATATAAATGATTGCCGAAAATTTATGTATGGGATGTATGAGGGAAATCGGTTCAGAGAAACAATGCCCTTATTGCGGTTTTCTTACCGATACGCCGCAGATCACGCCGTACCTGCCGCTGAGGACCGTTATCGGCGGAAGATATGTCGTGGGCAAAATGCTGTCGGCGGGCGGCGACGGCGTTACATATATGGGCTGGGATTACGAAAGCAAAACTCCCGTTACGATACGCGAATTTTTGCCTGAGACGCATATAAAAAGGCTTTACGGCGATACCGCCGTTATTGTAAAAGAGGGCAGCGAGCTTGCTTTTTATGACGGGGTACGTGCTTTTTTGACGCTTTGGAGAAAGCTCGCCCGCGCGCGCGATCTGACTGCGCTCATACCTGTAATTGACATAATTGAAGAAAATAATACAGCTTACGCTGTTTCGGAATGGCTTGAAACCATCAGTCTCAGGGAGTTTTTGCTTAAGAGCAGAACAGGTTATCTTTCATGGGAAAGGGTTAAAATGCTTATTATGCCCTTGCTTACGACGGTTTCGGTTCTTCATTCAATGGATGTCTTTCACTGCGGAATTTCGCCGAACACTCTTGTCTTGGGGCGCGACGGCAAGCTAAGGCTTACAGACTTTATGATTGCGGACGCAAGATGCGCGAATACGAAGTTTAATGCCGAGATTTTTTCGGGCTACGCCGCTATTGAACAGTATAACGACGTAAACGACGTCGGAGCATGGACTGATGTTTACGGCGTCGCCGCTGTTGTTTACAGGGCTCTTGTCGGCTCTACGCCCGCGCCTGCCAATGAAAGATTTACCAACGATAAGCTGATGATTCCGCCCAAATTCGCGGAAAGCCTGCCTGCATACCTTACCTCGGCGCTTGATAATGCTTTGATGATTGAACCGGGCGACAGAACCGCGACGGTTGACGAGCTTCGCGAGGAGCTTTCGGGTTCGCCGAGTACTATGGCTTCAAAACAACGTAAGCGTGAGGTTGAAGCGCCTTCTACGACCGAGGAGGAAGCGGCGGAGCGCAAGCGGCTTGAACGGCTTGCCCGTCAGGAGCAGCGCAAGCAGGAGCAAATCAAAATGGCGCTTATTACGTTCGGTATATGTGTTGCTGTGGGGCTTATTGCTCTGGGCGGGTATCTTTTTTATGAGTATAAGCAGGAAAATCCTGCGGAAACCACAACCGAGGCGGTTTCTGCCGAAATGATTGAAGTTCCCGATTTTACGGGGCAGAATTACTCGAGAATTTCGAGCGACGCCGTTCAAAAATCAAGGTTTAACTTTATAGTTGAGTATGAATACTCGAGCGAGGTCGAGACGGGGTATATCATTTCTCAGGGTTCCGCCGCCGGAACGCAGGTCCCCAAAGGCTCCGACTTGAAATTAACGGTCAGCAAGGGTATAGAATACGTTACCCTGCCGGATGTTTCGGGTATGAATTACACCGAAGCGGAAAAGGTACTCACCGACGCGGGCTTTGTCTGCAAAAAAATTGAGAAAAACAATGACGGTTCGCACAATGCGGACGAGGTAATAGCGCTTACTCCCGAAGCGGGCGGCTCTTATGAAAAGGGTAAGGAGATTTACGTTCAGGTTTGGGGCGCCGCGCCCACAACAACCACTACAACCAAATCTGCCGTCGAGTCGATAATAGGCGGCATTACGGGATTGTTTTGATCAAAAAAGAACGGTTTTCGGTTTAGTTGAGGTGCGGTAACGAAGTATTTATGTAGAGTGGCGGTGCAGCCTTATGGCTGTGCCGCCACTTTGCGCTGTCAGGCAGTTTTCTTTTTACGGTTTTGCATACCAAGTCTGCCGTCAAGTGCAATGCAATCTTCGTCGGCAATTTCAATAATACCGACAGTCTTGTAGTAAATCTCAATCTTTTGTTTTCTGTGCCCGCTGCTCTTGTCAGGAACATGAATCACAATTTTATCAACCAAATTGTTCAGGATTTCAGCCGTTAGCTTTTCGGGATCGGTGTACTTGCGGACATTTTTCAGAAATTGCTGTAAGTCGTGCTGTTCCTGCTCTCCGCTGTCAATGAGTTCTTGCAGCTGAACAATCTTTACCTTAACTTCCTTTTGCTCGGCTTCATACTCGGTAGATAGCTTATCAAAGCGTTCCACCGACAATCTTCCAGCTACCATATCCTCATAAATGTGCTTGAAAAGAGTGCCCAAATCCTCGTCCCTGCATTTCAGGGTTACAATGTCCACCTTTGCCTTTTCCGCCGACATCATACGCTCCGCATTGGCTTTTTCCTTTTCCCGTTTTACAAAGACCGCTTCAAACTGCTTAACATAATCTATTAAGAATTCAATCTATCAAAAAGCTTTTTAAGTTTGTTGAACGTTATAGTTTCGCCATAATGCATACCTTCATAAGTAGGATGAAGCACAGGGTATGTAGGATGTTTTGTCTTTAATATAAAATGATTTTCAATCAACCATTCAATAATGACAATTAAATCATCACGGTGAACTTGTTTAAGTTTTCCATACTCTGGTAGATTGTCCAATCCCGCATCTGCAATGCGTTTGCTGTTAGCGCCGCGAAGAACATCTGCTAAAATGTTTATGCCATAATACCTCTTTTCGCTGATGTGAGAGAGGCATTGTAAAACAGTATAAATTATGTCATTTAGATCATTGTCCTCAAACATAATCGCTTTAACGCTTGCCTTTTTTATAGCCTTAACTTGTTCGTGTTGCGGCTGAGTCATTGCAACTTGAATTTGTGTCGGTGTTTTAGCTGTTGCAGATATAAACTCTTTTGCAGGCACGGGTTCGGGATCCATTTTGAACATTTCATAATAGTATTTGGGCGTAATAAATCTTCCGCATCCTGTACCATCTTTTTTATAATTGGTACAACCGAGAAAATAACTATTTTCTTTTCCGGGTTTTACAATAAGATAGCCATCCCTACACCGATCACATTTAAGTATAGAAAGTTTTCCTGCTTTATATTCGTTCGTCATAAAACCACAGACTTCTGGTTCATTTGTGCAAATAAACAACCGTAATCCATAAGCGTTTTTATAACGGAATTGCATCGGATAACCGCAGATAGGACAGGTTTTCTTTGTGAGGGTGTTTTGGGGCAGTTCCTCGTTCCAATTACCACGAAGAACAACGTTTTTGTAATCGCGCTTGATTTCAAGTAGGAACTCCGACGGATTTTGTTCGGGGGCAATAAAATAGACACGATTTTTTGTTCTTGTCATTGCCACATAGAACAAACGTCGTTCTTCGGCATAGTCGATAGATCGGTCACCCTTGATAACAAATGCAAGAACAGGATCGTCCTCAATCTTTGAGGGGAAACCGTATGTTTCATTGCGTCCATTTACAACAATAACATTGTCGTATCCCAAGCCTTTAGAGGCGTGAGCTGTCATAAATGTGATGTTGAGTTTCGGATATTTTACGCTTTTGAGTTTGCTTCCTCGATCAATGTATTCAAACAAACCCGATTTTTCCAACTTATCACCGTCAAAGCCGAACCTACCAAGCAACAGGATAGATGAATCCTCGGATTTGCCTTCCTGTTTGTTAAATTCAATGATTTGCTCAAGCGCAACTTCGACGGCATGTGCAATGGCGTAATTTGCACCACTTTTATTATCGGCATTCAGTTTTTTAGGGCTTCCATCATAAGT
>CAZLCG010000034.1:0-20572 GCA_964557975.1 uncultured Eubacteriales bacterium
TGAGGGAAAATTTGATTTGAAAATAACTTCCTCAGTCGTTCTAAGCCTCCCTTGTGTAAAGGGAGGTGGCAAACGCATTGCGTTTGACGGAGGGATTGACATGTTAGAAAAAATAAAATTCGTTTTTTGATTTTATTTACAATCCCTCAGTCTCGTTTCACTCGACAGCTCCCGCTTACAAGGGAGCCTGAAAAGGAGCAATCCCTCAGTCAGCTTACGCTGACAGCTCCCGCTTACAAGGGAGCCTAAAAAGGAGCAATCCCTCAGTCAGCTTACGCTGACAGCTTCCTTTGCACAAGGGAGCCTTTTTTACGCACAATTACAGTTTGCTTTAAAAACAGCGGACAGCCGCAAGGGCTGTCCCTACGAGTTGGATATATAAATATTCCTTTATACAAGGAAGCCCAAAAAGGTGTACACCTTCAATAAGATAAAAAAACGGCGCGGCAAGGATGCCCGCGCCCTTAGAGGAGGGGAACATCTGCGTTTGGGTTATAAGTTAAAATCCTCTTGAGCTTCCGCCGCCGCCGAATGAGCCGCCGCCGCCGAATGAGCCGCCGCCGCCGTGAGAACCTCCGCCTCCGCCAAAGCCCCCTGAAGGACCTCCGCCGAATCCGCCGCCAAAGCCGCCGCCAAAGCCGCCGCCAAAGCCGCCGCCACGGAATCCGCCGCGATAATTACCTCTGTTTCTTACAAATATAAATCTTCTCGAGCTTAAAACGACTGTAATAAAAATGACAATCAAAAGGGCAATAACTTCTCCTATGCTTTCTATGCCGTCAGTTTCATCATCCTCCATCGGGGTATAGCCGTCGACCGTAACGCCAAACTCCGTCGCCGTTTCGTTAACAAGCACCGTGAACGCTTCGCGAAGCCCCGTTGAAAAATCATCGTTTTTTAAATACGGCATAGCGTATTCGTCAAGTATTCTGCCCGTTTTTCCGTCAGGCAAAGCGCCCTCAAGCCCGTACCCCACCTCAATGTCGATTTCTCTGTCAGAGTATGAAAGCAGCAAAAGGACGCCCGTATCCTCATCCTTTTCGCCTATACCCCACTCTCTGCCGAGCCCAAGCCCGTATTGGCGTATATCCTGCCCTTCAAGACTTTCAACAGTTACGCAGACTACCTGCGCCTTAGTCTGCTCGTAAAGCGCCCGCGCAATATTGCACATTTCTTTTTCATCCCCGTCGGAGATGCAATCCGCAAAGTCGTTTACAAAAAACTGCTCGGTAGGTTCGGGGTATTCGACCTCCGCAGCCGCGGGTACGGATAAGAGAACCGAAATCGCCGCCGCGCAGATAACCGCAAGGAACCTTTTCATATCACTTCTCACCCGACAGATCATTCAAAGATGACCGAAGGGACCGTTTCCGACTCCTCGCTCGCTTCAAAGTATTCCGCCTTTTCAAAATTAAAGACCGATGCAATAACCGTTGCCGGGAATTTCTGAATATGCGTGTTATAGGTCTGCGCCGCCGTGTTATAGTCGTTTCTTGCAACCGCGATTCTGTTTTCCGTTCCCGCAAGCTCATCCTGAAGATTGATAAACTGCTCGTCAGCCTTTAATTCAGGGTAGTTTTCAACCACAACAAGAAGCCTTGAAAGAGCGCTGTCAAGCTGTGAGTTCGCTTCGTTCATTTCATCAACGGTAGCCGCGCCCGAAAGCGCCGCACGGGCATTTGCAAGCTGTGTGTAGACCTCTTCCTCGTGAGCGGCATATCCTTTAACCGTGCTTACAAGATTAGGTATCAGATCCGCGCGTCTTTGAAGCTGGGTCTGAACCGTTGCCTGCGCCGTGGTAACATTCTCGCGTTCCTCAACAAGTCCGTTATAAGATGAAACGACCGCTCCTGCAATTACAACGATTATAAGAACAACCGCGATAACAATAATAAGTCCCTTTTTTTTCATAATTATATCCTCCAAGCCTTATCAGCTGTCAAATCCGTTCGGGTTGTTCGACTGCCAGCGCCACGAATCCTCGCACATTTCTTCAATATCGCGCTTCGCAGTCCAACCCAGAACCTCTTTTGCCTTTGTCGGATCCGAATAGCAGATCGCTATATCGCCCGGACGTCTCCCGACAATTTTATAATTGAGCTTAACGCCCGTCGCTTTTTCAAACGCATGGACAATATCAAGCACGCTGTAGCCCTTGCCTGTGCCTAAATTAAACACCTGAACGCCCTTGCCGCCCTCAAGAATATTTTGAACCGCCTTAACATGTCCCTCAGCCAAATCAACAACGTGAATATAATCTCTTACGCCCGTACCGTCGGGAGTGTCGTAATCGTCGCCGTAAACCGAAAGACATTCAAGCTTTCCGACCGCGACCTGCGTGATATAGGGCATAAGGTTGTTGGGGATACCGTTCGGGTTTTCGCCTATCCTGCCGCTCTTATGCGCGCCGATGGGATTGAAATAACGAAGCAGGGTCGCGTTCCATTCGCTGTCCGCCTTGCAAATATCCTCAAGTATAATTTCAATCATATACTTCGTCGTGCCGTAGGGGTTCGTAGTTCCGCCTGTTTTCATCGTTTCTTTAAGAGGCGAAGCGTTGTTCATTCCGTAAACCGTAGCCGAGGAGCTGAAAACGATATTCTTACAGCCGTTATTTCTCATAACGTCGCAAAGCTTTAAAGTTCCGCCGATGTTGTTGTCGTAGTATTCAATCGGCTTGCGGCAGGATTCGCCGACAGCCTTAAGCCCCGCGAAATGGATAACGGCTTCTATTTTGTTTTCCTTAAAGATTTTATCCATACTCTCGCTGTCGCGGATGTCGCATTCGTAGGTTCTGAAATCCTTACCCGTCAGTTCCTTAATTCTGTCTATGGATTTGGGGCTTGAATTATAGAAATTATCAACCGCGACAATTTCATAACCCGCGTTTAAAAGTTCAACCGCTGTGTGCGAGCCTATGAAGCCCGCTCCGCCTGTAACAAGTATAGCCATTTTTGTCCTCCTTATATTAAACCGCCGTCAATACCGTGCCGGGGTAATAGGTATCGAGTATCTTACCGTATTTTGAGCCTGAAACCGCAAGTCTGTCCGCACCCTTCTGGCTCATACCTACGCCGTAGCCCGAACCGAAGGTCGTTATAACAAAGGTGTTGTCGGCAGAGTTATATGAAATGCTGAAGCAAGGCGAGGCAAGGTTCTTTTCTTTCATTATATCGTAAATAAACACTGTGCCCGAAACCTCTCTGTCGCCTACCGTCATTTTTTCAACGTAGCCCGTGCCCGTGCTTACGGCGGCGTCATGGGCTGTGATATTGAGCCATGCCGAAGCGTCGTCGCCGAGAGTAATTGAAGCGTCGTACGCCGAAACAGCCTGACGGATTTCATCGGCAGTAACAAGCGTTTCCTGCTTGTAATTATCCCTCTGCTTGTCGGATGTGCTGGCCACATTGCCGAGATAATCGTATTTAACGCCGAAAACAAGCTCCGAGGATGCGGTTTTGCCCGCGCTCATAAGGCAGTAGGGCGTAAACGCCGTCTCGTCGTTATAAGCGAGATACTGACCGAACACCTCTGTAACGGCCGCTAAAACCTCCTGCGAGCAGACGTCGCTTGCGGTAACGTTGCTTATTTTCCAGCCCGTATCCCTGTATTTAAGATATGTGTAGGTTACAACCGCCTGAGCTTTGATCGCCTCGGCGCTGTATGTGTTATCCATCTCCGCTTCGACAATTCTCGCTATTGCCTCTTTCGCCTCAACCTCCGTACCGTTAAGCGTGATTACCGAGGGAACCGCGTCGGCGTCCTCTGCGGCGGGGGCGGAGGTTTCGTCGGCGGCAGGCACTATCGCGCCTGCCTGAGCGGTAGTCTCTTCAACGGTTTCCTTATCCAGTATTCCGTTTACCGCTTCATATCTGATAAGCTTTGACAGCGGCATGGTTTCAACCGTGACGGGCTCGGTTGTCGGCTCCTCCGTAACCGTTTCGGTAACCGTGGGCTCTGTTGTGATTTCTTCATTGTTGCTCTTGGAATTTATATAGAAAAGAACGCATACCACAGCCGCCGCGACAAGCAAAACAGCAATTATGCCGAGCGTGATTTTACCCTGTTTTTTTTGGAAAAATCCCGTTTTATCCGGCGCCTCCTCCTGCGCTATTTCAATACCGACGGCGCTGTTGCCCGACGCCTTTTCGCTGATAAGCGCAAAAAGCTCCTCTGTTGCAACCTCTATAAACTCCCCGTCTGTTTCATCAGCCTCTTTATAAAGCTTTCTTACGAGAGCGGATTTATCCGTAGCAACCGCTATGCAAATGAAATCGCACTCATCGGTTGTGAAAATATCGGAAATGCATGCGCCGAGCGTCGCGCCCGAAAGCCCTTTCGCGGACTTTGCCATCTGCGCGGTGTAATCGGTAACATTGTAATCTCCCCTGTCCTCAATATGAGGAGTGAATGTAAAGTATTCCGAAAAGCCCTCAAGGCTTTCGCCCCAGCTTTTAAGCACGGCGGAATTTGCATTTGCGTTTACCGCTATCTTAACGTTGGATTCCTTTAATATGTTGAGAGCTCTGAGCGCGGTTTCCGTTCGGGAGTAATCAACGTCTCCGTTTTTTTCTTCAGCTTCCTTCTTTTCCGCGCTTACGGGCTTAGGCTCGTTAACCGCCTCGGGCTGAGCTTTTGCGAGCGTTCCGCCGTTTGTAATATACGGAATAAGCCCTCTTTTAAGCACCGCGTCCGTTCTTGTTTCATCAAGAGGAATAACGGCGATAGTCTGTCTGCCCTTCTTTAAGGCAAAGCCCGAATAAACGCCGTCATTTGATAGGAACACCGTTGCATTTACGGGCATAGCCGCGTTTTTCTCGGCAGCCTCCTGCGACAGGCCCAAATCCTTAATCTTATTAAGCACCTCTTCGTTTTGTTCCGATGTTACGGACAGAGCCTTCAAAAGCTTCAGCTTAACTCCGTTATAAACAGAACCCGAAACGGCGATAACAACAAATTCGCTTTCTTTGAGCGCGACCGAAAGACCTGCGAACAGTTCTTTGAGTGAAGCGCATTCGCAAAACGAAATATCGTCGTCCGCAAAATTGTTAAGACTGCCGATAATTTTTATCTCCAGCTTAACGGGTATGTTTTCGCCGTCACGGCAAAGTGAAAACAACCTCATATTCATCTCTTAATTACCACCTTATATAAAATTTTTCTTAAATTACCCTGCTGTCATTCCTCAGGATACCATCTTTCGGCGTTCGCGTAAGGATTCTGTTTGCCCAAGCTGTCGTACCAAATCTGCGGATAATGCGGATTTCCGTTCGTAACGGCGTAGGTAGTGTCAATGTCTGCGGTTTCGCCCGTTCTCAGCATTCTGCCGATAACGACAAGCCTTGCGTCGGTAAACTCATAGGTACAGGTCGAAAGCGTGATCAGCTTATCGCCCGAATTGATATCGACGCCCGTTGTGTAAAGCTTTCTTTCGTCAAGCGCCGCAATATAGGCGTCAAAATTCTCGGTGCTTTGGAAAGAAGTGACCGTGTAATTAAAGATGTAGCCGTTGTCATCTTCTTCCCTGCTGTTTGTGATAATAACAGCGTAAATCTTAAACTGATAGGACTTATAAAGGGTGTCGAAGCTGATGATAGGCGACTCAAGGAAACCGTCCAGCGTTTTATATTTACTGAGTTCCGCAAAAACAAGCCCGTCGCTCATATGATGACCGTAAATGATCGTATTCTGATTAAGATATTTAGCGTCGTTTCGGTAATCCATAAACGGACAGCCGTAACGGCTGTAATTCCCGTAAAAATCCTTTTTAAGATAATCCGAATTATCGTCCGACTGAACCACCTGAACATCAATGCCCGTGTTCGGGATGCTTATCCAGCCCACAAGCTGCTGATTGAGCGCGTAAAGGTATGCGTATTTTGCCATCATACCGTCGGGGACCGTAATGTTCGGGTACTTGGCGTAAAAATCCTCCCACAGCTTTTCTTCCTCCTCACGGCTCGAAACGTCGGTAATCTGACTTGCAAGCCCCGACTGCTGTTTCTCGGCGTCGTTGCTCTGAACGAAAATAACCGCAAAAGCCACTGCGCAGCCGATTAGCACAAGCACCGACAGATCCATAACGAGTTTTCTTATAAATTCCGATTTTTTATCCTGCTTGTTCGGGAATATTTTTCTTACAATTCCGCCGCCGATTTCATTAAAGGTTTTTAGCTGCTTTTTCTTTTCGGGAGCGTCGTATGAAAGCTCGGGCTGAGCTTCGTCATTTTCACCGCTTCTTTCGGACTGAAACGGATTGTCAGTCGCAACAAGGTGCTTTTCGCCCTGATATTTGACGCGCCTTGTCGTTTTTTCCTCATATACTGCGGAGCCTTCCGTGTTTTTCATAATATCGTTAAAAATATCGTCCGATCTTTCGGCGGCGGGAAGAACATAAGCCTCCTCGCTGTCCGATTTAATATCTGTTCCGCCGTTATCAGCCGGCAGCGTATTTTCGGAATTAAAATCCTTATCATCATTCCGCGCCAAATCAATATTCAACTCCTTCCGGGAACCATCTGTACGCATTGACAAACGGGTTGTTGAGATTATGAGCGGTATACCAAATCTGCGGATACCTCGGGTTATCATTCGCAATCACTGCGGATGTATTAACGCTTTCGCTCTCGCCGCTTCTTACAAGCCTTGCGACAACCACAAGCCTTGCGTTGGTCTGACCGTTGCCCTTTATGTCCATATCTCTCGTGCAGGTGGAAAGCGTGAGAATTTTATCGGTCTTTCTCACATCCACGCCCGTAAAATACAGCGACCTCTGGGCAAGCTCTTCAATATAATCTTCAAAGTTATCATCCGTCATAAACGGGTAAATATAATTAAAAACATATCCGTTGTCGTCCGCCGCGTCGGCGTTTGTCATAAACACCGCGAAAACCTTCCACTTATAGTTTTTGTAAATCGTGTTAAATTCAATCACGGGCGAGGCTTTGTAAAAGTCGATGCTCTTGTATTTTTCAAGATCCGAAAACATTGTCGAGTCAAGGAAATTATGCCCGTAAAGTATGGTATTTTTGCACAGATTGTCCGCATGGTCGCGGTAATCCATAAACACGGTGCCGCGCTTATCATATGTGCCGTAAAAATCCCTTCTGAGATACTGGCTGTTATTCCCTGCCTGAACAACGGGATGGTTTATCGTCGTATTAGGCACTTTAATCCACCCTACAAGGTCGTTGTTCTGATTATACGCGCTGCGGTATTTTTCAAGGATACCGTCCTCGCCGACCTTGGTGTTGTCAACCTCGGTTTCATCTATGCCGACCTGTTCGGCAAGCTTTTCCATATTCGATTGGTTTTGTCTGATTTCAACATAATTCTTAATAAGCGCGCCTGCCGTGATCAAAAAAACAATGACGGCAATTATCATGATTATTTTGTTTATTGTTCCCGATGCCTTTTTTTTCTTTTCGGGCTCTGCCTGAGCGCTCGGATTATGTACCTCGCCGCTGTCGGTCCGTTCCTCTTTCGGAGCCTTTCCCGCGTCGCCGCCGTCGGCTTCGTGAGCCGACTGATAGGGATTCGGTATCTCTTTAAGCGTTTCGCTTCCCAAAAGACCGTCCTGCCCGTTCCCGTCGTCCCGAGCGTCGCCCGAAGCGCCTTTCATATCAAATTCATCATTCATCGCTCAATCTCTCCAAAATCGTATTAAGTGCCTCGTCGGCGGATTTGTTTCTGTTATTCTGACGAATATCCTCGACAAAGCTGTTTAGATATTTTTTAACTACCGTGCTTTTCCCGTCCGAAACCGCAATATACACAAGACCCACGGGTTTGTCGGTTCCGTCCGAATCCGGTCCCGCAATTCCCGTTACCGAAACGGCGATATCCGCTCCGCTGACCTTTAACGCTCCCGAAACCATTTCCCTTGCCGTTTGCTCGCTGACTGCGCCGTACATATTAAGCGTTTCTTCGCTGACGCCGAGAATTTCGCTCTTTATCCTGTTGGAATAGCTTACTATTCCGCACTCAAACACGCCGGATGAGCCGGGAATATCGGTAATTCTTTTTGCGATAAGTCCGCCCGTACACGACTCGGCAGTCGCAACGGTCAGTTTTTTTTCTTTAAGCAGCTTTACGAGCTTTTCCTCGGGTTTCATTCGGCTTTGTCACCTGATTATTTCAAATTTTGTGTTTTCAACCGCTTCGTTTATAAGGGAGTCAAGGTCAAAAACAGCCTCTGCCTTTTCAAGCATTTCTATTGTCGGTCTTGTTCTCGGATGCTTAGGAGTAAACACCGTACAGCAATCCTCATACGGTCTTATTGATATATCAAAGGTTTCGATTTTTCTTGAAATTTTAATTATTTCTTCCTTATCCATCGCAATAAGCGGTCTGAACACAGGCAGTGAGGAAACGGCGTCCGTGCAGGCAAGCGCGGGCATCGTCTGCGAGGCAACCTGACCTATGCTTTCGCCCGTAACAACCGCCTGACATCCCGTTTTTTCCGCAACCGCATTTGAAATACGCATCATAAATCGTCGCATAACAAGCGTAAACAGTTCCTCGGGACAGTTATCCCTGATTTGCTCCTGTATTTTTGTAAACGGTACTGTGTGAAGCGCAATATCGCCGCTGTACCGTGAAACCTGCCTTAATAAATCGTGAACCTTAATTTCAGCCTGAGGCGATGTGAACGGAGGAGAAGCAAAATGAACCGCGTCCAACACGACGCCTCTTTTTGCCATCATCCAGCCTGCGACGGGGCTGTCTATTCCGCCGCTTATCAAAAGCATAGCCTTGCCGCCCGTACCTACGGGCATACCGCCCGCGCCTTTAATCTGACCGCCCCTTATAAACGCGTGATGATCCCTTATCTCTACCGTAACCGTCAAATCGGGATTGCGAACGTCAACCGAAAGTCGCGGGAATTTTTGGAGTATTGCCCCTCCTGTTTCCGCGCTGATCTGCGGCGACGTCAGCGGAAAGCTCTTGTCGCTTCTCTTCGCTTCGACCTTAAACGTGGAAGCGTTTTCAAGCTGTTCTCTGAGATACTCGGGCGCCGTGTTCAAAATAACCGACATATCCTTTTCAACCTGCGCCGCCCTTTGGAAGCCCGCTATACCGAAAATTCTTGAAAGAATATTTATAGCTTCGTCCATATCGTATTCTTCGCTTTGCGCCTCAACGGTCATGGTTGACTGCATACAGGTAATCTTAACCTTGCCTAAGGGAGCAAGCCTGCGCCTGATATTTTTTGCAAGCGCCGCTTCAAAGGAAGAACGGTTGAGCCCCTTAAGAGCAAGCTCGCCGTTTTTAATTAAAATGATTTCTTTCATAGTATATCCTTATTTTCTTCTTAATTCCGAAAGCGCTTTTTGAGCCGTTTTTACAAATCCGTCGATATCCTCGCGGGTCGTTTCGTAAGAAAAGCTTACGCGAACCGCAGTGTCTGTTCTCTCGGGCGAAAGCCCCATTGAAACGAGCGTCTCGCTCCTGTGTCCCTTTGAACAGGCGGAGCCTGCCGAAATATATATGCCGTTCATTGAAAAATAATTTACCGAAACCTGCGAGGGTATTTTTGAAAGCGAAAGGTTAATTATATAAGGCAGGGCATTTTCGGGCGAATTTATTTCTATTCCGTCAATTTTAGATATTTTTTGTCTTAAATAAGAATTAAGCTCACGAACCTCTTCCAATCTTCGGTTTGTACTGCCGAAAGCCTCAACCGCCCCTCCGAAAGCGGCGATCGCAGGCATAGCCTGCGTGCCCGAGCAGATATTGTTTTCCTGCCCGCCGCCTAAAATATACGGCTTAATACGAACCGATTTGTTTTTATAAAGCGCGCCCGAGCCTTTAAGTCCGTGAATTTTATGAGCGCTCATGGTCATAAGGTCAGCTCCCGCTGCGGCGGGCTTCAGCGGAATTTTCATATAAGCCTGAACCGCGTCGATGTGTAAAAGTGCGGGCGAATTTTTCTTTTTAATAATTTTTTTAATTTTATCGAACGGTAGAATACTTCCCGTTTCGTTATTAACCGCCATAACGCTCACTAAAATTGTATTTTCGTCAACGGCGTTTTCAAATTTTTGAACGCTTATATTCCCGTCGCTGTCCGGCGCGAGCCTTACAACCTCAAAGCCGTCCTCGGAAAGCTTATCCGCGCATCTTTGAACGCTCGGATGCTCAAACGCGGTCGTTACGATTTTGTTGCCGCGGCGCTTCAGAGCGTTTACCGCGCCGAAAATTGCCGTATTATTAGCCGCCGTGCCGCTCGGAGTAAAGAAAATTTCCGATTTTTCCGCAGACAGACTTTTTGCAATAATCTCTCTCGTTTCGTCAAGAAGCAGCTCGGCTGACAGACCCTTTTCGTGAAGAGAGGACGGATTTCCGTAGCACTCGGTCATGGCGTATTCGGCTTTTGAAACGGCAAGAGAGCAAGGTCTTGTCGTCGCGCTGTTATCAAGATAAATCTCCAAAAAACCATTCTCCCCAAAGTTACATATTATTGTTTATTATACATCAAAACGTAAGGTTTGGCAAACAATAATGATTACATTTCGCCGTATATTTATAAAAAATTTACAAAATATATTTATGAGGTGAAAAAATTGGAAAAAACAGTATCCCGACGGACAAAAATCAGAAAATATTTATATGTTATTTTCATAACAGCCGCCCTCGCGGCGGGTTTAATTGTCAGCGCCGTAAGAGCAAATAAACTGTCAAGGCAGCTGAATGTATCGAGCCAGCGCGCGCTTACGGAGCTTGACACCTACGTTTCGTCTATAAACACCAGCCTTAAAAAAGGCATATATGCAAACACCCCGACGATGCTCGAAGCCATGGCGCAGAACCTTGCCCGCGACGCTTCGGGAGCGAAAAACAGCCTTGCGGCTCTGCCTGTTGCCGACGCCCACCTTGACAATACATGCAAATTTCTTTCTCAGGTAGGCGCGTTTATTGCAACGCTTAACAGAAAGACCGCTGCGGGCGAGAGTATAACCGAAAAGGAAAGAGAAGAGCTTAACAGTCTTTTAAGCGTTTCCGAAAAGCTGTCGCAGGAGCTTTCCTCCATGCTTTTGGGCGTGCAGAACGGCACTCTCTCGTTTGAAGCAACCGACAGCACCTTACAAAAAAGCGATGAACAGCTTCAATCCCTCGAAGCGGCAATGAGCGACGCGGAGCAGACTGTTTCCGATTACCCGACGCTGATTTATGACGGTCCGTTCTCCGACCACATTTTAAACCAAAAGCCCAAGCTTCTTGAGGGAAAAGAGGAAATATCAAAGGACGAGGCGCGGCAAATTGCCGCCGATTTTATCGGAACGGATGTTTCCGCCGTTACATTTTCGGGCGAGAGCGAAGGCACTGTTCCCGCCTATCTGTTTTCAACCGAAGCCTTCGGTCTTGCCGTGTCAAAGCAGGGCGGTTATATGCTCTATGTCCTCGGCTCGTCTTACGCGGGCGAAGCGAAGCTCTCTGCCGGTGACGCGATAAAAAAAGCCTCGGAGTTTCTTTCCTCCAAGGGCTTCGGCAATATGAAAGACAGCTATTATTCTACGACCGACGGAATATGCACGGTAAATTTTGCCTATGACGCCGACGGCGTGATCTGCTATCCCGACCTTATTAAAGTGAGCGTCAGCCTTGAAACGGGAGGGATAATATCCTTTGACAGCCGAGGGTATATTATGAACCACTTTGACCGAGCGATTTCCGCGCCTTATTTATCCGAAGACGAGGCAAAACAGAGCGTCAGCCCCGCTTTAACGGTGATGTCCTCAAGGAGAGCCGTGATTCCGACCGATTCTAAAAACGAAAAATCCGCTTATGAGTTCCACTGCAAAAGTCAGGACGGCTCAGAGGTGCTTGTCTATATAGACGAAACCACAGGCTATGAGGATGACATTCTGCTGTTGCTCTATGAGGACGGCGGGATTCTGACGAAATAAATAATAATTTATAATTTAAGGTTAAAACTATAACTGTCCGAAACAAAAAAACAGGAGAAGCGACTATGAAAAAAGCGTTAATAATCATCGGCGTCCTGCTTGTTATGTGCGCGGTCGTTTTCGCAGGCTGCGGCAAAGCGGAAGACGGTAAGATTTCCGAAAGCAATTCCGAAAATTCCGTAAGCAGCGCCGTATCCGATGCGGGTGACAACGCGGCAGGCGCGGGCGATATGGTCGGTGACGCGGTTACGGGTGCGGGCGATATGGTCGGCGACGTAGTTACGGGCGCAGGCGATATAGTCGGCGACGTAGTTACGGGCGCGGGCGATATGGCGTCGGATGCCATGGACGGCAGATAGGCATGGGAGAACAGAACGCCGTATGCCTTTCGGCATATCGGTTTCGGCTGTCCAACGCCTGAAAAAAGGCTGTTTCAATTGTTCGGTAAACGAATTGAAACAGCCGATTTTATTATATTTTCAACAAATTGCTGTCAGGCTTTTTCGGAAGTCTTATTTTTAACGCCCGTAATTTGAGGGAAATTGCCGAGAACAGCGGCTGCAATCGTTGTAATTATTATTTCGGGAATCATATAAAGCCCGTTATAGAAAATCGAATAAACCACGGCAAGTCCCGTACCCGAGAAGGTTGAAAGAATTTTCCCGCCGATTTCATAGAAGCCCTCCTGCGAGAAGAACCATTCCGCCCATGCGCCGTAGAATATCGCGCCCGAGATAATGTGGATAATATACCTTAAAAGCAATGCGACGACAACGCCCAAAGCAAGCTCGGCGGCAGGCTTTTTAAATTTGCCCTTGAAAATTCCTCCGAAGCCGAGAACCGTATAAGCCGCAACATAGTCGAGCAGACATACGCAGAGAGCCTGCCAAATCGCCATTTGGTCGTCCCCCGGCAGGAACATAGCTGAAATTACCTTTACGCCCATAAGCATTTGAATAAGAGAATAAGTAAATCCGCTTAAAAGCCCCCACTTTACGCCGTATCTGTACGCAATCAGAACTATTGGGAACATACTTGCAACCGTAATCGTTCCGCCGAACGGCAGTTCAAGACCGATGAGCTTTGAAATAAGCTCCAGCACCGCGGCGATTGCAATAAGCAGCGCGCTTTCGACCAACCTTAAAGTCGATTTTTTCATAAAACCATCCCTTTAAATAAGAATAAAAGCCTTACGGAAATCCCAAAAACCGTAAGGCGTGTTTTTATTTCTTTCAACAGCTTCCTACGTCGGCATTACCCGCATCAGGTTATAGGGTCAAAGGAGGAATAATCCTTTATCTCAGCCGGCTTACCGCCAGCACCCCTGATATTGAATTTTCGTTTGGCTTCGGAAACGATTATAATCTTAAAGCGTCAAAAAGTCAACATATAAATATGTTTTTTGACAAATTTGTTATCCGCCGTGCTTCTGCGCTTCTCTTAAAGCCTTTACGAGCTGGTCGGGACAGGAGGTGCTTCGCATACCGCACTTTATACCTTCAAGACTTTCGGCAATTTCATCGACGGATTTGCCGATAACAATTCTCGAAAGACCCTGAAGATTGCCGTTGCATCCGCCGTAGAACTTAACGAACTTAACTGTATCGCCGTCAAGCTCAACGTCAATCTGAGCAGAGCAGGTTCCCTTTGTTTTATAAGAATACATTTACATCACCCTTTTTATTTCGTTTGAGAGCATACAAAGCTCCTCCATAGTAAGCCTTTCCGCCCGTATTTCGGGGCTTATCAGGGCATTCTCCATAGCCTGTTTAACCTTATCCTTAGGCAAATTAAGCCCTGACGATATTCCGTTTAAGGCGGTCTTTCTTCGCTGCATAAATATCGCCCTGACCATCTTAAAGAAAAGCCCGTCATCAATATTCTTTATGGGCGGCTCGCTGTATAATTTCAGCCTTATAACAGCCGAATCGACCTTAGGCGGCGGCATGAACGAGCCTTTGCCGACGTTAAAAAGAGCTTCGGCGGCGGCATAATAATTTACAGCGACAGTAATCGCGCCCGACTCCCTTGAGCCGACCTCGGCGGTAAGCCTTTCGGCGGCTTCCTTCTGCACCATAACGACTATCTGCTTTATGGGAAGCTTATCCTCCAAAAGCTTCATAATTACGGGCGAGGTTATATAGTAAGGCAGATTCGCGCACACCGACACGTTTTTACAGTCGGAAAATTTTTCTTTAATCAGAACGTTCAAGTCCGTTTTTAAAATATCGGCATTGATAATTTCAACATTATCGAACTCCCCCAATGTTTCGGGAAGAACGGGCAGAAGCCTTTTGTCAAGCTCTATTGAAACTACCCTTTTCGCCCTTTTGCAAAGCTCTGCGGTCAGCACGCCTATTCCCGCGCCGATTTCAATAATACCGTCCTCGGAGTCGGTAACCGCCTCCTCAGCCATCCTCGGGCACACCTCGGGATTTATCAGAAAATTTTGCCCGAGAGCCTTTGAAAACGTAAAGCCGTGCTTTAAAAGAACCGATTTTATTGTGTTTATATCGGCAAGGTTAAACGACATCGTTCTTTACCTTTTCAAGTTTTTCCATACCCTTAACGATATTTTCATCCGACGGGGTCGTAAAGTTAAGGCGTATACTGTTGGTCTTATCGGTATCCTCAACCATAAACGCAACGCCCGGAACAACCGCGACCTTCTCCTCAACCGCGCGTTTAACAAAATCCATCATATCAACTTTTTCGGGAAGCTCGCACCACACGAACATACCGCCCTCGGGACGCACATATTTGAAGAAACCGCCCATCTTTTCGTCAATAAGGTCGCACATGAGGTTAAGCTTACGGCGGTAAATACTGCGGATTTTATCAATATGCGCTTCAAAGTCGGTGGTTTTCATCCACTCGTCAACAAGCAGCTGGGTGAACATAGCCGTGTGAACGTCCTGCCCCTGCTTGCAAACGGTCATTTTAGCAATAATCTCAGACGGAGCGACCGTAAACGCGACTCTGATACCGGGCGCAAGAATTTTTGAGAAGGATCCCGCATAAATTACTATGCCGTCCTCATCCATACTCTTAATTGAAGGTACGTTTTCTCCCGCTACTCTCAAATCGCCGTAAGGGTTATCCTCAACTATGAGCAAACCGTACTTCTTTGCGAGAGCATACATCTGTTTTCTTTTCTCATATGACATTGTTCTGCCCGACGGATTCTGGAAATTCGGAATAGTATAGATAAATCTCGCGTTTTCATGGGCTTTAAGCACATTTTCAAGCGCATTCATATCCATACCGTCAGCCTCAACGGGTACGCCCTTTAATTTGCAGCCGTATGAGCGGAAGCAGTTTAAAGAGCCTATGAACGACGGGTTTTCGCAAACTATTACGTCGCCGTAATTACAAAGGGATTTTGTCGCCAAATCCATAACCTGAGTTGCGCCGGAGGTGATAATGATATTGTCGAAATCACGTCCGATATTATGCTTTTCCTTCACATAGGCGGAAATTCTTTCTCTTAACGGATTATATCCTTCCGTGACGCCGTATTGCAGGGCAAGCACGGGCGTCTTGTCAAAAATTCTTTTTGAAATCACCTTAACATCGTCGATAGGGAAAGCCGCAACATCGGGATTGCCCGCCGCAAACGGGATAATTGACGGGTCCGAGGTTGCTTTGAGTATTTCGCGGATCGCCGATGGCTGAAGCCCCGAAATCCTGTCGGAAAATCTGTATTCCATTTTTACATCTCCTTAAAGCCTTATTTGGTAATTGTAGCACAGTTTTGTTATTTTAACAAGTTCATAAAGTGTTTACAATATTTTTCCGTGAAATTATTGACAAACGTACATCATATCGCTAAAATATTATCCGTTAACCGGTTAATTATAAATCGGTTAAATAATTTTAAGGGAGGTATCATACGGCTTTGGATTATAAAGTTATTTCTCATAACCTTACTGAGCTTGAGTGCTACAGACGGTATTTAACGCACGTCCTGCTTCGCAACAGCGGCATTTACTTCGGCCAGCCGCCGATTATAAAGCATCTGTGCGAAACCGGTACCTGCACGCAAAACGAGCTTGCAAAGGCTGTGAATGTTTCACCCGCGTCGGTCGCGGTTTCGGTTAAAAGGATGCAGAAAAGCGGTCTTATAGATAAGGTAAGCGACGAAAACGATATGCGGCGCAATAAAATAAGCATCACCGAAAAAGGCAGGGCGCTTGACGTCCTTATTAACAGCCGCTTCGACGAGCTTGACAAAAAAATGTACGGCGGCTTTACCGAAAAAGAGCTTGAACAGCTTGATTCATATATTATAAGAATTACCGCCAATCTTTCAAAGGACGCCCCCGACAAGAGCCGTATGTTTGAAATTATGAAAAAAGAATTCAGTAAACCAAGCGGAGGTGAGGAAGATGCTTAAGCTTCTTAAATACGCAAAAAAATACAGAGTTTACGCCTTTATATGCCCGTTTTTAATGGTCGGTGAGGTTATATTCGAGCTGCTGATTCCTCAGGTAATGGCAAGCATAGTTAACATTATAAGCTCGCCCGACGTTGCCAACGCGGATCTTAACGAAATAGTCCGTCTCGGGCTTCGTATGCTTATATATGCTCTTTGTTCGCTTGCCTGCGGCGCGGTTGCCGCAAGGCTCGCGTCGGTTGCAGGCATGGGCTTCGGCGCGACCGTACGCTCGAAGCTTATTGAAAAGGTACAGTCCTTCTCGTTTTCAAATATCGACCGTTTCTCAACGGCTTCGCTTATTACAAGAATGACAACCGACGTAAACACCGTACAGAACACGTTTTTAATGCTTATAAGGAGTTTGTTCAGAGCGCCCATCCAGATGGTCGTGGCTCTTATAATATGTATTTCCATGAGCAAGCGCGTTTCGGGCGTGTTCGCGGTTTCCCTGCCGATAATTGTGATCGGTCTTGCCATAGGCGGACCCATCGCCATCAAGCGCTTCAAGGCGATGCTTAAAAAATTTGACACATTCAACGCGTCCATTCAGGAAAACCTTACCAATATACGCGTTGTAAAATCGTTTGTAAGAACCGATTATGAAAAGGAAAAGTTCAAAAACTCCAACGACGACCTTATGAAAGCGTCAATTTATGCCGAAAAAATTATGATGCTTGCCGAGCCGCTCATGATGCTCGTTATGTACGCGACGATTTTCGCCGTGGTTATAGTCTCGGCAAAGGCAATTACGCTTTTTGAAATAGGCGTAGGCGACTTCACCGCCGTATTCTCATACATTATGCAGATTCTTATGGGCTTCCTTTTCACAATAGCTATGATCGCCCAGCTGTTTATGTCGGAGGCAAGCGCAAAGCGTATTCAGGAGGTTCTTGACGAAACCCCTGATATTGTTTCGCCCGAAAACGCCGTGCGGAACGTTCCCGACGGCAGCGTTGAATTTAAGAACGTCTCCTTTGCTTACGGAAAGGGCAAAAACATAATAAAGAACGCCTCGTTTAAAATTGAAAGCGGAGAAATGATAGGCATTATGGGCGCTACGGGTTCATCAAAATCCTCGCTTGTTCAGCTTATTCCGCGGCTTTACGATGTAAAAGAAGGCGAGGTGCTTGTCGGGGGCAGGGATGTAAGAGAATACGATGTAAGCGCGCTTAGGGACGCCGTCAGCATGGTGCTTCAGAAAAATGTTCTTTTCTCGGGCACAATAGCCGATAATCTGCGCTGGGGCAATAAGAACGCAACCGATGAGGAGCTTGTAAAGGCATGCGAAATTGCGGACGCTCACAGCTTCATATCATCCTTCCCCGACGGCTATAACACCGACCTCGGTCAGGGCGGCGTAAATGTTTCGGGCGGTCAGAAGCAAAGGCTGTGTATTGCCCGCGCAATACTCAAAAAACCGAAAATACTTATTCTTGACGACTCGACAAGCGCGGTCGATACAGCGACCGACGCAAAAATCCGCGCGGGGCTTCGCAACTCGATACCCGATACGACAAAGATTATTATTGCGCAGAGAATTTCCTCAATTTCGGACTGCGACAAGATAATAATTCTTTCAAACGGCGCAATTGATGATATCGGCACGCACGAGGAGCTTCTTGAAAGGAACGAAATATACAGTGATATTTACTCCGCGCAGCAAAACGGCTGCGGTGATTTTGACAAAGTCGGAGGTGAGCAATAATGCCGGGACCGAGAAGGAACAATAACAAAGGACCTGTCGAAAAGCCGAAAAATATGTCTGATACCGTAAAAAGGCTTATAAAATATATCGGCAGGGAAAAATGGCTGCTTGCAGGTGTGATGATTTTCGTAGTAATAAGCTCGGTTGCAAGCGTCTGCGCCTCGATATTTCTTCAGCCGCTGATTGACGATTTGCTCTCGAATATTGCGGGCGAAGAGTTCGGCTTTGAGCTTTTCAGACCGGTAATGAAATATCTTATATTTATGCTTATCATATTTGTTCTGGGAGTAATTTCATCCTACGGCAAATCGAAATGCTCAATCTATCTTACCGCAAGAACGCTTAATACGCTGAGAAGGGATCTGTTTAATTCCGTTGCGGATCTGCCCATCAGCTTTTACGATTCGCGCCCCAACGGCGAAATAATGTCAAGGTTTACAAACGACGTTGAATCCTTACGGGCGTTTTTAAGTCAGGGGCTTTCGCAGCTTATATCGTCGGCGATTACAATAGTGGGCTCGTTCATATTTATGATTTACTACGGCAAATGGCTTACCGTCCTTGTGCTTATGATGGTTGCCGTTATGATAATCATAACGAAAAAATTAGGCGAGAAATCAGCTTTCTTCTTCAAGCGCCAGCAGAAGGAAATAGGCGCCGTTAACGGCTATATTGAGGAAATAATAGAAGGTCAAAAGGTCGTTAAGGTGTTTAACCACGAGGACGAGGTTAAGGAGCGTTTCGATGAAATCAACGAGGATTTAAGGAAGGCTTCGACGGGCGCGAACACCTTTGCAAGTATTCTTATGCCGATTATGGGCAACCTCTCGCACGTCAACTATGCGGTCGCGGCGGCATTCGGCGCGGCAATCGCGATTAAGGGGCTTTTCGGTATGCATATGACCGCGGGCAGTCTCGTTACATTCTTGCAGTATTCAAGAAACTTCTCACAGCCCATAACTCAGGTTTCACAGCAGTTCAACAACGCTATTATGGCTATCGCGGGTGCGGAAAGAATTTTTGAATACATCGACGAAAAGCCGGAAACGGACGGTGGCTACGTTACGCTTGTAAACGCGAGGGAGGAAAACGGCGTTCTCACCGAATGTCCCGAGCATACGGGGCTTTGGGCTTGGAAGCACACGCACTCCGCCGACGGCTCGGTTGAATATAAAAGGCTTGAGGGACTTGTCGAGTTTGAAAACGTCACCTTCTCCTACGACGGTAAAAAGACGGTTCTTGACAACATTTCTCTTTATGCGAAGCCGGGGCAGAAAATTGCCTTCGTAGGCTCAACGGGCGCGGGCAAAACCACCGTAACCAACCTAATAAACCGCTTCTACGAGATAAACGAGGGCAAAATCCGCTACGACGGAATAAATATTCAAAAAATCAAAAAGGACGATTTACGCCGTTCTCTCGGAATAGTTTTGCAGGATACTCACCTGTTCACGGGAACGATTGAGGATAATATCCGTTACGGCAATCTTGACGCCACACACGAGCAGATCGTAAACGCAGCGAAATTAGCTAACGCCCACGAATTTATTTCCGCCCTGTCGGACGGCTACGACACGGTTCTTACGGGCGACGGCGCAAACCTTTCGCAGGGGCAAAGGCAGCTTCTTTCAATAGCCCGCGCCGCCGTTGCGGATCCGCCCGTGCTTATCCTTGACGAGGCGACAAGCTCCATTGACACAAGAACGGAAAAACTTATCGAGCAAGGTATGGATAAGCTCATGGCAGGCAGGACGGTATTTGTAATCGCTCACAGGCTGTCGACCGTACGCAACGCGAACGCGATTATGGTGCTTGAGCACGGCAGAATAATCGAACGCGGCGACCACGACGACCTGCTTGAGCAAAAAGGAAAATACTATCAGCTTTACACAGGTCAGTTCGAGCTGTCGTAAAACGAAAAATCAACAAATAATTGTTAAAATCAATTACAAGCCCTCTGTTTTAAATATTCGGATATTGGATTTATGCAGCGGTCAATTTGATGATGAAAAAATAATGCTATGGCAAACGGGACAGGCGATATTTCGTCTGTCCCGTTGTTTTGAGCCTCCCTTGTATAAAGGAATTTTTCAATTCAACCCTTTTCCGCTCCCTCCCCGAGGGAGCTGTCGAGTGAAACGAGACTGAGGGAGTTAATTTAAAATCAAATTAAAATTTTTCTCAATCCCGTAGGGACAGCCCTTGCGGCTGTCCGCTGTTTTTAAAACAAGCTGTAATTGTGCGTAAAAAAGGCTCCCTTGTGCAAAGGGAGCTGTCGAGTGAAACGAGACTGAGGGAGTTTTCAATTCAACCCTTTTCCGCTCCCTCACAGAGGGAGCTGTCACAAAGTGACTGAGGGATTGCCCCTTTTCAGGCTCCCTTGTAAGCGGGAGCTGTCGAGTGAAACGAGACTGAGGAATTGCCCCTTTTCAGGCTCCCTTGTAAGCGGGAGCTGTCGAGTGAAGCGAGACTGAGGGAGTTAATTTAAAATCAAATTAAAATTTTTCTCAATCCCGTAGG
>CAZLCG010000035.1:0-18677 GCA_964557975.1 uncultured Eubacteriales bacterium
TGATCACAAACGGTCTGTACGCCACCTACAGCGACACGGCGGTAGCCGCCAACGGAATCTTCAAGAAGCTTGAAATGTTCCCGCTGAATGTGAGCGTCGGCTTATGTCAGGGTCTTATCCCTCTGGTAGCCTATAATTACGCCGCCGGCAACCATAAGCGCATGACGGATGCCATCCGCTGCGCCCGTAACGCAGGTTTGGTCTTTAATATAATCTGCCTTGTCGTCTTTGAGCTTTTCGCCAATCAGATCGCCGGACTGTTTATTGACGAAACGGAAACCGTCCGACTGGCCGCGAATTTTGTACGGATCGGATTTTTGGTCACGCCGATTCTGTTTTACAATAAAAAGATATGCTACACATTTCAGGCGATGGGAGACGGCGGAAAATCCCTGCTTGTGACCCTTTGCCGTGAGGGGATATTCAACATACCCCTGCTCTTTTTGATGAACGCCGTTTTCGGAATGTACGGCGTTGCATGGACGCAAATTGCAGCAGATGCGATAACCCTGATTATCTCGGCTCTCCTCTATCGGAACTTTGTAAAAAAGCTGAAAAAAGCATAACGGTAATTGAGGTAAAAATAAATTCAATGTATAACGGTAAGCCCGTCTGAAATCTTCTGAGATGAGGTATATTATGAGTGTGTTTTTAAAGGTGATCGTAACTTTTTTTGCAGGAATGGGCGCCGGCCTTGGGACGGGTTTTGCGGGGATGAGCGCCGCGGCTGTGATTACGCCGATGCTTGTGACGTTTCTAAATGTGGATCCATATATGGCAGTCGGGATCGCATTATCCTCCGATGTCCTTGCCAGTGCGGTATCCGCTTATACATACGGCAGGAACAAAAATTTGGATGTGAAAAACGGTCTTGTTATGATGGCAAGCGTGCTGGTGTTTACTGTGGTGGGAAGCTACGTTTCCGGTCTGGTTCCGTCTGTGGTCATGGGCAATTTTTCCGTATTTATGACATTCCTTATAGGAATTAAATTTATTGTAAAGCCGGTCATGACAACAAAAGAATCCATGGCGAAGGTTCCCGCTAAAAAACGAACGGTTCAGTCCCTGTTGAGCGGTATGCTGATTGGATTTATCTGCGGTTTTGTCGGAGCCGGCGGAGGAATGATGATGCTTTTAATTCTGACAAGCGTTCTCGGATATGAATTAAAAACAGCGGTCGGAACCAGCGTATTTATTATGACATTTACAGCATTGACGGGAGCAATTTCTCATTTTTCCATAGCCGGAGCTCCGGACATTTCTATTCTTGTTCTATGTATCGTGTTTACATTTATATGGGCGCGGATCGCGGCGGTAATTGCAAACAAGGCAAAGCCCAAGACGCTGAACCGTGCGTCCGGTGCAATACTGGTGGCTTTGGGTATAGTGGTTATGGGATTTTCGTTGATGGATTAGCGCTGCATATACCGCGTCGGCATTTCTCCCGACCCTATAAGTTTCAAATGTTCCTGCCGTGGACAATTGGTTTATCTTGGTTAAGTGCAGTGCTGCATTTGATGGTTATAAGGAAACAAACACAGCATTGTCTCTCGGATACACGGCTGACTGTTGTCAATATTGCGGCGCCGAGATACCGGATAGCTCCAATTATCGTCCCGATTCCAAGACAAAAAAGAGCAGAAAACCTGTTTTAATCAGAGTTTTCTGCTCTTGCGGCAGCGGTATAAGAACCTGCATACTGCGTATGCAGGACCTTGTCCCATGCGTCCGCGCGCAAAAAAAATATATAAAGACTTTGCTTTTAAGTTAAAGAATCAGCCAAAGCAAAACGCCATCGGTTCCCCCGATGGCGTCGATTTTTTGATTTAATTCTTATTTACTTATATTTAATTTTACTGTGCCGCTCGGGCTTGAGCTTTATTGCGACCGCGAAAAATTCGTTACAATTAAAACCTAACTACCGAACATTGTGTGTTTTTTGATTACTGAGTTTACGGATAAGTTAATAAGTCTTTAAAAACATATCGCTTTTACAAAGCAACCCGAGCGGCGAAACACGATGAGTCTTCGCCTGATATTAAGTTGTACATCGGAATCGCCTCCTGTTCTTTTCGGGAAACAAATTGTTTGCCTGAATGCTTTATTCGCTTTTTTATGACCCTTGCCGTTTCTTTTGTTTCCCTTTTTCTGTCTTTATTATAGCACTTATTTGTAAGATGTCAATAGTTTTTTTAAAAATTTTTAAAAAAATATGTAAAAAATGTACTTGCACATTTTTCCTGTTGACTGTAAATGAATTTCAGGTTAAAATAAAGACAGTAAAATGTAAACATAAAAGATTGGAGTTTATTTTATGGATGACGAATACGGACCCGATATTATTTCGGTTGAGGATGAACAGGGCGTCGAGCATGAATTTGAACTGCTTGACAGCATTGATACGGACGACGAACACTATGTTGCGCTTACCCCCGTATATTCCGACGCTGAAGAGATTATTGACGATGACGGCGAGCTTATTATTTTAAAGGTAAGCGAAGAAAACGGCGATTCATACCTTGAACCTATTGAGGATGAAACTGAATTTGACGCGATTGCCGCGCAGTTTGAGGATCGTCTTTCGGAGCTTTACGATATAAAGGATTAAGACGAATAACCTTGCAAGCAAAGCGTCGCTCCGATTTAAACCTGTGCGCATAGTTCTCACCTGCCCGATGCGATAAATGCTCGGTTGATATTAACCCAACACTTTTCGAACGGGAGCCGTAATACAAAGACCGGGAGCAGACCTCCCGCCGTTTCGGCGGAAGCTGGGAGCATACAAAAGTCAATGTGAGGCGCCCACCTGCTTTTTATTGCAGGTTATTATTCACCGACTACGGTCGGGCGGGGAACTTAAAATACACCCGAGCCGAGAGGAGTATATCCCCTCGGCTCGAATTTTATTTTGTTCGGTCAGGTCCGTGCCTGAAAATGTTTTTTGCGAGTTAAAAATGTTCCGATCAAAGTCCTCAAGCGGGCGGGCAAAAGCGTAATATTTCGCCATACTTTCAATCTGTTTGCTGTTAAGCTTATGCCCTTTGGTGAGCTTAAACTCCCGCTTTAATATCTCGACGGCTTCCTTTAACTCTGCGTTTTCCTTAACAAGCTCGTCGGCGGTCTTAGTGTTGTTGAGGGAATAGCGAAGACTGTTAATATACTCGTTTTCTTCCTTTATTGCTTCATTTTTTGCCGTCCTTTGCTCTTTGTTAAGAAAGCCGTCGGGTACGTATTTTAAGAATTTTTTATCGAAAGTATTGATTTTTTTGAATATATCGGATATACTGATATTGGAACTCGAGAACAGCTTTGTCCGTACTTGATTTGTTTCAAGTGCCGTATTAGCCATGACCTCGGGTTCTATTTTTGTTAAATTAACAGCTAAATACAATCTGTTTTGTTTGTCTGTATATTCCTTTACCTCAAACTGAACAGGGGAAATATATTTCTCATTCCTGAAAGCGCCCAACAGGACATATGTTTGTTTTAATCTTTGATTTTCCCTTCTTGTCCCCTTGTATTTATCGGTGTGCGCCTCAATCAGCACAGCGTTTTCAACAAGGTCGTCAAAGCAGGAGAGCATTTTTACAAAGTCGCCGTAATTCCCTCCGTATTCAAGTTGTGAATGCAGGCTCTTATCAAGCGATTTTTTTGTGAAACTGAAATCAAAATCCAAACTGCTGTTTGAATAATCCACCCTCGTTATTCCGAGCTTGTCTGCAAAGGGTTTAATATACTTTTCCGCTCTGCTTTTTATCGACCTTTCAAACTCCTCAATATCAATATCCGTTATTTTTGCCTTGTCAATCTGAGATATCTTGACCGAGATGTTTTTTAATGCTTCGTAACGCTCATCATCGGTCATATCAAGCGATATTCCGTTGCGTGAATAACGTATATCCTCGCTGTCTGTTGGATTAACATTATCAACATTTTTGATTTGGTTTGAATAAAAAGGAATAACAACAGTATGTACTTCCCCGCCGTTTTTACCGCCCTTGTCAACAATCCCGTCGTATCCGCCGTATTCCTTTAAAAAGTCCGTTACTACATCGGGAATTGAAGTCCAAGCGTGCGTTGTACCGTTTGCCGTATCATCTTTGAGCCTTTCAATCCATTCATATATATCAATGGAATTTTTATCCCACATATCCGCCTGTGAGTTTTCAGTTTCATATATGCTCATATCCGTTGCGGCAACATAGTCCTCCAAATCAGAAATAAATTCCTCGTCCGCATTATCGGTATTAAACGGATTTGTAACGTTAAGGTAAACCTTATATACCTTTTCTTCTCTGTAATTAGGGTCTTTATATTCGGCATTTTTTATTCCGACAGCTTCAAGCACCTCAAGAAAACGGCTTTCATCGCCGTAAAGCGTTCCGCCGTTAAGCCAGCCGTCAACAAGCACCCTGATAGCGTTACCCCGCGCCAAATTAAGCTCATAATCGTTAAAATTGCCAATCCCATACTTGTTATCGGCGTTTAATATAATGTTTTCATCGTCGTCCAAAGTAACTTGCTGAATTTTTTCTGTAAGCTCGTTTTTCTCTTTCTGCGATAAGGTGTACCAATAATCCGAAACGGGTTTGCCGTTAATACGGAACTGTGTTTCGTAGTTGTCATAATCACTGTCATATGCCATTGACGTGTCGGATTTATCCCTGCTGTAATTCTCAGCTATTTTTGCATTGTCGGTAAAAAACGCCATAGGTCCCGACGTCGCTCTGTTGGGGTTAAAATAATTTCCGACGCGATCCGCTCTTGCTGTACCGTGATAAAAAGGTTTTATCCTGCCCTTTTCGTCTCTAAGCTCGGGTGCAATATTTCTGTACCTTTTTATTTGCTCCTCCGATAGTTTATTACCCTCGCTGTCTTCATTTAATGAATATTTTGTCTCATTTTCGGATATATTTGTATTGACAATATTATTGTTTTGTGCTTTAATATTGTTAGAGTTAGTGTAGGAATTGCTGACCGGCAATAAGAGCCCAGTACGCTTTTTCCATTCATTAACTCTTTTTTTATCCGTTTCAACATATAAAGCGGTAGAGTTATTTATTAAGTTTTGTGCTTTGTCTTTTCCATACGCACTTGCAAGTTTTATTTCGTCAATCAAAACATTATTTCTGTCGGTTGGATTCAATTCCAAAACTGCCAATATTGGTTTCCCCTGTGAATATACCTCACCGAACATTGTCAGTCTTTCGTTTTTTGTTTTGGAGTCCATAACAATTATAGGATATTCTAAAATGTTAGGCACTTGTTTTATAACATCATCTGTCATTTCACTATGCTTTGATTTTATCTTTATAATCTTTGAGCTGTCCCAAATGATTTTTTTATTAGGAACACCGATTTTTTTAAGAATATCAGAGCTTGTTCCAATATAAAACCTTACTCTCGGATTTTTCTTATCCCGATTATCATACTCCCTTAAAAAAATCCTTATTTACGGACAGTTTATCCCCCTCGGTAGAACCGAGAGGGGCTTATTACTGCGCTTAGAACCGCAAAAAAGCCTTGGGAACAAAGCGTTTCCAAGGCTTTCTGATTTTTCTTCCGTGAACCTCTGAATTATCTCTTTGAGAACTGCGGTGCGCGACGTGCGCCTTTAAGACCGTATTTCTTTCTCTCTTTCATTCTCGGGTCTCTTGTTAAGAAGCCTGCCTTCTTGAGCGCGGGACGAAGATTTTCGTCATACTGAAGAAGAGCTCTTGAAAGACCGTGACGGATTGCGCCTGCCTGACCTGTAACGCCGCCGCCCGCAACCGTGCAGACGATGTCGAACTTCTCGGTAAGCCCTGTAAGAGCGAGAGGCTGACGGACTACGAGTTTAAGGGTTTCAAGACCGAAATAATCGTCAATATCCCTGTTGTTAATTGTGATTTTACCTGTACCTGCGTAAACGCGGACACGCGCTACTGATTTTTTTCTTCTGCCTGTACCGTAAAAATAAGGTGTTGAATCGTACATTTCTATGCCTCCCTTTCTTAAAATTCTCTTACCTTAGGCTGCTGAGCCGCGTGCGGATGTTCGGCGCCTTGGTAAACATGAAGTCTTGTAAGCGATTTTGCGCCGACCGAGTTTGCGGGAAGCATACCCTTAACGGCTTTAGTAAGCACAAACTCGGGCTTCTCAGCCATAAGAGTTTTATACTTAATCTTTTTCATATTACCGATATAGCCTGTGTGGCGGTAATATATCTTCTTTTCAAGCTTGTTGCCAGTGAGAACCATTTTCTCAACGTTAACTACAATTACATAGTCGCCGCAGTCCGCATGAGGCGCAAACGTCGGTTTATGTTTGCCGCGAAGAAGAACAGCCGCTTCAGCAGCTACGCTGCCGAGAGTTCTGCCGTCCGCGTCAAGCACATACCATTCACGGCTGATGTCGCCTGCTTTAGGCATATAAGTTGACATAACTTTTTCCTCCGAATAATATTTTTGTTTTATTGCTCGGATATAATACCACTCAAACGGATTTAAGTCAATAACATTTTCAAAGTTTTTTAACGGACAATATAAAAATCTTTAATTTTCTTTAATTTTCTCTTATTTTTACAGTGTTTTCTAATTTATTATTTTTAAAAAACAATATGTAAAATCTTGTAAAAGCGCATAGGATTTGGTATCATTTATTAAGTACAAAAGAAAAACACGCAAAAGAGGTAATATTATGGATACAAAAGAAATACTTTCGCACTGCGATCACACCCTGTTAAAAACGACAAGCACTTGGGAGCAAATAAAAGCAGTATGCGACGACGGTATAAAATATAAAACGGCAAGCGTATGTATTCCCCCGTCATTCGTCAAGCGGGCGAAAGAATATGTCGGCGGCAAACTTAAAATATGCACTGTGATCGGATTTCCGAACGGATATAACACAACTGCCGCTAAGCTTTTTGAAACGCAAGACGCAATCAGGAACGGCGCAGATGAGATCGATGCGGTAATCAACCTCGGCGACGTTAAAGACAAGAATTTTGACGCTGTGAGAAACGAGATAAAAACGCTCAAAGAGGCATGCGGCGACAAGATTTTGAAGATAATAACGGAAACCTGCGACCTGACGGACGAAGAAAAGCGGGAAATGTGCCGAATTGTTACCGCGGCGGGCGCTGATTTCATTAAGACCTCGACGGGATTTTCTTCGTCGGGCGCTAAGAGAGAGGATATTATTCTTTTTAGGGAGAATATCGGAAACGGCGTTAAAATGAAAGCCGCGGGCGGAATTAAGACGCTTGCTGACGCCGAGGATTTTATCAATTTAGGCTGTGAAAGGCTCGGCACAAGCACCGTTGTCAGAATTGTGAAAGAAAGTGAACAGAACGGTTAAGGCGAGGACAGTCTAACCCGATGTGGTTTAAAACGGTATCTTTCCGCTAAAGCATCGTTAAAAATCTCCTCGTTTTAAACTGCCCCGCACCTAAAGCGCAGGAATTTCGGATGAATTTTTGCTTTTGAGACGGCATACGGGCTGCCGCCCGTCAACGGTAAAAAAGTGAAAATATGGCGAAAAGGAAAAAATCCTGCCGGCTTGTTCGGCAAGCTGTGTAAAAAATCGGCGGGCAAGGATATGCCGGTAAAACATTTTGCAAAACAAGGTGCTGTTAAAAAACAGCTCCTTGTTTTTCTCTTATGCATTTTACCGTAAGCTTCCGATTATCCTGACGGAGCAAATTATTTCATAATATCAAGAATATTTTGAAATTCCGGCGTTGACTTGAATTCATCGGACAAGCAGTATTTTTCGGTCATATATCTCGTCATCTGGTCACACACGTTTGTGTCAAGATACACAATAACATCCTCCTGCTTATTCAAGGTTGTGCCCTCAAAAAACAATGCCGACCTTTCTGTTATGTTTGGCATTGTATCAAATTTCTTTGCAAGCTGAGCGCACATCCTTAAATTTTCATATGCCTTGTCGTATTTGCCGATTCTGTGATACAGTCCGCCCAAACAACCGTAATTGTAGATAGCGACCCGCCAGCATTTGCCGTAATTTCCGTCGGTATATACCCTGTTGAATATATCTTTCATAAGTTCCATTGCCTCAACAGCAAAATTCACTCTTTCTCCGTTAATCTCCGGACTGTATAAATCATAGTAGAAAGAATAATGTGAAACGGCGTTATCCAATTTGTAAAGAAGCTCATCAATCAATTCACGGCAGCCTTTTTTAGTTGTTGATTCATCAATCGGCATATAAGACATCAGCACCTCTTTGGAATGACCAATGCTTGGCATTGTTTCAATAATATTGTACATATCATCGACAGTAATACCGCTGTTTTCAATTCTTGTCAAAGGCTTGTAATAATGAATGATCAGGTTTTTAGCATAAATCCTTATTCCGTCATTAACGCAATAATCCTGAATACAATTATAAACGGATATAATTTCTTTTTTATGCTTTAATAAGTCATCCGTTCCGAGACAGTCGTTGATCAGAACGTGAAGATATCTTACGGCAATTCTGAAATCGCTCGGATATTTTTTGTAAGCCTTTGTTACAAAGTCAAAAGCGCCGTTTGAACCGTTATATTTTCTATTATCAAATTTATCAATAACGGATAAAATTTCCTGCTCATTCTTCGCTTTGTCAACGCCGAGCAAGTCATCAATGCTTGTGTCAAAATAATCTGCAATTACAGGCAAAAGGGTTATATCCGGATAGCTTTCTCCGCGTTCCCACTTGCTGACTGCCTGATATGTTATGCCAAGCAAATCTGCGAGTCCTTCCTGTGTTAAATCCCGTTGCTTGCGAAGCTTTTTTATATTTTCGCAAAAAAAGATATTCATAAAATCACCTCAAAACATATTTCATTAGCTAATGTATCTTTATAATAATTCAAAACGACTGTCATTACAATAACGCTTTGATAGAAAAAAGTTCAACCGACGGTTGAGTTTTTATTTAAGAACGGCATGTAATTTTTAACCCCATTGTGCAAAAAGAGGTATTTTCGGATTAAGGCGAGTTGTTTCGTTTTCTTTAACTCATTGGGACAGCCTTTACAGCTGTCTGCAAATCAGATTTTAACAAATTCAATCCTTTTTCGCTCCCTCTCCGAGGGAGCTGTCAGCGCAAGCTGACTGAGGGAGTTTTTCAATTCAAACCGCTTCCGCTCCCTCTCCGAGGGAACTGTCGAGTGAAGCGAGACTGAGGGAGTTTACAAGGCGGCGCGTTAAGGACGCCGCGCCCTACGCATAATTTGAAAACGGCATAAAACGGGACAGGCGAAAATTCGTCTGTCCCGTCAGTTACGGAATTATTGCTTTAACTCTGATGCGGACAGCCGTAAGGGCTGTCCTTACAATTTGATGTACAAATTTTTTAAATTACCTTTCCTCGAGAGGAAGATATACCCCTTCAGTCGAAACGCTCTCATATGCGGGTCTTATAATTTTATCCGCGTTTATAAGTTCCTCAATTCTGTGAGCCGACCAGCCGACTATTCTTGCAATAGCGAATATCGGTGTAAAAAGTTCATGGGGAATACCGAGCATACCGTAAACAAAGCCGCTGTAAAAATCAACGTTTGCGCTGACGCCCTTGTAAATCTTTTTCTCCGAAGCGATTACCTCCTTGCCGAGCCTTTCGACCATACTGTATAAAGCATAATCGTCGTTTCTGCCCTTCTCGTCCGCAAGGTCCTTTACGAATGCCTTGAACACCTGCGCCCTCGGGTCTGAAACGGAATAAACGGCGTGCCCCATACCGTAGATAAGACCTTTTTTGTCAAACGCCTCTTTATGAAGCAGCTTTTGCAGATACGCTCTTACCTCGTCCTCGTCCTTAATGTCACCGACATTTTTCTTTAAATCCTCCATCATCTGAACGACCTTTATGTTCGCGCCGCCATGCTTAGGACCTTTAAGCGAACAAAGAGCCGCCGCCATGGTCGAATATGTGTCAGAGCCCGAGGAGGTTACAACATGAGTTGTAAACGAGGAGTTATTGCCGCCGCCATGCTCCATATGGAGAATAAGCGCCGTGTCAAGCACCTTAGCTTCAAGCTCCGTATATTTTTTGTCGGGTCTTAAAAGCCTTAGCGTATTTTCCGCCGTTGAAAGTCTGGGGTCGGGTCTGTGGATATAAAGGCTCTCGTTACATTCGTAATGATTATAAGCCTGATAAGCGTAAACCGACAGCATCGGGAAGCGCGAAATAAGCCCGAGGCACTGCCTCAAGACATTCTCCAACGATATATCCAACGCGCGGTCGTCATAAGCGGCAAGCGTTAAAACGCTTCTCGTAAGGGTGTTCATAATATCCTTGCTCGGAGCTTTCATAATTACGTCTCTTGTAAAATTAGTCGGCAGACAGCGAAGCGAGGCAAGAACGCCGTTGAATTTTTGGAGTTCGGTTTTGTCGGGCAGACTGCCGAAAAGCAAGAGATATGCCGCTTCCTCAAAGCCGAAGCGATTATTCCCCCTGCCCTTAATCAGATCTATTACGTTAATGCCCCTGTATGAAAGCTCGCCGGCGCAGGGTACTCTGCCCTCGGGAGTGTTCTCAAACGCCTTTATCTTTGAAATTGTCGTAAGACCTGCGACAACTCCCTTACCGTTTTTGTCGCGCAAGCCTCTCTGCACGCCGTATTCATCATATAGGTTAACATCTATATACCCGTTCTTACGGCAAAGCTCGGCATATTCGTCAGCATACTGTATTACGAAGTGTTTATTGTTTTTCATGGCGTTCTCCTTTCTCAAATATATTTTATTATTCAAACATTACCGTTATTATACAAAAATAATTGACAAAAATCAATTAACTCATTGTAAACAAATCAAATCGGGACAACACTGCCGCAAACGACAAATAAGGGCTGTGTAAAAATTACCCGACACATCCCTTTAATAAAATAATACTTTTATTCCGGAAAATTTATACCTGCGCGAGCGCCTGCTCAATGTCGGCAATAATATCGTCGACATTTTCAATGCCTACCGAAAGCCTTACAAGGTCGGGCGTAACGCCGCACTCGACAAGCTCCCTGTCGCTCAGCTGGCGGTGGGTTGAGGACGCGGGATGAAGCACGCAGGTCCTCGCGTCCGCAACGTGCGTAACTATTGCCGCGAGCTTTAAGGAGTTCATAAACCTCTCCGCATTCGCCCTGCCGCCCTTAACGCCGAACGATACTACGCCGCAGGTACCCTTCGGCATATATTTCTTGGCAAGCCCGTAATCCTTACTGCTTTTAAGTCCCGGATAGTTGACCCATGAAATTTTATCGTTCTTTTCAAGGTATTCCGCAACCGTTTGGGCGTTGGAACAGTGTCTTTCCATCCTGACCGCCAGAGATTCAAGCCCGATATTAAGAAGAAACGCGTTGAACGGCGACGGCGTTGAGCCGTAATCACGCAGGAGCTGCGCGACGATTTTTACAATATAGCCGTTTTTGCCGAAATCCTTTGCATATACCGCGCCGTGGTAGCTCTCGTCGACCTCGGTCATACAGGGATATTTGTCATTCTGATACCAATCGAAGTTACCGCTGTCTACAACACAGCCGCCGATAGTTGACGCATGCCCCTCCATATACTTCGTGGTTGAGTGAGTGACAATATCCGCGCCGAACTCAAACGGTCTGCAATTTACAGGCGTCGGGAAGGTATTGTCAACAATAAGCGGAACGCCGTGAGCGTGAGCAACCCTCGCAAACCTTTCAATATCCAAAACATCAAGCGATGGGTTTGCAACGGTTTCGCCGAACATAGCCTTGGTATTCTCTTTAAAAGCCGCGCTGAGTTCTTCCTCGCTTGCTCTCGGGTCAACAAAGGTAACGTCAACGCCGATTTTTCTCATAGTAACGTTTAAAAGGTTGAACGTGCCGCCGTAAATTGTCGCGGCGCTTACTATGTGGTCGCCCGCGCCCAGAATATTTATAAGCGCAAAGAAATTCGCCGCCTGACCCGATGAGGTCAGCACCGCGCCGACGCCGCCCTCCAGAGCGGCAATTTTTGAAGCAACAGCGTCGTTTGTCGGGTTGGCAAGCCTTGTATACATATAGCCCGGCTGTAAATCGAAAAGCTTTGCCATATCGGCTGAGGTATCATATTTAAAAGTCGTGCTTTCATAAATCGGCAGGACCCTCGGCTCGCCGCTTTTGGGTTGCCAGCCCGCCTGCACGCACTTGGTTTCAATTTTCTGATTAGGATCATATCCCATAATTTTTTACCTCTGATTTTCTTGTATTAAACCTGATTACAGATTTGCCTTGATAGCCGCCATAAGCTCGCCGTATGTTTCGTAAGCGGGAAGCTCGGGGTGGTCAGCCTTGATTTTATCTGTGCTTTTAAACAGAAAGCCCGCCTTGCTCGCCTTAATCATACCGAGGTCGTTATAGCTGTCTCCGCTCGCGATAGTGTCAAAGCCGATCGACTGAAGCGCTTTAACGGTGTTGAGCTTTGAATCCTCAATTCTCATCTTAAAGCCCGTAATCTCTCCGCTCTCCGCAACCTCAAGAGTGTTGCAGAAGATAGTGGGCATACCGAGTTTTTTCATAAGCGGACCCGCGAACTGGGTAAAGGTGTCGCTTATTATTATAACCTGCGTAAGACTGCGAAGCTCGTCAAGGAACTCTTTTGCGCCGGGCATAGGGTCGATTTTGGCGATAGTTGCCTGAACCTCCTTAAGCCCCAAGCCATGCTCCTTCAAAATATCAAGACGGAACCTCATAAGCTTGTTGTAATCAGGCTCGTCTCTTGTGGTTTTTTTCAGCTCGGGAATACCGCTCTCCTTTGAAAATGCGATCCAAATTTCGGGAACTAAAACTCCCTCTAAGTCAAGACATACGATGTTCATGGTTTTACTCCGTTTCGTTTTTTATTTTTTAAATTATATATCATTTTAAGGCGTTTTTCAAGAGTCTTCACCAACCGTCGATTTCTCCCCTTTCGAGCGCGCCGACGATTTTTTTGCGAAGCATTGGGTAATCCCTTTCAAGGTCTGACAGCAGCTCCCTTACCCTTTGCCTTTCGGTAGCTTTATCGGCAGGGCAGCTGCTTTTGACGGTCGGCAAATTAAGACGCTTCACGGCGTTTTCAATATCCTTTTCATAACAGAAAATAAGCGGTCTTATCACATACAAATCCTTTCTTGAAAGGTATGAAACAGGCGAAAAGCACCCGATCGTGCCGCCGTTAAAAAGGTTCATTATAACGGTTTCCGCAGCGTCGTCAAGGTGATGACCGAGGGCAGTCTTATTACAGCCCAGCTCCTTTGCGGCGTCGTGAAGCATACCCCTGCGCATTTTAGCGCAAAGACTGCAAGGGTTCTTTTCACGTCTGTCCTCAAAAATCACCCGCCACAGATTTGTCGGCTTAACAACATACTGCACTTTAAGCTCGCGGCACAGTTTTTCAATCTCCGAAAAATCCCCGTCAGAGCCGCCGAACCTGTAATCAAGAGTTACCGCGGCGACTTCAAATTTTTTGGAATAAAAATCCCGAAGCCTTGCAAGCGCCGTTAAAAGCATAACGGAATCCTTGCCGCCCGAAACGCCGACCGCGATTTTGTCGCCGTCCGAAATCATACCGTATTTATCAACCGCCGCGCGCGTAAGACTTAATATTTTTTTCATTCAATCACCGCCGATAACGGTATTTTACAGCAAAAGCGGAACGATGTAAATATAATATAAAAAATTCTTCAATTACAAAAAAGTTGTATTTTTTTCCAAAAATTTAATTGACAAACAAGCTTCGGCGTGTTATTCTTAGACTTATCGTTGCGCAACGATATTACATTTTTAAGAAAAGGAGGCAGAAAAAATGTATAGAAATATAAAGCTTCGTTCACATTTTGAATATGTCAAAGATTATGTGCAGGATCTCCCAATGTATTCTGCAAATTTAACATTCTGCCCCGAAAGGACAAAGACGCAGGTATCTTCAATCAGCTTTTGACAAGTTATTTGGGATATTTTTTGCACCGTCGGAGCATCGGCGGTGCTTTTTGTTTTCGGGGAAATTATCAAGGAGGAAAAATGAGAAGGATTGTAAGACCTCACGAGGATGTAAAGGTTCCCGTTTTCAAGAACGTTATGTACGCTCTGGGGCTTGTCTGGAGGGCAGACAAGCGGCTTATCATAAGCTATCTTTGCAGTAACTTAATAGACAACATTTTTCAGAATTACATTCAAAGCATACTGTTTTTAAAGGTACTGCTCAGCGCAATCGACTCGGGCGCTCAATTCAGTGAATACTTTAAAGACCTGCTTTGGTTTTTCGGCATAACGGTTTTTATAAAGGTAGCAACCTGGGCGGCGTCTTATGTTCGGCAGACGTCCACCAAAAACGTACTTAAAGTGCTTAACAATATGGTCTTTGAAAAAGCTACCGAGCTTGACGTAGGTCAGTACGAAGACCCTGAATTTTACGACAAGTACCAGCGCGCAACGACTATTATGTCGTCGGGGTATTTCGACGTCATAGTTTGGGACTTCACAAGCGCCCTAAGCGGCATAATCTCGCTTTTGCTGGTGGTGGGCACGGTTATGAGCATAAACCCCGTGTACCTGCTTTTCTTAGCGCCCGTTATGCTTGTGTTCTTAATCGAAATAAAGAAAAGCAAATCCGTTTACAAAAGGGATTTGGAAATGACAACAAACAACCGCACCAAGGCGTACATACAACGGACGGTATTTTTAAAGGACTTCTCAAAGGACATGAGAACGTCAAATGTTTTCTCGGTAATGATGAAAAGGTTTGACGCGGCAATAAAGGCAAACGTTAAAATTTTAAAGGAATACGGCATCAGACTTTTTCTTTACAGCATGGTAAGCACGCTGTTTTCGGAATTCATACCGTTGATCGGCACCTACGCTTACGCCGGCTGGCAGTTTGTTAAGAAGGGCGGTCTTACCGTTTCGGGCTTTTCGGTTGTAATTTCCGCCATAACCACCGTCAGAGAAGCTACTATGGTTGTTGCCGACTGCTTTGACGAAATGGCGCAGATGGCGCTGTATTTTCAAAATCTTCATGACTTTTTCGAGTGCGAAACAAATATTAAGGACGGAAGCAGAACGGCGGAAAAATTTGAAAGCCTTGAGTTTAAGAACGTCACCTTTCGTTATCCGAGCGCAAAGAAAAACGCGCTCGAAAACGTTTCTTTTAAAATCAATAAGGGAGAAACCGTCGCTGTTGTCGGCGTAAATGGCGCGGGTAAATCCACACTCGTAAAGCTGATTTTAAGGTTTTACGACGTCTCGGACGGCGAGATACTCTATAACGGCGTAAACATCAAGGAATACACGCTTCAATCGCTCCGCAATTCATTTTCGACCGTTTTTCAGGATTATAAAAATTTCGCTATTTCCGTTTTTGAAAACGTTATGTGCCGAGAATGTTCAGAGGAGGATAAATTAAAGGCGCAAGCCGCGCTTCAAAAAGCGGGCGTGTGGGATAAAATCAAGTCTCTCCCCTCGGGCGGCGAAACGGTGCTTACAAGGGAATTTGACGAGGAAGGCGCGGGACTTTCGGGCGGCGAGAACCAA
This sequence comes from uncultured Eubacteriales bacterium, assembly GCA_964557975.1. GTDB lineage: Bacteria > Bacillota > Clostridia > Oscillospirales > Acutalibacteraceae > Fimenecus. The sequence goes on from CAZLCG010000035.1 coordinate 15,515, forward strand.
AAGGTTTCAACCGCAAGGCTTTTTGCAAGCGATTACGAGATTGCAATACTTGACGAGCCTTCAAGCGCGCTCGACCCTGTTGCGGAATATAAAATGTACGAAAACCTTGTAGGCGAAACCAAGAACAAGACAGTTATTTATATCTCGCACAGGCTGTCCTCCGCCGTGCTTTCAGACAGGGTTTTAGTACTCGGTAACGGGAGAATACTTGAAAGCGGTACGCACACAGAGCTTTTGGCTTCGGGCGGTCAATACAGCAAAATGTTTACGCTTCAGGCTTCCGCTTACAACAGAGAGGAGACGCACGGAAATGTTTAAATTTAAGAAAAAGAAACGGGAAACCGAACACTCGATGTTCTCCAACATAATGTACTTTTTGGCTCTTATGTTCAAGCTCTCTCCGGGTATTGTTATCGGCAACATTATGTCGGGAATTTTGCGCACCCTGCCGCCGAGGCTTATATCGGTTATCGGCTTAAAATACATAATAGACGTTGTAACCGAGGGTGAAAACCTTGAAAGGATCTACTATGCGGTTCTTGCCATTGCGGCGGTAATTATCATAGGCAACACGGCGACAATTTTATACAGGGAATTTTATTTTAATCCCGAGCGCGAAAGGCTTAACTACAAGCTTAACTCAACGCTTTATGAAAAGGCGCACAAGCTTGACCTTGAAAGCTACGACGATCCCGATTTTTATAACAACTTCATTTTAACTATCGAGTCCTCATCGGAGAACATTCAGGGGCTTTTGGGGCTTGTGCAGAATTATGTCGCAAACGTAATCTCGCTTGTTGCCATTTCCTCGGTCATTCTTTCAATCGACCCTCTTTGTCTTGTAATAATTGTGGCTGCCATTCTGATTTTTATGCCGTTAAGCACAAAAATAGGCAAGCTTCAGATGGGCAGAAGGATAGACAATACAAAGTACCACCGCAGAAGCGACTATTTCCAAAGGGTATTCTATTTGCAGGACTACGCCAAAGAGGTCAGAATGAACGACATCCGTCCCCTGCTTCTGCAAAGGTACAACGACGCGGCGGACGACGTTATTGCCAATCAGAAAAAGTATTGGAAGAAGATTGCCTCGTGTTACGCCGTTCAAGAGGTAGGAATGCAGGCTCTCGGATTTATGTTTATTCTGCCGCTTTATCTCGGCTACTGCGTTTTGGTTAAACAAACGCTATCGGCGGGCGATTTTGTCGCCACCTTCAACGGCGCGTATTCAATCGCTATGTCGCTTAATTTCCTTACTGTATGGGCTAACGCCGTGTTCTCCGAGAGAGGAAAAATGATTGAAAAATACCGCGAGTTTTTGAAAAGCGATTTCAAAATCAAGGACGGCAAAAAAACAGCCGAAAACGCAGAGCCGAAAACGATAAGCATTAAAAATATGTCGTTTACCTACCCCGGTAACGATAAGCCTACGCTTAACAACATCAACCTTGAAATCAAGCCTTATGAAAAAATCGCCCTTGTCGGCTACAACGGCGCGGGCAAGACCACGCTTACAAATCTTTTGTTAAGGCTTTATGATGTAACGAGCGGCGAAATTCTGATTGACGGCGAAAACATAAAGGACGTTACCGTTGCCTCGCACAGGGACAGATTTGCCGCAGTGTTTCAGGATTTCCAGACGTTCGCCTGCTCGGTCGGTGAGAACGTCGCGCTCGATAAGGATTTTAACTCAAACGAGGTACTCTCGGCGCTTCAAAACAGCGGATTTTCAAAGCCTCTCAAGAACGGCGTCGATACCGAGCTTTTAAGGGAATTTGACGATGAGGGCATTATGCTTTCGGGCGGCGAAGCGCAAAAGGTGGCAATTGCAAGGGCATTTTACAAAAACTGCCCGTATGTAATTCTTGACGAGCCGTCGGCAAACCTTGACCCGATTGCGGAATACAACCTCAACCGCGCTATGATTAACGCCGCAAAGCACAAAACGGTTATTTTCATCTCTCACAGGCTGTCGACCACGATAATAGCAGACAGAATATATGTTATGGAAAACGGCGGAATAATCGAGTCAGGCTCTCACAGTGAGCTTATGAAAAAGAACGGCGCTTACGCTGAAATGTTCAGACTTCAAGCGGAGAAATACAAAACCGAAGCATAAACGGGTGTTGCATTTTACGCTTGCAAGACTTACAATAAAGGCAGGCGCAGCCGATAAATTCAAGCCGCGCTTTGAAAGGGAGGATTTTTATGGTAAACCTTATGCCTGTTCTCAGCCTTTATTGGACGAATATTATTGAAAAGGGGGACGGGAAACGTATTGCAGGGCAAGCTCCGCCCGAAAAGGTTACGGTCTTTTCGGATATACCGTATGTTGACGACGGCAGGTGGCAGCATCTTCTTGACATTTACCGTCCCGAGGAAATAACCGAGCCTCTGCCCGTTATAATAGACATACACGGCGGCGGCTGGATGTACGGCAAAAAGGAAATAAACAAGCACTACAATATGACGCTTGCTTCAAAGGGCTTCACGGTTTTCAGCATAAATTATCAATTAGTCCCCGAGGTTTCGGTTGACGTTCAGCTTCAGGACTGTATGCTTGCTTTCGGTTGGATAAAGAAAAACGCCGAAAAATACGGCGGCGACCTTGATAATCTGTTTGTTACGGGTGACTCTGCGGGCGGTTTTCTCGCGGCATACTCGGTTATGCTCAACAGCTCCGAAAGGCTTAGAAATGTTTTTTCAACCGTTTCGCCCGAGCTTAACATAAAGGCGCTCGCGCTCACTTCTCCCGTATGCTATATGGATACGCCCGATATTGTGGGGCTGTACACAAGGCAAATTCTCGGAAAGGGCTATAAAAGAATCCCTTACAGGAAATATGTCAACCTTGACGTGGCTTTAAAGGAAGCAAGGCTTCCCGCAACGTATCTTGTTACAAGCGGCGGCGATATGCCTGCAAGAAAGGCTACCTTTAGGGCTTATGAGGATATGGAGGACTGCGGCGTAGAGTGCAAATTAAGATATAAGCCCGACAAAAAGCTTCTCCATGTTTTCAGCGTAACGGATCCGTATTCGCCCGAGAGCGCAGACGTTATAGACGAAATGCTTGATTTCTTCCGCAAACATGAATAAAGATAATACAGGAAATGCTAACGCCACATAAGGAAGGAATTTGAAAACAACAATCAAACATTAACCA
>CAZLCG010000036.1:0-18497 GCA_964557975.1 uncultured Eubacteriales bacterium
ACATTACCAACGGCGAGGTTTTCTAATTTTGTAACACATCATTGACAAACCTACAGTTTTTATTTGTTTCAATTCTCATCCGCAGGTTTAAAGCATATATATTAAAAGCCGAAACTGAGAAAGAGAAAAGGTGAGAATTATGAAAACATATTTACCTGAAGGTGTGAGATACGGCACTGAAGAAATGACGGCGAAGCTTTCAAGCGAAAAAAGCATTTACGATGCCTACGCCGAGGGGGACTATCTTGAGGCAAAGGCGGCGCTGTGCGACAGCGGACACAATCTGCATTTCAACCTCGGTTCGGGAATCAAGGGATATATGCCTCACGACGAATGCGCCGAAGGCGTTGCCGACGGCACAGTGCGCGATATTGCAGTTATCACAAGGGTAAATAAGCCGACGGGATTTATAATAACGGGCTTTATAAACGGCGCTTCGGGAGAAAAAATCGCAGTCCTCAGCAGAACCGAATACCAAAAGGAATGCAGGAAAAATTACATAAGCAATCTTCGCGCGGGCGATATTATAGACGCGCGAGTAAGCCACATTGAGCCTTTCGGAGCGTTCTGCGACATAGGCGCGGGAATAACCGCTCTTTTACCGATAGACGGTATTTCCGTTTCAAGAATACCGAGTCCGAGCGCAAGATTCTCGGCGGGCGACGATATAAAAGCGGTTGTAAAATCCGTTGACGAAAACGGCAGAATAACGCTTTCGCACAAGGAGCTTTTAGGCACTTGGGCGGAAAACGCGGCTCTGTTTAACGCGGGCGAAACAGTAACGGGAATCATACGTTCGGTTGAACAGTACGGGGTTTTCGTTGAGCTTATGCCGAACCTTGCGGGGCTTGCGGAGCTGAGCGGTCTTGCGGTTCCCGGAGACACCGCGAGCGTTTTTATTAAAAGCATCAATCCCGAAAGGATGAAAATAAAGCTGATTATCGTCGACTGCGGCGCTCCCGAAAAGGACAGACAACCGATAAAATACTTTGTCAAGTCAGGACACATAGATTACTGGCGTTATTCCCCCGACGGGGCTGACAAAATAATAGTTTCGGAATTTTGACAAAAATTTATTGATATTTATATATAATTATGGTACAATTTCCCTATAACAAAATAGGGAGGCTCTTTTTTGATGTTTAAAAAATCGGTTAAAAAGATTTTATGCGTTGCGACGGCTGTTGCTGTTATTGCCGCTTGCTTACTGCCCTCGTTCGCGGAAGCGGGGGAATGCTCCTGCGGTAAAAATCCGATGCTTATAATTTCGGGATTTTCACAGTATCAGCTTATAAATTATGAAACGGGCGAATCCGCATGGGCGCCCGAAACCGATAAAATTGTCGACGCGGTTACCGCTGTTTTGCCGTCGCTTACGAAGTTCCTTGCGTCTGAGCAAAAGCAGTCGGACTGCGACGCGTTTTGCGATGTGCTTATTCCCGAGGTCAATAAGGTTCTCGACGATATAGCGGTTCTGCCCGACGGCACTCCCAAGCACAGCGAGGTTGCCCTAAAGGCTCAGTTTACCGAAAACGTCGCGTATTACGGAATTGAAACGGTAATGGGCGACGGGCTTTTCGGGAACGATATAGTCAAAACCGCCTGTAACGCGGTGGGCGCCGACCACGTTTGGGTTTACGGTCTTGACTGGCGCGTTGACCCCATGGTTCTTGCCGATGAAATTCACGGTTACATCGAGCATATAGTCAACACGTCGGGGCACGACAAGGTTTCAATTTCGGGCATCAGCATGGGCGGCGTTATTATGACGGCGTATCTCGCGAAATACGGCACGGAGCATCTGAGCAACATTACAATGCTCTCCTCCGCGTTTACGGGGCTTGACATGATAGGTCAGCTCTTTACGGGCAATATAGAAATTGACGAGCAGGGGCTTTACAGCATTATAACCCAAGCGGCGGGCAGCGGCACAATAAGCGATGTGCTTAGCTCAACGGGCATACTCGAAAAGCTTATTCCCGTTATTGAAACGCTGTTAAAGTTTGATAAGGACAGGATATATACCGAGTGTCTTATTCCGAATTTCGGTTACAATACGGGAATGTGGGCGTTTGTTCCGGATTCTTATTTTGCTGCGGCAAAGAAATTTATGAACGCGCGAATGAACGACGGCTCCCCCGAGCAGACTGAGCTTTTCTGGCAGAGGGTTAACGATTACCATTACAACGCGCAGAATAAAATCGGTGAGATCCTTAATACGGCAAAGGCTGACGGAGTTTGCGTCGCTGTTGTTTCAAACTACAATCTGCAAATCGCGCCGATTACACCTTCGTCCAACCTTTCAAGCGATCAGGTTATCGAAACGATCCATACGAGCGGCTATGCTACGGTTGCGAATATCGGCGAAACTCTCGGCGACAGCTACCCGAGGAACGCGTATCTTTCGCAGGACAGAATTATCGACGCGAGCACCTGCTATCTTCCCGACAACACATGGTTTATCAAGAACCAGCAGCATGTCGGCTTCAGCGAGAGCGGCCCGCAGGATAACGGCGCTTTCTACGCTTGGATTCTTACCGCGAAAACCCAGTACGACGTGTTTACGAACGCGAAATATCCGCAGTTTATGATATATGACGCGGAAAACAATAAGCTTTCCCCGCTTTCAAACCCGCAGGGCGATACCTCGTCCGACGGTCAGGTAAGTATTATTGACGCGAAGCTTGTGCTTGAGTACGCCGTAGGCTATGACTGCCTTGACAGCGCGGAGCTTTGGGCGGCAGATATGAACTATGACGGTTCGGTTACCGTTGCCGACGCGAAGCTGATCTTACAGCAAATCGCGGAAGCGTAAAGTCTTAAAAAAATAAATCACGGAGTTTCGGTGAGAGACTGTCTCTCACTGAAATTCTGAAATGTCCCCCGCCTTAAAGGCGGGGGACGTCTGCGTTTAGGTTATATATCATAACCTGTAAAATTTTTATCCGTATATCTTATCACTGATCCGCGATTTCACAGTGGGCAATAGCGTAATCCAGCAAAATATTGATAATTTCATTTCTGGAACGGTTGGTATCGGCGGAAATCCCGTCAAGGACAGCGGCGGTTTCATCCTTGATTCTGACCGAAAAGGTTTTAAACCCGTCGTCGCCCTTCAGCTTGTTTTTCTTTTGAATAACTAATTTTTCTTCCATATCAATTTCCATGCGATACGTCAGCCCTGCAAACAAGAACAGAAAAACGGTTTTACATATGCTGTATCGCGCCTTTCGTTGTTTTAACAATATTGTCAAATATATTTTACACTTGACATAGGTTGAATAGTATGTTATTATTTCTAACATAAAATATGTTAATCAATGAAAAGAGGTATATTTATGCAAAAAAAATAAAAATTTTGCGGGTTCGGTATGTGTTGCGTGTTTAAAAGCTGTATATGAGGAAAAGACAGTTTTTTTTCTTTATAACACTTAAAAGCTGTGTGAATAAATGTAACAATTTTTATCGAAGAAATCCACGTTTACGGGCATTTTTACCCCTGCTACCGAACTTGTCAAAAAATAAACAACAACGGTAGCAATTGTTTTTTTAAATTTCAAACTGTAGAATAACATAAAAATCAGTTGGGAGGAAAATTTATGCAAAAAACATCAAGAAAAATTTTGTCGGTTCTTTTGGCGGTGATTATGGTGCTGTCGATTGTGCCGACGGCGGGCGTTGTTTCGTTTGCCGCGACAAGCGGAGACTGGTCGTATTACGTTTTGTCGGAGGACGATAAGACCTGCAGCATCACGGATTATACAGGCTCGGCAACGGATCTGACTATCCCGTCGGCGATAGACGGATATACCGTTACGAGTATAGGATCGTGGACTTTTGAAGATTGCACTTCGCTTGAAAGCATAACGATCCCCGACAGCGTAACAAGTATAGGAGATTATGCTTTTTATGAATGCACCAAGCTTACAAGCATAAATGTTGACGCTGATAATGAATATTACAGCAGTGATAACGGAGTTTTATTTAACAAAGACAAAACAGAGCTTATAAAATATCCTGAGGGCAAAACGGATACATCTTATGTAATACCCGACAGCGTGACGAGTATAGGATATGAGGCGTTCTATAAATGCACCTCGCTTACAAGCGTAACAATACCCGACAGCGTGACGAGTATAGGATATTGTGCTTTCCTTGATTGCACCTCGCTTGAAAGCGTAACGATAGGCGACGGCGTAACGAGTATAGGATATATGGCTTTCCGTGGTTGCACCTCGCTTAAAAGCGTAACGATACCCGACAGCTTAACAAGTATAGGAGATTATGCTTTCCTTGATTGCACCTCGCTTGAAAGCGTAACGATACCCGACAGCGTGACGAGTATAGGCTCGTGGGCTTTCGAGAATTGCACTTCGCTTGCAAGCATAACTTTCCCAGACAGCGTAACGAGTATAGGAAACGGTACTTTCTCCGGCTGCACCTCGCTTACAAGCGTAACAATACCCGATAGCGTAACGAGTATAGGATATTCTGCCTTTGAGAATTGCACCTCTCTTGAAAGCATAAATGTTGACGCTGATAATAAATATTACAGCAGTGATAACGGAGTTTTATTTAACAAAGACAAAACAGAGCTTATACAGTATCCTGCGGGCAAAACGGATACATCTTATGTAATACCGAACAGCGTTACGAGTATAGGGAGTAAAACTTTCTACGGTTGCACCTCTCTTACAAGCGTAACAATACCCGACAGCGTAACGAGTATAGGAAATTATGCTTTTGAATATTGCTCCAAGCTTGCAAGTGTAACTATCCCCGACAGCGTAACAAGTATAGGATATTGGGCTTTCTATAACTGCACCTCGCTTGAAAGCGTAACAATACCCGACAGCGTAACAAGTATAGAATGGGGCGCTTTCTACGGCTGCACCTCTCTTACAAGCGTAACAATACCCGATAGCGTAACGAGTATAGGAGATGAAGCTTTCCATGGTTGCACCTCTCTTACAAGCGTAACAATACCCGATAGCGTAACGAGTATAGGATATATGGCTTTCTGTAATTGCACCTCGCTTACAAGCGTAACAATACCCGACAGCGTAACGAGTATAGACTCGCTGGCTTTTGAATATTGCACCTCGCTTGAAAGCGTAACAATACCCGACAGCGTAACGAGTATAGGATATGAAGCTTTCTATAATACCGCTTACTATAACAATGAGGATAATTGGGAAAACGGCGTACTGTACATAGGCAATCATTTGATTGAAGCAAATACAGATATATCGGGCAGCTACGAAATTAAAGAAGGAACACTTACAATTGCCGTTTATGCTTTCGAGGGCTGCAAATCACTTACAAGCGCAACTATCCCCGACAGCGTGACGAGCATTGGAGGCAGTGTTTTCTCCGGCTGCACCTCTCTTGAAAGAGTAGCGATAGGCGACGGCGTGACGAGTATAGGCTCGTGGGCATTCGAGAATTGCACCTCGCTTGAAAGCATAACGATACCCGATAGCGTAACGAGTATAGGAAGAAGTGCTTTCTATAATACCGCTTACTATAACAACAGTGATAATTGGGAAAACGGCGTACTGTACATAAGCAATCATTTAATTAAAGCAAATACAGACATATCGGGCAGCTACGAAATTAAAGAAGGAACACTTGCAATTGCCGATGAGGCTTTCGACGATTGCATCTCGCTTAAAAGCATAACGATACCCAATAGCGTTACGAGTATAGGAGAAAGTGCTTTCTCCGGCTGCACCTCGCTTAAAAGCATAACTATACCCGACAGCGTAACAAGTATAGGAGATTATGCTTTCTATGGCTGCAAATCGCTTACAAGCGTAACTATCCCCGACAGCGTGACGAGTATAGGAAGTTGGGCTTTCAATGGATGCACCTCGCTTGAAAGCGTAACGATACCTGACAGTGTTACGAGTATTGGTCACCATGCCTTTGGATATTATTATAATGGAGATTATAAAAAAATTTACGGCTTTACAATTTACGGCTATACGGGAACAGAAGCGGAAAGTTACGCGAATGATAACGGGTTTACCTTCATCGCTTTGATCGCTGTAACAAATACCGAAAACGGCATTTCCGTTATCTTCCCCAAAGATGACATTCCCGACGAAAACACGGTTTTGAATGTAGAAAAGCTGACTGCCGGGGAAAATGGAACCGTATATGAGATTACCCTGACCTTAAACGGCGAAGCAGTTCAGCCCGCGGGCGAGGTCACCGTCAAAATACCCGTACCCGATACGATGGACGGAAACAAATGCAAAGTTTACCGTCAGGAAACGGACGGAGCGTATACGGATATGAACGCCGTATATGAGGACGGCTATATGGCTTTCACCACCGACCATTTCAGCGTATATGTTGTTAAGGAAGCGGAAACCGATTACACCGAATACAACAAGGCTGTTAAACAGGCGAACGCGATTGACAGAAGCCAATATACGGCTGAAAGCCTTGCGGCTCTCGACAGCGCTTTGGCGGTCGATGTAAGCAGCGCTTCACAGGAGGAAATTGACGCGCAGACCGAGGTTATACTTAACGCGGTAAACGCTCTTGAATACAAGTCGGCGGATTACACCGAATACGACAAGGCAGTTGAACAGGCAAACGCGATAGACAGAAGCCAGTATACGGCTGAAAGCCTTGCGGTTCTTGACAGCGCATTGGCGGTCGATGTAAGCGGTAAAAATATTACCGAGCAGTCCGTTGTCGACGCACAGACCGAAGCGATAACCGACGCGCTTAAATCGCTTGTTAAAAGAGTTGCGATGTACCGCCTTTACAATCCCAATTCGGGCGAGCATTTCTATACGTCGAACACAGGCGAGAGAGATAACCTCGTAAAGCTCGGTTGGAATTATGAAGGCATAGGCTGGTACGCGCCCTCGAAGTCTGCAACTCCCGTTTACAGACTGTATAACAAGAACGGCGGCGAGCATCATTACACAGCAAGCGTGACCGAAAGAGACAGGCTCGTTTCGCTCGGCTGGAATTATGAGGGTATCGGCTGGAATTCGGATGACGCGCAGGGCGTACCGCTGTACCGTCAGTATAACCCGAACGCCTTTGCGAACAACCACAACTACACGGCGAGCAAGACCGAGAACGACCGCCTTGTCTCCTACGGCTGGAGATATGAAGGAATCGGCTGGTACGGCGTGGCGTAAAATTAAAATATTTTGCCAATTCGTAGGGACAGCCCTTGCGGCTGTCCGTATCAGAGTTAAAGCAATAAATTTATATCCGTATCAAAAATTTAAAGCAATAATTTCATAACTAACGGGACAGATGAAAATTCGTCTGTCCCGTTTACTGTTTTATCCGTAAATTTCGAGTTGCGCGTAGGGCGCGGCGTCCCTGCCGAACCGTTTTCTATTCTCTTGTTGAAGTTGTATACCTTTTCAGCCTCCCTTGTGTAAAGGGAGGTGGCAAACGCATTGCGTTTGACGGAGGGATTGACATGTTAGGAAAAAATAAAATTCGTTTTTTTATTTTATCTACAATCCTCAGTCGTTATATGCCTCCCTTGTAAGCGGGAGGAGGACCGCCGTTCGGCGGTGGAGGGATTGCAATTTTAGAAATAATTTAGACTGACATTTTGATTTTATTTACAATCCCTCAGTCATCTAACGATGACAGCTCCCGCTTACAAGGGAGCCTGAAAAGAAGCAATCCCTCAGTCAGCTTACGCTAACAGCTCCCTCGGGGAGGGAGCGAAAAAGGATTGAATTGAAAACTCCCTCAGTCAGCTTACGCCGACAGCCGCTGACGGAGTGCTGCTCCGATTTAAAGCACAAAAGACCGCCTGATATTCTGCGGAAAATCAAGCGGCTTTTTAGTATGTCATACCGTATTCGCGTTAAAAGATGATATATGCCGTTCGGCGTTATTTGCTGTGCTCTCTTAAATTACGGGATAAAATATTATTTACGGGCGCATTCAGCCTGCTGTAAAAGAATTTGACCGCGACGCCCGTAAGCAGCGCGGAAATAACCGTGCCCTCTCTTGTACCGACAATTTTAAAATCAAAGAATATGAGCGACAGTATGATTGAAAGCGCAACGCACGACACATCAAAGGCTATTTTAACATTTCCGAAATTCCTATTAAAGACATCGGCAATTGCTTTTACAAACGCTTCGCCCGAGTTCATAACAACATTTGCGATGACCGAAAGGGAAATTCCGAAAGCGAGAACGGCAATTCCGATAAGCATCATGGCAAAACGGACGGGGTAAAAATTCGCGGGGATATGCGAAACAATCCACAGCCCGAAGTCGGTAAACCATCCGAAAAGAAACGACAGCGGAACTTGAAGCAGCTGTATCATTCGGAATTTTTTGCGGAGCAGAATAATCTGACCGACAATTAAACAGCAGTTCCAGATTATCAGCCACGTTCCGAGCGTCAGGAATGAAAATTTGAAGCTCAGTACATTCGCCACCGATGAAATCGGCGATACGCCGAGCTCGGCGCGTTTTGTAAACGCAACGCCCAAAGCCGAGAAAAACAGGCTTATTATAAAAAGTATGTACCGTTTTGCTGTTTCAATTTTGCTCATTGTCACATATCCTTACATTTTAAACAGTAACAGCGCTCAAACTTTGCTCGCAGGAGAAGCAAAGCCCGCGGCAGATCGCAAGCAAAGCAGGGATGACGAATCGTTTTAAAGACGGGAGCCGTCTGCGTTTAGGTTATACTCCTTCGCCGCGCCTATAAGTCCTTTAAAAAGCGGATGCGGGTTAGTCGGTCTTGATTTAAACTCGGGGTGAGCCTGCGAGGCTACGAACCACGGGTGGTCGCGAAGCTCAACCATTTCGACAATATGCTTGTCGGGCGAAACGCCGCATATGTGCATACCGTTATTTTCGAGCAGGTCGCGGTAATCATTGTTGACCTCGTAACGGTGGCGGTGTCTTTCGTGAATCAGCTGCATCCCGTAGGCTTTATATGCCTTTGAGTCTTCGTCAAGCATACACGGATACTGACCGAGCCTCATAGTACCGCCCATATTTGTAACATCGTGCTGGTCGGGCATAAGATAGATGACGGGGTTCTTTGTATCGGGATCGATTTCGGTTGTATTTGCGTCTTTAAGCTTCAGAACGTTCCTCGCAAATTCTATAATTGCAATTTGAAGCCCTAAACAGATGCCGAGATAAGGCACTTTATTTTCTCTCGCGTATTTTGCGGCAAGAATTTTTCCCTCAACGCCCCTTGTTCCGAATCCGCCCGGAACGAGTATCCCGTCCGCCTTGCCGAGAATATCGCCGACATTGTCGTCGGTGATGGTTTCGGAATCGACCCAGTCAATGTTAACTCTTACGCCGTGAAAAAGCCCGCCGTGCTTTAAAGCCTCGTTGACGCTCAGGTATGAGTCGTGAAGCTCGACATATTTACCGACAAGGGCGATATTAACGCTCCCGGTAAGCGATTTGTTTCTTTCGGTCATTTGAAGCCACGCACTGTGGTCCGGCTCGTCGCAGACAAGCTTAAGAGTTTTAATCGCAATATCCGCAAGCCCTTCCTTTTCGAGCGCCATCGGTATTTCGTACAAGGTCGGCAAATCAATGTTTTCAATTACATTGGATTTCGGAACGTTACAGAAAAGGGCGATTTTATCCTTTATGCTGTCGTCGATTTTGTGTTCCGTACGCAGAACGATAACGTCGGGTTTTATCCCCAGCCCCAAAAGCTCCTTGACGGAGTGCTGTGTGGGTTTGGTTTTAAGCTCCATAGACGCGCCGAGGAACGGCACAAGGGTTACATGAATGTGCATACAGTCGCCGGGTCTTTCTTGAGCGAACTGCCTGATAGCTTCGAGGAAGGGCAGGCTTTCAATATCGCCTACCGTACCGCCGATTTCAACAAGAACAATATCCGTATCCTCGGTTTCGTTAAGGGCAATTCTTCTTTTGATTTCGTTTGTGATGTGGGGAATAACCTGAACGGTATGACCGCCGTAGATACCCTTTCTTTCATTTGAAAGGACGTTAAAATAAACGCTTCCCGAGGTGCAGGAGCTGTTCTTTGTAAGGCATTCGTCAATAAATCTCTCGTAGTGCCCGAGGTCAAGGTCGGTTTCAGCGCCGTCATCGGTCACGAAAACCTCGCCGTGCTGTATCGGGTTCATAGTGCCGGGATCGATATTGAGATAGGGGTCAAGCTTGATAACCGTAACCTTAAGCCCTCTGTCCTTCAGCAATCTGCCGAGCGAAGCGGCGGTAATGCCTTTGCCCAATCCTGAAACAACGCCTCCGGTAACAAAAATGTACTTTGTGTTTTTCTGCCTTTTTGCCATTCCTTTAATCTCTCCTTTTTATAGCTTATTCCCTTCATTTTAATTGCAAACTATTTATTATAAAGCGTATTTGTTTGCCTGAACGGCTCACAGGTAACGTTTATTCCCAATTTTTTAAGCGTATGCATATCAACGTCTGAAAGAATTACGGTTGAGTGCATTTCACATCCGTTAAGCGATTGGATTGCCTGCATGGCTTTTTCCGCCGTCGGGTTGGTTGCCGCCGAAATTGAAAGAGCCATAAGCACTTCGTTCGTATGAAGTCTCGGATTTTTATTGCCTAAGTGGTTCACTTTGAGATCCTGTATAGGTTCAATAACAACGGGTGAAACCAAATCAATGTCGTCGTTTATTTTTGCCGTCTTTTTAAGCGCGTTTAAAAGCATAGCCGAGGATGCGCCGAGCAGGGCTGAGGTTTTGCCTGTTACTATTTCGCCGTCCTCAAGCTCAATCGCCGCCGAAGGGGCGTTCGTTAAGTCCCTTAATTTAAGCGCGGGAACGACGCATTTCCTGTATTCGGGCGTGATTTCAAGTTGATTCATAATAATGTCGAGATTGCATATCTCATTTTTGACATTCTTGCCGTTTTTCTGTTCGACAAGAGCCTTGTAATATCTTCTGATTACCTCCTGCTTTGACGCCTCGCACACCGCACCGTCATCTGTAATGCAGCTGCCCGCCATATTAACTCCCATATCGGTAGGGGATTTATAAGGCGATTCACCGAAGATTTTTTCAAAAATCGCATTGAGGACAGGGAAAATTTCAATATCTCTGTTATAGTTGACCGTGGTTTTGCCGTACGCCTCAAGGTGGAACGGATCAATCATATTTACATCGTTAAGATCCGTCGTAGCCGCCTCGTAAGCAAGGTTGACGGGGTGCTTTAACGGAAGATTCCAAATAGGGAAGGTCTCAAATTTTGCATAGCCCGCGCTGACGCCTAGCTTATGCTCGTGATAAAGCTGCGAAAGACAGACCGCCATTTTGCCGCTTCCGGGTCCGGGCGCGGTAACAACAACCAATTTGCGCGAGGTTTCTATGTAATCGTTCCTGCCGTAGCCGCTGTCGCTTACAATCAGCGGAACGTCGGCGGGGTAGTTTTCAATTACGTAATGCCTGTAGGTTTTAAGCCCCAAGCCGTTAAGCTTTTCTTCAAAGGCAACAGCGGAAGGCTGGTTGTTAAATTGGGTCAGAACGACACCGCAGATAACAAGCCCAAAGTCCGAATAAACGTCGACGAGCCTTAACACATCGGTGTCATAGGTTATGCCGATATCGCTCCTTACCTTGTTTTTTTCAATGTCGTTGGCGTTGATTGCAATAATCATTTCCGCCTCGTCTTTAAGCTCAAGAAGCATTTTCATTTTGCTGTCGGGAAGAAAACCCGGCAAAACCCTTGAAGCATGAAAATCGTCAAAAATCTTGCCCCCAAATTCAAGGTAAAGCTTACCGCCGAATTCGTCGATTCTGTTCCTGATATGCTCAGACTGCATTTTTAAGTATTTGTCATTATCAAACCCGATCTTCATTTAATTTTCCCGTCCGTTTCTTTATCACACAAAAATAAACACACTTCGGCGGTGGCTACACAACCAAAACCGAAGTGTGACACTAATTATTATAATGTATGTTAAAATAAAAATCAATAGTATGAAATAAAAAAATCGGCGAATTATAAATTATTTTATCTGCCAGTCAATAGGAGCTTGCCCCGAGCTTATCAAAATTTCGTTTGTTTTAGAGAAATGCTTGCAGCCGAAGAAGCCGTTATATGCGGAAAGCGGACTCGGGTGAGCGGCGGTCAGCTTGACGTGATTGGGGTTTGTTATCACCGACGCCTTGTTTCTCGCGTTTGCGCCCCAAAGCAGGAACACAACGGGAGTTTGCTTGCTGTTGAGGCTTGAAATTACCGTGTCGGTGAAAATTTCCCAGCCCATTCCCTTGTGGCTGTTGGGGCTTGCCTCGCGAACGGTCAGCACCGTGTTTAAAAGCAGAACGCCCTGCCGAGCCCACGATGTCAGCTCGCCGTGCGGCGGAGCGGGAATACCGAGGTCGGAATTAAGCTCTTTAAATATATTTTGAAGCGACGGCGGCGGGGGAGTGCCTCTTTTTACCGAGAAGCACATTCCGTGCGCCTGACCGAAGCCGTGGTAAGGGTCCTGACCGATAATTACGACCTTTGTGTCGGCAAACGAAGTATAGCGAAGCGCGTTGAAAATGTCGTTCATCGGCGGATAAATCCTGCGTGACATATATTCGCTTTTCAGAAACTGCCTGAGCTTGCGGTAATAGGGCTTGTCAAATTCGCCCTTTAAAATTTCATCCCAATCGTTACCGATATTTACCATATTGTCATCTCATTTCACGCGGTAATGTATTTACGGTTATTTTACCATACCGCCGTGTATTTTTCAATTTGAAAAAAGCGAGTAGGTATGATATATTAAAAGAAAAAGGAGACGCGCTATGGAAAACGTTAAAAATGCCTGCGAATGGATGAAAAATATTGATGACGGTAAAAAAATTAACGAACTTAATATTGCAGGTACTCACGACAGCGCCGCAGCGCGGTCTTCGTTCGGTATTTTTGCGGACTGCCAGCGTCTTGATATTAAAGCCCAGCTTAATATCGGCGTCAGGTTTTTGGATATACGCCTTCAATATGATTCGGACGGCAATTTTCACGCGGTACACGCGAAAGCCGACTGCTACAGCAGGGGATTGAAAAAAATTACTTTTAAGGATATTTTGTCCGACTGTTACGGATTTTTGGACAGGCACCCGTCTGAAACGATACTGATGCTTGTAAAGGAGGATGACGGGAATGTCGGAAAGGAGCTTTACCGCAGTATATTTGAAAACCAAATAGGCATAAACAAAGCTCGGTGGTTTTTGGAAAACAGGATTCCCGCCCTCGGTGAGGTTCGCGGCAAAATCGTACTGCTTTCAAGGCTTGACATTGATTTTGAGCGCTTCGACGACAGTGATTCGGGGCTTAACCTTTCCGCATGGCCCGACCAAGGCAGCGGGGTGAATACGGATTTTCTCACCTTTCAAATAGAAAGAACGGATAAAAGGGCCTTCATTAAAGCGGCCGTTCAGGACAGATACGGGCTTAAATCAGATAAGAAATATGACTGCGCATATAAAAAATTATACAATACCGAAGCGGATAAAAACACGATAGTTATAAACTATCTATCCACTGCGGGCGAACTGATACCGAAAAAGGCGGCGGGGAAAATCAACCGTAAATTTTACGCCGATGAGTTTAATCCGAGGTGTCCGCAGATAGTTTTATTCGATTTCGTTACTCCCGAATTGGCGCAGAGGGTGTTTGAGAAAAACTAAATGGCATTCCGCCGTCGGAACGCCACGTTCCGCAAGCGTAAATGCCGTACCGTTTGATTGAGCTTTCGTTTGTTATGTATGAAGCAATTTTAAACAGGTTTATTTATGAGGTTTAGTGAAACCTTCTCTATTATTTGAGTTTGTATATTTAAATCGGAGCAAAGCTCCGGCAAGCTCGCTTGAAACGCTGCTTGCGAACGATTGCAACCCGCCGCTTCAGAGACGGGGGAATTTCCGCGATTAGGTTATTTTACTTTCTGAATACAAACAAATTCTCGTGAGCAATCAGCAAAAAGTTATATTTCATGCTGTTGGTTTTCCAATATCCTGTAGCCTTGCAGTTATGCTGTTCCTTAATTATTATCTCTTTCAGCTTAAAGCCCGCATCCTCAAAAATACGCATAACATCAAAGGACATCGGTATCATACAGCCCTTTTGACGGGTATCGCCCATAAGAACAGCGCAAAATTTATCTTTTTTCAGAACTCGGTAGCTTTCATTAGCTACCTTTTTCATTTCTTGAAGGAAGTCTTTCACTTTCAAATGCGATAAATCTTCTTGAATATCTTCGCTGTAATGAATAATATCTGCATACGGCGGATGTGTACAGATAAGGTCAATGCTGTCATCGGGAATAAAGTCCAAATTGCGCGCATCGCCCTTGTGGATATATACCTTGCCGTTAGCGCCCTCATGCTCAAAGTCCGTCTTTTCCTTACAGCGTTCAAGTGCAACATCATTTACATCAACGCCGATGATGTCTCTATTGAGCAGCTTGGCCTCTACGAGTGTTGTACCGCCTCCGGCAAACTGGTCAAGCACTAAATCTCCCTCCTGTGAATATCGTAGGAGAATATTACGGGGAATGTATGGTGACCAGTTTCCACGCCATTTGGCATCATGGGTGGCCCAGTCTCCACGCTTTGGAAATGACCAATGTGTAGTCATCTCCAGTTCAAAATCTTCCGGTTCCCATTTGGTTATCTTTTTTGCCATTACTCAAAATCCTTTGCGTCAAGTTTAAATCGTTCCAAAATGGCATTCATAGAAAGCCACCGCCCCGCCTTAGTGGGATAATTACAATCTTCTTGTCCCCAAATCCATTTATATGCTTTGAGAATCGTCTCAACAGGGATGCCCACCGTGTTTTTAAGATTCATTTTCTTAATTACACAATCGGGTTCATCCCCGCAACAAACGCGGTATAATGCTTCAATAAGCAAAACAGCACTTTGGCTATCAAATTCGTACTTTACCGTAATATCGTCGCTTATCTCACTATGGCTTATTAGCCATAAACTTTCTTCGTCTGGATTGTAAATAAAGACCATGAAATCATCATGAGACAACCTCCCAAAGTTCCGCTTCCCCCCAGGCTTGTTTATTGCAATAATTTCGCCAGTCGCCAATCGCTCCACTTCATACAGCAGATATGGAATATTTAGTAATTCATCTCTGAACGCATTTTGCTCTTGGTTTTCGATTTCTATAGGTACCAAGTTTACCTTGTATTTGAATATTTTATTTGGCATATCTATTCCTCTCATTTAAAAACTTTTGTCATAATGCCATCTTCAAGATCTTTAATGCTGTAGATATTTTCCATAACATCAAAGGTTTCCTCAAGATTATTGCGGGCGTTTGTCCACCCCTTACCGTCTGTGAACCAGACAAAGTTAAAACCATCAATGGTGTCCGTTTCGACAGCAAGAGTTTTATAGCTACGAGACGTCTCATTCAGCTTGCTTCCGCCGCTGGCATAGAAATTAGTTTCAATGCCGTAAATCATGCTATCCGTCTTGACTACAAAATCGAAGCGTTTTTCCATCTTGCCGCTATTTGAGATGGCAGAGAGATTTATTCCCCACTTTTCGGTGATCTCGTGGATGTACATTTCCTTAAAATAGGTCTCGTTCCTTATAAATCCGGCTTTCTGAATAAAGCGCTCTACCAAGTTTTCCATAATGTGTCCACCACGATTTTTGCGACCGTTGGAATCAAGACCGGTTTCAACACCTGTTGCGTAATCAACAAGATTATTAACAATATGGCTTTCCATTAAATAAAAAAGTCCTGTTTTACGCATAAAAACTTTATACTGTTCAATAGAGAGGTTAGGCTTTTTAAAGTTGTATGTAAACTCACCGTCACCATCTATAGCATATATCTCATTCGCTCTTACAGCTAATAGTAGCGGAATACACCTCAAAACTTCGGGATATTTACCCACAAGTGTTTCAAAATCCTTTTCAATACTCTTTGAGCCAATCAAAGAATTTAAAATATTTAGCTCGACCTTGATTGAATCAACATTCCTGTTAACTTTTTCAAAATCCACATAATAACCATAATCCGCTATGCTATCTCTAAAACCTGATAACCAAGTGTTAAAATCTCTCGCCATTTTCATTTCTCCTTAAAAATTTGAAATAAGCAATTCTTTAATTTTTCCTCTTGCTTGCGCTTGGCAGTTAATCATACGAGTAGCTTCAACTCTTTTGATTTTATGTGAAGCATAAATATTATCAAAGAAATTATCATCTGTATTTGAATTCTTCGGATCTGAATTGCTGACAACAACTTTTGCTCCCTTTTTGTGCATATCATCAACAAATCTTGCAAGTTCAATCTGTTCTTCATCGTTAAACAAATTCTCCGTATATGCAGTAAAACTTGCTGTATCTGTAATAGGTCTGTATGGGGGATCAAAATAAACAAATGTATTTTCGTCAATGAAGTCAGCCGACTCTCTGTAATCTCCGCATATAATAGTAACTCTCTGCAACTTCTCTGATACTGCTCTAAGGTTGTTTTCATCACAAATCATCGGATTTTTATATGCACCCATTGGTACATTAAACAATCCTTTTTTATTAACACGATAAAGACCGTTAAAGCAAGTCCTGTTAAGGAAAATCATCAATGCCGCTTTTTCAATATTGATGTTCTCGTTCCCATTAACCTTCAAATCATTAAATTGCTTACGCGCTTCCATATAATACGCTTTTCGACTATCTGTATCTAACGGTATAAAATCATTTTGCATAGTATAGAGCATTTCAACCAAAGCATCTATGTCATCACGAATAATGCGATAGGTATTGATAAGTTCAGCATTGATGTCACTAATATAGACAGCCTCTAAGTTATACTTGCTCAAAATATCAAACAGTACGGCTCCGCCCCCAACGAACGGCTCTGCGTATTTAGTGATTTTACCATCTTTAAACATATAATAATTTTCAATTTCTTTGAGTAATTGTCCTTTGCCGCCTGCCCACTTCAAGAAAGGTTTAACCGATTTTTCTTCGCTTTTTTTGTATCTTGTACTTCTTGCGTCTGTCGGTTTTTCGGCTTTCGCAGGAATAATCCACATATTACCCACCATAGCAGCTCCTTTAATTCTTTGTTCGGAGCAGAGAACGGCTACTCTTCTTTGAGAGATACCCCACTTATCAGCGGCTTCTTTTGCAGACATAAATTCCATAACGACCTCCGAATACACTATAACCGTATTTGTATAATATTATATTCCAAAACTCGAATAATAGCAATACCGCTTAAAAAATAACCAAGGCTCTTTTCTTAAAGCCACGGAGTTATAACTTATGCAACGATGTCCCCCGCCTTTTAGGCGGAGGGAGCATTGTTCCGTTTTAAATTTGATCCGTCGGTTACATATAAAACCATCATTGAAATTCGTGTTTATCGAGCGTATAATTTCTCTTATGATATATCTTACACTGTATAAAAAATTTCAAGAAGGCGATTTTTGCATATGAAGCTGAAAACGTTAAAAGCCGCATTCCCTTATACAATCCCGATTTTTGCGGGATTTTGGTTCTTGGGGCTTGCTTACGGGATTTATATGAATGTATCGGGGTTCGGCTTTTGGTATCCTATGCTTATGAGCCTTACAATTTTCGGCGGCTCATTGGAATTTGTGGCTGTCACAATGCTGTTTGCACCCTTTGGACAGGCTGTCGGGTTTCCCGAAAAATCCGCAGATGTGCGGCTGGCTCAGTACGAAACGGGGACACGCACGCCGAAAGCAGGCTTAACTGTGGCATTGGCGCAGGTGCTTGATGTTTCCCCACAGGCTCTTTCTGTCCCCGACATTGACAGCTGCATCGGACTTATGCACACCTTATTTACCCTTGAGGACAATTACGGCTTGACCGTCAGTGAAGCGGACGAAGAGGTTTGCTTAAAGGTCAACAATAGCAAAGGCAAGGACGCCGCCGAACTGTTGAAAATGCTGTACGCTTGGAAAGAACAGGCGGACAAACTATCTTCTGAGGAAATCAGCAAGGAAGAATATGACCGTTGGCGATATTACTATCCCAAGTATGATACTACGCAGCTATGGACAAAAGCTCCGTCACAGGAATTAGGCGACACAATGATTGAAGCGGTTCAAAATGAATTGAATGATATATAAGGTAGGTGATTGTATGTGGCAAATTGTTTCAAACATATCTTCAATTGTTACTTGCGCACTGTTTGTTCTCTATATTATCGGGCACATTTGGAAAATTTTTGTAACCAAAAACACAAGGTATGAAAAATTTGAAGTGTTGCCTTGCAACTCGGATATCAATATGGACGAAAATGATAATGTAATCATTATTGATAATATCGGTGACGAATTCTCCATATCCTCAGCATATGGAATTAGGAATATCGAAATATATAAAGTAAATTATGCTCCCGGTAATAACGGTTCAACCTCTTTAATTTCCAAGGAACTTAAATCTGCTTATAAGGACTTAAATATCAATGAAACTCTTTATGTTAGGTGCGATTTAGGAGAATGTGTTCCAACAACGCAAATAACAATCC
>CAZLCG010000037.1:0-18197 GCA_964557975.1 uncultured Eubacteriales bacterium
GGTGATTTATAATATGGAAAGTAAAATTTACAACGCTCTGCCCTCGGGCAGCGGCGTTTATAAAAGAAAAAAGACGGGGCTTGAAGTTTCGTACTGTAAAAAGAAAGAAATGAAAGATCTTTACCCTGCGGGCGGCTTTTCCGTAGTCGGGCAGGTCGGCAGGGGCAGGGATGAAATCGGAGAGCTTCACACGCTTAACGCCTCTGAAAAGATTTACGCCGTTTCGAGCATGCCCCACAGCAAAATAAAGGGCTACATAAAGGTCGGCGAGAACGAATATCTTGCCGTTGTCAAAAGCGTATTGCTGTTATGGCTTTTGCTGATACTGCTGATATTGGCTTTGGCAGGCTTGGCGGCGTTCTTTATACACAGGGCGGTCACCGCGGGCGCGAACGAACCCGAAACCACCACCGAGGCGAGGGTTATTGACCCCAACGCCGTTTTGGGCGAGGGCGAGCTTGAAGTTCCCGACAAAATCGATACATCTTCAAGGCAGATTAAAATAAACGGCATCACCACCATGAATTTAAAGGCGGGTCAGGTTGAGCAGGCGTTTGTATTCTCCAATCCCGAAGAAAATCCCTGCTATTTCGTCATTGAAATAGAGGTTGACGCAACGGGCGAAATACTTTACACTTCAAATCTTCTGCCGCCGGGCTACTCAATATCGCGCTTCAGCCTTAACCGTGCGCTCGAGGCGGGCGAATATCCCGTAACGGTTCATTTCAAGACCTATTCGTTCGATAAGGAACAGCGCGAGCTTAACAATATGGACGTTAAGACTACTATAGTCGCTTCATAAAACGGCAAGCTGAGAGGAGAGCTTATTTATGAGAAAGAAAAAGATAGCGAAGGGGATTACCGCCGTTGTAATGTGCGCGGTTCTGCTGGTTACGTCCCTGCCGTTTGCACTTGCATGGGGCGGCGGACCTTATGACCCCGCGCCCTATTTTGACGGCGAGGCGGAGGCTTGGTTTAATGATGACGGCGGAATTACCGTCGCGTTCCCCGAGGCTTCGGGCAGGCAGTCTTATACGGATTGGGAAAATAATTATAACAATTACAAGACCATCGAGTACTATTATCTGGAGCTTGTCGATTTAGGCTCATACGGTGCGGTTCATACCTCGACCGTTGTTTACGATAACCTTTACGCCGCGAGTGAAACGCAGGCGTACGGCGACCTGCTGACGGTTACGCTTACTGCGGAAAAATTAGAGGAGCTTGGGCTTTCCTCCTCGTCAAGGCTCAGCGCCGAGATTTACGCGGTTGACAGCGAAAACTGGATTTCGGCGGAGCTTTCGGCTCTTGTCAGCGATGTGCCTGAATTTGAATATAAGGGCGGCGGAACTCCTCTTGTTGATGACGAACATGCCATGCGCGAAATACTTACCTTTGAGGCGCAAAGCTCTACGGATGTTCACAGCCTCGGCACAGATGCGGGCACTCAGTATTTCGAGGAGTCGGAAACTAACTATACCTTGCTTGACAACGCGGGCTATACAAAATATGTACAAACCAATTTCGAACAGCGATTAAACGGTTCGCTCTCCGTTAAGGGCGCGGTCGAGCAGTCGGGCGTTGAGGACGCGAACGGGACGGACAGCTGGGGCATGCGCCTTTATCTTGACGACACGGCGACCTCTACGGGCGGCTCGGTCGACCTTTCATACTCCCGCCAGACCTACGACCTTTCGGGCGCTGAGGAGATATTCTATTATATAGACGCGGCGCAGACCACGCTTTACGGCGTTTCTTTCCGCCTGCGCTCAAATGAAAAATATATAGTTGATTATTATAATTATAGATATATATGGCCTATTGATTGGAGTACGAGAACAGCGTACGCAAACAAAAACTACGGACGTAATATCGACTGGTATTATGAGTTCCCCGACGTTAGTTCCAATTTTTCGTGGGCAAGTCAGGTAAACACTACCATGTTTTCCGAAACGGTTTATTCCACGCGCGGCTACTCGGGCAGCGAGGCGGCGTACGTCTACCTTCAGAAAAACGACGGCTCGTGGGAAAAGACCTATCTTTCCGAAAACGGCACGGTCGACCTTGAAAACTATACGGGCTACATACGCGTGCCGATCAAGTTTATCTGCTCGGAAACGGATTCCTCCGTTACGGCTACAAACACCAATATTGGGAGTTCTGACTATAAATATAAAAGTGTTGACGAAGCCGTTTCGTCCGCCGGATTTATGCTGAACACAAGCGGTGTTTCGGCGGTCGCGGTTAACGGTTCATCTTCATATTATTTGGCACAGGGAACAACAGCTTATACGGTAGACCCCGCCGGGACCTGCATTACCGACGCGCTTTTGCTTCAACACAGGGTTTATAACTACAATAACGATACAAAATATGTACAATTAGGCTCTATGCTCGCGGCCGGTCAAAGTGACAGCGACATATTGCAATCCTACTCAAACTCCAAGCGCGCGACCTATACGGTTGACGAAAACTCCAAGAGCGTAACGGTCACCAACCGCGACGCCGCCTATAAGGCTATCGAGGATCTGGCGGCGGCGGGCATCGCTTACGAGAGCGCGTCCGAGGGCAACGTAAGCGTTTACCTTGACAACGTTATGGGTTACCGTACCGACAACAACCCATACAACGCGACTGAACTGAAATTAAACGGTGAAACAGTTACTTCGACGGGTCAGCCCGTTTCAACCTATTACAACCAGAACAACGTTGTTGTCGGCGCGATATTGGATTATGTAGATTTATATATATCCGATCCCGATTATTCCGATTACCGCGCGGTATCCCTTATAGAGAATATGATTTCCGGCTATGTTAAGGACTATGCCGCGGCGGGTCATTCAACGGATTTCCTTGACAATTTGAGCGAGGATAAATGGACGGATACCGATATGACCTCGACGCTTGAAGGCGGCAGTATAGCCTCGGCGGCGGCGACTCTCGGCAGGAGCGAGGCTTGGTCGAACTTTGTCGAAGCGCGCGCGGCTTGCGTCGAGCGCGGCACCTACGGCAAGGTTAATTCGCTCACGACCGACCTTGTTCCCGACTTTGCAAAGCAGCTTGAAAAAATGCCCGACATCGCCGAAGCGAGCGAGGTAAGCCTTACCGAAGAGCAGCAGGATCAGCTTCTCCTGCTGTATCAGGCGTACAGGCGGCTTAACCTTATGCAGCTGGAGGCTTTGGGCGAGGTTGAGGAGCAGAAGCTTATCGACCTGTTCCTGCTGTATTACGATTTGGTTGCGGACGGTACGGTTTTGGTCGGCGCGTCGCTGGCCGATTACCCGTATATGCTTTTCAACGATTTTGAAAGCAATAACGACGCGGCGGTTTACAACGCCGACGGGCGCGTATGGCAGCTGGAGAACGATCCGGATACGACGGGAATAACTTCTTCGAGCTACCGCCAAACCAAGGGCTTGTGGAGCTATTCGGTCAGTGAACTTCACGGCGACAAGGGCATCACCACCTATGATGCGTTGGGCATTGATGATACGATTGATTTTGCTACGCGCGCCAACGCCTCGTGGGCAAAAATCACTTCGGCCGGATATAATAATTCTACGGGCGTTAGCTTTAACTTCAATTCAAGTTTTACGTCGGGCATAACTTCAACTCTTAAATATTATATGACAGATACGGGCTATTCCGTAGGCTTTACCAGAAACAGCCTCGGCGGAAACAGCCTGACCTGCTCCGATATGAATCTGAGCGACTTCTTTGACAGCGATAACTCCGGCGATAATTTCCTGCAAAATGATGAAGTACCGCTGAGTTTGGTTTTCTATGTCGATTTCAGCAGCCTTGATTATGATACCTATGTTGACAATCCGTTCTATTTTACGGCGTCCATACATACTACGGATGACGAGGGAACGGTAACAACGTTCAGAGTTGACTCGGGCAACTACGGCACGGGTTCTTCGTCCGCGTGGCATAAGTTTTATTACATAGACGCAAACGGCGAATGGTCGCCCGCGTATTCTACGAGTACCACGCCTATTTCATACGGCTTTTCCTCAACCTCTTACAGAGATACCGAGGACGGCGGTACGGAAGCCTTTTCGTTTGCGGGCTACACGGGCTATATCGCTATACCCATAAGGCAGTTTAAGACCGATACAAACGATGTTACCTACCTTGACGGCGGTTATACATCGCTCGGCGGCAGCAAAGATGAATCAAGACTTAAAGCCTGCTTGAATAATATTTTTGCGATAGAGCTTATTTTCGGCGGCGGTAATGTAGGCTTTGACAATAAAGAAATTACCATAGATAATGTCGGCTTTACCTATGACCCGCAGGCTTATGCCGACGAGGGATATTCCTTATCGAGAAACGATCAGGACTACGCCTCGCAGTTCGGCTCGACATCTACGGCGGCGTATGCCTTTATGAACGCGGTATCCGACATAGATATATACGCCGATACCTTCACGGCCGATTTGGCGGCGGCGCAGAGCATGTATTCCGACCTTTCCGACTACCAGAAGTCCTTAAAGGGCGTAATAGACGCTTGGGCGCTGTGCGAGAAATATCAGGGGTATGTTGACGCCCCAAGCACAAAGCCGACGGCGCAGGCGACGGTAATGGATATTCAAACGCTTGTCAATACCCTTATAAGCAATGAAAAGACCGTAACCGACGGCATTTACCTGACGGAGGACGGCAATACTGCGGGCGATTACGACCTGCCGTTCCCCGGCTTTACGGGCAGTATGGACGACAGCTCCGTTAACTACGCTTTGTACGGTATGGACGCCGCCCTTGCCGAAGCGATAAATGCGGCGGGTATAACCCTGCTCGACTCGAACGGCAATAAGTATGATGAAATTGATACAACAACGGACGTTACGGCGGGAGCCGCGATTACGGATTTGATAATTCAATATTACGAAACGGGCTATGAACGAATGTCGCCCACAGAGCTTGCCTCGTTTACGGCGGAGCAGGTTACGGCTCTCGAAAACGCCTATAGCGCGGCGGTTCGCTGCGCGGACACCATGGAGACTTACCAGACGGAGCTTCAGGAATATTACGCGTCTCTGCTCGCGGGAGAACACGTCGTTCCCGTAAGCGTTACCAATGACGATACCATCGGTACGGATAACTCGGGCTTCGACGACGACTACGACGACGCGAACCCGACCGACCCGTCGCAGACAACGCTGTATTTCTTCACGCTGTGTCAGCTCGACGAAAACGGAAAGCTCGTTCTTGACGAAAACGGTCACGCAACCCGTGATGAGAATATGGAAACCGCCGTCAACAATATGTTCGTCAAGTTCTTCAATCTTGAGTATTACGCGAAGCAGATACTTAACCAAAGCGACCGTGTTTCGTCAAGAGCGGCGCAGTCGGGCACAAACCTCTATTTGTGGACAAATCAGTATAAGACAATAGAGCTTGCCGACGGCTCCGTGCTTTCAACGGGTATCGAAACGCTTTTGAACAAGTACCTTGACCTTTACAAGGAGGTAAAGGGCAGGATTGACGATACCGCCGATAATCCCGATAAGGAGGATATGGATAACGTATTAAACGCGATTAACGAGTACTGCGCGCTGGCTATGCCGTACCAGTACACGGCGGGTCTTTTGGAGGCGGTAAGGCTGTTGCGTTCGCTGTTCCCGCTGTGCGACCTGTCGAGCGAAACCGACACGGTTAATCTGAGCAACAAGATTTCGAGCGGCGAAACCTCTTACGAAATAAACTATTTGATTGACGTAAGCCGCGAGGAAAAGACCACCTCGGATATCGATTATAACTACTATTACTATTCCTACGTCACGGGCGGCAAGGTTTACTTTGAGTCGGAAAACGGCGGCTTCGTGCTTGCCGACGGCACACCGGCAACGGACGCCTACGGCAATCAGCTTACATATAACTTAGTAAGCGACAGCGGCGTTTCGTTTAATTCCGCGCAAATCTATGACGGCGATTTCGGTAATTTAATAACCGATAAAAACGATTCTCTTTTGGATATGGCAACTTCGTTTGAGAAAACGATAACCGTTTCCCTTGACGACGCGCAGAGCTATAACATAGGCGCGGATCTTCACGATACGGTTAAGCTTACGTTCTACGAGGCGGTTCAGGTTCCCGTTTACGTTCAGGAAACAGACGAAAACGGAAATCCCGTAACCGACGATGACGGCAATCCCGTTTACGTTCAGGAGGCTGTTATGGTTCAGCAGACAGACGGAGACGGCAATCCCGTAACCGACGATGACGGCAATCCCGTTATGGTTCAGCAGACAGACGAAAACGGCGATCCCGTTTATGTTTATGTGCAGGCTCTTGATACCGACGGCTCGCCGCTTTACACGGAAGGCTACACGCCGCTGACGGATTCAAACGGCGACGTAATAAGCTACACGATAGACGTCCTTTACACTATGACCGATTCTTACACGGTTACAATTCCCGCCGATATTGAAATCGGCTGGGGCGACACACAGGCGCACAGCGCGGCGTATTCCGTCGAAGCCGTGCTTAACCCCGGCGCGTCGCTCGGCGTAACCGTTGCGGATAAATACAACAGCTCGGCTCTGACGCTTTCGGGCGTTGCCGACACGCTTCCCTATTCTCTTGTTCCCGACCCGATAACCCTTAACGCGACAAGCGATAATTTTATGTGGAGTAAGGCTGATAATTCGGAGGTAACAAGCAGCACAAGCGTTCAGGTAACCTCGCCCGAAGCGTGGAACATAGCTGTCGGCGGGTATAAGACGGATCTTACCTATACCGTCGCTTATACTCCCGCCGGCAGCGGCGGTTAAAAAAGGGGGGCGGGTTATGAAATGCGGCTGATTTATAAAAAATTCCGCTTAAAGGAGTTGATGTCATGAAGAAAGTCATATCTGTGGGATTGGCTCTGACCTTGCTTTTCCTGTGCTGTGTTCCCGCGCTTGCTCGGGAGCTTACCCCGTCAAATACAACGGGTACTGTTGTAATTTCAACGGGAGCGGACAAGGAGGACGAGTGGGAGTTAAGCTATCCTGCGGATGCGGTAATCCCTTGGGAGTCGGAAAACTACGGCATAGGCTCCGTTACGGCGACCAAAATGACGCTTTCGCCCGGCAAGACCGTTAAGGTTACGGTCGAGTCGCAGAACGGCTGGCTTTTGGTTAACGACGCGGATTCCTCGCGCACAATTGCCTACACCCTGAGCGGCGCTCAGGCGGTTGAGTTTTTCCCGGGTGATTACGGGCTCAGCTTCCCGCTTTCGGCGGCGGTCACTGATTCCGAATGGCGGCAGGCGGCGGCAGGCGAGCATACCGACTTGCTCGTTTTCACGGCGGAGTACACAAACGCATAGGCGTTTAAATAAAAATCTTTATTAAAAGGAGCAAAAACATGAAAAAAGTATTGTCAATTTTACTTGCGGCTACATTGATTTTCGCGGTATGCGTTCCCGCCTTCGCGGCTGAACTTACCGAGAAGCCCTCACAGAGCGGAGACGTTATCATCAAGACCTCGACCGACGACGAGAACGGCGACGACGCGGCAAAATACGTTGTAACCATCCCCGCCGACACGGTTATCCCTTGGGGGCAGACGGCAACCGACGTCAGCTACACGGTTGAATCCCACCTTACCCGTGCAAACGTTGTTAAGGTAACGGTTGCAGGCTCGGGCGAGATGGCTACCGCCGACGACGCTTATACTCTCGCTTACGCCCTTGACGGCGCGACGGAATACACGGCGGACGCTCCCGTTGTTTACCCTGCGGCAACTCAGACTCTTAACGTTCTTATCACCGCGGACGCTTGGAACTATGCGGTTGTTGAGGAGTATTCGGACGTACTTACCTATACGGCGGAGCTTGTAGCGGCTTAAGCGGTTACCGAAAAAACACATAGGCGGGGCTTCCCGCCGCTTATCAATCATTTTATGTCAGTTATTTTAAAGGAGGAAATATCATGAAAAAAGCATTATCAATTTTACTTGCGGCAGCATTAATGTTTGCGGTTTGCGTTCCCTCGTTCGCGGCAACGATCACAAAGGATGCTCCGGATGACGGCTCGGCAAAGGTTTACACGACTTATACAAACGACGACGAAACCTATACCGTAACCTATGACGCCGAGACCCCGATTGCTTGGGGAACTGTCGAAACCGATGTAACCTACAAGATTGAATCTCAGCTTCTTTCAGGCAAAACTCTTTCCGTTGCAGTTTCGCAGGATAACGCCGTTATGACGCTTGAAGGCGGCACGGAAACCCTTGCTTACTCATTAACGGGCGACGCTTTAAGCTACACCACAGCGGCTGCCGTTGAAACAAGCGAACAGACCTTCAAGGTTAATGTTGCTCAGACTGCTTGGGACGCTGCTTCTGTCGGCACTTATGCGGACACCCTTACCTACACCGTATCGGTTAATACGGGAGCTTAACGGTATTTAATCAACGTCAATTTTTGATCCGAAAGGAGTTAATATTAAAATGAAAAAGTTATTATCGGTTTTACTCGCGGTTACAATGCTGTTCGCCGTATGCGTTCCCGCTTTCGCGGCGGATACAACCCAGTCGCTTACCGAAAAGCCCGAAGACAGCGGCACTGTTATAATCAAAACCACGACCGACGACGAGAACGGCGAAGACGCGGCAAAGTACGTCGTAACCATCCCTGCCGACACGACCATCCCTTGGGGCAAGACAGAAACGGCTCTTGAGGGCTATACGGTTGAATCTCATCTGCTTTACGGTCAGCACATTGAAATAAGCGTTGAGGGTAATGATGTTATGGCTCTTACCGAGGACGCGGCTGAAACGCTCGCTTACACTCTTTCGGGCGATACGGCTTATACCGCGACAAGTCCTGTAGTTAACCCTGCGGCCGAACTTACTCTCAAAGTTAACATCACAGCCGACGATTGGGCTAACGCTATCGTAGGTGAATATCAGGATACCCTTACATTCACCGCAAAGGTAGTCAGTGAATAATAAAGGAGAAATATCAGCATGAAAAAGTTATTATCTGTTTTACTTGCGGTTACGATGCTTTTCGCCGTATGCGTTCCCTCATTCGCGACGGAGCTTACCGGAAAGCCCAATGACAGCGGCAGTGCGGATATTTACACGGTTACTACGGACGATGATGAAACCTATACCGTTACGATCCCCGCTGACACCGCGATTACCTGGGGCGCAACGTCAACAGCTCTTAAGGGCTATTCGGTTGAATCTCATCTTACGGAAGGCAAGTATCTCACAATCAGCGTTACAGGCACGAACAAAATGGTGCTTTCGACCGATGAGAACGAAACTCTCGCGTATACTCTTGAAGGCGACACCTCTTATACCGCGACAGGTCCCGTAATTAACCCTGCGGCTGACCTTACTCTCAAAGTTAACATCACAGACGACGATTGGGATAACGCTATCGTAGGCGAATACAGAGATACCCTTACCTTCTCTGTCACCGTTAACGAAACAACTTCAGACTGATTAAGTTTTGAAAGGAGATAGACTTTAAAATGAAAAAAGTATTATCGGTTTTACTTGCGGTTACATTGCTCTTTGCCGTTTGCGTCCCCTCATTCGCGGCTGAAACAGAGCAGATAATTACAGAGGATTCAACAGATCAGTCGGCTGACGTTAACGTAAAAACAACCTTTACTACTGATGACGTAAGCTACACCGTTACGATTCCTGCGGATATTGAAATCCCTTGGGGCGATACCGCCGAAAAGGACGCTTGCTACAGCGTTGATTCCTCTCTTTTAGCGGGCGATACCCTCGATGTTGAGGTTACCGCGAATGATAACGGATTGATGACGGCTACGGATACATCAATAACCGACACCCTTACCTATACGCTTACAAACGGCGGCTCGGCAACCTTTACGGGCTACAATTCAGGCGCTAAGCCCGCAGACGAGCCCAAGGTTAATATCGCGGCGTTCACAGGCACAATTGCCGAGTATGTCGGCACGCTTACCTATACCGTTACCTATACCGCAGCACCAACAGATTGAGCGGAACGGTTGTTTTTGGATTTTTAAGAGCTTTTTAAGGAGGTGATTTCATGAAAAAGACCTTAAGCGCTGCTGTAAGCGTTTTGCTTTGCTTTGTTTTCTGCTTTAACGCATTCGCGGCGGAAACAAAGCTTACCACAGTTGTGCCGAGTACCCATGAAATTACCGTAGTGTACAACGACGGCGGATACATTCTGTATAAGGGTGAAATTATCGAAAGCGGCGCTACCGTCACCGTAAACCGCTTTGACGAAGCGATCTTCGCGGCTGTCTGCACGCAGAGCTGTCATATTAACTCCGTTACCGTTAACGGCGAGGATGTTACGGACAGTATGCTTTACGGGCGTTTGATTTTTGAAAGCGTCAACGATGACGCCGAATTGGTTTTCACCTTCGATGACTGCCCTGTGGACGACAGCGGCAATGTCGACGTCGAGCAGGACAAATGCAGTCATATCGAGATGTCGGGCGGAGTATTCCTTAACGACGATCCGTTCCCCGGAGCCGTACTTGAAATTGATTACGGTGAAATAACCGTTACCGCCGATGAGGACGGAAAATATTCAATCGACGATATTAAGGACGGCTATCATATCGTAAGAGTTCTTAATGGGGACGGAAATCCCGCCGGCAACACGGCTTTCGCGCTTTACATTACGCCCGACGCCGAGGAGATTTCGGTTGAAATCCTTGAAGACGGCACAAGGCTTGTTACCGTGCCGAGCGGAGATGGAAGCGTTAAGCTTGACTTTATTGTAAGAACCGACGGCGGAGTTGACATTGTTCCGTCCGCCGAGGAGGAAAAGCCCGCCGCCTCAAATCCGATTACGGAAAATCCTGTAATCGCGAAAACAGGCGAGTTTATAAGGGAAAATCCCGCCGTTTTGTTCGGGCTTATGATATTCAGCCTGTTCATATTCTTCTTGATTTTGTTTATTCGCAGGAAGGATGACGACGAGGAGGAAAACAAAGCGCGGTAATTCCGTATAATTAAAACGGAATTTATTCGGTAAAATTTTATTACTGCCTTAGCTTCGGTTAAGGCAGTCTTTTTTTGCCTAAAAAATTTTTTATCTTTTTTCAATATGCTACTTGACGGATACGGATTTTTGATAAATAATAAAAAGCGTGCCAAAGGGCTTGCGCTGTTTTAATACGCGTAGAAACATTTTTCCCGATAAGGTATATAGAGAAATCGAAATTGCCGAAACAGAAATCCGAAAGGGGATTTTTATGAGTAAAATAATATGTAAAAATAATGTTTTCGTCCTTGAAACCGAGAATACGCATTACGTTATCGGAATAGACGGTTCAGGGTGCAATCACCACATTTATTGGGGAAAGAAATGCGCCGCCGACGATTACACCGTCGAATGCTGTAACGGCGAAAGCTCGCACAACACCATGCTCGACGAATTTACGCAGGAATACACTGTTTTCGGTTCGACTATGTATAGGAGCAGCGCGTTAAAGGCGAATTTTTACGACGGCTGCCGCGAAGTAAATCTAAAATATACAGGTTATGAGAGCGATGAAAAATCACTCGTTTTAAAGTTTTCCGATGTTTATTATCCGCTTGAAATCGAGCTTAATTACAGGGTCGTTGACGGTCTTGACATTATTACAAGATGGACCGCCGTTAAAAACACAGGCAGCGAAAGCATATCATTTGAAAAGCTTTTCAGCGCAGAGCTTAATCTGCCCTCAAAGCAACCTTATACCTTTAAAAACACAAACGGCTCGTGGGGCGCGGAGTTCCTTGAAACGAATATTACCGTTGAGGGCGGTTCGGCGGTTTTTGAAAGCAGGAGGGGCATTTCGGGACACAACAATTCCCCGTCCTTTATCGCATATCGGAATGCCGATGAAAGGTCGGGCGACGTTTACTTTGCTTCTCTTGCATACAGCGGCAATTTCAAGGTTTCCGCTTCGAGAGACGTATACGGTACAACAAGGGTCATTCTCGGCTTAAATGATTTTGATTTTGAATACCTTTTAAAAGCAGGGGAGAGCTTTGAAACTCCAAAGGTATTCTGCGGCTGCACTCAGGGGTTCGGCGATATGTCAAGACAGATGAACAGATTTGCCGTTGATTATATTTTACCGAAGCCCTGCAACAAAACGCCCCTGCCTGTCCTCTACAATTCGTGGGAGGCTACATATTTTGATGTAAGCGAAGAAAACCAGTGCGCTCTTGCGGAGCGTGCCGCCGAAATAGGCGTGGAGCTTTTTGTAATGGACGACGGCTGGTTCGGCAAGCGTAATAATGACCGCGCGGGGCTCGGAGATTGGTTTGTAAACAAAGACAAATTTCCCAACGGTCTTGCGCCGCTTATTGAAAAGGTAAATTCGCTCGGTATGGATTTCGGCTTATGGGTTGAGCCTGAAATGGTAAATCCCGACAGCGACTTATACAGAGCGCACCCCGACTGGACCTATCATTATCCGCACAGAAAGGCAAACGAATTAAGAAATCAGCTTGTACTTAATATGACCAGGCAGGATGTTCAGGATTATATTTTCAACCTGCTTGACGCCTTGCTTACGGAAAACAATATTAAATATTTTAAGTGGGATATGAACAGAGCTTTGTCGGAAACGGGTGCGGAAAACCTCGAATCGCCGAAAATGCTTTGGTATCTCCACACCAAAGCCGTTTACGGCATTGTTGACAAATTAAAGGCAAAGCATCCCGATTTAACCGTCGAAAGCTGCTGTTCGGGCGGCGGACGCTCGGACCTCGGCGCGCTCGGACACTTTGATATGTTCTGGACGAGCGACAACACGGACGGTATTGACAGAATGACCATTCAAAAGGGCTGTTCGCTCTTAAAGCCCGTTAAGGCAATGAGGGCATGGGTAACGGACATTGAGGGCGTCAACAAGCCGTGTTCGCTTGATTTCCGCTTTGCTGTGGCTATGCAGGGGTCGCTCGGCGTGGGCGGCAATCTTATCAAATACAGTAAAGAGGATTTGGAAATCTGCAAAAAGAACATTTCGCTTTACAAAGAGATCCGCGATATTGTTCAGTTCGGCGACCTTTACAGAATACTTGATATTGAAAAGGACGAGGTACTGTTTAATATATATGTTACCGAGGATAAGTCAAGGGCTGTCGCGTTTCTGCTTGCAAACGGAACGAGATTTTTTAAAAAGAGAATACCCGTTTGCTTTGACGGGCTTCAAGATGACAAACGCTACCGACTGACATTACAGAATAAAACATATGAAAAGGGCGGCGCATATTTAAAGAACGTCGGTATTCCGATTCACATACGCGGCGTCGATTATAATGAAATTATTATAATTGAGGAAGTATAGTGTGAAAAGTACGGCGAAAGGGACGGTACCGCGCATAGAAAGCAGCTTTTCTATGGCTTTTTGCGCGATTTTTGTATCGCACGGCGATTAAAATGAAATTAAAAAACGGTAAAACAAAAACAGTATGTTTAATTGCAGGCGTTTTGCTTATTTCCGCAGTAACCTACGGAGCGGTGAATTATGCCGTGCTAAAGGGCTGCGGAGGTAAGAAGCTGAATTTAAGCGACAGCTGTACCGTAACCGCCCATACGGGCAGTATGGGTACGCCCGATAATTCCGTTGAGTCGCTTGAAAAGGCAATAGCCATAGGTGCGGATGCTGCGGAATTTGACGTGCGGTTTCGCCCGAACGGCACACCGGTTATGGCGCACGATTCCGTCGGGTCAGATACCGAAGGCGTACCGATTGAGGAAGCGTTAAAGGTTCTTTCGCGCGAAGGCGTAAATATAAGAATTAACCTTGATGTAAAGGAAACGGATAACCTTTCCGCGCTGCGCGGCATGCTGATGCAATACGGTCTTTCGGAGCGTTCGTTTTTTACGGGCGTAACCGAGGAATTTGTTCCCGAGGTGATAAGACAGTGCCCCGATATTCCGTATTACCTAAATCTTTCTCCCGAAAAAAAGAAGCTGAATAACGCCGAATATCGGAGGGAACTGATTGAAATTCTTGATAAAACGGGCGCAATAGGCATAAACTGTAATTATAAAAATGCAAACAGGGCTTTGGCTGATTTATTGCATCGGAACGGGTATCTTCTGTCCGTTTGGACTGTCGACAGGGAAGATCAGATGGCAGGTGAATTGGCAAAAGGTTCTGACAATATAACCACAAAAGCTCCGGACAGGCTTATAGATTTAATTAACCGTTTAAGGAGTAATACCCGATTTATGGCTGTCGGCGGCAAAAATGCGTTAAAGGCAAGGGCGATTTAATTTCTCCCTTGCCTGATTTTTACTGCTTTTCACAGTACATTGATATTATTTCCTCGTTCATAAATACCGAAGCCTTGCCGCCCGTAACCTCAAAAACAATATCCGACGGCGAAAAGCCGAGCTTCTCGGCTGAAAAACCGACGCTGTTAAAATCCTCAAGCATTTCTTCCTCGGTTACGGTCAAAAGCACTCTGCACATAACAAAAAAGCGATTGAAAAGCATATCCTTTTCTTCGTCGCTTAATTCAAGCTGTTCCTTAGTTACGGTAATCTGAACACAATTAACCGTGTTTTCGTCCGTAACCCGTAACGTGACAGCGGCATTTCTCGCTTCGTTAAGCGAAGAAAAGTAATTATATTCGTTTTTGTCGTTGATATAATAGCCCGATGGATTCAAGATTTCGCTTTTATATTCCGAGTTTACTCTTTCGCAAAAGCCGTATGTATCCGTCCGCTTTTGGACGCTGCATGAGGTGAGCAGAACAAGGCATAGGATTACGGCGGTCACAGCGCCCTTTTTCATCATATTTATCACCGAATTATATTTGGATTGTTAATAGATTGTTTACACAAAAATTCCGCAGTTAGTATAAAATATATTTATATTTTTTCAATTTATGCACTTTTTAAGAAAGCGGTGGTTTTTTGTTAAAGGGTTTTAAGAAGATGTCAAGGCAAAAGCAGTTCTGGTCAATAGTGGCGGTGGTTGTTATTCTTGCCTTGGTCGGTTATGTGGTTTACAGCAATTTTAAGCCCGAGGCTCTGCCCGAATATAACGTGACCGATGTTTATAAGGGCGATATTCAGTCGACCTACGAAACAAAGGGAACGGTAGTTTCAAACAACACCATTACCTATACCGCGGCAAGCGGCGTAAAGGTTCTTACGCTCAACGTTAAGGTGGGCGATAAGGTTTCTGCGGGCGATGTGCTTGCCACATTTGACGTAACCCCTCTTAACGGCGCTCTCGGTGATTATAAATCGGCGTACGATAAGGCAAACGCCGCTTATTTGGATTCTGTTTCGGCAATAAATGAAGCAAACGGCAATATTGCGTCCGCAAATTCACAGATTAACGCGCTGAACGCGGAAATCGCACAGCTTCAAAATGAGATTGCCGCCGCAGAGGCTACAACAGCCGCGCCCGTTCAGACGCCGCAATATTCGGAAGAGGAAATTGCCGCTGTAATCGAAAAACTGCAAGCGGGCGGATTTACCGATGAAGAAATAAACAACATAATTCAGTCCCTCAACAATCAGTCGGGCAGCGTAAGCGCCGCCGATATTGAATCGGCAATAGAAAACGCCGCTTCTACAAAGAAGCTTCAGCTTTCTCAAAAGCAGTCTCAAATAGAGGTTTTACAGGCTCAGATTTCGCTTTATGAGGCGCAGACCGACGATACCGCCGCAAGCATTTACAAGACGGTTATGGAGCAGAAAAAGGCTGATTACGATAATTATAAGGCTCTTGTCGATGAAATGAAGCAGGGCTGGACCGCTTCGGCTGACGGCATAATTACCGAGGTCAATTTGCAGGAGGGGCAGGTCTTTACCCCTGTTTCCGCTTCGTCCGCCACAACGGATATTTCATCTGTTTTAAACGCTGTTTCAGGTAATGCCGATATGACCTCCGTACTTTCCGAAATCGCAGGCTCCGTATCCTCCGCTTCGGCAGAAACGGGCGACGGAATAGTGCTTGAAAACTCAGATGAATTTATCGCTGAATTTTCGGTCGGCAAGTATGATTTGCTTTCTCTGAAGGTAGGTCAGGCAGTTACGGTTACCTCCTTAGGCGGCGTCTATGACGGCGAGGTTATTTATGTAAGCGCGACAGCAAGCGAA
This sequence comes from uncultured Eubacteriales bacterium, assembly GCA_964557975.1. GTDB lineage: Bacteria > Bacillota > Clostridia > Oscillospirales > Acutalibacteraceae > Fimenecus. The sequence continues at coordinate 16,079 of CAZLCG010000037.1, forward strand.
TCCACATCAATAGATTTAAGCTCGCTCGCTTCATCTCTTACGGGTTCGGGCTCCGGTTCTTCAAGCGGCGCGCTTATAAGAATAAGCATTAAAAATCCCGACGAAAAAATAATTATCGGCTTTGACGTTGACATAAGCGTCAATACCGAAAAAATATCGGATGTTACAATTATTCCGATTGACTCCGTTACAACGGAAAACGGCGTAAACTATGTTTATGTTTACGATGAGGAGGAAAATACCGTTTCCAAGCGCGAGGTTGCCGTAGGCGCTTATTCGTCGGATGAATACGAGCTGGTATCGGGCGTTGAGATCGGCGAAAAGGTCGTCGACAACCCTAAGACAACTCTTGCCGAGGGTGATAAAATTGCCGTTAAGGCTTAAGGTAGGTGCTTTCTGTTGAACATTAAGGAAAACATCAGAATAGCAATTTTCAGCATCAAGACAAATCTGATGCGTTCGCTTCTTACCATGCTCGGCATTATAATCGGCGTTGCGTCTGTTATTTCGGTTATAACCGTCGGCAACGGCGGCAGGGATTATATAGTCGGTATGATTAAGGATATGGGCAGCAACGCCATTACCGTTTCTGTTGACGCTACAACCGCGTCGTCATCCGATTATATTACGGATAAGGATATTGAGGCTATAAGAAATCTTGACACGGTTGATTACATTTCGCCTATGGTTATGACTATGGGTACTATGTCCACCGAAACCGAAACGGGCTTGGGTATAATTATAGGCGGTAACGAGGAGCTTCGATATGTTATGAGCAGCGACTGCGTTTACGGCAGATATTATACCAAGGCTGAGGTCGAATCGGGCAAGCCTGTGTGTGTTATCGATTCAACGAGCGCGGTTATGTTTTTCGGAAAAAGCAATTGTGTAGGCGAGTATATCAATTTCACATACAACGATATAAGCGTAAGCCTTAAAATAATAGGCGTTACCGATTTGGTAAGCGCTTTCGGCGGAGATTCCGAGGATATGATGCAGCAGATGGAAGCTATGGGCGGCGGAATGGCAATTTCGAGCGCTATGATTATGGTACCGACGAATTTTGTTACTCAAATGATGGGAACCTCCGACAGGTACGATACGATTTATATTATCGCTTCCGATGAAAATGAGCTTGACGCCGCAGGGAATGCCGCGCTTAACAGAATAATGGCGAGGCATAACAATTATGATAAGGGTTGTTATATACTTACAAATATGGCGACATATATTGATTTGCTTGACACGGTTATAAATGTGTTTACAATTTTTATTGCCGCTGTCAGCGCGATTTCGCTTATAGTGGGCGGTATAGGCGTTATGAACATTATGCTTGTTTCAATTACCGAAAGGACGAGGGAAATAGGCATAAGAAAGGCTTTGGGAGCAAAAACCTCGACAATTCTTTTCCAATTCCTTACGGAGTCTGTAATACTTTGTCTTATCGGCGGTGTGATAGGTCTGCTGCTCGGCGTTGCCGGCGCGGCGCTCGTCTCATCAATTATGAATATACCGCTGTATGTCGAATTTAAAACGGTCGCTCTTGCGATAGGCTTTTCATCGGCAATAGGTATAGTCTTCGGTGTTTATCCCGCAAGAAAAGCGGCGAAAATGCCTCCCATAGAGGCTCTGCGCAGAGATTAAAAATAAGTTTAAAAATAAACGGCGGGCAGGGTGAGCATCCTGCCCGCTTCGGTTTTTGCATAAGGTTAAAACGGAAAAGAATAATATGACGGATTTCCTGCAAGCCGAGATGTTTTTTAACTGCAAAAATTGTATAGTCAAAAAACGGATATTTAGGCTTTGACAAGTAAAATACTTTACAAAAAATGTTCAAAAGAACCCTGAAATATCAAGTTTTAATCATTTTGAACAGAGTTTTAAACATTTTGAATGTTGAAAAATTAAATGTCAAAAAACGCCAAATATGAATATTTTTAATTCAAAACCGACTTTTATATGCAAAAAATACCGTTTCCGAATTGAATAAAAACAGCTTGGATTATTCATTTTTCATTACAAAACGGCTCTCCGTATAAAATATTACTTTAGAGTGAGCGGAAATCTGCGTTGTAAATAGATGTGACCCAATTTAGGTAAAAATAAAGTCAAAGGTTGG
>CAZLCG010000038.1:0-16554 GCA_964557975.1 uncultured Eubacteriales bacterium
TTCGTTTCTCCAGAAGCGCCTGACCTGACCCGCGTCGCCGCCCATAACGTAATAGCCGTATTCGTTCGCGCCGCCGCTGCCGTTGTCGCCCATACCTTCGCTGACCCATTCAACGTCGTTCATATCGGAGGTAAGCGCGGAGGTACCCGTCATTTTTTTCGCGATGAGGTCCATGTTCCCGTCCGAGTCAACGCCGCTTGTAACATAATAGTAATAGCTGCCGTCCGAAGCCTTGTCGCCTACAAGTATTATCTCGGGCGCGCCCAGTTCTATCTCGGCGTAATAGCTCGCGCCCGACGTGCCCTGACCGTATGTAATCACGATAGGCGAATTTTCAGAGCTTATTATGTTGTTGCCGCCTTTTAGGGTGAAAACGGCGACATAGTAGTCCGAATCCTTAACATAGGTTATATCGTACAGCTCTGTCGAAACTTTCGGCAAAAGCATGGGGTTGGCTTTCTGCTCGGCGGTTACATCCGAGGGGGTATAATGCACCTCAAAATGATAGCCCGAGGTTGACGCGTTTTTATTATTCGCAACCTCTGCAAAGTCGAAGCCCTTTGGAACAAGGGTAATATCGGTAGTCAAAAAGTCGTCGGTCAGTGAGGCCGGGAAGCATATCATTCTCGAATGTGTGTCGGCGGTATAAAACGTGGTGTATTGGTCGCCCGAGGTGCCGGTCGCGATAACGGTTCCCGAAACCGTGTCAATATCGCCGCTGCCCGTGCCGAATGAAACCGTGGTGCCGCCCGCGGTGAGCGTCAGCGGAACGCCTGTAACGCTCGTTTCGTAGCCCGCCGCGTTACTTCCCTTTGCGGCGATAAGCCGTTCCATAAGGCTTGCTTTTTCAACGGTCTGCTGCGTTTTGACCCCCGCCGTGTATATATTGCGGTAGGTGCTTGTAAACAGGGGCAGGAACGTAAGAATAATAAGCATAAGAAGAGCCAATGCCACCAACATTTCCGTCAATGTCATACCCTGTTTTGACAATAAGACGTTTTCCCTTTTTTTCATAATCAATCGTCTCCTGAATCGGTCAAGCCCCATCTCAAGGCGGAAGCGTCCGTCGGGTCGGGCGGAACAAGGTCGCGGTACGAATCCCCGTACAGATCCCTGTCAATTTTTCTCATTGAATCGGAAGTGACTTTATTGTCCGAATCGGCAACGACGTAAGGCTCGGGAGTCTCCCCATCGCCGTCCGTATAATAAAGGTCTATTATATCCTGAAATCTTTCGAGAACGTTTTCCGAATATTTTTTATTTGCTATGGCGTCGTCCAGAAAGTATTTAAGCAAGTCGATGTTGTATGATTCCTCAACGCCGTCGCTGTCAGCGACAATGCTGTCCTTAAAATAATACGCGTCGCCCGCCGAGAACGCCTTGTATCTGTATGTGCCGACGTTCGGCATTGTAATGTTTACATACACGTTGCCGCCGAAATAGACCCTGCCGCAGCGCCCCAAAGCAGTCGTGTCGGTGTTTATGGGGTCTGTTACGGTGGAGGAATTAAAATCGGGAGTACCGAGAACCACCGTGCCGAGCCTGTATTTGTTTTGAAGCGCCTGAATGACGGTAGAAACGTTGTTTATGAAATTAAATGCCGAGCCTTGAGTAAAGCCGTAAACGGATATTTCAATGTCGCCCTCAATCACTATGTTGTTGCCCTTGAGAACCATCATGTTAAAATGACCGTCGGACGAGGTAACGTCAATGTCGGATTTAACAAAAAGGTTTTCAACCGCGGCAAAGGTGACAATATTATCGGTATTGTCCTTAAACTTGATAGGGACGCTGTTGCCGTTTGAATCCGTCGCGGCGTTCAAAATCATATTGCCCGAGGAATAGCCCATGACAAGCGGAATTGTTCTTACTCCGACGTTTAAGGTCATAGTTCCGAAATAATGTGTTTTAAGTGAAAGCTGGCTGGCCGACACATATGTGCCGATTACCGAAAAATTGGAGTTGGCAGCCGTATTGCCGCTTGCCGAGCCGTCGACAATTCCCGCGTTTGTGCCTTCGCTGTCATAAAACAGCCCCGAGCCTTGAACAGGCTCCGACATATGACCGTATTTGGTGCTTGACGCGACTACCTCTTCCCCCGACAGCGCGTGACCGACGCATTTAAACTGCCTTTGCTTGTCGTTAACCGTCGTTTCATACGCCGTGATGTTGTTTTCGGTGTCCGTCTGAAGGAAATTAACGGTTTTTGCTACGGTTTTGTTTATAATGGTAACGTCATAATAGCCTATGACCTCGTAGGAGGAGTCGGAAAACCTTGCCTCGGCAACCTCCTGCGAAACATATTCATAAGGATTTGACGAGCCTTTTTTATAATATGTAAGGTAAACGGGTTCGGCGGTTATTTCGGCGCCGTTGTTCGAGGTGTCGACAATAAGCTTTTTCGCGTTCGCGTCATCGCTGTCAACCGCGAGCTTATATGCGTATGAGCTTGCCTCAACGCCCGCGCGCGCCAAATAGTCCGCCTTTTTTTGATTCGATAAATACCTGACCGAGCGAAGGCTTATCATACTGTATGCGAAAATGGAAACGCCCATAAACGTGAGAATAAGCAAAATAACCATGACCCCCGTAAGGGCAAAGCCTTCGTTACTGTTTTTTAATCCCTTGGGACGCATACAAATCACTGACCTTTCCTTGGGCTTAGACATAAAACCGAATTTGGTAAACCGAAATGGATTTAAACTATGACCCTGACCAATTCCTCAATTGAAATTCTGCCTTTCATAACCTTATTGATGCCCTCGTTTTTAAGCGTAAACATACCCTGCTTCAGGGCAAGCTCCTTAATCTCGGCAACGGTTGCTCTGTCAAGAATGAGCCTCTTCATTTCATCCGTAACGCTCAAGAACTCAAAAACAGCCTCGCGTCCCTTGTATCCCGTATTGTTGCAGGTAAGACAGCCCTTGGGTCTGTATAACGTAAACTCCTCGCCGGGATATTCGTCAACGGGAAAATCGGGGAGCATCTTAACAAGCTCCTTTTTTGTAATTTTATATTCCTCTTTGCACTTGGGGCAGAGCTTTCTGACAAGACGCTGCGCGAGAACGCCGACAAGCGAGGAAGCCGTAAGGAACGGTTCAACTCCCATCTCGTCAAGACGGGTAACCGCCGTAGGCGCGTCGTTCGTATGCAGCGTTGAAAGAACCATATGCCCCGTAAGAGCCGCTTCAACGGCGATTTTCGCGGTTTCGGCGTCACGTATCTCACCGACCATTACTATATCGGGGTCGGAACGCAAAACCGAACGCAGGGCGGCGGCGAAGGTCATGCCGGCTCTGTTGTTCATCTGAACCTGATTTATGCCTGCCATACGCCGCTCAACAGGGTCTTCAAGCGTAATAACGTTTTTATCGTCGGTGCTTATTTCCGCAAGCGTGGCATAGAGCGTTGTAGACTTACCGCTTCCCGTAGGTCCTGTAACAAGAACAAAGCCGTAAGGCATACGGATCGCCTTGTTAAACCTGTCAAACTGCCTTTCGGAGAAATGCAAATCCTTGATTGAAATGCTTCCTTTGTTTCTTTCAAGAAGACGCATAACGATTTTTTCGCCGTAAACCGTAGGCATTGTGGCAATTCGTATATCTATGGTTTTATCCTCAAACCTTACCGTTGCGCGTCCGTCCTGCGGGATACGCTTTTCGGCTATGTCCATCCCGCCGATAACCTTAACTCTCGAAACGACCGACGAAAAAAGCTTTATCGGATTCTGCATAACCTCCTGCAAAACTCCGTCAATCCTAAAGCGGACTCTCATATATTTTTCAAGCGCCTCAACATGAATATCGGACGCGTTGGTCTTAATCGCGTTGTTAATAATTTGGTTGACGAGCTGAACCGCCGGCTTGTCATCAATTGAAAGCTCCTCCGAAACATTCTGATCCTCGGTGTCGTCATCGTCATAATTTTCAACCGCCGAGTTCATATTGGCGAAATTTTCAATCGCTGCGGCAAGCTCCATATCCGCAACTACAACGGGACAGATCTCAAGCCCCGTCATCAGATGAAGGTTATCAATAGTTATAATATCGTTCGGGTTCTTCATTGCGACATATAACGTCTTATCCTCCTGATAAAGCGGAAGAACATTATTTCTCAGCGCCATTTCGGGCGTTATAAGGTTAGCAACCGAAACATTAACGCCTATTTCATTGATTGAAACGTATTTATAACCCGTTTTCTTGGCTAATACCTTGGCAATATCGTCCTCTGTGCAGTAACCGAGCTGCGTCAGGATAGTACCGATAAGGTTTTTGCTTGTTTTTTGTATTTCAAGCGCCTCGGCAAGCTGATCTTCCGTTATTATGCCTGCTTCTATAAGCCGAGAACAAATACTGCCGGGAATAACTAAGTTGCTTTTAGCCATGTTTTTCAGCACCTGCTTTTATATTTTTGATCCTTAATTGCCGCTTGAAGGATTTTGGAACAGCACGACGGTAATATCGGCGGTCTTAATTGATTCCCCGTCGGAGGAGGACGATGACTGCTTCATTACAAGGCTGTCTATCCTTTTTATTTCGGTTGAGCTTACCGTATCATGGGCAAAGGACATAATGTCGGCATACGAGCCCGTAACCGACACCGTGACCTGTATTTGATTTACAAGCCCTGTGTTTGTCTGCTCGCCGAAGGCTATGTTTGTAAGCGTACAGTTATGCGCTTCAACGTCGGTTTCCATATCGATCATTATCTGCTGTTGGTCGAGCGGATCCTTTGAAAGCATTTCGTCGTATTCATCGCTCTGCGCCTTATATTCCTCGCTCTTGCTCTGCAAAGCCTTTAGGTTCGCTATCTGAGCCAAATTTTCTTTATATTCCTGCTTAACGCGGTCAATTTTAACAAGGGTTTCGTTTATGGATTTTGTTCCGAAAACCGTGAGAACTATAAGCGCGATACAGGCTATAACAATAACGGTTATGACCACTCTCACATCGTCGAGAATACTCTTTTTTTCTTCCGAAGCGGACTTTTCATTGCCGGTTTCCTGCTTCTTTTTTATTACATCGCTTAATGCCATGATTAATCCTCCTCGTCAGCGGCGCTGCCGTCCTCGTCGGTCTCCGCCTCCTCGGTGGTGACGGCCTCTGTTTCAACATTACCCTCGTCGTCGGTCACCGCTTCGCCGTCCTTATCCGTGACCGTAACGTACTCGGGCGCCTCGGTGGGAACGACAAGCGCGTTTGACATGCTTAGCGCAAGCGTAAATTTTACGGATTTGTTGTTGTCCGAATCAACGGTCCTCTGTATGCTCGTAATTTCAACGAGCTTAACGAACTCCTGCATTTCCTCGGTTTCAAACAGCGCCTTATAATCCTGAACGTCCTGATAATCCTGAGCCGTACACGATATAGTGCATATGCCTGCGGTAAACCAGTTTTCAAGATTGATTTCCGTAATCTGAATATAATCGGGCGTTTCGTTTGAAATAAGCGTGATAAACTCAACCGCTTCGGGTTCCTGCGGAGAAACGCTTTCAATCATTTTTCTCGCCTGAACCAAATTATTGTAGATATTCTGATATTCCTGAAGCGCGGGAAATTCGTCAACAAGGGCTTCGTTCTTTCTCTCAAGGCTTTCAAGCTTTGATTTAAGTATCTGCCCCTTGATTGCAACGCCGCCGTAAACGATAAACAGGCAAACGAGAACAACAAGCGCAACCTTGGAAATAAGGTCAATTTTCTTTCTGCTTTCCAATCGGTGCCTGTAACTGTCAGGCAGCAAACTAACTTTGAACACTTATTTTACCTCCAATGCCTGAATTGCAAGACCGATACAGCCCGCAAATTCGTTAATAACTTCCCTGTCATATCCGAAATTCTGATTAACGTAAAAATCTGGAACCTCAACGGGAATTTCGGTTACTGTTTTAGTAATTTCATCTGCCAGCTCCCTGTTTTTTGAGCAGGAGGTAAGCAAATAGATTTTTTCTATAGGGCTGTCCGTATGCTGCATTGAATAATAGCTTACGGATGACGCCGTTTCAGAGGCGAGCATTGAGCCGACTGCCTCAATATCTTCATAATCAACGGCGTCCTGCGAAGAATTACCGAAAAGACGTATAACGGAGTCAACAGATCTTTCGGGGATGGTTATCGAACGAACCATTGATATTTCGTTGCCTTTTATGACTATAAAGTTAAGCAAATCGTCCGTAATATTCAGCACGGCGTATTTTTCATCGCCCACAACGCCCGCCTGAAGTCCTCTGCAAAGCGAAAGGACGCTGCAATCAACATCAATTACCTGAAACTTTGACGCGGCAAGATAGTTTATATACTGCTCAATCATGTTGCGGCGCGCCGCAACAAGAAGCACGTTGGTAACGGGCTGTTCATCCTCGTTTACGCCCTCGCCCGCGACAACATAATCAATTTCCATCTCCTGAACGGGTATGGGGATAAATTCCTGAGCCTGAAGAAGAACCATATTTCTTAGCTTATCCTCCGCAACCTTGGGGAATGTGGCGTATCTCATAATTAAATTTTCGTTGTTAATTCCGACGACCATATCAAGAGATTTAAAGCCGCCGTTCTGCATAAGCTCCGTAAGCGCCATATTAAAGCGGTCGGCGTCTCTTATAAAGCCCTCCTCGACAATTCCCTTGCCGAGAGGAATTTTTCCGCACGCGAGTATGGAATAATTACCGCTCGAGCGAGAAAGCTCAACCGCGCGGATTTCGGAAGTATCAACCTCAAAGCCGATTACGCTTTTGATTTTTCCCATAATATCAATCTCCTAATAATTATCAGATTACGAACCCATGCTTGTAGTCGCCGTGAATATGGGCAGGTACAGTGAAACGAGCATTGTGCCTACAAGACCGCCTATAAGAATAAGGGCGAGAGGTTCAATAATGGATCCCAGATTTCTTGAGGTCGTTTCAACGTCCTCCTCATAGAACTCCGCAACCTTGTCAAGAAGCTCGGGCAGAGTACCCGCTTCCTCGCCGATTGCAATCATACCTGTAACCATAGGCGGAAAAAGCCCGCTTTTGTCAAGTGCTTCCGATATTGATTTGCCTTCTTCAATATCGGAAACGGCGTCGTTGACCGCCTTTTCAATAAGGTCGCTGCCCGAAGTCGGTCCCGCGCTCTGCAAAGCCTCAACCGCGGTAACGCCGCCCGAAAGCAGAGTTGCAAGCGTGCGGCAGAAACGCGCGATAACCATCTTAGTCATAAAATCGCCCAAAAGAGGCATATGAAGCTTGTTCTTTTCCCAAAAAATATGCGCGGGCTTACTTTTAATAATAAGTCTTAAAGCCACAATAATAGCTGCGACAACGGCGATCCATAAATACCACTGAGATCTGAGGCTTCCCGAAGCCTTAAAAATAAATTCCGTGAGCCCGCTTATTTCGGTTGAATCGGGAATCATCCCTTGGAAAATGGGAACCATAACGGCAAGCATAACAATAAGCAGGACTATAGCGAAAAGACCGATGTTCCTCGGATAGGAGGTAGCGGATTTTATGTTATCTTTAAGAGCCTTTTCCTTTTGAAGCTGAACCGCCAGACCCGAAAGCGACTGTTCAAGGATACCGCCCACCTCGCCCGTAGAAATCATAGCGACAAAAAGAGGACTGAATATTTTCGGGAACATAGCAAACGAATCGGCAAGCGTCGCGCCGCCCTCAACATTATCCGAAATATCGTCAATCGCGGCGGAAAGAGTCGGGTTCGTGGTCTGCTTTGAAAGCGTTGAAAGAGCCCTTGTAACGGGAACGCCCGCTGAAATCATAGCCGCCATCTGCCTTGCAAAAACGGCAACATCCTGAACCGAGACCTTTTTACCGCCGGTTTTTTTCTTCTCTTTTATTGATTTTTCTTTTATATCGGTGACAATAACTCCCGCCTCACGGAGTTTGTCAATAGCCTCCGATGATGTGTCGGCGACAACCTCGCCGTGAACATTCTGCCCCTGTTTGTTTAAACCGTCATATGTAAAGGACGCCAAAGCATTTTCCTCCTTTCAGCGTTAGTATCCCGAGGTGGCAAGAAGCCTTCTTACTTCCTTTTCATCCACGCAAAATTCAATTACCGAATCCTTTGAAATCTTCTGTTCCTTATAAAGCCTTATCAACGCCTGATCCATAGTCTGCATACCCTGCATCTGAGCTGTCTGCATCGTGGCGTAAAGCTGATGCTCCTTTTCCTCACGGATAAGGTTTTTAACAGACGGAGTATCGATCATATACTCGACCGCGACGCACCTGCCCTTGCCGTTAACCGTAGGAATAAGCTGCTGTGAAATAACGGCTTTCAGCGAATTTGCCAGCTGCTGTCTTATCTGCCCCTTTTGCCCTTCGGGAAAGGAGTCGATAATTCTTGAAATAGTCATAGGCGCAGTCTGCGTATGAAGCGTCGAAAGAACCAGATGTCCCGTTTCAGCCGCCGTAACCGCGATTGAAATACTTTCGGGATCGCGCATTTCGCCAATCATTATAGTATCGGGGTCGTGACGGAGAACGGTTTTAAGAGCATTGGCAAAGCTGTGTGTGTCAGTGCCTATTTCCCTTTGTCTTACCGTCGATTTAATGTGAGTGTGTAAAAATTCTATAGGGTCCTCAACCGTAACTATGTTTGTTTCATATCTTTCGTTTATATACTTTATCATAGCGGCAAGCGTAGTCGATTTACCGCTGCCCGTGGGACCCGTAACAAGTACAAGTCCGCGCGGCAAATTGCAAAGCCTTTTAATGTCGCTCGGAAGCCCGAGCCTGTCAAGCTCGGGAACCTCAAACGGAATAGCTCTGAAAGCAGCGGCAAGCGAACCCCTTTGAATGATTACGTTGCCCCTGAATCGAGCGCATTCGGGAACGGAAACCGCGAGGTCAAGCTCCCACTCCTCCTCAAGTTTTTCCTTTTGATACGGGGACATAATTGACAAAAGCATTTTCTCGATGTCTTCGGGCGCAAGCTTAGGCAGATCGTCCTGTCTCTTCAAATCCCCGGTTATTCTGATACAAGGCTCAACGCCCGAAACAAGGTGAAGGTCAGAGCCTTCCTTGCTTACCGTCAGCCTTAATAAGTCATACAAAGTATAAGGGTAACTGCTTTCTTTGCCTGTGAATATCACTTAAAGAACACTCCTTAAAACCGTTAAATAAAATGCAGGTTGCTTTTTCGGAATACTGTTCCGGAAAAGCGTTATCGCCAAATGCCGCTTTAGGGTGTGAAGCGTAAGCCCCACACCCGTATCAGTATTATCAGCCTGCGTCCATTTCCTGAAGAAGCGCCTTAATATAATCGACCATCTCAGGCGTTGCCTTAACGTATGTTACATAGTTTGTTGAAGTGCCTGCCTTATCGGTAACGGCAACATATTGAAATTCCGCAGCGGAGGGGATTTCGGGATGAAGCGTGCGAAGAGTATCAATTCTCTCCTTTCCTGCGCTCGCGGTACCCGTGATTTCAACGACCCTGTATTCCGTCTCGGAGGTTGTAGCGGTATCGAGCGCCGCAAGAAGATTTTGAACCTGCTCCCGCTTTGAAGTGTCACAGTAAACAATCAGCGCTCTGGAGACCGTCGGATAAGCGTTGGTCTTAATCGTTACCCCGTCAAGCGAAATGTTTGAAAGCCTGTCAAGCATTTCCTGCGCAGTGCAGGAAGTGAGGTCATAGATGAAGAATTGATTTTCAAGCTTGAGGCTGTCCGCATAGTCCTCCGTATCAAATTCGCTTATCTTGCTCTGCGCCTTGTCGACCTCGTCCTCTGTACCCATAAGCCAAATCTTCTTTGTCATCTTTTCGGGACCGTAAACGGTTACCGAGTACGGGAAGCTGTTAATAATTTCAACGGCCGCCGCCCTGTCGATGAAGCTAAGCTCGATTTCGCGCAGTATCGTCGCGGACTCCGTTGCCGTTGCCGTATTGTCCGAGTCGGTCGAATCCGACGAGCTTGATGTTGTTGTGGTATTTGAAGAGGTCGTTGTGGTTATAACGTCGTCGGAGGAGCTTGAACCTGAGCTTGAAAGGTTCATTCCCGTCAAAGGTCTGTCAACAATATTCTTGATGGTCTTGATGTCCGCAAGAGCGGTGCCCGTAACGAACGTATAGAGCGTATAGGGTCTTGACGAAAGTACAATGCCGGGGTCAAGCCCAAGGTTTGAGAGAAGACCGCTGAACTCGCTTGCGTCTATATACTGGAGATCTATATATGTAAAGTTCGAGGTGACGAGAGCCGCGCCCGAGGTAATATTGCTGCTTACATCAAGAAGATTTATCAATTCCTGAATTTTCGCAAGCTCCTTCGGGTACGCGCTTATATAAACCGTACTGTCATCCGTATCGGTCGCAACATACTGAACATCCGAAAGCCCGAGGGCCGAAGCCTGAGCCTGAAGGGTGGGGACGGTAATATACTTAAGTGTGAATTTGCTCATTACGACTTTATCAATAAATTTGTCGTTAAGGTCGGACGCCGAACCGACCATAAGCGTGTTGCCGTCCTTGAGATAAGTGAGGTCCACAAGCCTTGTAACATAGTCCACCGCTTTAAGGGCGGACATCTGCTCAAGGTTAACGGTAAGCGTTTCATTGGAGCTGCCCACGAATATGACCGTATATCCCGCGTTCCTCGCGATTGCCGAAATAACGTCTCTGATATTGGCGTCAACAAGGTTAAGAGAAAGCCTTGTCGATACCAACGAGGAGGTCGAACCGCTGCCCGAAGAGCTCAGCGGCACCTTTATTACGTTGCCCGTAATAATTCTGTCTGCATTTGAAAGATTGTTGGCAGTCATAATATCGCTTACGGTAACTCCGTAATTCTTTGCAATTCGTGTAAGCGTGTCGCCCGACTTAATTACATAATACTGATAATCGGTATCGACGTCACGGTCTGAGCCCATAACGGTAAACGGAAGTATTGCGTTTGTAAGCAATATAACCGCAAGCGCCGCGACCAGAACTGCTTTTAATCTTTTCCTTGAACTGAACATATTATGTGTCCCCCTAAAAATCTTTGGAATCTATGTAAATCAGGATTATTTCATTTCTATGGTTCTCGTTTTTTCGCCTAACGAGAAGGTAACGGTGCTGTCGGTAATCGACTCGACAAGCCACTCCGAGTTCCCGACATAGTCGCCGACCTGAAGCGTGTACGACGCGTACTGCGTTGAAACTATCGCTGTTCTGTAGCCGTCCGAGTTATAGACCATACCCGTTATCTTGGCGTTCGCTATAACATCCTCTGAGAACGGATCAACGCCGTCTGCAACGGTTTCGCCCTCCGTCCTTTCAATCTGAGGAAGGATTTCAACTGCTTGTCCGGCAACGGTATTTTCTTCCCCTACGTCCGTGTCGACATTTGCGCCCGAAAAAATTATCAGCACGGCAATGACGACGGCAATTAAAATAACAATAACGGGCAAAATCACTTTCATCTTCGGATTCTTTTCAAAGAACGCCGTAAAGGAATTTCTTTTTCGCGCGTCTTTTTTACCGCCGCCCGACTTTATTTTGGCGATAATATCCTTCAGATCCATATTCATATCCATAAAAAACACTCTCCGTTTTTACAAATCTTCCGTTTAATCATATGAAATTCGGAATACAGTTTTTGTGTATTCGACGATGTTCTCCGTAATCAGACGAAATCATATAAACATACTATTTTATTCTACACCAAAGCAAATACTTCGTCAACAAAATAATTTAAAATTATTTGATAAGTGTTGATTATTTTGTTAAATTCGACAAACCGCCGCTTAACTTTTTATTCAATTTTTCAAAAAAAAGTGCGGCAAAAAAACTGCCGCAATTTCTTTATAAAATTTTATTTTTTGCTGCCGTAACCGTAACCGTATCCGTATCCGTATTTCTTGCTGTAGAACGAGTTTCTTGATAAACTGCTTTTTTCGGTGTTGTTAAATATGCAGCCCGCGATCTCGGTTCCGGAGTTTTCAAAGTTTTCAACAGCTCTTTTAATTCTTCTTGCCGAAGCATAATCCTGCTTAACCACAAGCACGATTGTGTCCGCATACGCGGCAAGGATCGAAGCGTCCGCCAGAATGCCGCAGGGAGCGGTATCTATGATGACATAATCAAATTCCTTTTTTACCGATTCAATAATTTCTTCCATTTTGGGAGAAGAAAGAATTTCGGATGAATTTTCGGCGACCTTTCCCGTGACAAGAACGAAAAGCTGATATTTTTCGGAATACTTAATTGATTCCTTCAGGGTTTTGTTCCCGCTTATTATTCCGCTGATGCCCTCGTCGTCGGTTGAGGAAAATCCAAGCGTTTTCGCAACGGACGGCTTACGCAAATCAGCGTCAATAAGCAGAACCGATTTCCCGTTCTGGGCAAGCGACAGCGCAAGGTTGGTCGCGCAGGTCGTTTTACCCTCGTTTTCCATCGTGCTTGAAACGACGATTGTTTTATAATCGTTTCTCGACGAGGCATGCTCGATTTTAGTCCTTATAAGCTTATAGGACTCAATAAACGCAAAGCCCGTTTTTTTGTCCGTAATAAGCAGCCCCCTGCTTGCCTCTCCCTTTTTGCCCTTTTTGTTGACCTTGCTTACTACCCCCAAAAGCTTCATTCCGAGCTTTGAATTGACGTCGTCCGAATTTTTGATTGTATCCTTGAAAATTACAACCGCGATTATACCTATACAGGCTGCGAACGCGCCGATAATAAACCCAAGCAGGGTATAAACCGCCTTGCTGTTGTCAGTGTTGGGGCTTTCGGCAAGGAGCGGCGGGTCGATAACCGTAAGCGCCGTGCTCGGGAAAGCCTTCTCAATAGCCGAGGTATAATTCTCAACATATGCGTTTGCTATACTGTATGAAACCTTCGGGTCGGTTGTCGTGACCGTAAGGTTGACGATTGACGTATCCTCTATGGAGCTTACCGATATAAAGCTCTTAATGTCCTCGGGTGTGACCTTGTAACCGCAGCTGTTTGCAATAGTCGTTGAAAGCTCGGTGGTTGTAAAAACATATTTAAAGCTTTCGGCAAGCGACGCGGAGGCGTTTAAGTCCGACTGCGATGTACCGGCAACTGTAATAGCCGACGATTTATTGCTTGCGATAAACATAATTTTTGAAGAATATGTTTCGGTATATGTTGCAAAGGCGACGATCAAGCCCATAAGAGCGCATAAAACGGCGCACAGAACTATAAGCCACCATTTTTCCAAAAGCTTCCTGAAATACATAAGCGCGGTATCGAGGCTTAAGCTTTCATCATAATCTTTTTTCGGTTCCTGATTGTAACTCATCCGATAATTCTCCTCTTCCAGAAGTCAACTCTATGCTCTATTATAACAGAATGTTTTAAAAAAACAATGCTTTTTATTTTTTTATTTTGTTTATTTTTATTTTTCTGTCGCTGATAACTATTTCCTTGTTGCATATTTCGTAAGCGGCGTTTTTATGCGAAATAATAATGCAGGTTTTGTCCCTTAGCGTTCTTATATTGGATAAAAGCTGTTTTTCCGTAGTCTCGTCAAGCGCCGAGGTCGCCTCGTCCAAAAGCAGAATAGGCGCGTCCGTGAGAATAGCCCTTGCAACCGCAAGCCGCTGAATCTGCCCCTCGGAAAGCCCCTGACCGTTTTCCGAAAGGACCGTATCAAGCCCGTCGGGCAGCTCGGAAATAAAATCGCCCGCGCAGCTGATTTGGGCGGCTCTCATAATTTCCCCGTCGGTTGCGTCGCCCTTAATAAAGCGGATATTATCCCTGACAGTGCCGCTGAAAAGCATATTCCCCTGCGGAACGTACGCAAAAAGCGGTCTTGTGTATTTATCCACGGCAAATTTCCTGCCGCCCGAATTTATATGTACCTCGCCGCTGTCGGGCGGCAGAACTCCCACAAGAATTTTAAGCAACGTGCTTTTGCCGATGCCTGAAATTCCCGAAATAACCGTAAAATCATTCTTTTCTATCTCAAACGAAGCGTCTTCGATTACAGTATCCCTGCCGTAGCTGAAGCTTACGCCGTCAAACTCAATGCTTTTCAGCTCATTGTAAACGGATTTCGTGTCGGTATTTTCCGCATTGAGCGCGCGGCTTTCGGGCATATCCTCTATTTCAAAAATTCTCTCCGCGGAGGCGAGCGCGGAATAATACTGCGGCACAACCGCCGAAAGGTTCGTAAACGGCGTCTGCACCTGACCTATCAGCTGCATAATCGCCGTAAGCGTTCCGAAGGTTATCGAGCCGGAGCAAAGCCTTAAACCGCTCCAGACAAGCCCGAACAGATAACCGAACGAAAACGCCGCCGAAAAACCGAGGTTTGCGGCAACCGACCAGCGGTTTCTGCGGATTTTGGCTTTGTAATTATCGTCCTGAAGCGTTTCGGACTTTTCACGCATCTTATTTACGGCGCCGAAAATTTTGACGACCAGAAGGCTTTCAATAGCCTCCTGCATAAAGGAGCGAACCCTGCCGTCGGTTTCCTGAACGCTTCGGTGGAGTTTCTTCATAGAGCCTCTGAAAATCCTCGTGAATACAAACAAAACCGCGCCTGCCGAAAGGAGCAGGAGCGCGAAACGGCCGTCAAGCGCGAAAAGCACGGCGAACGCGCCTATCAGCTTCGTAATAATCGAAACCGTGACGGGTACGATCGTAGTTACTCCCTCCGATACGACCTGCACGTCGCTTGTGAGCCTTGTGATAAGCTCTCCGCTGTGAAATTTGCTTATTTTAAGGTAATCCTTTTTAAGAATTTCCGAGAACAAATCCGTCTTATACCTGATTTCAAGCTTCCCCGAAACCCTGACTTCAAGGGATTTGCACAAAAGCCTTAACGCAATCTGCAAAACGAGTACGCACAAAAAAACAGCGGCGTTTTTAATAAGCTCGGCTTTTTCCGACCTTTGCGCCGCGTCGATAATCAGCTTTGCGAACACCGCGGACGAAACTCCGCATAACGAATACAAGGCGTTGCCGACCGTCAGCAGCACCAGCCCGAAAAGCTCCTGCTTTGAGCTTGCCCATATTCGTTTGAGAGTTGTTCCGTCTTTCATTTTCCGAGTTTTCCTCTGATTTTAACTATATATTTGCGCACGGGTAAAAGCATATTCCAAAAACGGCAGTATGACTTATATCGAAACGAATTGACGCTGATTTTCCTGCCGTTTCTGTTAATTTCGCAGACAAGTCCTATCAACTGCCCGTCCTCTACGCCGTTTTCGCGAACCCATTGGTTGTCGCCGCACATGGTGTATCCCTTTTCGTCCGTGCCGATTACCCTGTGCAGAACGTACGCGCCGTTTTTACGGCGGTAAAGGGGTAAGTCGAATTTTTTAAGCCTGCCCGAAACAGCGGTCAATACAACGGTATCTCTGCCCTCGCGCAGAAGCGGGAGCATACTTGTTCCCCGTATCGGTATTTCAACCGTACCGCCTGTTTTAAGCTTTTCCTCAACAACGGGCATGATTTGAGAAAGCTTTATTGATTTCTCCAAAAAATCATTCCTCGATTAAATTTTTATCCCTGAGCTTGTTAAGGTATTTGTCAATATCCTGCTCAGCTTTTTTGCGTTCAACGTCGTAGGTTTCAAGGACGCTGTCAATGATTTGCTCGCGGTCGGCGCCGTTTTCAAGGATTTTCCAAATGAACGTGCCGACGTCGTTTAACGTCATTATCCCGTTAAAGGACATCTGAGCGTCGCCGACAGGTACGACAATGCTGCTGCCGGCAACCTCTCTTAAAATATAATTTTCCTTAATCTTCATCGTGCTTTTCTCCGTTAATATATTCTTCAATTCCCCCGTAGGACACCCTTACGGCCTCCTCGGAGATATTGCATTTCAATTTAAAAACAGGTATTTGCGTTAAGATTTCGCTGAGCGTAGAGAGCATTTTGCTCATATTTTCCGCGCCGTACGGGCGAACCGTTTGCGACATAAACAGCGGTATTGCCTCTTTCGGCGTAATAGGCTCAATGGAATTATCGGCGGCTCTTTCAATAAAAACGATCGCCCTGACGGGTACAAGCCTGTTTTCGCTTTCATCGTTTTTACCGCTGAACGGCGTGCCGCAGGCATAGAATTTCCCGTTTATTTTACGCACGGCGGGCTTGTCGTCATTGATTATTGAAACATTGTCAAGATATTTTTGCCAAAGGTGCGTGTGCGTTGACTTGCCCGTCCCGCTTTTTGCCGAAAAAAGATACGCCCTTCCGTCCTTCTCGGCGGCTGACGAGTGAAGCAAAAGCCCGTCGAATTCCAAAAGTTTTGTGTAAAACAGCTCGCCGCTCCAGACATAACGGCACTCGTCAAGGGTGAGTTGGGGAAATTTTTTATGCTTTTCCGCTGTAAAAGCTTCGGTCAGGTCAACGGTAATATCCGCTTTTTTTTCGCTGTCGCCGCCGAGGTATTTCCGTGAGCGGTCGTACATCAGCCCCTGCGGACAGTTCATATCGACCTGAAGCCCCGCAATATAAAAGCGTTCCATATTGACCTCCGCGTTTTTCTCGCTTTGTTATTTTATTATTGATTGTATTGTACCATTTATTTTTGTTTTTGTATAGAAAAAATTTTTGGG
Organism: uncultured Eubacteriales bacterium; assembly: GCA_964557975.1. GTDB lineage: Bacteria > Bacillota > Clostridia > Oscillospirales > Acutalibacteraceae > Fimenecus. The sequence continues at coordinate 16,512 of CAZLCG010000038.1, forward strand.
TGTATTGTTAGTTATAAAAAACTTCCGTATAAAAAGGCTCCCA
>CAZLCG010000039.1:0-14018 GCA_964557975.1 uncultured Eubacteriales bacterium
CCATAAGCTCTCCCTTTTTTCTTGCTATTTAATTGTATTTGTGATAAAATCAATTAAATATGTTTTGATATTATGGCGAGGTTTAAATTTATGGTTATTCTGGGCATCGACCCCGGCTATGCTATAGTCGGCTACGGTGTAATTAAATATGAGGCGAACCGTTTTACCGTCCTTGATTACGGCGCGGTTACCACGCCCGCAGGGATGCCTTTCGTCGAAAGGCTTGAAATAATTTATGACGAACTGAATGTCATTATGTCAAGGTTTAAGCCCGAAACTATGGCGATTGAAAAGCTCTTCTATAACACAAACCAAAAAACCGTAATTGATGTTGCGCAGGCGAGAGGGGTTATCGTGCTTGCCGCGAAAAAGAACGGGCTTTCAATGTTTGAATATACGCCCCTTCAGGTAAAGCAGAGCGTTGTAGGCTACGGCAGAGCCGAAAAAAAACAGGTTCAAGAAATGACAAGGGTTATTTTAAACCTTGAAAAAATCCCGAAGCCCGACGACACTGCCGACGCGCTCGCTATGGCAATCTGCCATGCACATTCGAGCGGCTCGATTATGGGGCGGCTTAAAAATCTTAAATAACGGAGAAAAGATATGTTTTATTCAATTACGGGCAAGGTGGTTTATTACGATGCGCAGTGCGTTGCCGTTGAGTGCGGAGGCGTTGCGTTTAAATGCTTTACCACTGTAAATACATTAAAGAGTATTGCGGAAAAGGGTGTTACCGTAACGCTTTATACCTACCTTAACGTGCGTGAGGACGCGCTTGATTTATTCGGATTTTTCACGCAGCGGGAGCTGGAGTGCTTTAAGCTTCTGCTTTCCGTTTCGGGCGTAGGTCCTAAAGCTGCGCTTGCAATTCTTTCGGAGCTGACGCCCGAACGGCTTGCGGTCTGCATAGCCTCCGCCGACAGCAAGACTATAACACGGGCAAACGGCGTAGGACCTAAGGTTGCGCAGAGAGTTGTGCTGGAGCTTAAGGATAAGCTGGCGAAAGGGCTTGATTTAGGAAATGCCGGCATTGAAACAGAGGCGGCGGGAATAGGCGTTCAAGAGGGTAATGCCTCCGAAGCGGTTTCGGCTCTTACAATGCTCGGCTATTCGCAGAGCGAAGCGGCTGTTGCCGTCGGTAAATTGGAACAGTCCCTTTCGGTTGAGGAAATGATTAAGCAGGCGTTAAAGCAGCTTTCTAATATAAAATGACGGGAGAGCGGTTATGGATTTTGATAACGAAAACAGAATTGTGTCGCCCGACCTTAATCAGGTTGATAACGATATTGAGATAAGTCTAAGACCTAAAACCTTTCCCGAATATATCGGGCAGGAAAAGGCTAAGGAAAACCTTAAAATCTATATCGGCGCGGCAAAGGCGAGGGACGAGGTCCTTGACCACGTTTTGCTTTACGGTCCTCCGGGCTTGGGAAAAACCACGCTTGCGGGAATTATCGCAAACGAAATGGGCGTTCAGATAAGGGTCACATCAGGTCCTGCGATAGAAAAGCCCGGGGATTTGGCGGCGCTTCTTACCAATCTTAACGACGGCGACGTACTTTTTATTGATGAAATTCACCGCCTTTCAAGAAGCGTTGAAGAGGTGCTTTATCCGGCTATGGAGGACAACGCCCTTGACATAATCATAGGCAAGGGACCGTCGGCGCGTTCAATAAGGCTCGATTTGCCCCGCTTTACGCTTGTAGGCGCAACTACGAGAGCGGGTCAGCTTTCAGCGCCCCTGCGCGACCGTTTCGGAGTTATATTAAGGCTTGAAATGTATTCGCCGGAGGAGCTTTCGCAGATAGTAAAACGAAGCGCGGGAATACTCAATATTGCGGTTGACGACGGCGGCGCGCTTGAAATTGCCTCTCGTTCAAGGGGAACGCCGAGAATTGCCAACAGACTTTTGAAGCGCTCAAGGGATTTTGCCGAGGTTATGGGCAACGGCGTAATCACCGCCGACGCCGCAAAAATCGCCTTGGGAAGAATGGAAATTGACGGGCTCGGTCTTGACCTTATCGACAGACTTCTGTTAACATCTATGATAAAAAATTATAACGGCGGACCTGTCGGTCTTGAAACGATTGCCGCGACTATAGGTGAGGAAGCGGTTACCATTGAGGACGTCTACGAGCCGTATTTAATGCAGATAGGCTTCCTTTCAAAAACGCCGAGGGGCAGGGTGGTAACGCCGCTTGCATATGAGCATTTGGGTCTTAAGCCGAGCATGCCGGAGGACAGCGCGCAGCAAAAATTTGATATATAACCTGCGCGCGGATGCCCCGCCTCTGAGACGGCGGGCTGCAATCGTTCGCAGGCACAGGTTCAGGCGAGCTTTACGGAGCGTTGCTCCGATTTAAATTTACAGGAGAAAAAATATGGGCAGATTATTCGGAACAGACGGCGCAAGAGGCGTCGCAAACAGCGAGTTAACATGTGAGCTTTCAATGCAGATAGGCAGAGCGGCGGCTATGGTTCTTACAGAGAACCTTTCGCATAAGCCGAGGGTTATGATAGGCATGGACACGAGGGCGTCCTCAGAGATGCTTGAAGCGGCGATTACCGCTGGGCTTTGCTCGGTCGGCGCGGACGTCCTTCTTTTGGGCGTAGTACCCACGCCTGCGGTTGCTTTTCTTGTTAAGGAGTACGGCTATGACGCGGGCGTTATGATTTCGGCTTCTCATAATCCGTGCGAATATAACGGTATAAAAATATTTCAGTCAACAGGTTATAAGCTTCCCGACGAGCTTGAAAACGAAATCGAAAGCATAATTCTTGATGAGACTAAGGTTCCGCCCGTTACGGTCGGCGGCGACGTAGGCAGGGTTACGAGAAGCACAACCGCAGTTGACGACTATGTTAAGCATGTGCTTTCCACTCTTGACGTAAGATGCGACGGCTTGAAAATCGCTGTCGATTGTGCAAACGGTTCTTCGTCTGTTACGGCTAAAAAGGTTTTTGAAGCAATCGGAGCAGAGTGCGTTATTACAAATTACGAATATGACGGCGTAAACATAAACACCGGCTGCGGTTCAACGCACCTTGAACCGCTGAAAAAATGTGTTGTTGAGAATAACTGCGACCTCGGCTTTGCCTTTGACGGCGACGCTGACAGGATGCTGGCGGTTGATAACGAGGGAAATGAGGTCGACGGCGACAAGTGTATTGCGATATGCGCTAAGTTTATGAAAAGTCAGGGCAGACTTAACGGAAACGCCGCGGTAGTTACGGTTATGAGTAATATGGGCTTTTTTAAATTCTGCGACGAAAACGGAATTGTCTGCGAGAAAACAAAAGTCGGCGACCGCTATGTGCTTGAAAATATGCTCGAAAACAGTTATGTGATAGGCGGCGAGCAGTCGGGGCATATTATTTTTCTCGAATACGCCACAACAGGCGACGGTCAGGTTTCCGCGCTTCAGGTGCTTAAAACCATGGTTAATACCGGCAAATCGCTTAAAGAGCTTGCCGACGAAATGGAAGTCTTTCCGCAGGTGCTTATTAACGTGCGTGTTTCCAATTACGGCAGGGCAAGATTTACAAGCGATCTTGAAATAAAAAACGCGATTTATAAAGCGGAGCGGGAGCTGGGCGACACGGGCAGGGTGCTTGTGCGCGTTTCGGGTACCGAGCCTCTTGTGCGCGTAATGCTTGAGGGCAGGGACACAGATAAAATAAGAGAACTCGGTGAAACAATCGCCGAGGTCGTAAGAGAAAGGTTAGTTTAATGCGTACGGCTGATTGCTGGAAGGATTACGAGCTGCTTGACTGTTCGGGCGGCGAAAGGCTCGAACGCTGGGGAAAGGTTATTCTTGTAAGACCCGATCCGCAGGTAATATGGAATACGCCCAAAGCCCACCCGTTATGGAAAAAAGCAGACGCCGTATACCGCCGTTCTTCTTCGGGCGGCGGAAATTGGGAAATAAAAAATAAAATACCCGATTTTTGGCGTATAAATTACGGGGCTTTAAGCTTCAATGTTAAAACAATGGGCTTTAAGCATACGGGAATATTCCCCGAGCAGGCGGTGAATTGGGATTACACGGCGGACTTGATTCGTAAAAGCGGTCGTCCCGTCAAAGCGCTTAACTTATTTGCGTATACGGGCGGCGCAACCGTTTCCTGCCTTAACGCGGGCGCTCAGGTTGTTCATGTTGACGCTTCAAAGGGTATGGTGCAGTGGGCAAAGGAAAACGCCGCGCTTTCAGGTCTTTCCGAAAAGCCCGTACGCTGGCTTGTCGACGACTGTGTTAAATTTGTTCAGCGTGAAATACGCAGGGGCAACAAATACGATATAATAATTATGGATCCTCCGTCTTATGGCAGGGGACCGGGCGGCGAGATATGGAAGCTTGAAAACGAGGTTTATAATTTCGTTGAGCTTTGCTCAGGGCTGATTTCGGAAAAACCTCTTGCCGTGCTTATAAATTCGTATACGGCGGGACTTTCCCCGTCCGTTATGCAGTATATTTTAGGCTCGGTAATCGTACCTGAATTCGGCGGTAAAACCGAAAGCGACGAAATCGGTTTGCCCGTTACCGAAACAGGTATGGCTTTACCCTGCGGCGCAACGGCAATCTGGCATAAATAAAAGGATATTTCACTTATGGAAAAAGAAAATATTATTGAATTTCATAATGTATGTTACCGTTACGAAACCGCCGAGGAGGGCGAAACTCTACCGCTTGCGGTCGATAATGTGTCGTTGGATATAAAACGGGGCGACTGCGTTGCCGTTCTCGGCCATAACGGCTCGGGCAAATCGACGCTTGCAAAGCTGTCGAATTCGATTCTTATACCCGAAAGCGGTAAGGTTATTGTTGACGGAATGGACACCGCAGACGAAAGCCTTTCGTATGATATAAGAAAAAAGGTCGGGGTCGTTTTCCAAAATCCCGATAATCAGATAGTGGCTTCAATAGTTGAGGAGGACGTTGCTTTCGGCCCTGAAAATCTCGGAGTCCCGAGAGATGAGATAAGAAAAAGAGTGGATGATGCTCTAAAGGCTGTCGGTATGTACGAATATCGGCATCATGAGCCGCATAAGCTTTCGGGCGGTCAAAAGCAGAGGGTCGCCATTGCAGGTATAATAGCGATGCTTCCCGAGTGCATTGTTTTTGACGAGCCGACCGCCATGCTTGACCCAAAGGGCAGGCAGGAGGTTATGAATACCGTTTTTAAGCTCAACCGCGAGTATTCGATTACGGTTGTCTATATAACGCATTTTATGGAAGAAGCGGCTCTTGCAAACCGAGTTATTGTAATGGATAACGCAAAAATTATGCTTGACGGCACTCCCAAGGAGGTCTTTAGGAACTCCGAAAAAATAAAGGCGATAGGGCTTGACGTCCCCGAGCCTGCATTTCTTGCAAGGGAGCTTCAAAAATCAGGGGTGAATATGGGCGACGACATTCTGACCGCTGACGAATTTTCACAAAAAGTAATTAAACTTCTCGGAGAAAACTAATGGCAATACTTGAAACGCAAAATTTATCTTATGTTTACTCTGAGGGAACGCCTTTCAGAATTACGGCAATCGAGGATGTAAACATTTCAATAGAAGAAGGCGAGCTTGTAGGCATAATAGGTCACACAGGCTCGGGCAAGTCAACGCTTGTTCAGCATCTGAACGGGCTTTTAAAGCCGACGTCGGGCAAAGTGCTTTTAAACGGCAGGGACATTCACGAAAGCAAGGAATATACCAGAGACGCGCGCTTTAAAGTCGGTCTTTGCTTCCAATATCCCGAATATCAGCTTTTTGAAAGCACTGTTTATAAGGATATTGCATTCGGTCCCAAAAATATGGGGCTTTCCGAGGGTGAAATTGATTCTCATGTTCTTCGCGCGGCGGAATTTGTCGGCATAAAAAAGGATATGCTTAACAAATCGCCGTTTGATTTGTCGGGCGGAGAAAAAAGGCGCGTCGCAATAGCGGGCGTTATGGCTATGGAACCGTCTGTTTTAATTCTTGACGAGCCTACGGCGGGGCTTGACCCGCGGGGCAGGGATGCGGTTGCCGATATGATAGAAAATTACCGCTTATCCACCAAAAAGACGGTCATTATTGTTTCCCACAGTATGGAGGACATAGCGAAATCAGCCACTAAGGTGCTTGTAATGAATAAGGGCAGGGTTGAATTTTTCACTACCGTTAACGAGGTCTTTTCAAACGTTGAGCGGCTTGTCGAAATCGGTCTTAATGTGCCGCAGATTACGAGAATTATGATGAATTTAAAGGAGAGCGGAATTGACGTCCGCACCGATATATATACTGTTGAGCAAGCGAAAAGGGAGCTTCTCGGGCTTTTCCGCGAAAGGGGAGTTCTTAAATGATCAAGGATATTACAATAGGGCAGTATTTTCCGGGAAATTCGGTAATTCATAAGCTTGACCCGAGGATGAAAATTGTTCTTACATTTACTTATATCATAGTTATTTTTCTGTGTAAGAACTTTGCCGCCTTGGGGCTGTGCCTTGCTTTACTGCTTGCGGTTTGCCTTATGTCTGAAATTTCGGTAAAGCTGATTTATAAAAGCATAAAGCCGATTTTTATTATTGTTTTAATTACCTCCGCGCTTCAGATCGTTTACAACGGCAGCGGCAGTGTGTTAGCCGAATGGGGTAAGCTTCATATTACCACGGGCGGAATTTCCATGGCGCTGTTTACAACAGTCAGAATTGTCGCTCTTGTGGTCGCAAGCTCAATGCTTACCTATACAACCTCGCCGACGCTTTTGACCGACGCTGTTGAAAGGCTGTTTTCACCTCTTAAATATATAAAGATAAACGTCCATTCAATAGCTATGATGATGACGATTGCGCTCAGGTTTATTCCCACGCTTATCGACGAGGTCGATAAAATTATGTCCGCGCAGAAATCGAGGGGCGCCGACCTTGAAACGGGCGGAATAATAAAAAGAGGAAAGGCGCTTATACCGATTTTTATCCCCCTTTTCATAAATTCCTTCAGACGCGCCTATGAGCTTGCTTTTGCTATGGAGTGCCGCTGTTATCGGGGCGGAGAGGGCAGAACAAGGCTTAAGGTGATGAAGCTCGGTGCTCGGGATTATATATCGCTTGCCGTTATGGCGGCGGTCACTGCGGGCATATTTATATCAAATCATTTCTTAACGGCGGTAATATAATGAGAAATCTTTTGCTGACTCTTATGTTTGACGGAACGGCTTATCACGGCTGGCAGGTTCAGAAAAACGCGCTTACCGTTCAGCAGACGCTTCAGGACGCGATAGAGCGCATTTTGGGCGTGCGTGAAAACGTTGTCGGCTGCAGCAGGACCGACAGCGGGGTTCACGCGAATATGTTTTGCTGTAATATGAGAACCGAAAGCAATATCGAGCCGGAAAAGCTGAAAACCGCGCTTAACGCTGTTTTACCCGAGGATATTGCCGTAATTTCGTGCGGCGAGGTTCCTTACACATTCCACGCAAGGTATGATTGCGTTTCAAAGGAATATAAATATCTTATATTAAATTCCAAGCAGAGAAATCCTTTTTATGTTAACAGAGCGCTTTTTTATCCGTACAGCATAGACGCGGATATGCTCAACGCCCAAGCGCAGGATTTTTCAGGTATGCATGATTTTACAGCCTTTTGCTCCGCCGATTCGAGCGCTGACTGCAAAACGCGGAACATAATGTCTGCGGGCGTAAAAAGAAACGGTGATTTTGTTGAATTTACGGTTGAAGCAAACGGCTTTTTATATAATATGGTAAGAATTATGGTCGGAACGCTGCTTGACATTAACAGCGGCAAAATCGAAAAGAACTCGATTCCGGCGATAATTGACGGTAAGGACAGAAAACAGGCGGGCAAAACCGCTCCCGCATACGGGCTTTATTTAAATACGGTCAATTACGGCTGAGCTTTCAGGTGGAGTTAAAATGGAGAAAGAGAAAACAAAAACGGGCAAAAAGGTTAATAAAAGCAAAAAAAAGAAAAGCGGGAAAAAGCCTTCAAGGCAGGAAAACGTCATAAGAGCCGCAAAGGCTTTGAGCGCGGTTCTTGTAATTCTTGTTTTGCTGTTCGTCGCGGCGGACAGGTTCGGAAACATAACCTTTTCAAGCGTTGGGGATTATTTCAGCGCGGCTGTATCGGGCGCTAAACAGGGCGACGGCTATCCTTACTATTTTGAAAGCGCCGCACCCGAAAGCATAGTTAAAATAAATTCCGATTTGCTTGTTTTAACCGACGGCAGCACGTTCGTGCTTGATTCTACCGCAAGAAAGCTGAGCAGTTTTCAGCATACGTATTCCGTGCCCGTAATCGACAGTCAAAACGGCAGAGCCGTAATGTTTGACGTAGGCGGTAATTCATACAGAGTTCAGTCAAAGACAAAAATCCTTTATGAGGAAACGACGCAGCAGAAAATCCTTACCGCCGCAATCGGAAGCGACGGAAGCGTCTTGGTGGCGACAAGGGGAAGCGATTGCGTTTCGGAGCTTACGGTTAAAAACAAAAGCCAAAAAGAAATATTTAAATGGAGCTGCGCTAAAGAAAGCATTGTTGCCGCCGACATTTCCGATAACGGCAAATACGCGGCGGTTTCGCTTATCGGGGCTGAGAACGGCGAGCTTTATTCAAAGGTGAAAATATTTGATTTCGATTATTCGCAGCCCGTTTCGGAATATGATTTCGGTTCGGGGATCGTTTCATCCGTCGAATTTCTTTCGGGCGGCAACGTTCTTGTTTCGGGCGAAACCGTTATGAGCTTTATAAATACGAAGTCGGAAAGAACGGATATTGATTTGTCGTTAAATACTCTTTCAAGAATTTATACAAGTGAAAACAATCTTACCGCCGCCGTCTTTTCAAAATACGGCAGTTCAAGCTCAAAAATACTGAGAGTTTACAGTAAAAGCGGCAAAGAATTGTTCTCAACCGAAATAAACAGCGCCGTGAGGGACGTTTCGTGCGAGGGGCGTTATATTTCGGTGCTGACGGATAAACAGCTTTTGAATTTTAATAAGAGCGGCAAGCAGATAGGCTCGGCGGAGGTAACAAGCGACGGAATTTCCTGCTTTACCGACGGCAATAACACCTACGTTCTTACCACAAGCGCGGTTAATAGCTATAAAACGGTAGGCGAAAACGCAACGGAGGCTTCCGTCGCTCAAAGTGTTACGGAACAGTAAATTATTTTTATACGGTTGTTAAAATAATAATAATGTGATACAATCTAAAAAAACGGAGGTAATTTTATGGGAATTGTTATTGATATTATCCTTGTCGCGGTTGTTGTTATCGCTGTTGTTCTTTCCGCAAAGAAGGGCATTATTGTTACTCTGCTTGAAGTCGTTGCCTTTGTCGCGGCGGTTTTCCTTGCTTCCCAATGCGCCGCGCCCGTGGCTTCAGGTATGTATACGGCGTTCTTTCAAAAAAACGTTCAAAGAGCGCTTTACGACGTCCTCCCCGAAGACCCCACGGCTCTTACATATGTGCAGAAGGCTCAGTATGTAGTTGATTCTATACCCGATTTTGCAAATAATTATGCCGAAAAGGTGGGGATAGACGTTTCGTCTGTATCCGAAAAAATTTCAAAAAGCAATTTTGCAAATAACGATGAGCTTTACCTTTCGCTTGAGGGTGAAATAGTAAAACCGATTGCCGTAGCGGTGCTTAAAAACACAATGTTCTTTGTTTTGGCGGTGCTGTTTGCCGTTGTTTTGGCGGCAATAGCAAGGAGTATAGGAAAAGGCTTTAAAAAGACTAAGCTTTTAGGGTCGGCTGACAGGCTGGTCGGGGGAATCCTCGGCGTTATAAAGGGTGCTGTCATTGCATTTCTTTTATGCTTCCTGCTTATCTATATTGAACCGAGGCTTTCAAACGGCTCTTTCAAAGAGGCGGTTCAAGACTCTTCGATAGTAGCGTTCGCGCAGGACTTTAATCCTATGGAGGCTATTACCGCGTCAGGCGTTTTTGCCGAGTAAAAATATATATTTGAGGTATAATTATGGATTCAATAAAAAAATTATTTACAGGCTGTCTTACGGTTCCCAACCTATTATCGCTTATAAGAATAATACTTATACCCGTTTTCGGCGTTTTGTTTTACCGAGGGTATGTTTTGTGGGCGGTTATAGTGCTTGCGGTATCGGGTCTTACAGATTTTCTTGACGGTAAAATAGCGAGAAGATTTAATCAGATAAGCGAGCTCGGCAAGGTGCTTGACCCTGTTGCGGATAAGCTTACGCAGATAACCATCGCGATAGTACTTTTTCTTGAATTCGGCAAGGTTGAGGATAATCAAACAATGGTTTGGTTTAAGTGGGTGTTCCTTTTCTTTGTCGCGAAGGAATTGCTTATGGTGATTGTCGGCGGTATTATGATTGCTATAGGGCTTAAACCGGGCGCGGCTGAGATTTACGGCAAGGTCGCAACGTTTGTGTTTTACGGCGTAATGGTGCTTGTTTTCGCTTTCGGACCTGAGGTCGGCGCGTTCAGGTCTTGGTTTACTCTGCCCGATTCGGTTATGATTGTTTTGGTAATAATTTCGGCAATACTCACCTTTGCGGCGCTTTTAAGCTATGTTCCGGGAACTCTTAGGCAGTTTAAGGCAAGGGGAGCTCGGCGCAATATGCCTAAAGTTTGACCTTAATTCCTGAGCTTTAGGTGCAGGGCAGTTTAAAACGATGAGATTTTTAACGATGCTTTAGCGGAAAGATACCGTTTTAGACCATATCGGGTTCGGCTTCCCTCGCCTTTAGGGAAAAAGCGGAACAACAATAAATATACAGCGAGGAATAACGTTTAATGAACAAAAATATGCTTTGCTCAAGATGCCATAAAAATCCGGCGGTATTTTTTATATCCAAGGTCGAGGGTGACAAGACTACAAATGAAGGGCTTTGTATTCAGTGCGCGATGGAGCTTAATATCGGTCCTGTCAAACAGATTATGGAGAGTATGGGAATCACCGAGGACGAAATGGGCGAAGTCTCGGAACAGATGAAACAGATTATGGAGTCCGAGGGCGAGGACGGCTTTCAGCCCGGCGGAGCTTTGCCGCTTTCATTCTTGCAGGGAATGTTCGGCGGTAAGAATGAAAACGAAGATGAGGACGGCGGGAACGGACTGTCATCAAACGTCGCCTGCGATTCTTCTTCCGATGACGACAGTAAAAAGGGAAGAAAAAAGAAAAACGGAAATAAAAATAAAAAGAGAAAATATTTGGGGCTTTACTGTACCGACCTTACCGAAAAGGCAAGAAACAATCAGCTTGACAGCATTATCGGCAGAGATAAGGAAATAGGCAGGACGGAGCAGATTTTATGCCGCAGAACCAAAAACAACCCTTGTCTTATCGGCGAACCGGGCGTGGGCAAAACCGCTATTGCCGAGGGGCTTGCAATTAAAATCGCGTCGGGTGACGTCCCCGCGAAGCTTGCCGATAAGGAAATTCATTTGCTTGACCTTACGGCTCTTGTTGCTGGAACGCAGTTCAGAGGGCAGTTTGAGTCAAGAATTAAAGGCCTTATAGACGAGGTCAAAAACGAGGGCAATATAATTCTTTTCATTGATGAGGTTCATAATCTTGTCGGTACGGGTGACGCCGAGGGCAATATGAACGCCGCAAACATTTTGAAGCCTGCGCTCTCAAGGGGCGAAATTCAGGTAATCGGTGCTACAACGTTTAACGAATACCGTAAGAACATTGAAAAGGACGCCGCGCTTGAAAGAAGATTTCAGCCTGTAAAGGTTGAGGAGCCGTCTATCGAGGACACATATAAGGTGCTTTTGGGCATAAAGAAATATTATGAGGATTTCCATAAGGTAAGAATTGCCGACAATTTGGTTTACAAGGCGGTAACTCTTTCGGAGCGATATATAACCGACAGATTTTTGCCGGATAAGGCTATTGATTTGCTTGACGAAGCCTGCACCTGCGCAAATCTTCGCAATAAATCAATCAGCGATTATGAAAAATTATTAAATGATATTTCAGATTTAAAAGAGGAGGAGGAAGAGCTTTCCTCCGACACTGAAAATATTGATTATGAGCAGCTTGCGAAAATACGCGCCGAGATTTTGGCGTCCGAAGGGAAAGAGCCTCAGCTTAAAGAGGCGGCAAGCGATAATCAGGTTACCGAAAACGACTTGGCAACCGTTATCAATCTTTGGACGGGCATTCCCGCTTCAAAGGTTGTGGAGGGCGATTTAAAACGCCTTGCGGGTCTTGAGGAGCGGCTGAAAAAGCATATAATCGGTCAGGACGAAGCGGTAGAGCTTGTTTCGGCGGCAATTAAAAGAAGCCGTGTTCAGCTTTCCCTGCAAAAGCGTCCCGCGTCGTTTATATTTGTCGGACCTACGGGCGTAGGTAAAACAGAGCTTGTAAAACGGCTTTCGCAGGAGCTTTTTGACACTCCCGAAACGCTTATAAGGCTTGATATGTCCGAGTTTATGGAAAAGCATTCGGTTTCGCGTCTTATCGGCTCGCCGCCGGGATATGTCGGCTATGACGAGGCGGGTCAGCTCACCGAAAAGGTTAGAAGAAAGCCTTATTCGATAATTCTTTTTGACGAAATTGAAAAAGCGCATCCCGATGTTATGAATATTCTTCTTCAAATTCTTGACGAGGGCAAAACCAACGACGCGCACGGCAGAACCGTAAGCTTTGCGAATACCGTTATTATAATGACCTCCAACGCAGGCAGTGAGCGTAAAGAAAACGCTCTCGGCTTTGCCAAGGATAAGGGCGAGGTTAAAAAGGAAAATGCCGTTAAGGCGCTTAACGAATTTCTGCGGCCCGAATTTATCGGCAGAGTCGATGAAATTGTTGTTTTCAACGAGCTTGGGCACGAGGAATACAAGAATATATCCGTGCTGATGCTCGGCGAGCTTGCCGAAGGGTTGCTTGACAGGGGGATAACGCTTAAATATTCCGACGATGTTCCCGAATATCTCGTTTCAAAAATGAGCGGAGACGTAAGGGGCGCGAGGGATTTGAGAAATGTAATCCGCCGTAATGTCGAAGATAAAATTTCGTCTTATATCGTTGAAAACTGCGATACGCTTATTAACGAGGTGACAATCGTTATAAAGGACGGAAATACAGAGCTTACCGTTAAGTAAAAAAGAATAATAATAAAAAATAATTGCCGACCCGAAATTGCGTTGACAATTATTTTTTTCAGTGCTATATTTTTGTCGAAAAAATTAAAGGAGATAAACTTAATGAACAGTGAAAAATTTAAATCAGGCACAAGGCAAAATACTTTAAATCTTGTTTTAATTGCGATGCTTGCGGTTGTAATTGCCGTATGCTCTTGGGTTACGGTTCCGATGACCGTTCCGTTTACGCTGCAGACCTTCGGCGTTTTCTGCGCGGTAGGGCTTCTCGGCGGCAAGAGAGGAACGCTCAGCGTTCTTGTATATATCCTTTTGGGCGCCGTGGGCTTGCCTGTGTTTTCGGGCTTTAAGGGCGGTATCGGCACACTTCTCGGCACTACGGGCGGTTACATCGTCGGTTTTATTTTCACCGCGCTTATCTATTGGCTTGTAACAAAGATATTCGGCACAAAAACGGCAAGTATGATAATGGGTATGATATTAGGTCTTGCCGCTTGCTATGCTTTCGGCACGGCTTGGTTTATTTTGGTATATATCCGCAATACGGGCGCTATGAGCGTCGCAACGGCTCTCGGCTATTGCGTAACGCCGTTTATTATTCCCGACCTAATAAAGCTTGCCCTTGCGGTCGTAATAAGTAAAACGGTACCGAAATATATTAAAATGCCTTTATAAGCTAAGCGCCGACCGAGCCGACAGGTGAGAAGCGGGTTCCGATTTGAAAAATTTTTCGGATGAGAATTTCAATTAAACTTTCCCGCTCCTGATGAGCAGTGTTATCGGCTGCAGGAGTTTCCGGCTTCCGCTTCCTCCTTGAAGGAGCTGTCACGAAGTGACTGAGGGAGTTATACTCTCCCACTGAGGTCATGAGGGGCTGACGCTCCTGTTTAAATTTAATTTTGTACTCTTTTCAAGAAGCTCTCGGCAAA
>CAZLCG010000040.1:0-9602 GCA_964557975.1 uncultured Eubacteriales bacterium
GTTCGGCTGTTAACCGAAATGTCGTTGGTTCGAGTCCAACTGGGGGAGCCAAAAAGGGTAACAAAAAAGATACCCTCGAAAAGCCTTGATTTTTCAAGGCTTTTTCGCTTTTTATGAGAAAATTTTGAAAGATAGTTTTATAGATGACCAACGGCAAAAATCCCATTCATACAGGACTTGAACCTCCGTACAACAGAATATCAATAAAATCAGGCAGATAGAAATCAAAAAATCTATCTGTCTTTTTTCATATATAGAAAAATTATTTTAATGCCTTAAAATTGAATAAAATTTTAAAAAAAGTGCCGAGTGTACGCTGGCAGAGTATTGATTTTACCGATTTTTGCTTTATAATTAATCTATAGTTTTCATATATTGTAATAATATGTGAAAAAATTTGTAGACATATATTAAATTTATATGTAATTACAATAATTAGTTTTGGAGGTATTAAAAAATGGGATTATTAGGAAGCATATTAGGTTCGGTTGCTAAAAGTGTAAAAGATTCGTCTGACTCAAAACACATTGAGGAATTGAAGCCAAAAATGATGAGTTCAGCTATTGCTGATGATTTTGAATCTTGGTTTAAATCACAATTAGAGGAAAAGCCTTTCCTTTATTCACAATACAATTTCTATGATAATTGTGAAAGACTTGTTGTTGTGGATAATGATTGTGTTTTGGTTTATTTTGAAATAGCCAGAGCTAATGTTAGCGATGAAGTCGTTTGCAATTTCGCGACTACCCTAGGCTATAAACCACTAAGTGCCAATGGACTTTGCTATTCAAACGGAAAACCAGCATCAGAAAGAGTTCTTATTAAGGCTTTTGCAGAAGTTGCAAAAGAAAGAATTAAGAAAGTTTTAGATGAAATTACTGGAGATTTCAAATTTGGTTTCATTAAATATGATGATGGAACTGATAAAAATGGTAGTTATTTAGATCAAGTTGCTCAAAGAGCAAATGCTGCAGCGTTTGGTGAATCTGCTGGATTAGTTCAAACGGCTGAATTTACATATACAGTACCAAAACAAGAACAAAAATCAGCATTTTAATGGATGCAAGTCACCCGTTGCTGTCCGTAAGAGCTCTTGAGATTACAAAATGGTGCGAAGATGGCGGATTAAAAAATATACTTGAAGGTAACACATCTATAGGGGCTTTGACCGAAAGAGAATATGAATCGGAGAAGAACAGAATATCATATACCGAACAAGGCACGGGTTTGACAAACGGTAGCTTTTTTTCGGGAAAATTCAATGACATTTCAAGTGCCTTTCGCAGTGGAGTGGCAGGTATGAAAAAGACTTGTATATGTCCTGCTTGCGGAAATTCAATATCATCTGAATCGGTCTTGTGTGAAAAATGCGGCTATAAAATACACTAAAAAAAGAAAGGATCTTGTTTTATGGATTGTCCACATTATCATTATCAAAGCGGCGATTACTATTGCGATTTGTGTCAAAATTGTGTAAGCGAGGCAAAACACGATAATTATTGTGTTGATTATAATGGCACAAATTATGACAAATGCGACATTTATAAAAAATATGGTTAATTTAAAAAGAGTTGCGATATAAATTTCGCAGTTCTTTTTAGGATCAGTGTCAAATGTTGTGATAACCAAGAATAAAGTTGACTTTGATTATGCAGCATGGCAAGCTTGCCCTGCTGCATAAATTTTTTGTTTAGTATGCTGTATAATTTGTTCCAAACCGCCCGCCAGATCAGACGGGTGGTTTATGCTATACTACTGACGGTAGCAGTTTTTGAACAAATAATATCTTTTTATTAAACGAATTTCCTGATACAATCTATATTAAGAAAGAAACAGGAGGTTTTGTTATGAGTATTTTAAATGAGAAGATTGCATATTACCGCAGGCTTAATTCTTTAACTCAAGGCGAGCTTGCAGAGAGGTTGGGCGTTTCAACCGCCGCGGTATCAAAGTGGGAACAGAATGTAAGCTGCCCCGATATATCGTTGCTGCCGCAGATTGCCGAGATATTCTGTATTAGCATTGATGAACTTTTCGGCAAGAGGATAATCAAGGAACCTGTATATGATTTTGTTGACAGCGTTCCTTGGGAGGATGACGGCAAAATGAAAATGGCAATATTCTACGGAAAGAAGCTGATGCATCAAAGTAAGTATGAAATCGCTCAAGGATTAAATCAATTCGATTTTCATTTTGACAGTCCAATGCCGATTAACGGCGTTTGCAAATACAATAAAGAATAATTATTGGATGAGGGGTAATCGTTAGTCTTTCGGTTTGCTTTCATTAAGGCGGATGTATTAAAATGCTCTTTGTAATTTTAAATATTTGTGGTATGATATTTTCATAAATTTGTTGGGGTTTACTGTTTATGAAGAAACAATTAGCTGTTCTGGAAAAAGAAATTGAATTTTTAAAACAAAATAAAGCAGTTGAGGCTGTACTGCTCACGGGCTCGGTTGCCTACGGAACGTCTACCGATGACTCCGATTTGGATTTGATCGTTATTTCTAATGAAAACAGGTTTGTCAGTAAATACACGGACGGCATTTTGGTCGAAACCCATTTTAACAAGTTTGATACTCTAATTAATAGACTTGAATCAAACCCGTCTGAGGTTTATAAGTATTTATATTCAAAAATAATTTATGATGACGGCAGTTTAGCTAAGCTTATGTCACGGGCGAATGAAATTTATAATGGATTTTCTACACCCACAAAGGACATGGAGGATATTTGCTATTGGCTGTCATCGACAAAAATTAAACTTATTGCGGCAATGAGCAGTAATGACGAAATGAAGATTTCATACCTGCTTTCGACGAATACATGGAAGGTTTTAGAGGATGTGTTTGCAAGAAACGATAAACCGATGCCGCCGTCAAGCTTGGCGTTTGCAAAGCACAGCGAATTGAAATACATTCCGTATGATAATTGGTTCAACTGCTTACTTACGGGTGACTGCATATCAAAAGCAAAGTCAATGCTTGGTATTATTGACTGGGTATGTTTAACATAGGTAGGTTGGAGTTGAAACATTTTTGATTTCTTTGCAATCTCTCAGTTGCTTTGTTACAGCTCCCGCTTACAAGGGATGCCGCGCCCTACGGATAAATTGAAATTTGTTGTAAAAGCCCTTGCTTTAAGAAAACGACAGATAAATTTAAAATTCAGTAAAAAATACGGTTGCCGATTAAGGCTTTGCTCAAGTCGGCTGCCGCGTTTTCTTTTTGTCGGCAATAGCCGTGTACTTTGAGAAAAATTATTTTTATATTTAAAATAACGGCTGCATATTATTTATTGACCGAACAGGTTTTAAAGAAATAAAAGCAAAAGGAGGAGAAAATGCAGCTTGATGAATTGTTTAAGGGTAAATATTTTATTACCGATCTGAAGGCTTCGCGGGAGGTGGAAAGCAACGGAGAAAAAATATTTTTGGGCAGATACGGCGTCTGGATTCCGTCGGTTGCGGGCGACAGACATATTATAATTGAGGTCGGGGACGATCTCGGGTATTTAAAGAATAAATATAATATTGAAGAGGACGGCATTTGCGTGCTTAAATAAGCGGAGGTAAAAATGACGATAGAAGATATGATAGGCTCAATAGGCGGTTCGGTGCAAGCGGCGCATAATATGATTAAATTGGGCTCGGTTGCGAGCTTTTTTGAGAATTTTTTTGAAGAGCAGAACCTTGACGGCAATTCGGCGGCGGAGACTGTGTACAAACCGAAAACGCTGAAAATATCAATGCCGTCGGGCGAAAACGGAGAAGCCGAAAAAATCTTTATTGCGCCTGTTGCGGCGCTTGTTCAGCACGGCAGTATGAATATCGATTATGTTAAATTAAACCTTAATGTCAGCGTAACGGATGAAAGCGGCGACAGCCTAAAGGTTTCGTCACAGCCGTTAAAGGATTCAAATTCAAGCGACCTGTCGGGTGAAATGGAAATTATGTTTAAATGCGGCGATTCGCCCGAGGGAGTTGCGAGGATTGAAACATATATGAACAGCATTTTATAAAAAACGGAGGTAAATTATGGCGTTGACGCAAGATTTTGAAGGATTACCGCTCGGGCTGCTGGTCTGTCAGCCGATTCTTGAGGTTGCAAAAGGACAGGCTGAATTATGCAACGTTTATCTTGACAATCTGTTCAAGCTGGCATTTAAAACCATGCCGGACACGGATAAGGAGGACGCTGTAGAGGCAAGGGTCGTTAAGTTTAACCTTAACCGCACGGTTGTTGACAGCTCCACGGGCAGCGTAAAGCCTGTTACATATGAGGTCGAGGCGCCTCTTTTGTCATTGGTCCCCGTGCCTGCGTTCACTATGGATGAGACGACTGTCCGCTTTACTATGGAGGTCAAGGAAAGCGCCTCGGAGAAAAACGACGTGAGCACCGAAACGGGCTTCCAAGCGAGCTACGGGCTTTGGGGCTTTAAGGCAAACATTTCGGGAAAGGTATCAACACAGAGCGAAAACACAAGATCCTCGGATAAATCCGCAAAATACGAGATTTACGCAAGAGCGGCTCAGCAGCCGCCCGCCGAGGGTATGTCGAAGCTCACCGATCTGTTCGCTTCAATTATTGAGCCTATTGAGGCGGGCGCTCAATAAAATTTTATGTTGAAAAAGTACCGTTATTGCTATGACCGAAGAATCGACGATTTTCTGGAACAGCTTGACGAAAGAGTGGAATATTGGAGCAAATTTGCATATAATCTTTCCAACCTTGATACTTCCAACAAAAAGCTTGAAAAATGGTACGAGGAAGCATTAGGCTTTTTATTAAGCGGTGAGCCGGGGGATTTTATTTATGCAAGATACGGTTACGCTGTCGAAGAGCTTATGAATACAGAGCTGGAAGCTAACCTTTTCTGCTTAGGCTCGGATTACAGAATTCTGCTTCAGGCAAACTTTGGTTATACAAGACCCGATATTGTAATATATAAGCAGTTTGCCGACTATGCATGGATTGATATTACAAGCGAAAACTGCATCGGACACATATTTAATAAGGCGGGCAGCGGCTGGCAAAATACGCCGATAGTCTGTGAAGTTCTGTATCCTGAATTAAATCTTTCGTCAATATCGTTCACAGGTTCGGAAACCATAGCCGACCGCACGGCAGCGGTTCGCGCGCTTCGCCGCCGCCATGAGAAGGAAAGGAAAGTGTGCGGTTATATGATTTGGAATATCGACAGAAGCGTTGCGTATATTCTATCCGTTTCAAGCAGTCGGGAACTAACACAAAAGGATATTGCGGGGATAATTGAAAGAAATTTCGGATATAATTTCCGAGGAAATTATAAGTATCCTGTTATACACTCTATGCTTATACTTTATATGGAAAAAGGCGGAGGGAATTATTACGAATATGTAAGGAATCGGCTTTTACCGCTTTTTTCATCATCAAGCCGTAATAAATCGGCGGCTGTTGATTATATATACAGAAGCTATGAAAATGCCAAACTATATTGTTAACCGTCAAAGCCTTGCGCCCCTTTGGCTTTAAAGGATCGCAAGGCTTTTTGCCGTTATGACCGAGCGCGGACAATTTGCGCTTCCGAGGAGTTTCGGAGGTTTATCAACCTTTACTTGTATTATTTTAAAGTATGTATTAAAATATATCGGTAAGGGAGGCGGTTTCGGTGGCGAGCATTGAGCCGATTGCTTATATATATACCGACTTTGACAGCAAATTCGGTATTCCCCGTCAGAGCGGACTTGTTGAAGAGCTTACGGGCAGGATCGTTTTTGAGCCCGAATACCGAAGAACGGAAGCGGTAAGAGGGCTTGACGGATTTTCGCACATATGGCTTATCTGGCAGTTTTCGCAGAGCGTGACGGATAAATTCAGCCCGACAGTAAGACCGCCGAGGCTCGGCGGCAACAGGCGCGTAGGCGTATTTGCTTCACGCTCGCCGTTTCGCCCCAATTCGCTCGGTCTTTCGTGCGTTAAAATCGTAAAAATCGACATCGGATGTGAAAACGCGCCCGTGCTTTATGTTTCGGGCGTCGATATGCTGAACGGTACGCCGATATTCGACATTAAA
This sequence comes from uncultured Eubacteriales bacterium, assembly GCA_964557975.1. GTDB lineage: Bacteria > Bacillota > Clostridia > Oscillospirales > Acutalibacteraceae > Fimenecus. The sequence goes on from CAZLCG010000040.1 coordinate 6,058, forward strand.
CCGTATGTTCCCGTTGCGGATTTAAAGCCCGACGCTAAAGAGGGCTATACGGAAATTACGAAAAATCATTCGCTTAACGTTATTGATGACAAAGATTTGCTTTCACAGCTCGGCGAACGAAAAACCGCGGCGGTTAAGGCGCTTTCAAACGACCCGAGACCGGGGTACGACGGGGACGCGGACAAGGAATACGGTATGAGCTTTGCGGGCTTTAACATAAGATTTAAGGCGGACGGCGAAGCGCTTTCGGTTACGGAAGTTAAAAAGGCGGAAAAGAAATAAAATGGGACATCCGATAAAGCATTTTAAAACGATTACAAAACACAGGCATAAGGTGATTTGCCACTGCGCTAAGGCAGGTATTCTTTTTCAGGGGCTTCGGCACGATTTGTCAAAGTATTCGCCCGTTGAGTTTATAAACGGCGCAAGATATTATGACGGGACAAGAAGCCCCAATGAGATTGAACGCAGGGAAAACGGCTACTCCAAGGCGTGGATGCATCACAAGGGCAGAAACAGACACCATTTTGAATATTGGACGGATTATAATCCCGTGCTTCACCGAAGCGCGCCCGTTAAAATGCCTGTTAACTATGTTATCGAGATGTTCTGCGACAGGGTGGCGGCGAGCAAGATTTATCAGGGAGAGAATTATAATGACGCAAAGCCTTACGAGTATTATATTAAAGGAATTGCAAAAAATTATCTCCATCCCGAAACTGCCGAGCTGCTTGAAAAGCTGCTTATTATGCTTAAAGACGAGGGCGAAGAAAGAACGTTCGGTTATATTAAAAACGAGCTTAGAAATAAGAAGGATTATTAAACCTTGCAGCCCAAGCGCGAATATCCCCTGCTTTTAAGGCGGCGGACTGCAACCTTCCTCAAGCGGGCTTGACGGAGCGTTGCTCCGAATTGAACAGTAAAAAGAAAGCGCGCAGTCAGTTCAGTCTGTGCGCTTGTGTCTGTCAATAAAGCAGTGTCGGGTATCTGTTTATTTGCTTTTCATGCGGCTGCGACCGCAAATCAAACCTTGACGCAATTATAGTTTTGAGCCCGAATTTGCTTTCTGAATTCACTTGGCGGTAATTTCATATATTTTTTAAACACCTTGCTGAAATAGTTGCTGTCGGAAAAACCGCAGGCTTTACTTATATCGGTTAAATTCAAGGCCGTTGAATTAAGCAGTTCAACGGCTCTTTCAAGCCGTACCTTTGTTAAATAGTAAATTGGCTGTTCGCCTGTATATTTTACAAATTCTCTTGATAAATGGCTTTGCGAAACGCCTAAATATTCCGCAATCCCCGATAAAGTAATCGGATTTGAACAGTGTGTATCAATATATTTTTTCGCGTTGTTAATGAGGTTTGGAATATTATCGGAATCCGCTCTGCAGCCGCATAACATGCATAAAAAGCGAAAAGTCTCGCTCTCAGCCGAAAACGAATTGCTTATCAGTCCGTTTTTTGCTTTATCGTACAAATCGAAAAGCAATTTAACGGCGGGATGATATTCGGAAGGATGCATAACATTCCCCAAACGGTCGGTAACATATTGATAATACGGCAGAACCGCTTCGCCGTCAAATGTTGTATATATAAATTCCCATTCTGTTTCTTCAAGGCTTTCATCAAAATAATAAATTGTATCGGAAGGCGTTGCAATAAAAAAAGCGTCGCCTTTTTTTATAGCGTAAATTTTGTTCCCTATTTTCAGCATACCGCCGCCGCTTAATGTGTATTGAAAGATATAACCCGAAAATCTTTTTTTATTATCCCAATAATAGTTTTTGCCGCAACGCGTTTCTTTGCCTATGTTGATGAGCGTAATTATCGGATTATCAACGTGATTTAAAAAATTAAAGGCATAATTGTCGCAAATATCAAAAGAAGGATTTAACATCAAAATATTACCTCTTTTTATCAAATCATTACCGTTGCAATATATCCTGACCTTTTGTAATATATAACTATAGCAGTGTATTTACTGAAAAATTATAGTATTTATGCGCTTTGATGTAAACAATCAAAATATTACAGAAAGAGGGATTTATTATGAAAATTACATTTATGGGAGCGGGAAGCACGGTTTTTGTCAGGAATATTATAGGCGATTGCCTTTTGACGGATTGCTTAAAGAACAGCGAGTTCGCTTTATATGATATTGATAAGACGAGGCTCGGCGAAAGCAAGATAATTGTTGAAGCTATGAACAATTTTTTGGGAAATCCCGCAACAATCAAAACCTATCTCGGCACTGAAAACAGAAAAAATGCGCTGAAAAAATCCGACTTTGTAATAAACGCAATTCAGGTGGGAGGATATGAACCTTGTACTGTCACTGATTTTGAAATTCCCAAAAAATACGGCTTACGTCAGACCATTGCAGACACGCTCGGCATCGGCGGTATAATGAGGGCTTTGCGTACAATTCCCGTTGTTGAGGATTTCTGTAACGATATGAAAGAGGTTTGCCCCGACGCGCTGTTTCTTAATTATGTGAACCCGATGGCGATGATTACAGGGTATATTCAGCGATATGCGTTTGCGAATACAGTCGGTCTTTGCCATTCCGTACAAACCTGCGCGCACAGTATACTCAAGGGCGTCGGAATGGAGGAATATGAAGCGGAACGGAAAGAATTGATTGCAGGTATAAATCACCAGGCATGGCTTCTTAAAATTGAGGATAAATTCGGCAACGACCTTTATCCCGAAATCAGAAAGCGAGTACATAAAAGACTTCTTGAAGATACTGAATTTGACGATCAGGTAAGAAATATTTATGTGGAACGCTTTGGATATTATTGTACGGAAAGCAGTGAGCATAACGCGGAATACAATCCGTATTTTATCAAAAGCAAATACCCCGAATTGATCGAAAGGCATAATATTCCGCTTGACGAGTACCCAAGACGTTGTATAAATCAAATTAAAAGCTGGAAAGAAGAATTTGAGCGGCTTAGGGTAAGCGGAATAAGAGAGTTCAGCCGTTCAAATGAATATGCGTCGCGCATAATGGAGGCGGTTGTTACGAACACACCGTATAAAATCGGCGGAAATGTTTTAAATACAAATCATCTTATAACGAATTTCCCTGAAGAGGCTTGTGTTGAAGTGCCCTGCTTGATTGACGGCACGGGTGTTCATCCTACCTCTGTAGGTACGCTTCCCACTGCATGCGCCGCGCTTAATATGACAAATATTAACTGTCAGCTGATGACTGTTGAAGCTGCAAGAAGCCATAAGAAAAATGATGTTTATTTATCGGCAATGCTTGACCCGCATACATCGGCAGAATTGGATATCGACAGCATCATAAAGATGTGCGACGAGCTGATTGACGCGCACGGCGATTATTTGGGATTTATAAAATAAAGCCGCGCGGCTTTATTTATCCTTATTCCGATGCTTCGGCTTCGCTTTCATTATCTGCCGAGTCAGGGACTTGCATAGCCGCCTTTGCCCGCTCGGCTTTCTTTTTAAGCTCCTCTGCCTTCTGCTTCGCCTTTTCGGCTTCCGCATAAGCCTTTTCGATTTCACGCCGTG
>CAZLCG010000040.1:9702-13848 GCA_964557975.1 uncultured Eubacteriales bacterium
GCCTTCTGCTTCGCCTTTTCGGCTTCCGCATAAGCCTTTTCGATTTCACGCCGTGTTTTTAACTCCTTTTCGCGGGCTTTCTCGGCGTCCTTTCTCGCTTTTTCTTCAGCCTCGGCTTGAGCCTTTTGCGCCTCTTTTCGGGCTTTTTCGGCGTCCTTTTTTGCCCTTTCTTCAGCCTCGGCGGCTTCCTTTTGGGCTTTTTCAGCCTCTTTTCGGGCTTTTTCCTCAGCTCTTTGAGCCTTTTCCTCGGCATCCTTTTGAGCCTTTTCGGCGGCTTTTTCAGCATCCCTTTGGGCTTTTTCGGCGTCCTTGCGAGCTTTCTCGGCTTCTTTTCTTTCTTTTTCACGCTCCTTGGACTGTTCAAACAGCGCCTCACGTTGTTCTCTTTCAATTTTGATTTCCTGAAGATCTACGTTGTCGGTACCGTTCTTTTTCCATGTATGGATTATTTCGGGCGCTTCAAATATCTCGTCAAGGCGCTTTATAAACGGGACGATCTCGCCGAAATCGAGCGCGCGGTGGTCAAACGCTATGCAAAGGGGCATAACCTGACGTATTGCTATTTCCTTTTCGCCCGTCTCGTTTACAATTACAACGGGCTTATCCTGCACAGCGCCGAGGGCTATTGCGCAAACCTGCGGCGGCACAATCTCCAAAAGGCAGGTTTCGCCCCTCTGCGCACGGTAAACAGAGCCGATGTTTGAAACGGTGATCGTACCCTGCTCAATATCGCGCTTGGTAAGGCGATCGGCTTCGGGAATAGCCTCATAAGCCTTTTTAGCCTTGCCCGAAAGGGTCTTTACCTTGTGCTTGCCTGTTTTTGAGCCGATAAGGCGGTAAAACGTCTGTGAAATTTTACCGTTTTTAAGCGCCGAAATGGTATTGTCGAGCGAAACGTCAAACATAACCTCATTAAGATTGGTGTTTTTGACCCTGCGGTTGACGTCCTTGATATAGTCAACCATTTCGTCGAGTGATTTGTTTTCAAAGTTATGAAGGTTGATTGTCATCATCTCGCCGTTCGGGAGCACCATGGGCATTGAGATGTTAATATCCTCATAGGTTCTGATTTCACCGCGGACGAGCTTCCTGTTAAATTCAATATGGGAATTCATTACGGGATCCGCCCGAAGCCCCTCGACTATTATTTTAAGCATAAGGGTATTGAGAGTGATTTTATCCTCGGGCTTGCAGTTTTCGTTAAGCCTTTTGTACTCGATCATAAATTCTGTTACGTCGGGCTCGTAGTTATATGTTACATGAGGTATGCTTTCCCACGATTCGCTTGTCATATTTGCGACGATTTTTCTTTGAATACCGAAATGCTGTGTCTTGATCTTTTTCATTTTCTCTTTTGCCATAGGGTTTCTCCTCTGAAATTTAATATTCACAAACATTATAATACCTTTTGCTCAAAAAATATACAGAAAAAGAAATAATTTAAAAATCCGTAACAAATTCTTTGGCGTTGACGGCTTTTACAAACGAGCCTTTCACCCTTGAATTTTTAATTACATTGTCTTTTATAGTTACATTTTCGGCGTTCTTTATAAGAATCCCCTTATCACAGTCAGAATCAAAGGTGTTGCCGATAATTTTAATGTTCTTGTGAACGGGCGAGGTGCTTAAACCGCATTCGGGCTGAATTTTTATAAATTCGCCGCAGCATTTGCCGAAGTAATTATTTTTAACGGTCATATCGCGGACGGGTCCGCTTTCATACCAGCTCAGCGCGTCATCCGAAACTAAAATTGAAGCCATGGAGGAGTTAAGGAAGCGGTTATTTTCAATAACTACCTTTCCCCTTGTGGTAACGAGCATATTGCGTGTGATGATGCTGTCAAGGGTGTTATTTTTATATAACAGCGAGGGACACATGGTGACGTCCTCTATAACGTCACCCTCGGCAAGCCCTTTTGTATTGTCAACGGTAAGCTCTATTGTATGCTCCGTGACAAGCTCGCTTTTAAGAATTTTTGCACTGCCCTTTTTAAGGAGCGTAAAGCGGTTTACAAATTCGATTTCATCGCCCTTGTGAAGCGGATTATAGCCGTGAGTCTGCGGATGCTTATATACAAGCGTTAATTTATTGCCGTTTATCCCTTTAACCGTATAGTGAACGCCGTGAACATTGACTGCGTCGTCGCAAGCGCCGCAGAAACGGCTGTTTAAGACGTTGACCTGCCCCTTGCACATACAAATCTGTATGAAATCGGCGCAAGAGGCAACAAGCCTTTCGGTTTTGCCGCGCGGTGAAAAATCAACGCTGTCAACGGTTATGTTTTCGGAATCCTGACAGACAAGCGAAAGGGAATAGTTAAAATGCTGCTTTATGTTCCTTAGGGTTATGTTTTTTGAACGGTTTACAAAAATCCCCGCATACTGCCGTCTGTTATCGAAGATATAATAGCGTTCGCCGACGGAAAAACGCTTTGCCGACGGATAAACCGCCTTAAAGACGTGCGGTTGGGTTTCGGTTATCTTGAGAGCCGATCTCAACGGGTGGGGGCCTCGTTTTAAATTGCCGTCGGAATACCTTGCGTGCCACCATGATTTTGCGCGGCTTTTAAAGAAGTCCGATTCGTAGCCGTTTCCGACAAAGGCGAAGCGGTTCTTATAAGGCTTGTACCGGCTTACGCTGTCAAGTCTGAATACGGCTGAAAACGGCGTTACGCTCTCTACTGTAAGCTCGTGCATATCGGGGTTTTTAACGTCAAGCGTGACGCCGTTGATTTCAATGTTTTCACAGTTTTCCATCGCCATATTTGTGGCTTTGCCGTCAATTATAAATTCAGCGCCGTTACCCTCAATTTTAAGGTTTTTAACGCTCTGCAAATTTATGCCTATTTTGTTAAGGTGGGGAGTTTCGTCCGGTGAAAATTCCTTATCGCCGACGGTATTGGTTATGTAAAGCAGCTTTTCATCGCAGCTTTCAGCATTAAGATAGTATGTTCCCTTTCGGAAGGTAAGCGTTTTGTCGGCTTCATCGGAAGCGATCGTCTTTAAAAGAGAGGAGAGCTTTGCGGCGACCTCCATGTCGGGTAAAATTCCGTATTCTTCCGCTTTGTAATTCATGGCGTTATTCCTTTCATATGTCCCTGCGAAGCGATTTTATAAGCTCGGTTGCCGCCTTTGCGCCCTCATAAACCGCCTTGGAGATTTGCAGAAGCCCTCCCGTGCAGTCGCCCGCGGCATAAACGTTTTTCACAGTTGTTTTCATATTTCCGTCAACGCGGATTTTGCCGTTTTCGCAAACCGCTCCGATTTTTTTTGCAAGCGCTGTGCTGTCGGCAGTTCCGCAGGCAACGAAAAGCCCGTCCGTTTTTAAAGACCTGCCCGAAGAAAACACGATGTCCCGAAGCCTTGCTTCGCCGCGTACCTCGGCAAGAGGTTCGGTTATTATATTCACCCCTTCGGGAAAAACCGCCGACGCTTTTTCGCCGTCGGTTAAAACGGTAATGCTGTTTACAATGTTTATAAGGTCTTTCGTTTCGTGCAGGGCATAGTCGCCGCATCCCAAAACGGCGACGTCCTTGCCCTTAAAGAAAAACGCGTCGCAGACGGCGCAGTAGCTGACGCCTCTGCCCTCAAATTCCTTAAGCCCTTTAACAGCGGGAGCCTGACGTTTACCGCCGGTTGCGATTATTATTCCGTCAGCCTTATATTTGCCGCTTTTGGTTTCCGCAGTATATTCGCCGTCAAAGCCTATTGAAAAGACCTCGTCCGAAATAATTTTTACGCCGAGAGCATTCGCCTGCTTTAATCCGTTTTTGTAAAGCTCCGCACCGCTTACGCCGTTCGGAAAGCCGTAATAGTTTTCTATCTTTTCGGCTTTGCCCGCCGCGCTTTCACCGCTTGTTATTATTGTTGTTTCCATGCCTGCCCGCGCCGTGTACAGCGAAGCGGATATACCTGCGGGACCTGAGCCGATTATGATTATGCGTGGTATGACGATCTCTCCTTTTAGGCAATTCCGGTATTGCCTGTATATGGTTTTAGTATATAATATATTTTTTTATTATTCAAACATTTAATAAAATTTTTTGAAAAAAACAGAGACTTTTATATAATTTGTAAAAAAATATAAAATTACTGTAGGTTTGTCAATGATGTGTTACAAAATTAGAAAACCTCGCCGTTGGTAAT
>CAZLCG010000041.1:0-13604 GCA_964557975.1 uncultured Eubacteriales bacterium
TCTCCATTCGTCACTTATTTTTTTCTTTTTGTAACACATCTATTGTAAACCTACATTCGGGGAAGTTTTTGCTTAAAAATAGTATTGTACAAACACCACATTATGTGGTATAATCATTTATTATAATATAATAAGTATAGTAATATCCTAATTTCTTTTACGGGGAAATTTATGAATTATAACGAGAAAAAAAGCAGGGATCTGTTAATAGGCAAAAACGCAATTTTCGAGGCGATAAATTCGGGACGTGAAATCGACTCGCTGTTCATTGTTAAAAACACGGATAATCCCGCGCTCAGAAGACTTGCGTCGATCGCTGCGGAAAACGGCGCGGTTGTCAAAGAGACAGACCCGAAAAAGCTCGATTATATGTGCGGCGGCGCTAACCATCAGGGCGCGGCGGCGTATGTCGCGGCACACGAATATTCGAGCGTTGAAGAAATATTTGCTTACGCAAAAGAGAAAAACGAGCCTGCGTTTATCGTTGTCTGCGATGAAATTGAGGATCCGCATAACCTCGGCGCTATCATCAGAACTGCGGAGTGCGCGGGGGTTCACGGTATTATAATCCCGAAAAGGCGGAGCGCTTCGCTTAATTTCACAGTCGGTAAAACCTCTGCGGGCGCGCTTGAATATATGAGGGTGGCGAGAGTTGCAAACCTCGCTTCGTGTATAGACACGCTTAAAGAAAAGGGCTGTTGGATTTACGGCGCCGATATGGACGGAACGGATTATAAAAAAGCGGATTTATCAGGCGCGGCGGCTCTTGTAATCGGTTCGGAGGGGCAGGGCTTGGGCAGGCTTGTAAAACAGAAATGCGACTGTATTCTTTCGCTTCCGATGAAGGGGCATATTAACTCGCTTAACGCGTCGGTTGCGGCGGGGATCTTAATATACGAGTTCTCAGGCAAAAGATAAAATAAATACTCTTAACGGGGTGGGAAAATGGCGTATAAGGATTTTATGAAAGACTTATCCATTGATGAAATATTGGATGAGGTTAGAACGATGAACGGAAAAAACACAGACGGTCAAAAAATGTGGTCGCTTGATGAAATTGACGCGCTTTTATCCGACAACGGGAACGGCGGCATTGAGCCCGAAAAAGAGAGTGCAAAAACGCAAACGGGAACCGAAGCGCAGAGTTCTTCGGAGGAGTCTCTGCCCGAGGAAAAAGAAAACGGGGAAAATTATACTGAAACGCGTCCCACCGAAAAATCAAAAGAGGATTTTGATGAGGTAGTTAAGAGCATTATCGACGAAAACAAGCCGAATACCGCGGAAACGGTGAATATTTCAGACGGGCGTAAGGCTTCGGGCGGACTCGGGCTTATTGAATTTGCCAGAACAAAGGGAGTTATTGAGAAAAGCGGGGCTGAAGTTTCCGAGGAAATCGGTACGGATACATATGAAGGAGCTGAACCTCCCGAGGATAAACCGCAGGAGATAGAACCTTTAATTTCTTCTTCCGAAGCCGGCGAAGGCCCTGAAAGCGAAGAATCCGACGGTGCTCGTGAGGCGGGAGAATCGGAAAAGGAGGAAATCCCCGGGCAAATCAGCATTGAAAAGACAAGAGTTTTTAACGAGGTTGAAGCAAGAGCCGTAAGGGACGAGAATATAAGCCACAATATAGGAAAAAAGATAATAAAAACGGGCGAAATACCCAACAGCAGGGGTATGGAAACAGATCCTTACAGGGAGCGTTTTCTGAATAAGCCTCGTCTTGATATAGAAAAAACTCAGGAGCATAGAGAGCTTCTTTCAAAAAGACCGCCCAAGACCTTTGAAAGGCACGGCGTGGTTGTAAAAAGACCTGCCGATGAGAAGACGGGCGAGGACGGCTTATCGCCCGTTCCCCATATTATTGACGCGGCGGATGAATACGACGCCCAGCAGAGGCTGGAGACGGAAACCCAAAACGGAGCGCTTAAAAGCAAGGCTGTTTTGAACGCGGAGGAACAGCTTGACAACCAAATAATCCTCGACGGCTTTTCGGCTGAAGACGAGGTTGAAAAAGTCGACGAATATGAGGAGGAGGAAAAGCTCCTTAAGGCAAGGCGCGACAAGGCGAGCAAATTCCGCTTGTTCCCCAATCTTGAAAATACTTTTGAGGAAGACGAAAGCGAAAAAGAAGCCGAAGACGACGGTGAGGATTACGCCGACGATGAAGAATACGGCGTCGAGGTTGATGAGGACGCCGGCGGCGCCGACGCTTCGGAAGAAAAAAGAAAACCCGAAAAGCGTGAAGAGGTTCGTGTGGAAAGGGAATTTTTCGGACCTAAGGACTCTAAGGCGGTATATGAAATTTTTGTCGGCAAGCTGAAAAAATGCAGGGCAAAATCAGTCGTTTCGGCGGTTATTCTCGGTATTCTGCTGCTTTCATCGGTAATAGCCTCCGATTTCGGAAGCTTCGCGCTTTTTGCGGACAGCCCCGCCGTCTATTCGGCTGTCAACATTTTGCTTTTGCTTGTTTGCGCGTCAATTAACTTTAACGCCGTAAAGGAAAGCTTCGCACGCATAAAAAAGAAAAAAGCGGATTGCACAGTTGCGGTTACAGCCTCTCTCGCTGTCGGGCTTTTGCAGAGCGTCGTATCGCTCGGCTACGGCGATTTGGTTTTAAGCGGAACGCATATTTACGCCGCTGTCGCCGTGTTTGAGGTTTTGCTTATAAATATATCCGAGCTTATTAAAACCGAAAACGATATAAATAATTTCATTCTGCTTAATAAGGAGCACGGAAAATTTTATGCCGTTAAAGCGGTTGAGGATGAGGAAGCCGCTTTTGAAATCGGCAGGGGGCTTATGATAAAGGACCCCGATATACGCTACGGCGCAAAAGTCCCGTTTCCGTATAAATTTGTGGAAATGTCAAAAACCGCAGACCCGACGGCGGATATGTTCAAGCTTGTTATGCCCGTCGCCGCAATTGCCGCGGTATTCACGGGTATTGTTTCGGGGATAGTAAATAAAAATCTTCTTGCGGCGGCTTCGTCGCTTGCGGGCGTATTCTTAATGGCAATGCCTTCCGCATATGTTGTTTCGGCGTATTATCAGCTTTTAAAGACGAACAAAAAGCTGAACGCACAGGGCGGTATGGTATCGGGCTACGAGGCGGTTGACAATGCGCTTGCGGCAAATGCCGTTGTGCTTGATTCCTCTGATCTGTTCAGAAGCGAAGGCGCTGATTTTTACGGCATTAAGCTGTTCAATTCAATGCGTATCGACGAGGCTATTCTATACACGGCGGCGGTTGTAATCGAATCAAACGGCGCGCTGAGCGACGTATTTGACGGTATTATTATGTCAAAGCGTGAAATACTGCCTGCCGTTGAATCGCTTGCGTATGAGGAAAGGCTCGGCTGTTCGGGCTGGATATATAATTACAGGGTGCTTGTCGGTAACCGAGATCTTCTCATCAAGCACAATGTTAAGGTTCAGTCTGAGGAAGACGAAAGCGTATTTACAAGGAACGGCAGAAGGGTCGTTTACCTTGCGGTCGAGGGCAAGGTCGCCGCTATGTTTGTCGTCGGCTATAAAGCAAACGAGACAACTGCGGATTATTTACAAAGGCTTGAAAGAGCAGGAGTCAGCATCCTTGTCAGAACAACGGACGCAAATGTTTCCGAGGAAATGGTTGAGCAGTATTTTGATCTTCCGCATAACTTTATTAAGGTCATAAGCCCCGTAGCGGGGGTTATGTTTAAAAAGCTCCGTGAAGAGGAAGCCGAAAACGAGCCATGCAGATTGCTTTATAACGGAGAGATAAACGCTTTCCTGCGTTCGTTTACAGCGGCGTTTGTACTTAACGACCGAGAACGGCTGGGGCTTATTCTTCAATATATCGGAATAGGCATCGGAGTCCTTGTCATGGCTTTGCTTTCGTTTTTGTCGGGGCTTACGCAGGCGGGCGTTTTAAGGGTGCTTTTGTTTCAGGCGCTCTGGTCGCTGCTTGTTATTTTCATACCGAGAATTAAAAAGATTTAAGCCAAAGGGAGGCTTTTTATATGGAGTGGATTAAGGAAGCCGCAGCTTGGATATGGGCTGTTGATTCGGTTCGCTATACGCTTATTGCAATCGTCCGTTTGGGGCTTTCCGCCGTTTTGGGAGGGCTTATCGGCTTTGAACGCGAGCATTCGCACCGCCCTGCGGGTTTCCGTACGCATATTTTGGTGGCTGTAGGTTCGGCGCTTGTTATGCTGACCGCCGTTTATATGACAGACAAGTTCCCCGATAATATTGATATTTCAAGAATGCCCGCGCAGGTTGTCAGCGGAATAGGCTTTCTCGGCGCGGGAACAATTCTTCGCGAGGGCTTTTCGGTTAAGGGCTTAACCACCGCGGCGAGCCTTTGGGCGGTGTCCTGCATAGGCTTAGCTGTCGGTTCGGGCTTTTATGCGGGCGCGTTCGTCGGAACGGTTGTAATTTATATCACGCTGAATGCTTTAAAGAAGGTTATTGTACGCGGCAAGGCAGGCAAGGCGTTGTATATCGAGGTCAAAAATCTTGCGCAGCAGGTTCCTGAGATTTCAAAGATTTTAAAACGCGCGGGAGCGGTTGTTCATTCAATGGAAATTATTGACGACGGCGAGTCAAAGCTTAAAAGGAAAAAGGAAACGGCTACCGTCAAAGCGCTGATTTTTCCGAAGGATGACGAGTCGCTGAACCTGATTATATCGACGCTTCGTATGGATGAAAACATTATTGACGTTTATGTTGACTGACGGGAAATATGTAAAGAATAGTTTTAATACTTACGAAAGCGGTATCGTATATTGATATTTACAATTCACAAACAGAAAACGATTATGCCGAATGGGCGTTGAGGAAATCGGTACAGGTGAGATTGATGCTTTTCACAATTATTGCCGTGGGGTTGTTCGTTTTCAAAGATCCCGACTATACACGGGTTAAGGCTTATGAATAATAAGCGCATAACGGGACGCGCGTGGAAATTCAAGAGGGACTGTTCGTTTCCGGCAGTCCCTTTCTCTTTTGGTGAAACTTGAAATACATAAAACGCTTTGCGAAGCGAAACTGTCGTGCCTTTTTTCGAGGAGGGGCAGCGTCATATGAGCGGAGCTCTGACTTTAAAAAAAGTCGGAGCAAGCTTTATATTGCTTGCTCCGACGTGGTGGACCCGAAGAGGATCGAACTCTCGACCTTACGGATGCGAACCGTACGCTCTCCCAGCTGAGCTACGGGCCCAAAGTGTGAATTTAAGCTGTAAAACCGAAATAAGTTCTTCAGCGACTTTGATATTATATATCATAAAAATCAAATTGTCAATTATCAGATTAAATTTGTCAGAAAATATTATCAATATTATAGCGTATGCGCGGATATCTTGTCCGCCCGTCTGTCTTTTAACAAATTTAAAATTATGCGTAAAAAAGGCTCCCTTGTAAGCGGGAGCTGTCAGCGTAATCTGACTGAGGGATTGCTCCTTTTCAGCCTCCCTTGTACAAAGGGAGGCTGAACGGCGGGGCGTCCCCGTTTAGGTTATTTCTTAGCCTGCTTTGAATACTTCTGAGTATAAATAAATCTCATAAGTCTTGTTTCAATGGGATTTATAGGCTTAGCGGTCCCGAAAAGGTCAGCGCCGACCTGAGTCATACAGCCCTTTTCCATAACCATTTCCACAGCTGTAGCGTCATATTCGCTGCCCGCTACGCAAAGCGCGCCGTTGTTGTCAAGCAAAACCGCGTTTCTGCCCTTAAGGGCTCTCGTAACCTTTTTTGAAGATTTAAGCGTGCTTGAGGGATTATAAACAGCGTGTCTTACGGTAACGCCGACAAGCTGCGCGAAATCGTCAAGCAAGGGCTTCATAGTCTTGCCTTTTTTTGATATTGCCGTAACCGCAGGCGCAGTGTTATGAACAATATAATTAACATCCGAGCGTTTTTTGTAAACCGCCCTGTGAAGCTCTGCCGATTCGGGATAATCGTCACCCGCGACAAGCTCGCCCGTCTTAATGTCAATTCTTGTAATCTTACCGTCGCCGTCAACAGCGGTAATATTAAAGACACTGCCGTCCCTTTCGCTGTTGCAAGGCTCAAACCGAACCGCATTTGCCGCCTTGGAGTCGGCAAGCTTCTCACCGATATAATCGGCGACAGCGTTAAAGCCTTCCGCAACCGTACCCGTAACCTCATTGTATTTTTTACGCAGACAATCCTCGCATACGGTTTCAAGCTCGGAAGCAACATTAAACGCCTCGGGATAGTCGGCGCCCATACACAGCGCGCCGTGGTGAGCCATAAGAACAGCCTTTGAATCGGAACGCTTTATCGCGGCAACGACCCCCGCGCGGAGCTTGCCCGTTCCGGGAAGCCCGTACGACGCGAGAGGAACATTATTTCCGACAATTTTCGCGCTCTTCTCGGAAATACTGTTAATATCGAAGCCGAGCGCTCCTATGACGGAAGCCTGCATCTGGTGCGTGTGAATTACAAAATTAACCTCGGGGCGAAGCCTGTATGCCTCAGCGTGAATACCCTTTTCGCTTGAGGGCTTAACATCGCCGTCATACGAGAGGTCGGCGATATTTACAAGGACTATTTCGTCGGGAGTAAGCGTTTCGTAAGCTCTTCCCGAAGGAGTGATAACGAACTGCGTATCGGAAATACGGCAGGAGATGTTACCCCATGTTCTGACAATGATTCCGGCCTTGAGAAGCTCCTTGCCTGCTTTTATAACGAGTTCTTTTGCTTCTAAAATATCCATTATATTCACCTCTTAATAATGCGAAACGGGGCGGACGGTTTACCGCCCGCCCCGAAAAACGTTAAGGAACTTTAATTATTCCGCTTTAACGGCTACGTTTTCAAATACCTTATCGAAGCACGCAAGAGCCTGATCTATCATCTTAGGCGTATAAGCAGCCGAAGTATAAAGGCGTGAGCCCGCGAGAGTAACAAGGCCCTCCGCCATATAAGCGGCGCCCATATACTGCATCTCCTTCTTGCGGACCGATGTGGCGTCAAGAACAGACGGAATTGTCCAAGGCTTCTTCCAGTTGATGGAATAGTGCATTGTGCCGACTGTTTCAAGGTGGCAGATAGAGCCTTCGTTCCAGCATACGAACGGAAGACCGTGCTTCTTAACAAGCTCCTTAAGACCTGCGGTAAGTCTGTCGCCCATCTGACCGGCCTTCTGGCAAGCGTTGGTCTTATCAATTTCTTCAAGAGTATAATAACCTGCGCAGCATGAAAGCGGGTTAGCCGTCATGGTACCGCCCGTAAACGCCTTCTTGATCTTTTCGCCTGTCGCGTCAAGACCTGCGCCGAGATACTTCATATATTCCTTCTTGCCGCCTAAGCCGCCCGCGCCGGGATATCCGCCCGCGATAACCTTGCCGAAGATCGTAAGGTCGGGAGATACGCCGAAGAAGCCTTGAGCGCCCGCCATACCTATACGGAAGCCGGTAACGACCTCGTCGAATACGAGCAGCGCGCCGTATTTACGGCAAAGCCTTTCAACGCCCTTATTAAATTCAAAGTCAAGAGGAGTTGTGCCGCTCTCGGGGCCTACAGGCTCAATAAATACCGCCGCCGTGCCGCCCTTGAACTGATTGAGCCACAGCTTCCTCTCAAGGTCGTCAAGGTCGCCGGGGAAAAATTCCTGAGTATGCTTGAAAACATAAAGCGGAACGCCGCTTGCCTGTGTGAATTTTGAACCGGGAACGCGAATACCGTAACCCAACTGATCGGACCAGCCATGATAAGCGCCGCCCATTTTAAGGATGTTCTTCTTTTTGGTTGCAAGACGGGCAACACGCACGGCGGTCATGCAAGCCTCTGTGCCCGAGCCCTGCATACGGAACATATCAACCGATTCAACGGAATCCGAAATCTTTTTGGCGAGCTTGTACTCATACTCGTGGAAAAGACCCGTTGAAGGACCGCAGGTGTTAAGAAGGTCGATGACCTGATCACGAACCACCTTCGGGTTTGAGCCGAGAACCGTCGGTCCGCCTGCCTGAAGAAAATCAAAATACTTATTGCCGTCAATATCATAAAGATACGCGCCGTCGGCCTTTGTGAAAACAAGCGGGAAGGGATAGTTAAAAGCAAGATTGTGCTGAACGCCGCCGGGGATGATTGCTTTAGCCTCTTCAATCATTTCCTTTGACTTAGCGCATTTCTTCTCGTAATATTCTTCCTCATACTGCTTTAGAGTATCGGGCTTAATCGAATAAATAGGCTTCTTGATGAGTTCGTCAAGCTCTCTGTTTATCGCTTTGGCGTCATGATACTCCGAAATGGCGAATCTTGTGTCCATGGTTTAATTCCTCCGTCTCTTTTTTATAATTTAATTTTGCAATCAGCTGAGTGAATTGCTGTTCACTTGTAATTATATCACAACCAAATCAAAAGTCAATCGGTTTAAAGATAAAATACAGAATTTCCGTCATTGTAAAATAGATATTTTTTATCTAACGGCTCTTGCTTTTAGATATTTATTAACTACATACCTGCCGAAACGCACAATATATGTATTTTTAAATTATAAAATCACAAAATGTATTACCGTAACAAATTTTAAGGCGTATATATGGGCAATTTAACAACACGCCGAGCACCCGCCGCGTCCCCGTTTAAGCGGGCAAATAAAAAAAAGACCGTTTCGGATACCCCCTGTAAACGAAACGGTCTTTAAAGCTTTGATTATTTCATACCGATAACGGTTATGATGCTGCCTTCGGATTCTTCGTCGACGGAGAATGTCGCACTGTCGCCGACATTCAGAATAACAACCTTTTCCGCGTCCTTAACGCCGACCTTATAATATTCTTCGCCGGTATTAAGCTTAATATAGAAATACGTTTCGCCGCCCGTAACGACCGAACGGATTTCAGTTACCGTACCCGTAACATCCTTTGTATGGGTTTCGGGGGAGGTCGTGTCCGTTTCGCTCATTCCGTCAATGTCAATCTCAACGCTTATGCCGTTATTTTTAAGCTCCTGAGCGTACATCTCGGTACATTCGGTAAGCGTCGAGCCGACGCCGACTATCGTGGACTGCTTGACATTAACCATAGCGTACTTTTTAACGAGATCGGAGGAATCCTTCAGCGCCATAAAATAGGTCGGTTCGCCGCTGATATTGAGAAGCAGCGGGAACGTGGCGTTGTAAGAATACTGCTGAACAGCGCCCTGAGCCGAGGTCATTGCCGTGCTTTCAAGCGCGCCGGATACCGAATAATACTTCGTCTGCTTTGTTCTCTGGTTCAAAAGGACGAAGCCTATAATCGACTGGTCGGAGCTTATCGACGTAACACCGGTATACATATAAACGTCGTCGTTCAGCGCAAGGTAATTATAGCCCGAGCTTGTAACCTTAACGCCTTCCTGACCTATCAGGGAGTTTATAAAGCCGTTTGAGAGCTTGCCGTAATAGTTATACTGCGCGTCAAGAATATTCGCCGAATAAACACGGTCTATCCACTGCCAGTTGTCATCGGTCACGAAATTCTCGGTGGGAAGCTTCGTTTCGCCGTTAAGATCGGTTGAAACGATTTCGCTCTCTCCCGTAACCGAATCGACAACGATCGCTCCTATAACATCCGTTCCTCCGAAAAGACCGATTGTCTTGTCAAGAATGGGAACAATCCAATACGGGTGACCGCTCTCGTCAATTTCAAAGGTCGGCTCGCCCATAAGATAAGTCGGATATTCAAAGCGAAGATGCCTTAAAAGGTATCTGTTAAAATGCTCGGCGGGAGAATATTTCATACCCTCGTCAAGGCGGACGATTTCGCTCTGCTTCGTAGTCATATCGACTATAATGTACGCGGGCAGTCCGCTTGAGGTGTTTTTGATCCATTTGAATATGTCCCCGTAAGCAAGCGCGGTAACGCGCACGGGCGTTCCGTTATAGTTTATCTGCGTCGAATAGCTTGAAACAACAAACTGCGAAACCATATCGGACAAATCGCCGAGCGTTCTCTCCGCAAGGGTGTTTGCCGAGGTCGAGTCAAGAACGGGAACGGACGAAAAGTCAATTTCCGCAATATCCTCGGCGAAATCGCCTTCCTCGACAGTTAAGAGCTTGGAATACGAATTTGCCCTGAATACCGTAGCGCCGACAAGATAACCCACAATGCACACAACCGCAAGCACGCCGATAATTATTCCGGGAATTTTAGCGCGCCGTTTAATATAAGGCGCGTATTCGGGATGGATTGCAACCTTGGAGGTCAAAGCGGTAAGCGCAAGATAGATAAGGCAGACAAAAGCAATATACATATAAAGCTCTATCGCCTTAAAATTGAGTGCCGGAAGCATAAAGTAATATGCCGCCGCCGCCAACACGAGGGTAATTATTATATTGATAATAATTTTCTTTTTGGCGTTTCTCGGCGGAATATAAACGTCGGAAGCCGCAGCGTTGCCGTTTCCTCCGTCCTCTCTGCCCCTTCCGTGAGTAAAATCAACATTTATAGGGTCCAAAAGATCATCTCCCTTATTGTTCTGATTTGAGTATATAGTATTTCGGCGCCGTTTGCAAGAAAAAGTTTTTAAATCGGAGCGAAGCTCGCGGCAGATTGCAGGCAACGCAGGGGAGCGTTAACTCCTCGGGCGTTCGGTGAGAGACTGTCTCTCGCTGAAATTCCGAAACTCAACCCGCTTCTCACCTGTCGGTTCGGTCGGCGCTTATCGGCCCGCAGCTTAGAGGCGGGGACGTCCGCGTTTAGGTTACGTTATTACGGTATTCAATAAACATTAAACAACCATTCCTCCGTTCACCCCGATAACCTGACCCGTAATATAATCCGCTTTTTCACTTGCGAGGAACGAAACCGCGTTCGCAACGTCTTCGGGCGTTCCCAAACGGTTAAGCGGAATTTTGTCCTTTAATTCTTCAAGCTCGCTTTCCGAGAATTTCGAGAGCATATCGGTCGTTATGACGCCGGGCGCGACGGCGTTTACCGTTATCCCCGACAGCCCGAACTCTTTTGCGAGAGCCTTTGTCATGCCTATAATTCCCGCCTTCGCCGCAGAATAGTGAGCCTCGCACGAGCCGCCCGTCTGCCCCCACACGGACGAGATATTTATTATTTTTCCGTTTTTGTATCTTAGCATTGACTCCAAAACCGCGCGTGTAAAATAAAACGCGCCCGAGAGATCGGTATTGAGCATTTTGCTCCAGTCGCCGTCCGTAATATCAATAAAAAGCTTCTGCTGCGCTATGCCGGCGTTATTTACAAGCACGTCGATTTTGCCGAAATCCTTTAAAATCTCTTTAACGGTATTATTGACGGCTTCGGGCGAGGTTATATCGCATTTATACATTTTTGCTCCGCCGCCGATTTCCCTAAGCAGCTCCTCGGCGGCGTCCTTAGAGCCGTTATATACAACGGCAACGGAAAAGCCGCCGTCCGCAAGGCTTTTTGCCGTCGCTCTGCCGATTCCCTTTGCCGCCCCCGTTACAACCGCGGTTTTCGCCATTTTAAAGCCACCCTTTGTTTTTGTTATTTTATTATAACATATTTTTTTCCTTTTGCACAGTAAATTTGAAGTATCATTTTAATTCAACCCTTTTCCGCTCCCCTCACGGAGAGAGCGGAGAATGAAATTTTGTTGTATGTCAGCTTACGGACAGCCGCAAGGGCTGTCCCCTACGGGATTGAGGAAAAATTTGATTTAAAAATAACTTCCTCAGCGTTCTATGCCTCCCTTGTGTAAAGGGAGGGGGACCGCCGTTCGGCGGTGGAGGGATTGCAATTTTAAAAAAATAAAATTTTTTCTACAATCCTCAGTCATTCTATGCCTCCCTTGTGCAAAGGGAGGGGGACCGCCGTTCGGCGGTGGAGGGATTGAAATTTTAGAAAAAATAAAATTCTTTTTTTCTGCAATCCTCAGTCGTTCTATGCCTCCCTTGTGTAAAGGAATTTTCAATCCCATCCTTTCCTCTCCCGCCCATCGGCTTTTAACAGATCTCAAATTACGCGTTATGGTATCAAAAATGGGGTCAATTCGGCGCGTGGTTCGTGATTGTATTTAATCAAGCGAGCTTCCAAAGCAGCGCGTCCTCCATTTTCTCCATTTCCGACCTTGATTTGTCCGGCATATAGTCCGTATAGGTATCGAGAGTAATTGAAATACTGGCGTGTCCCATAATACGGGATAAATAGTAATAATCCATTCCCGCCGAAATCGCGTTTGTGGCAAAGGAGTGGCGCAGACTGTGAAAACCCAGCTTCGAAATGCCCGCCTTATTCCTTTTATTGGTAAAAAGCCTTGCCACGCTGCTGTACTCCAACGCGCTGCCGAGGGCTGTGCAAAACACGAGGTTATTATCGTTCCAATCCGCGCCCGCCTTTAAGCGTTCTGCGGCTTGCTCCTCCCTGTGCTTTATAAGAGCCTGTCTCACCTGAAGCGTTAAAGGGATAGTGCGCGTGCCGGCTCTTGTTTTCGGCTTGCCGATTTTATTGCTGCTGCTGCCTGTCGCCTCCCCCGTCGGAGTCCTGTTTTTTGAGCGGTACGCCGCCGCGGATACGGTTATTTCATTTCGTATAAAGTCTATATTGCTCCACTGTAAAGCCAATATCTCTCCTATTCTCATGCCCGTACCGAGCGCAACGATAAAAAGGGCGTAAAGTCTGTGACCTCTCAATTGCTCCAACAGCGCGAGCTGTTCTGTCGGCGTGAACGCGCCGACTTTTTTATATTTATCCGTCTTGGGCATGCTGACGGCTTCGGCGGGATTGCGTATTATAAGCCCGTTTTTGACAGCCTGCCCGAGCGCGCCGGACATGACCGCTTTGATTTTTATGACGGATTTGACCGCCATAGGCTCTCCGTTGACTTTTTTCAGATTATTTATGAACGCCTGCAATTGCTCGGGGCGCAGGCTTAGTAATTTATAATTACCGAGAGCGGGCTTTAGCCGAAGCCTTATTATTTCCTCATATTTGTCGTATGTCCCCGGCGTAAGCACCTGAAACTTGTATTCCCTCAGCCATATATCAAGCCACTGCCCAAAGGTAAGGTTGGCGGCGTTTGCGTTCAGCCCGTTTTCGAGCTGTCTTTCATAGTCCGCCAGCTTTTGGGCGGCTTCGGCGGCGGTCGAGCCGTAAAAGGCTTTCCTGTTCGGCTTACCGTCGGGTCTGCGGCCGAATACTTTACGCGCTACCCACCTGCCGTCTTTCCTTTGAGTGACATTATTCGGCCTGCGTTTCGGCATTATTGTTCTTCCTTTCATACGGTAATTCATGCTTAAAAAGCCTCCCTTGTGCAAAGAGAGGCGGCAAACGCCCTGAGTTTGACGGATGGATTGCATTTTTATAACCGATATTTACAAAATTTCACACCGCTCCTGACGATTCCCCCAATCGCATAAAGGCTATCATCGCATAAATTATTATAACAGAAAATCCGCTTAAAATAAAAGCATTTGTCAAAAAAATAAAAATCTTATGGTATCAAATACGGTATCAAAGCGGATATTTTGAAATTTGACCCGACAGGGTCGATTCCCGTATAAAGCCTGTAATATCAAGTATTTCACCGCCTTAACATTTTATTTCTCTTTATATTTGTCTAACACATCTTTAATTTGACTTACTCGGATGATTGGCTTGAAACGCTTTTGAGGACGGA
>CAZLCG010000042.1:0-13479 GCA_964557975.1 uncultured Eubacteriales bacterium
TTCCCTTGTTACACCAAGGGTAAAAAGCAGTTCTCGTGTTACACACTCCGAAAAAGCCAGTGTTGGCAACTGTTGTCAAAGGCTGTAAAAAAGGAACTCCGGCAATGGTGCCGTTTCAGGCAATATTCTCGGAATCCCTTGATTTCTGGGCATTTTATGTACTTTTAGTCCTTGACCCGTGACATCAAAACGACAGTCTCCACATGTGTTGTTCTCGGGAACATATCCACGGCGGCAAGTCTTTTGACCCCGTAACCGTATTCCTTAAAAACCGCACAGTCTCTTGCGAGCGTTGACGGGTCGCACGAAACATAAACCACTCTTTCGGGCGACATCCCGCTTACGGTTTTAATAAGATCGGCGTCACAGCCCTTTCTCGGCGGATCGAGAATTACGACCTGCGCCGAAACGCCCTTTTCCTTAAGCATTAAAGACGCCTTTGCCGCATCCATATTATAATACTCGGCATTGTTTACGCCGTTAAGCTCGGCGTTAAATTTTGCGTCCTCAACCGCTTCGGGTATTATTTCCACGCCGATAATTTTTTTCGCTCTTTTTGCCATTGAAAGCCCGATCGTACCTGCGCCGCAGTACATATCAAGCACTGTTTCGTCGCTTTGAAGTCCTGCAAATTCAGCCGCCTTGGAATACAGCTTTTCCGCCTGAGCGTGGTTTACCTGATAAAACGATGTCGGCGAGAGCCTTATTTTAACGCCGCAGAGTATATCGTAAATGTAATCCTCACCCCAAACGGTTTTTGAAACATCGCCGAGAATTACGTTGGTCTTATCCCTGTTTATATTTATGACTACGCTCTTAATATCGGGAACTGTAAGCAGTTTTTCAAGAAGCCTGTCGGTTTTCGGCAGCGTGTTGCCGTTTATGACAAGGCACGCCATAATCTCTTTCGTAACCGCGCCCTGCCTTAAATAAATATGCCTGATAAGCCCCTTATGCTTTTCTGCGTCATAAATTGAAATTCCGTTTTCGGCAATCCAAGTCCTTATTATGTTAACAATTTCCGCAAATACGGGAGGCTGTAAGCGGCAATTCGCGCAATCGATTATCCTGTGCGAGCGCGCGGCATAAAAACCGATTTTAAGCCTTTCCCCGTCAAAAGAAACAGGATATTCCGCCTTGTTTCTGTATTCATCGGAGCTGTCAGCGCCGATTATTTCTTCAGCCTTAACTTCAATTTTGGCAAGCCTTGAAAACGCGTCCTCAACTCTTTGCTTTTTCATTTTAAGCTCCGCGTCATAAGAAATATGCCTGAACGAACATCCGCCGCACGACGGAAACGCCTCACAGTCGGGCAAAATTCTGTCGGCAGAGCCTTTAATGATTTTTACCGCCTTGCCGACAGCATAGCTTTTTTTCACCTTTATTATATGCGCTTTTACCGTGTCGCCCGCCGCCGCGCCGCCGACAAACACTGCCATACCGTCGAAATGACCTATTCCGCTGCCTTCAGAGGTAAACGACTCGATATATAATTCAATTTCATCATTTTTCCTGAGAGCCATTTTTATTATTCCTCCGCTCGGCAGACTTCCTTTTGTTTTTTATGATACCCGCTATGCTCAAGCCCAAAAGGATAACGCACAGCGCCGACACGCAGATAAGCTCATACCTGCGCTGTTCCTCGGTAAGCTCCGTTTCGGTAAAAAATCTGAAAACATCAAAAAAGTTTAATTCCATAACACACCCGTATGGTAACATATTTTTTATTTTATTAAAAGAGCCGTAATCAAAAACGGACAGATGAAGTTCATCTGCCCATTTTTATTTGCTTCTTCCGAGGTACGGCAAGGGGTTGACCCTTTTGCCGTTTACCATAACCTCAAAGTGAAGATGCGGTCCGGTAACGTTGCCCGATGAGCCTATATTTCCGAGCGCCTGCCCCTGAGAAACCGTCTGACCGACCCTGACCTTCATAGAGCCGGGAAGCATATGGGCGTATCTCGTTGAAAGACCGTTGCCGTGGTTAACCACAACATTGTAGCCCCAGCTCGAATGATAGCCGGCGAACGTAACCGTACCGCCCGCCGCCGCAACGATCGTACAGCCCGTACTGTTGCCGCCGGGTTTTACTATATCAATTCCGCCGTGACCGCCGCTTCCTCCGAAATACTGCGAAATATTATACGCGCCGATCGCAGGCCAAATAAACGAACCGCCATAGCTTGTAACCGTGCCGTAGCTTGACGAATAGGTTTTTGTGCCGACCTGAATTATTTCATTAACAGGCTCTTTTGTCGTAATCCTTGAAATTTCCTTTGCAGAAACCCTAACGCCGTCAACATATGAAACAAGCTCCGTAATCTGCTGTTCGCCGTTGACGCCCTTTTGAACAGTCTTTTTAACTCCCTTATAAAGGCTTGCGGTTTCATTGGTCACGGTACTGTAAGCGACAGATTCGGTTCTTACCTCGGTTCTCGTGACCTGAACGCGTATAAAATTGACCTCGCTTGATATAAGAAGGCTGTCGCCTATATGTATGTTTTCCTGAACCGACGGGTTAAGCGCAAAGACCTCCGCGGTTGTAAGCCCGAATTTCTGGGCTATACCCGAAACCGTATCCCCGGACTGAACGGTATAATAAACAGCCTCGCTCTTTTTTGTGGAAAGCTTTTTGCTTAGCTTGTCCGCGTCCCATACGGTGTTTTCATCGTCAAGATAAAAGCCTTGAACGTACTGAATGTCCTCCACGAAGCTTACCGCCGCATCGTCATCCGTCTCGTAGGATTTGAGTATATTATCGAAAACGGTTGTCGCGTCCGTCTCGTTTTTTACCGCGCACAGGAAATCGCCGTCAATGTATATCCCGCAGGCGTTTGTAATGCTGCTGTCCGAATTTTCAATTATGCCGTCGCATATAGCCTGCGAATCCTTAAGCTCGGAAAGGCTGACGTTTTCAATCTTATACTGCGCCGTGTTGACGAGCGACGCGCTGTTGTTTGCCGCGGCAGCCGTGCTGAGCCTTTCGTTAGCCTGCTTTTCAGCCTCAAGATATACGGATTCGTTTTTAACATAGCCTATGTCGGAATTATTGTAGGTTATTTTAAGCGCCAGATTTTGACTGCTCCAATAATTCACCGTAATGCACAAAACCGCAAGCGCGGCGGCGGGAGTGACTATATTCGTCAAAAACGAGAAAACAATACCATGCTTTGCGAACGCTTTTTTTACATAGTATTTAAGCATTTTAAAGCCGTATGACTTATCAGACCCGAACGCGCCCGTAATTGCGGAAAATACACGCCGAACGTCGCTTGCAAGCTCCTTAGTCTCTTTTCCGACAAGCCTCGCGGAGTTAAGAAAGAACTTATCGACAAGCAAAAACCCCGCAAAAAGAACCATGCCCAATGCTTTTACGGGCTTTTTGACAAATCTTGAAACAGCCCTGAAAAATCGGGTAACGTATCTTGCGGTGTAAAGACCTAAAATATACAGTTTTTTATAGATTAAATCAAACATAAAAAACCTCTCGGTAAAAGATCATAGGTATTTTACCATAAAGCCGAAATTTTTTCAAGTTTACCGCTAAAAGCTCGGTATTCGCGTCGATCTACGACCGCAGTCTTTTTGCGAACAGCTTATCGACCTGCTTTGAAAGCCTTTGGTTTTCAGGACTTTTAAGCTCTCTGTCGTTCTCAATTATTCCGACGGCCGCCGCCTGCGCCTTCATAAGGATTTGCGTATCGGTCATAATGTCCGCAAGCGAAAGCTCGGGCAGTCCGTGCTGACGGGTTCCGAAGAAATCGCCCGGACCTCTCATCTCGAGGTCGGCGTTTGCAATTTTAAAGCCGTCCGAGGTTTTGCACATTATATCAAACCTCTGCTTTGCAATATCGGTTTTCGCGTCGGAAACCAAAATGCAGGTCGATTTTTCACCGCCCCTGCCAATTCTGCCCCGAAGCTGATGCAGCTGGGAAAGCCCGAACCTCTCGGCATTTTCAATTACCATTACGACTGCGTTAGGCACATCGACGCCTACCTCGATTACAACGGTTGAGATAAGAAGCTGTATTTCGCCGTCCGCGAACCTACGCATAACGCCGTCTTTTTCCTTGGGCTTCATTTTGCCGTGCAGCAATCCTAATTTATATCCTGAAAAGACAGTATTTGAAAGCTTCCCGTAGTATTCCTCGGCGGAAACAAGCTCCGAAACCGATTCGCTGTCGCTTTCCTCAACAAGCGGGCATACTATATAGCCCTGAAAACCTTTCTCAAGATACTTTTTTATAAAATTATATATTCTTGTACGGTATTCGCTTGTCACGGCATAGGTTTCGGTTTTCTGCCTGCCCGGAGGCATTTCGTCAAGAATCGAAACGTTCAGATCCCCGTACATAATAAGCGCAAGAGTCCTCGGAATAGGCGTTGCCGACATAACGTATATATGCGGATTTTCCCCCTTGGACGCGATTTTTGCCCTTTGCGCCACGCCGAAACGGTGCTGCTCGTCGGTCACGACAAAACCGAGCCTTGAAAACTCAACGTCAGCCTCAATAAGCGCGTGCGTACCTATTACAAGGTCAATTTCACCCCTCGCAAGCGCAGATTTAATCTTCTTCTTTTCCGAGGCCTTTATGCCGCCCGTAAGAAGCGAAATTTTAATATCCGTACCCTCAAACAGCTTTAAAAAGGTTCTGTAATGCTGCTCTGAAAGAACCTCGGTCGGCGCCATAAGCGCGCTCTGCCTGCCGTTCTTCGCCACCGTGTATATCAGAGCAGCGGCAACCGCGGTTTTGCCCGAACCCACGTCGCCCTGCAAAAGCCTGTTCATAGGCTCGTCCTTTTTCATATCGTTTATCGCTTCGCAAACGGCTTTTTTCTGCGCGTTTGTCATCTCAAACGGCAGATGTTTCAAAAATTCCTCGGTATAATCCTCTTTTATTATAAAATTCGATTTCAGGGCTTCGGTTCTGTTCTTAATGGACAAAAGGCCGAGCTGCAAGGTGAAAAGCTCGTCAAAAATAAGCCTGTTTCTCGCCTTTTCAAGCGCCGCATAGCTCTCCGGAAAATGTATATTCCTTATAGCGCGGTCAAGTGAGCAAAGAGAGTTTTCGTTTATAATTTTTTCGGGCAGAAAGTCGGGTATTTCCTCAATATTCTCGAGCGCGGTTTTAACGCATTTTTCAATAAGCTTTGAATTAAGCGCCGAGGTCTGCGGATATACGGGTCTTATTCCCGCCTGCTCCGCCGCCTTTTTAAATATCGGCGAATTCATTTCACGTCCGCCGTATTTTCCCGCGATCACCTTTCCGAAAAAGTAGTATTCCTCGTTCTCCTTGAGCATATCGCCTATGTATTTATTGTTAAAGAAAGTCAGATTTAAAAGTCCCGCTCCGTCCGTGACCGTTGTTTTAAAAAGCAGCTTGCCGCCGGAGATACGGATTTTTTTAGGTCTTTCGCATACAATAGCCTTAACGCAGCAGGTTTCGCCGTACGGCGCTTCCCTTATCGGATAAACCTTGCTCCAATCCTCATATGTTCTCGGGTAATAACGCAAAAGAGCGCCGACAGTGCGGACGGAAGCTCCGTAAAATGCCTCCGCTCTGACAGCGCCGACGCCCTTTAAGAATTTTATATCGGTTGAGAAGTTCATATTTTACCTCTCTTGACTAAAACATTTTCTTCACTCAACGGAAATAACGAAGTAATATACCGGCTGACCTCCGCTTACGGCGTTTACCTCGACATTCGGGAAACGCTCGTTAAGCCTTTCGACAAGACGGTTCGCCGCGCTCTCATTGGTTTCTTTGCCGTAATAAACGGTAACCAGAGAACCCCCGTGCTTTTTAATCAGCCGTCTCGAAACACGGTAGGCGGCGTTCACCATATCGTCCTCCACAAGAGTGATTTTTCCGTCCTCCATACCGAGCATCTGACCTTTTTTAATACGCTGACCGAAAGCCTCCGAATCCCTTGCGGCAAAGGTTACCTGAGCCGTATGAACACTTTCGGCAGCCTTCATCATATTTAGAAGGTTCTTTTCGACGCTGTCCGATTCCGAGAAATTTATAACAGCGGCAATACCCTGCGTCACCGTTTTAGTCGGCAAAACGTAAACCTTTCTGTCCGCAAGATTAACGGTCTGCTCCGCCGCCATAATAATATTTTTATTGTTGGGAAGAACGAATACCTGCCTTGCGGGCGTTGCTTCGATCGCGCTTAATATGTCGTCCGTACTCGGGTTCATGGTCTGCCCGCCCGAAACGACCGTATCGGCGCCCAGCTCTCTGAACAGTTCAGCAAAGCCGTCCCCCGCGGCAACCGAAACAAAGCCGAAATCCTTAACAGGCTCCGCCCTTTCGGGAGCTTCGCCGCCCGTATCGGCTTTATCCTCTTTTTTATTTTCCAGCCCCAGATCGGCGTTCTGATGCTGAAAACGCATATTGTCTATTTTAATATTGGTAAGCGGTCCGCATTCAAGCGCCGCCTGAATTACATTCCCCGGCTCGTTCGAGTGAACATGAACCTTAATAATATCGTCATCCTCAACCACGACCACACAGTCGCCTATTGACTCAAGATACGCTTTCAGCTTCTGCGCGTTGCCTGACGCTTTTTTGTCACGGTTAATGAGAAATTCGCTGCAATAGCCGAATTTAATATCTCCCGAAGCCGCCGCGACGATTGATTTGTTGCTTTCGCTCTTTTTGTCAGCCGTCTCGCTTTTTTCCCTGCTCTCGATTATTTTTCCGTCTCTGATAACGCTTAGCATTCCCTCGAGTATATAAACGAAGCCCTGACCGCCCGCGTCTACAACGCCCGCCTGCTTTAAAACGGGAAGCATCTCGGGCGTTTGGGCAAGCGCCTTTTTTGCCGCCTCAAAAGCAGCTTCAAGGACCTTTTTGCAGTCCTTTTCGTTTGTGTTTTCCACAGCCGCTGCCGCATGTCTGACTACGGTTAAAATCGTACCCTCCGTAGGCTTCATAACCGCCTTGTACGCCGACTCCTTCCCGAGCGTTAAAGCCCTTGCAAGCGTAATGCCGTCGACCTCTCGGAAGCCTTTGAAGCCGTTTGAAATGCCGCGGAATATAAGTGAAAGTATTACTCCCGAGTTGCCCCTCGCACCTCTCAGCAGAGCCGCCGCCGCCTTTGAGGCGACAACGCCCGCGTTATTGTCGTCAATGACGCTCAGCTCTCTTACCGCCGCAGAGATCGTCATAGACATATTAGTGCCCGTATCGCCGTCGGGAACGGGGAAAACGTTAAGCGCGTCAACGTCTTTTCTGTGTTCAAGTATATTGTTTGCGCCCGAAATGAACGCGTCTTTAAGCAAATTACCGTTTATCAAAGCACACACTCCCGATTATTCTTTCATTCCGTCAACAAAAACGTTAACCTTTTTAACGGTAAGTCCGGTCGCCTGACCGACGGCATACCTGACTTTATTCGTTATACTGTCAACAATCGCTTGGATGTTTATTCCGTAGGTTACGATAATGTGCAGGTCGATAATAAGCTCGTCTCCGTCCGATGAAACGCTGACGCCCTTATCGATATAATTGTTTTTTCTGAAAAAGAACTGGCGTATATTCTGCGACGCGCCGCTCGACGCCATACCTACAACGCCGAAGCAGGAGGTAACTGTTTGACCGATAAGATCGGAAAAATAATGCTGATGCAGTTCCGTAACGCCAAGATGGTTTTCAATCTTTATCACAAAATCAACTCCTTAAAAGTAAGCTTGTGCCGAACAATTCGGATAACATTTTTAATGCCTAATGCTGAAATAAGGATAAACAGACCGTTTCGGTTATCAAAAGCTACCCTTTTCTTTTCGTGTATAAATGGGTTTTTATTTTTCTTTTCAATGCATAAACACCGCTGTGTCCCACGCATATCAAGCGTTTTTCCGGCAAAGCACTGTTTTTTTGGCTGCATCTTCTTCAGACAACCGGATTTCGTGCAATCTGCACCGGTACGCCGACGATTTGCAAACTTTTCCGTTCAGACCCATCCAAGGGCTGTGACCGTCTGCTTTAGGCATTACTATTTCTTGCACAAAAAGCACACCTCACATAAATCTGATTTCCTAAACTGTAACTACATTATTTTACCATAATAAAAAACACATTTCAACTTTTCGGGCAGGTTTTTACACTTTGTTTATTCAGCCTTTTCCCAGTTTTCGATATTGCCGTAAATATTATACGGAGCGTAGGTAAAGTCGGGCGTAAAGGCTCTTGAATAAGCCGCCATACCGCACCTGTAGCATATGGGAACGAAAATAACGTCGTTCATAAAGCTGTCAACTGTTTCCCCAACACCTATTGTTCCCTCTCTGAACGCGTAATAATCGGAAATGAATTGAACATTCTTATCAATGCCCGCGCTTGCCGAGCCTGAAATAAATACGGACATATCCATAT
Organism: uncultured Eubacteriales bacterium; assembly: GCA_964557975.1. Taxonomy (GTDB): domain Bacteria; phylum Bacillota; class Clostridia; order Oscillospirales; family Acutalibacteraceae; genus Fimenecus. Next base: position 8,385 of record CAZLCG010000042.1, read on the forward strand.
TTTCCGTAAGCTTAACCTCGCCGACGTACATTTGGAAATCGCCCGAAGCAATTCTCTGCTGATAAATGTCCGAGCCGACCTCCTCAACGCTTGCCGCGATACCCGCGGCAGACAAATTTTCGGCAATCTTATTCGCCGCCGACACTCTGAAGCTGTTTTCGGCATTAACAAGGATTGAAAATTGCAATTCGTCGGTGCCGTTGGTTAATACTCCCGCTTTTGAATAGCGGTTATAGCCGAGCTTTTCAAGAATGGAAGCGCACTTCTGTTTATCTCCCCGAGCGTCGGGCACGGAGATTTCGGAAAGCCCGTAAAAGTCGGGATTGAATATAGTTGCCGCCGCCTTTGAATAGCCCTGATATGCCGAAGCGGAAACCTCTTGCTTATCAACGGCATAATAAACCGCTGTTCTTACAGCCGCGGACGATAACGCGCCGTAGGAGGAGTTGAGCCCGAGATAAACAAGATTGTTCAGCGTCACCGTCCTGTTTTCGGCAACGATTCTTTTATACACGCCCTCGGAAAAATCCTCGAACAGATAATTTATATTCCCTATTTCAAGCTGATTTATAATATAATCGGGCTGCTTAACATCATACAGCGTAACCGTGTTAATATCGGTCGAAATCCGACTGTAGGAATTAACAGTGAGCGTTTCGCCGTCGGAAAAGGCGAAAAGCCCCGAGCCTGTCGGAATATTTTCAGCCGTTTCGGCCGTAGCGTATTTCACCACGGGGAACGTAAGGATATTAAGTACGTAAGCGTCGGGAGAAGCAAGTGAAAAGACAACCGACGAACCGTTTATCTCGGCTGACTGCACGTTTTTAAGCCTTTCCGAATACGCAGGCGACTGCTTCGCTTTGTTAAAGGAATAAACAACGTCCTTTGCGGTAATCTCCGAGCCGTCGCTGAAGCGCACGCTCTTAATCGTCAGCGTTACCTTATTTCCGTCAACGGTATAGGTATCCGCTATAACCGCTTCGGGCGAATAATCGCTTTTAACCTCAAACAGGGGCTGACAGAACAAAAACGCCGCAGCCGAATTATAAGCGCCTGTTGCAAAAAACGGATTAAGCGAATCACTGCTTGAAAACGGAAGAATAATATCGACCGTTTCGGTCTTTTCCGTGTTCTCATACGAGTACGGCAGAGTTTCCTCCTGCGCTTCCTCCTCTTTGCCGCAGGAACAGGACACGAACGAAAGCGACAACAGAATACATATGAAAATCAACGATTTTTTATTCAAATGAAGCCGCCTCCTTTAACAGTTAAACGCTCCCTTTAAACCGATATTCTTTTTACCGAAACGCATTTCCCTGACTGTCTTTCAATTTCAAAAACCGCACCGCACACAGAGCATTCGCCGTCGGGGTTTTCAAACCTTACGGGCATATTGGTCTTCATTTTTTCTATAGCAAGCTGCGGCTTAACACCCAAAACAGACAAAACGGGACCTGTCATACCCAAATCGGTTATATAGCCCGTGCCGTTCGGCAGGATCTGCTCGTCGGCGGTCTGAACATGGGTATGCGTTCCGAAAAGCGCCGAAACCCTCCCGTCAAGATAAAAGCCCATAGCTCTTTTTTCGGCGGTAGCCTCCGCATGGAAATCGACAATTATTATTTCCGTTTCCTTTTTAAGCTCTTTTAAAGCCCTGTCGGCGCATTTAAGCGGATTTTCGAGAGGCTCCATAAAGACCGACCCCAAAAGGTTCAGTACCCCGACTTTTACAAAGCCCTTGTCGACGACCGTAAAACCCCTGCCCGGACAGTCATCTCCGTAATTTTCAGGTCTGAGGCAAAAGGGCGAGGCTTCAAGATAATCATAGAACTCGCGCCTTCTGTAAGTGTGATTTCCGCCCGTAACAACGTCTGCGCCGCTTGCAAAAATGCTGTCTGCGGAGGATGCGAGGATTCCGTTGCCCACGGCTGAATTTTCGCCGTTTACAATACAGACGTCAATTTCATTCTCTTTTTTCAAATCGGGCAATACCTGTCTTAGCTTTTCACAGCCCGATGAAGAAACCACGTCGCCCACTGCAAGAATTTTAACCGTCTTTTTCATTTTACACCGTTTCCGAATAGATAATTACAGCCCTGACCGAAAAAGTCAGGGCCGCAAGCCTTTTTATTTTGCGTAATCAATTATGCGGTTTTCTCTAACGATATTAACCTTAATCTGCCCCGGATATTCAAGCTCTTCCTCTATTTTCTTAACGACGTCACGGGCAACAAGTACCATTTTATCATCACTTATCACATCGGGCTTAACCATTATGCGAACCTCACGGCCTGCCTGAATTGCAAATGATTTTTCAACGCCCTCAAAGGAGGATGTGATTTCTTCAAGCTTTTCAAGACGCTTGATATAGCTTTCAACATTCTCTCTCCTCGCGCCGGGACGTGAAGCCGAAATAGCGTCCGCCGCCTGAACAAGACAGGCAACGACGGTTTTCGCCTCAATGTCGCCGTGGTGGGCGGCTATAGCGTGAACGACCTGATCGTTTTCTTTGTATTTCTTTGCGTATTCGACGCCGAGTTCAATATGCGTACCGTCAAATTCGCGATCCAGCGCCTTGCCTATATCGTGCAAAAGACCCGCGCGCTTTGCGGTTTTAACATCAGCGCCCAGCTCCGCCGCCATAAGCCCCGCGATATACGAGACCTCAAGCGAATGGTTAAGCACATTCTGACCGTAGCTTGTACGGTATTTAAGCTTGCCGAGAAGCTTTACAAGCTCAGGGTGAATACCGTTGACGCCTGCGTCAATAACAGCCCTTTCGCCCGTCTGCCTGATAGTTTGTTCAACCTCGCGCTTTGATTTTTCATACATTTCTTCAATCCGCGCAGGGTGGATTCTTCCGTCGGCAATAAGCTTTTCGACGGTAAGCCTTGCTATTTCACGTCTGACGGGCTCAAAGCACGAAACCGTGATTGCCTCGGGCGTATCGTCAATAATGAGATCGGCGCCGGTAATTGTTTCAAGGGTTCTTACGTTTCTGCCTTCACGGCCGATAATTCTGCCCTTCATTTCGTCGTTGGGCAGCGCGACAACCGCAACGGTTGCCTCCGAAGTGTGGTCAGCCGCGCAGCGCTGAATGGCGGTTGAAATAATCTCTCTTGCAAGCGACTCCGATTCGTCTTTGGTTCTCTGCTCAAATTCCATAATCCTGACCGCTTTTTCGTGCGTAAGCTCTTCGTCAAGATTCTGCAAAAGAACCGCCTTAGCCTGCTCCTTAGTATAGCCCGAAACCTTTTCAAGCATATCGAACTGGCTTTTCTTTAAAGACTCAACCTCCTGAAGTCTTGCTTCAACATTTTTAAGCTTTTGGTTTAAAGTTTCTTCTTTTTTCTCGATATTTTCTGTTCTTTTATCGAGTGATTCCTCTTTTTGAATAATTCTTCGTTCCTGCCTTTGAACCTCAGCGCGTCTTTCCTTTATATCCTTGTCGGCTTCGTTTCTCAGCGCGTGTATTTCATCCTTCGCTTCGAGTATTGATTCTCTTTTTTTGTTTTCAGCCGTCTGAACAGCCTGATTGATGATCCTTGTAGCCTCCTCGGTTGCCGATCCTATGGACGCTTCCGCAACCTTTCTGCGATGAATCCCGCCGAGAATAAAACCGACAACGCCGAAAATGACAGCAGCTGCGACCACGGCAATTATCGTTATTACCGGTGAATTTTCCAAAAAGTATACACCTCCCTGTTTTTTAATTTTATTCCAATAACAAAAAATAAAAATTATTGAACATTTAACAATGTACTTTTATTCGCATTTTAATACATTATCTTAGATATTTTATATCTTTTTATTCGCTATGTCAAGAAAAAGCGTATAAATATCACATCCGCAGCCCAATGCCGTTAAATTACCGAAACAAAATATTTTTTATTTTTCACGCGTGGAACATCCGCGTTTAGGCTATTTTTCGATTTTCTTTTTTCTCAAAAACGACAGCTTTGTTTCATTCGTAACCACACCGCAGAAAATTATAAAAAACCCTATTCCGACCTGCAAGGAGATCCTCTCCCGGTAAAAAACAATCGAAAACAGCGTCCCGAACACGGCCTCAAGGCAAAGCACGAGCGACGAATAAGACGCGGATGTGTGTTTTATGCCGACATTCATAAAAACGAATGCTGCGCAGGTTGCGAACACCGAAACATACATAAGCGACCAGCCTGCGCCCGCAGAGATGCCCTCGGGCAAATCCTCGAAGCATAAAAAGAAAATAAAACATATCACAAATGCCGAAAAGAACTGAATAACGGTGTGAATAATGACGTCCGTTTCCTTACACCAAACCTCAATTGCAACCATCTGCGCGCCGAAGAATATACCGCAGATAAGCGTAAACCCCTCGCCCATAAACGAAAAGGCCTCACCGTTTCCGTCAAGGCAGACAAGCCCTATTCCGACAATGCACACAACCGCCGCCGCAACATTGTATATATCGGGTCTTTTCTTCATAACAAGCCAGCACATAAACGGTACAAGCACGCAGTAAACCGCCGTCAGAAACGCATTTCTTCCGGGCGTGGTGTGCATAAGCCCGACAGTTTGAAAAATATACGCAAACCCCAGAAACGCGCCCGTAATAAAGCCCGTCCACAGGTATTTCAAATTAAACCGTTTCCATCTTTTTATAAAAATCAGCCCTAAAATAACCGCAGAGGATAAAAATCTTACGCTCAAAAGGAAGAACACGGGAATTTCATCAAGCGTGTTCTTTAGAATGAAAAAAGAGCTTCCCCATATAAGCGTTGCGGAAAAAAGCATTATTTTGGCTGTAACTTCCGTTTTCTTTGACGGCATCATCTTAAACCCCTTTTTATGTGTTGACCTTTAAGACCCTGAGCGTAAAAATAATAGCAAGTCTTTTGACTTGCTATTTATTGGAGGCGACACCCAGATTTGAACTGGGGATCAGGGTTTTGCAGACCCGTGCCTTACCACTTGGCTATGTCGCCGTATGAACCTTTGAAAATTCGTGTCATTGATTTTTAAAAAAGGACGCTTAAAAGACCTTTAAGCGTCCTTTGGAGCGGATGACGAGGCTCGAACTCGCTACCTCCACCTTGGCAAGGTGGCGCTC
>CAZLCG010000043.1:0-13035 GCA_964557975.1 uncultured Eubacteriales bacterium
TCTTCTATCGTTCGTGATGGTCACTGACAGTCATTCGCAGAATTTTGATGTTTTTCTTGGCGTAAGTTTGGCGTAAATTGGCGTAACTTATGGTGTAACTACACCCTGTTTCGTTCTGTCAGGGACTATACAGACAGATACAGAGATTTACTCAATCCAAAGGCTTCATTGTCGGAAAGAATAAAACATCGCGGATGGCGGGAGAATCGGTTAAAAGCATTACCATACGGTCAATTCCGAAGCCTATGCCGCCTGTCGGAGGCATACCCAGCTCAAGCGCGTAAAGGAAATCCTCATCGGTATGGTTAGCTTCCTCATCACCCTGCGCCAAAAGCTCCTCCTGAGCCTTAAAACGCTCGCGCTGATCGATCGGATCGTTAAGCTCCGAGTAGGCGTTTGCCATTTCCCAGCCGTTCATAAAGAACTCGAATCGCTCGACATAATCGGGATTTTCGGGTTTTTTCTTGGTAAGCGGAGAAATCTCAATCGGGTGATCCATAACGAATGTGGGCTGAATTAAATGCTCCTCGACAAATTCCTCAAAGAAAAGATTGAGAATATCGCCTTTTTTATGCCTTTCCTCATACTCAATATGATGCTCTTTTGCGATTTTTCTCGCATCCTCGAGAGTTTTGATTTCGTTAAAATCCACGCCCGAATACTTTTTAACAGCGTCAAGCATTGTAATTCTTTCAAACGGCTTGCCGAGATCCATTTCAATGCCGTTATATGTGATTTTAGTTGTGCCGAGAACCTTCTCCGCCACAAAGCGGTAAAGATTTTCCGTCAAATCCATCATACCGTGATAGTCTGTGTAAGCCTGATAAAGCTCCATAAGCGTAAATTCGGCGTTATGGCGCGTGTCAAGCCCTTCGTTACGGAAAACTCTGCCGATCTCATAAACTCTTTCCATACCGCCGACTATAAGACGCTTCAGGTAAAGCTCAAGCGAAATGCGAAGCTTAAAATCCTCATCAAGCGCGTTAAAATGCGTGGTAAACGGTCTTGCCGACGCGCCGCCGGCATTGCTGACAAGCATGGGAGTTTCCACCTCCATAAAGCCCTGAGAATCAAGATAACGGCGAATTGTGCCTATGATTTCGGAACGCTTGATAAATGTATCCTTAACCTCATTATTCATTATCAAATCAATGTATCTCTGACGGTAACGGGTGTCGGTATTTGTTAAGCCGTGGAACTTTTCGGGCAAAACCTGAAGGCTCTTTGAAAGCAGGGTAAGCTCCGCCGCATGAATCGAAACCTCACCCGTCTTTGTCTTAAACACCTCGCCCTTAATGCCGACAATGTCACCTATATCAAGCTTTTTGAAGGCTTTGTATTCTTCCTCGCCTATGCAGTCGCGCGCAACATAGGACTGAATTGAGCCTGACAAATCCTGCACATTGCAAAAGGACGCCTTGCCCATAACTCTTTTGGACATAAGTCTGCCCGCAACGCTCACAGACTTCCCCTCAAGAGCTTCAAAGTTTTCTTTAATATCAGCGCTGTGATGCGAAACCTCATATTTTGTAATAGCATAAGGGTCTTTGCCTTCCTGCTGTAAGGCAGTGAGCTTATCAACCCTTATCTTATGAAGCTCGTTTACGTCCTGCGCGGACGTCTGATTGTTTTTAATGTTTTCGTTATCCATACTTTTCACTTCCGAATTATACTAAAATCGGGCGGATAAACCGCCCGTCAGGTTTATTTTGAAATAGCCGTGATTTTATAGTTAAGAATACCGATAGGCGCTTCAACGGCGACCTTATCGCCGACCTTATGACCGATAAGCGCTTTGCCGACGGGCGATTCGTCGGAAATTTTACCCTCGGCGGGATTTGCCTGAGCAAAGCCGACAATTTTGTATTCAAATTTTTCTTTTTTGGAATTTGTAATAGTAACTCTTGAGCCGATATGAACGACCTCAGTACCGAGAGAAGCCTCATCAAAGACCTTGGCGTTTTTGAGCATACCCTCAATTTCATTTATTCTGGCTTCAAGCTTTGCCTGATCGCTCATAGCCTCGTCATACTCGGCGTTTTCCGAAAGGTCGCCGAAGCTTCTTGCAACTTTTATTTTTTCCGCAGCTTCTTTTCTGCCGACTGTTTTCAACTGCTCAAGCTCGTCCTGTAACTCTTTAAGACCCTCGGCAGTAAGTAATGTTTCCTGCAACATCTGATAAAAAACTCCCTTCGGTTTTTCATTTACACAAGTAGATATTATAGTTTAAAATACCGATGTTGTCAATAGATTTGTGCCGCTTCAATTTATAATTAAATCGAACCGATTTTCACGCTTCGCCCGCCCTTCGGCAGAACCGACGACAGATGAAGCCGCCTCAATCGGAAGCGACTGTCGCGCATAGGTTATATGCCTGCAAAATTAAATATTCATATACTTTCAAAGAGCTTCAGATTTGAATATTTAAGCTCCTTAATCGGTTTCACGCCGCAAAGCTCATACAAAGCCGAAGCAAAGGTAAGCTCATCGACGCCCTCGGGCATAATTTTTTTATATTCTTCGGGGATATTAAACTGCCCTGCTTTATAAATGTTTCTCTGCTTTTTTTCTTTGTCGTAATAAACAATTGAGCGGTTATAAAGCCGCTTCGTATTGGTTTCGGGCGAAACGGTTAAATCGCAGTCCTTTATTAAAGAAAAGGACTCGGAAACAACAAGCGAAAAGCCCCACTCATCCAGCAGTCTTTCGCGCACAGGCTCGTAGCGTTCGGGACATTCCGTTACTACTCGGGCAGACGCGGCGCGCTTAACAAATTCCTCGGCAAAAGCGGTGTAATCCCCTCTGACGTCAACAATACCGACGCTGAACCGAGTTTTATCATATTTGAGCATATCAAGAAACGAAACGGCGGAATTTATCAGCAACAGCTGCGGCAGCTTTGCGGGGCGGTAAACGCTTAAAAGCTTGTTTTCGGGCAAAGTATAGTTACCGCATAAAACCAAGTATTCGGAGCATCTTCCGAGTGCATAGACCACCTCGTTATAATTCTCGCCGCATTGGTTTTCACAAATCTCCAAATAGTAAAACGGAGCTCCGCCCGCCACGTTTACTCTTAACAGCTTAGGCTCGGGCGGATTAAGACGAAATTTCAGCTTTGCTAAAAAGCCCTTTTCATTTTCAAGTATTTTAAGAACGGCAAACATAAAAACACCTCACATACAAAAGTATGCAAGGTGTTGAAATTTAATGCTTTATTCCTCGCCCATAAGAATGTTATATGCTTTAATATACTGCGCGTCCTCTTCTTTTGAAAGGAGCGAAAGCCTTGCGTTCTGCCCGTCGGTAAGGGCTACCTCATAATCGGGCGTAACGCCGACATAATTATAGGTTTCGCTTGTATAAGGCGTAATTTCGGCAACAGTCAGGACAATCGCGCTGCCGTCGCTTAACTGATACGCTTTCTGCATAGTGCCGTTTCCGTTTGTTGTAACGCCGACTATCTTCGCCTTGCCGAAATCCCTTAAATCGCAGGCAAAAAGCTCGGCGGGACCCGATGTGCCGCTGTTGACGAGTACCGTCATATTCATTGAAACGCTGTCCGCATCGGAGGTAAAGGTTTCAATAACCTCGCCATCCTTATTTTTTGCGGTAGCAATTGCGCCGCTGCCCTCGCTCGCCACAGGAACAAGGTAATCTATAACCTCCGACGCATATTCGATTGTGCCGCTTGAGGTGTTCCGCACATCAAAAATAAGGCTTGCCGCCCCCTGCTTTGAGAGCGTCTGCACCGCCTGCTCAAGCTGGCTTTCGGTAGTCGAGTAAAAATCTGTAATCTTTATATAGCCGACGGATTGGTCAAGGCTGTAATAAACGGACTGCGCGCTGTAGCCCTTAACCACGCCTACAGACTGTTCAACCCCGTCGTGAACAAATCTGATGGTAACGCTTGTGAGCTTGTCGCCCTCTAATTTTGACATAAGCGCAGAGTAGTTATAGGCGGTAACGCTTTCCTCGTCGATTTCAATTATTTTGTCGCCCTTTGAGATACCGCTTTGGGCGGCAGGTGAATTTTCGGAAACCTCCGCGACATAAATCGCCGTTTCGGTTTCATCGTAAAACGCGATTATGCCTATGCCCACCTTTTCGCCGTTAAGCTCGTTTTGATAGGTTTGGTATTCGCTTGCGGTCATATAAAGGCTGTATCTGTCGCCAAGCCCCGAGATATAGCCGTCGGAGATTTCGGAATTGAGCAGATTTTCGTTTATCGCGCCGTAATAGTCGGTTCTTACAATATTGTCAAGCTCGGATATATAAGAATACATCTGCGACCTGTTGGGTAAATCCTTTATAAGGCTGTTATAGGTCCTCATTGAAACGGACATAGTGATCGCAACGGTAACGGCAATCGCTATGAATGTAACCGCGAGCGAGAGACCCAGAGAGATTTTTTTATTCATCCGACCGTTCCCCCTTTATTATCAGTCCGGACCCGAAGGTATCCAATTTTCGGGATTGACCCTTGTTCCGTTTACCCAAACCTCAAAATGAAGGTGAGGTCCGGTGGAATTTCCGGTACTGCCGACATAGGCTATTACCTGCCCCTGCTTTACCGACTGACCGGGAGAAACTATCATACTGCTGCAGTGAGCGTATCTCGTGTAAACGCCGTTGCCATGATTTATGTAAACGTTATTGCCCCAGCTGTAATGGTATTCGGCAGTTGAAACTACGCCGTCGGCAGCGGCTCTGATTTCCTTGCCCATGGTCGAGCCGGTGCCTCTTGTGCAAAGGTCGACGCCCTTGTGACCGTTGTTGCCGTAATGCTGTGAAACATAAGCGTTGCTGTATTGAAGAGGCCAAATCATACCCTTTGAGGAAACGGTATAGCTGCCTATCTCAGATGTGCCGCCGCCCGATATAGTACCCGAGCCGCTCTGCATCCCCGCGCTTATTTTAGCGTCATATTCCGCCTGAGCCTTTTCTATCTTAGCTATCTCCGCTCTGTAATCGGCGCTTGAAGCGTCAAGCCCTGCGATAACGCTGTTAACCTGCTGAACCTTCTTTTCAATAGAGGTTTGCTTAGCGTCAATGCTGTTATAGGTTGCCTGAACGTCATTCCTTGCTTCAACAATGACCGCCTTATCGTTTTCAACAGAGGTCTGCTTCTCAACCTGCTCCGCCTTTTTACTGTCAAGCTCCTCTTTAAGCTTGTTCAAATCGTTTATATCGCTTTGAAGCCCCGAAACCAATTCGTTATCGTGCTTTGCGACAACACTTAAAAGCTCAAGCCTTGTTAAGAACGATTCGTAATCCGAAGAACCCAAAAGTATTTCAAGCGTCGAGGTCTCGCCTGCCATATAAGAAGCGCGAAGCCGTTCTTTAAGCGTATCGTAGGTTTCGTCAATTTTAACGCCGAGAGCGTCTATTTGTGTATTTGCTTCGTTAATTTCCACGTCAAGCGCCGCGATTTCGCTTTCATACTGAGCGATTACAGCGTCCTTTTCGGCAATTTGAGCGTTTAAGTCGTCAATTTTAAGCTGATAAACTTCCAACTGTTCCTGAATTGCCTGTATTTCCTCACGCAATTCGTCAACTGTCTTTTCGCTGTCCGCTTTCTCGCTGTTATTGGCGTCGATTTTGGCTTGTATTTCTTCAATTTCCTTGTTGAAATCCCTTGTTGTCGTTTCGGCATAAGTGCCGATTGCCGCCACCGAAAACAACAGTGAAAAGACAAGAGAGAATGAAATAAATTTGTTAAAAGAACCGTATTTTTTACTCATTGTTTACAACACTCCCCTGTTCTTTAAGATATTTGTTCATTGAGAACATACTGCCTATTCCGCCCGTAAACACGCCGATAAAGACGAATATGCCGAGAATAAGCCAGATATAATCGGTAAACGGAACAAAGCTGAAGCCCATAAGAGTTATTACCGAGGAGAAAGCGTAAATAATAAGCTCATATACACCCCACAGCAACAACAGAGATATAACACTCGAAATAAGCCCGAGGAGAACGCCCTCGATCATAAACGGCCAGCGGATAAACCCGTTCGTCGCGCCTACCGCTTTCATAATGTTTATTTCGAGTTTTCTTGAGAACATGGTTATTCTGATTGTGTTTGAAATTATAAACAGAGCGACCAAGAACAGCATAAGCACAAGCCCCGCGCTGACTATTGTAACCGCTTTTCTTATTGAAACGAGCTTTGAAGCCAAATCGCTGTTTTCGCGGACATTTTCAACATGTTCAAGGCTTTTCAGCTCGGCAACGGTGGCTGCAAACTGTGTAAGATCCGCTACTGTTACCTTATATGCGTCGGGCAGAGGGCTTTCGTCAAATCCCTCAAACAGCGCGGAGTCGCCGCCCATGGTTTCAATCTGCTTCTCGAACGCGTCCTCCTTGGGAACGAACTCGCACTGCGAAATGTTGCTCATATTCTGAATTTTAACGCCTATTGACGTTGTGTCAATGTCGCTTGTGCCGTCCTCAATATAAACCATAACGACATTCTGCGACTCAACAATATCAAGAAGCGAGGTTATGTTGAAAAATATCATAGAACCCACGCCGATTATAACAAGGCACGCCATTAAAACAGTAATCGAGGCAACGGACATCAGCCTGTTTACCCAAATATTGCGGACGCCCTCTTTTGTAAGATATTTTAAGCTGCTGCTTTTCACTGTTTGTCACCCCCGTCTGTATCGCCGAGGCTGTCAAGATAAATTGAATAGTCTATATTATCCTCTGCTATATCGTCCGTATCAACGCCGTAATTCTCAATAAACCTTTCAAGCTCTTTATCGGAATTGGGCTGAATGTAGAAATCGCTCAATTTATTTTCATCAACAACAATATCCTCTTTAACGATTTCCTCAATTTCCCGCTTTCTCTTTTCGTCATCGCTGACTCGGACTTCGGCAGAAGCAGCTTCGCCCGCCGAAGCATCTGAGGGATATTCCTTTTCGTACTTTGCGTAATCGTCGGGGAGCTTGTCCGTATCAACCGTATCGGAAACGACCGCGCCTTGATCGATGGTTATCACCCTGTGATGGAAGTGACGGACCAAATTATGCTCGTGCGTTACCATTACGACAGTGGTGCCGTTTGCATTGATATGGTTCAGCAAATCAACAATCTCATAAGACATTTCGGGGTCGATATTGCCCGTGGGCTCGTCGGCAATAATAAGCCCCGCATTGTTAACAAGAGCCCTTGCAAGGGCAACCCTCTGCTGCTCGCCGCCCGAAAGCTGAGTGGGAAAATGCCTTGCCTTTGACGTAAGACCGACAAGGCTTAAAATGTAAGGCACTCTTTTTCTTATTTCTTTTTCTTTAGCGCCGATAACACGCATCGCGAACGCAACATTGTCAAAAACGGTCGTTGTGGGAATAAGCCTGAAATCCTGAAAAACTATGCCGAGAGTTCTTCTGAAAAGAGGTATCTGCTTTCTTTTCAGCTCGTTAAGATTATAACCGTTAATTATAACCGTACCCTTATTGGGCACCTGCTCGCGCATCATAATTTTAAGGAAGGTGCTTTTACCCGCGCCCGAAGCGCCGACAATAAACACAAACTCGCCGTCGTTGATTTTTATGTTAACATTTTTTAATGCTTCGGTGCCGTTATCGTATGTTTTTGAAACGTTGTTAAATTCAATCACCTGCACACCCTCGTTCCGTGTAACATTAAAAGTAAAGCGGTAACCGAAAGGCAAACGGCGTTTCGGTTAACCGCAAACAATTATAACATAAAAGCCTCAATTTGTAATGTTTTACGATAAAAATTCATAATATTCGTAAATTTCAACAAAATACATAAAATCATATATGCAAAATCAACATATAATATTCTATATATTGTCGGTTTTGACAAAATCATACTTAAAATCAGTATTTAACGGGATTGGAGTCAAGATATTTCTTAACCATAAGAGCAACCTTGAAAACAATTGCGTCGTCAAATTCTCTTAAATCAAGCCCCGTAAGCTTTTTGATTTTTTCAAGACGGTAAACCAAGGTGTTTCTGTGAACAAACAGCTTTCTTGAGGTTTCGGAAACATTGAGGTTGTTCTCAAAGAATTTCTGAATGGTGAAGAGAGTTTCCTGATCAAGACTTGAAATAGAGCCTCTTTTAAAGACCTCGCGCAGGAACATATCGCACAGCGTTGTCGGAAGCTGATAAATAAGCCTTGCAATACCGAGGTTGTCGTAGCTGACAATGGTTTTTTCGGTATCAAACACCTTGCCGACCTCAAGCGAAACCTGCGCCTCCCTGAACGAGCGGGCAAGGTCCTTTATGCTCTCAACCGTAGTGCCTATACCGACAAGGACATGAGAGTAGAACTCCGCGCCGAGGCTGTCGGCAATGCTTCTTGCAAGCTTTTCAAGGTCTTTGGCGTCGATGCTTTCGGAAACCTCTTTAACAAGCGCAATGTCGGTTTCGTTGATATTGATAACAAAATCCTTGCTTTTGTCGGGGAAAAGCCCCTGAATAATATCGAAAGCCGAAATGTCAATATGCTCGTTGATACGAATGAGGAAAACGACCCTTGAAACGTCGCTGTTAAACCTCAGCTCACGGGCTTTAAGGTAAATATCGCCCGGCAGGATATTATCGAGTATAACGTTTTTAATAAAATTGCCTCTATCGTATTTTTCGTCATAATATTGCTTGATGCTTGAAAGCGAAATAGAAAGAAGCGATGTATATTTTTCCGCAAGATCATCCTCACCCGAAACAAAAACCGCGTATTCGGGGTGCATATGCGTGCCGAATGCCTTGTAAGTATAGCCGCCGAAAGCAACAGCCTCTAACGGCGACTGAGAAAAAACAGCCGTAATCTCGGATGAAAGCGCTTCACCTATCTTTCCAAGCTCACTGCACGAGATAACGGTCCCCGTTTCGTCAATCACGCCGATAGTTCTGTCAATAGAATCCGTCATTTGGTGAACAATTCCCTGAAACAATCTGTTTGACATTTTCGAGCCTCCAAAGTTTTTATACAAATTCACAATTCATTTGTTATATATTTTACACAATGTTATACAAATTTGCAAGGGATTTTTTTATATTTCATTAAAAATCATTTGCATTTTTCACAAAAAATCGGCAATTTTTTTGTAAAACAGTGAATTTACTTAAGGCGAGGGAAGCCCGACACAATATGCCTAAAGCTTGCCCTTTCGGCAAATTTTCACTTTTTTTACCGTTGACGGGCGACAAGCCCGTCTGCCGTCTCAAAAGCAAAAATTCATCCGAAATTCCTGCGCTTTAGGTGCTCAGCAGTTTAAAACGAGGAGATTTTCGTTAAAGCAAGGCATAAAATCGAAGCCATACTGTCGTATGGTGAGATTTTTAACGATGCTTTAGCGGAAAAATACCGTTTTAAACCATATCGGGTCGGGCTCCCCCTCGCCTTAAAAACAGGCACAAAAATTCGTCAATTTTTTATTGGTCAAAATGACCATTCCGAATTAACATAATGTCATTCCGCGTTGCATTTTGAGCATATTGAGTAGCCTTTGTCGATATACTCCGATAAGTTATCGGTATAGATTTCAGACGAGTTTTCTTCGCTGATTTTATCAGCGAACTGACAGTCGGGAGAATGTATTTTCTTTGATGATAAATTTATTATGTACCTTTTGACTTGATAGGAAGCACCGGTCTCTGACGCTTCCGAAGCCTCCGCGCCGTCCGGCACTTCAGTCTCCTCCTCGAACCAATTTATGGTGACCGCCGTCTCATCGCCGGTTGAAACAGCTCCGTCAAAATAATTTAACAGCCTTATCTGACCGATTAAAGCGGTAACGGAAAGTAAGACCGTGACGGTGCAGAGAACGACGATAAATTTTTCTTTATTGCTCAAATTTTTCATGCCCTACTCCTTGTATCCGTGACAGACGCCGCACATTGTGTAACCGTTCTCAAGATACTGCGCAAGCTCATCGGACGATATTACCGCTTTGTTTTCATCCTTCATTCTTAATACATAAGAGCAGGATGACGAATGAATTTTCTTTGAGTTTTTATTGACTATAAGCACCGAATCGATCTCAGTGGATTTTTCAGTGGGCTTTTCGGTCGGTTTAACAGTCGTCTTTTCGGTAACGGCGTTATCCTCGGCGGATTCGATTGTAACATAGCTCACCGCGCCTATAACGGCGTCAGACGTCGGCTCGGTCAGCGTTTCGCTGCTTTTCTCAACAGACAGCGATTTTTCAGCCGAATACACATAGGTATTTGATATACCGCCGATACCCGACGAAAATGCAAGAAGCTCCCGTTTCATACATTTCTGCATAATCACCGTAGCCGTAAGAGAACATATACATATAAAAAAGGCGGCAAATACGATAACGTCAATTTTCCTCGGCGTTTTCATATCTGCCACCTCTTTCTTTTGTATACGGTTTTTTTAATTATAGCAGTAAATTGAAACAGTTTCAAGACAGCGATCGCAAAGCGAGGCTTTCAAAAAATTGTCAAAAAAATACGGAATACATTTGATTTTAATACATATATTAAATTCGGCAAAGGTTAAATAAAAATGCGTTTGCGTTTTCCTTTGCTCCGCCTTCGCTTTTTACGAAGGCGGTTTTTATTTCAAACAAAAATACCGTATAAAGCCCGACATACAATCTATATATCCCTGAATCGACTGATAATCAAAACCCTTTATAAAACAGAAAATACCTGCGGCGATAAAAATAATTCCCAAAGCCAATATGACATACGCCGTAACGCTTCTGCCGCCCGTTTTGCTTTCGGGTACTGTTACATATATTGCCGTAGGACCGTCCTGACCGTTTTCAACGATCACCTTATGAAGCTGACCGTCCGTTTGTGCATCGGCGCTGCCCATAACGTTAACAAGCTCCGTATTACAGTCGGGGCATATTTCAACACCATCCGGATATTTTTTTCTGCATCTCGGACAAACCATCGCTTCACACTCCGTTTCAAAGTATCATTATTCTATCATTACAGTAATAAAAAGTCAATTTTTCTTATCGCATTTTTTTGCTATATTTAATATTTCGAGTAGCATCGCGGGGATATACACCGCTCCCGCCATTTCTTTGCCGAGTATCAAAAGCTCTCCCCTGAGATAAAGAAGCCTGTCAAAGTTCCCTATGCGACCCATGGAGGCTGTGCAGAACAGCGCCGCGGCATAAGCCGTAAGCACTATGATATTCCCGTATTTTATGTAATATTTTGATATTTTATTCATATCCCTGCGAATACCTTTTAAGTTTTCAAATATTGCTTGCATTTTCATGCACCTCAATATTAAAATAGATGAGGAGCGGCATAAAATCAACATGTAAATATTGGCAGGTGAAAATAATGGCAATCGGCATATCAACAGCGTGCCTGTATCCTCTTGAAACGGAGGAATGTCTTAAAGCCGTCGGAGAACTCGGAGCGGATGTAACGGAGATTTTTTTTAACGCCGAAAGCGAAATTGGAAAGCCCTTCATTAAGAGGCTGTGCGAAATCAGAGATTATTACGGGCTTAGAATTAAAAGCGTGCACCACTATGCCTCGTTTGCGGAATCATACGCCTTTTTCACGGAATATGAAAGGCGGTTTTACGACGGGCTTGAGGATTTAAAAAGATATTTTGACGCTATGAACAATCTCGGAGCCGACGTCCTTGTGCTTCACGGAGCAAAGCCGCCTTGCTTAGAGGACAGGCTGTGCTTTGAGCGGTTCGGGATTATGCACCGTCTCGGCAGAGAATACGGTGTTCTGGCAGCGCAGGAGAACGTTTGGAAGTTCCGTTCGGAAAGCCTTGACTATCTTAGAAGTATGAAATCATACCTCGGAGAAGAAATGAGCGTTGCGCTTGACATAAAGCAGGCTCGCCTTGCCGGTTATTCGCCGTTTGAATTTGTTGACGCGCTCAAAGAGTCTGTTGTTCATTTCCACATAAGCGATTACAGCGACAAAGAAGTATGTATCCCGCCTCTTGAGGGAATGTTCGATTTCAAAAAGCTGTTTAACGGAATGAACTCCATCGGCTACAGCGGAGATTATATAATCGAGCTTTATCGGAACAGTTATGATTCCGTCAGCCGAATTACCGACTCCAAGACAAAGCTCGAAAAATTATTTTAATACTTTACATCGTGTTTTCTTTTTGGTATAATACTATATATAGATAAAATTTTACTTAGGAAGTGATTTTTATGAAATGTCCTTTCTGCGGATTTGAAGAAAGCAAGGTCATCGATTCAAGACCGACCGACGAGGGCGAGAGAATCCGCCGCCGCCGTGAATGTATCAAATGCGGTAAGCGGTTCACAACCTACGAAATAATCGAAAGCGTACCCATTCTTGTTATTAAAAAGGATAAATCCCGTGAGGTGTTTGACAGAAACAAGCTTTTGGGCGGTATGATGAGAGCCTGCGAAAAACGTCAGGTCACTATGGAAACGCTTGAAAAAGCCGTTGACGAAATAGAGGCAAATCTTCAAAATTCACTCGACCGTGAGGTAACGTCAATTCGTATAGGCGAGCTTGCTATGGATAAGCTAAAGGACATTGACGAGGTTGCGTATGTACGTTTTGCCTCGGTTTACAGGCACTTCAAAGACATCAACGCGTTTATGGACGAGCTTTCAAATTTACTTGAAAGCAAATAATTAAACGTCTTATGCTTCCGAAAAGAGGCAGGCTCGCGGAATTTTCTGTCAGCCCGCTTCAACACGAAGCTTTACATCCTTTCCTTGCATGGCAATAGGAAAAACGCCGTTAAAAGAGTGTAAGCCGGTTTAAGCTTGCGCTCTTTTTATTGCCTCAAATATTCGCAAGGTAATCCGTATGACGGCTTTAGCTGCGGTACAAACCGGTCGAGCCGTGAAAGCTCGGGCGCTTTTTGCCTTTGCCCGTCTCACTTTAGCGTACGCGGTAACCGTTAAGTAAAAGCCGCATAATAAATTCAATTTTTTTAAAATAACGGCAAATTAAAGCGTATTTCGCCATATGAATATTATTTTTTTAATTTATGTAGGTTTGTCAATGATGTGTTACAAAATTAGAAAACCTCGCCGTTGGTAATG
>CAZLCG010000044.1:0-10378 GCA_964557975.1 uncultured Eubacteriales bacterium
CCGATTCCTGCGGTTGCCGTAATGCCGGTAGTGGCAAGGACGTCCCGTACCATCGTCATAGCCAGCTCGTGCGCCGTCATTTGATAGGTGTTCAGA
Organism: uncultured Eubacteriales bacterium; assembly: GCA_964557975.1. Taxonomy (GTDB): domain Bacteria; phylum Bacillota; class Clostridia; order Oscillospirales; family Acutalibacteraceae; genus Fimenecus. Next base: position 97 of record CAZLCG010000044.1, read on the forward strand.
TAGTCGGTGGCGTCTATGAATACCTCATCAATGGAATAGACGAGTATATCGTCGGGGGAAACATACTTCAGGTACACCTCATAGATCATGGTGCTGTATTCCATATAGTACGCCATTCTCGGAGGGGCAACGATATAGTCCAGTTCCAGCTCCGGGTGAGCCATCAGCTCGGTGAAGTCGGAGGTTTTGCCGGTAAAGGTTCTGTTTGGCGCTTTTCGGCGGCGTTCGTTGTTGACTTCTTTCACCTTTTGTACAACTTCAAAAAGCCTTGGTCTGCCGGGTATGCCAAAGGATTTCAGCGACGGGGACACCGCAAGGCAGATAGTCTTTTCCGTTCTGCTTTCATCAGCGACCACAAGGTTTGTGGTAAGCGGGTCAAGCCCCCGTTCATTGCACTCCACCGAAGCGTAATATGATTTCAGGTCTATGGCGATATATTGTCTTTCCATGCGCTTCAGCTCCTCTCTTTGAAGATGATTATGGAGGCTCGGCAATGCAAGATTTATTTTTTTGCCAATTTATAGCTCTCATCAATCCTGCAACAAATTTCCTCCGTTGATACAGAATTATCCAGAATAATAGTATACCAACTCTTTTTATTCATATGCCAGCCCGGAAAATAATGTTTGTGATCAACTGTCTCCTGCATTTTCTCCTGTTCCAAACGCAGGTCAATAATCTCTGCAACTTCATTTGAGGATAATCCCAATTTATTTCGTGATACTGTCAGGATTGCGCCATACCATTTGTTGTTGTCTTTTCTCCTCCATACCGCATTGTCGGGGAATTTAGTCCACAAAAACTCCGGCTCGTCACCATATATATCCCGCACATAGTCTATAATTTTCAATGCTTGTTCCGTCTTGAACACAGATAATTCAAAACATTCCTCCGCAATTTTTCTAAGGACTTTTTCTATTTCAGCTCGGATTTCCCCAACGAAAGCTCCGGATGCATTGGTTTTATATAGGATATACGGCTCATTTGTTTCATTTTCCACCAAATCTGTGCTAACCTCACCATTTTCCCGAACAGAAATATACAGGTTAAAAATAGCGTTCATAATTGTGGTATGGTAAATCCAGCAACCTTCTTTTGGTTCAAAGCCAAAGCGAACCAATTTATCTATATTCAATTTTCTTCTATGGAAAATATTTTCAAACATATTTCCTCCAACGGCTACAATAGTATTTAAATCCACAAAAATCCCATTTTGCCGTTTTCATATCTTCAGACTGTCAACCCAATCGGACAATTCAGCCTTGCTTGCGCTGCCGCAGGATGCGGCAAAGCGAGATGTCGGATCGTTCATTTGCACAAGGGAGGCTGAACGGCGGGGCATCCGCGTTTAGGATAAATAATCTTAATTCCGCAAAATCGCAATCATTCAAACACAACGGTTGTTATGCTGTACTGCGGAGAGGTTACGGTCTTTATTTTGCCCGAATAGGTATTGACCATCTGCTCCGTTTCGGTGGTGGTGTAAACCGTCATATTTGTATATCCGTCAATTTTAATTTTAAGAGGTCTTTCGCTTCCCTCGTTTACAACCACAACCGCCGTCTTGCCCTCGGGCGTGCGGAACGCCACAGCGCTTGTTGTATAAATGTTGCGAAGCTCTTGGTCCCCGGAATTTCCCGAGTTCCATGTGTTAAGGTCCTCTAAATTCTTTTGGGTGGAAAGCCGAACGCTGCCCGCGGGAATAAACTTACTGTAATGGGCAAGAGCGTAATATCTTATATTTGTTTTCAGCTCCGAGAAATCACTTGAAGCGCTCAGAAGCCCGTCGGAGTAGTCTTTACCGTCATCTCCTATGGAGATTTCGTTAACGCCCGACCATGCGCACCAGCTGCTGACGTCGCAGAACTGAATATCGTTGGAAATTACCCTCGCTTCGGTAAGCGCGCCGAAAATCGACGTAGTGTCCGCGGTACACGGAAGCTGGCACCACTCGGACATCTCAAGCTTAGCATCGGGAATGTTTTCCTCTATCCAATCCCCAAATTCGATTTTTTTGTCAACAAAATCGTCCGACCAATAGCTGTGATATGAAAGCGTCCCGAGAGATTTCTTTATAACCTCGTCGGTATATATGGCTTTAAGCCACTGCTTCGTCGCGCCGTCCAAAGAGCCGCTTTCGGGCGCGGTAAGCAAAACGGGAAGCCCTCTTGCCTGAATTTCGGTCGCAAAAAGTCTGTAAAGCTCATAAAGCTCCTTCGTTTCATAGTGGCAGCCCTCTTGACTTGCGGAGCTGCCGCCCCAGCCCCACTGAGGCTCGTTAACGGGGCTTATGTATTTAACGGGTACGCCCTTGTCAAGGAAGTATTCGGTTATCGTAAGAAAATAATCAACATATTCATCGTAATTTTCAGACGGAAGATTGGATTGGTATTCCTTATCGCCGCCGCTTGCCTTGCCCGAAACGGTCATTGAATAATGCGGCGAATTGGCAAAAAGCACCACCGTATCGACAACACCGTATGAAAGGGCTAAGTCAAGCATTTTCTGAGCGTTCGCGTCACGGGTAAAGTCGTATTCATACTGCCCGCTCTGTTCGTTATAATAATAGAAGCTCTCTGAGGCGCGCCAGTCGTTGCTGATAATGCTGTTCGGATTGTCCCTTTCACCCGCGCCTATGTTATAGCGGTAAATGTTCAGAGCAAGCCCGTCCTCGCTGAAAAGGAGCTTTGCGACCTCCTCCGCGTTTTCGCTGCCTCCGCAGACCTGCGCCCACCAGCAGGCGGACGCCCCGAAGCCGTCGAAAGAATTAAGCTCACTCTCTGTGTCGACCGTGATTTTCAGCGTACCGTGTTCTTTATATTCGGGTATAAAAATCTTTACGGCGCAGACTGCGAGTACAGCCGCTAAGATAACCGCAATTACGGAAATGATTATTTTAATATGCTTTTTTGTCATAACTTTTTCTCCTTCTTTTAAATCGTAACCCGCCGCCGAAACGTCGGTATATCCGCGCTTAGGTCATATCACTTTTTCCGCGTGGCGGGTAACGTGACAGCCTATGTTGACCGCCGCGGGAAGCCCTGCGATATGCGTCGGAGCGGTTTCGATGTTCACCGCGAGCGCCGTCGTTTTTCCGCCGAAGCCCTGAGGTCCTATATCGGTTTCGTTAATTCTTTTAAGCAGTTCTTTTTCCATATCGGCATAAAACGGATTTTTGTTTCTTTCGCTTAACTGCCTGCACAGCGCTTTTTTTGAAAGGAAGGCACACTGCTCAAAATCGCCGCCGAAGCCGACGCCTATAACCATCGGCGGACATGGATTACCGCCTGCTTTTTTAACCGTATCAACGACAAAATCCATTAAATCCTCTTTTGCGGCGCTCGGCGTAAACATCTTTATACGGCTCATATTCTCACTACCGAAGCCCTTGGGGCAAGCCCTGATTTTAACCTTATCGCCGCCGACTATCGAAGCGTGAATTACAGCGGGCGTGTTGTCATTTGTATTCACCCTGTCGAGCGGATCGCGTACGACGGATTTTCGCAAAAGCCCGTCCGTATAGCCTGCCGCTACGCCCTTATTTATGTATTCGTATAAATCTCCGCCCGTAAAATGAACATCCTGCCCTATTTCTATAAAAATTACCGCCATGCCCGTATCCTGACACACGGGTATATCAAGCTCCCTTGCCGCGTCAATATTGGAAAGCAGCGCGCCCATAATTCTTTTGGGAAGCATGTCCGTTTCCGCGCCCTCCGCGCGGCTTATACATTCGCACAAATCGTCGGGCAGAATTTTATTCGCCCTTATTACAAGCTCCTTTACCGCGTCGGCAACAGCCGAAACGTTTATTTCTCGCATAGCACCACCAACACCCATATATAATTATCGGCGGGAGCAAGCCCCCGCCTGACATTATCCGTTAAAAACTATTTTCTTCTTGAATAAGAGCCGCGTTTACCGTCTGCGGCGCGCTTTAAATCGCCTATTTTTTCATCGCTTACCTGCTTGAATTTAGCCATCATATCCTCAAAGGTCTGCGGCTCACTGCTCTTTTCGGAATTTCCTCTCCAAACATTCGGAGCGCCCGAACGGTTACCGTCCCTTCTCGGCCTTTCGCCGTGCGCTGATTTTTCGGGCTCGACCGCCTTTTTGATTGAAAGGCTTATTTTGCCCTGCGGAGTAATGTCAATAACCTTTACCTTAACGTCCTGCCCTTCCTTGAGATGGTCATGGATGTCGCTTACATAGGTTGACGCAACCTCGGAAATATGAACCATACCCGTTTTGTTTTCGGGCAGGCTTATAAACGCGCCGAAATTAGTAAGCCCTGTAACCTTACCGTCAAGAATTTCACCGACTTCAAACATAAAAAAGAAATTTCCCCCTTAAAGAAATAAACAAAAATCAGCTGTTGGGCGTAATGTTATAGTAAACCTTTTCATCAGGCATTACATAGCCGAGCTTCTCACGGGCTACGCGTTCAATATACTCGTCCTCATCGCCGCCGTCAACAACAGCCTGAAGACGTTCGTTCTCGGCAAGCTGCTGCTGATACTGAACCTCAAGCTCAGCCGCCTTTTCTTTTCTGTCTTTTATATCCATCTGAACATTGATAAGACTAATGACAAAATAACCTGCCACCAAAAGCAAGCCGATAGAAAGAATGAAACTGAATTTTTGTTTTTTGGGAGCCTTTTTCTTGTTAGAGGTCGTCATTTTTTTGCTTCTCTTTCGTCCTTATGTTTTTTTCACATAGTTTTTGCATTCTATTAGTTAGATTATATAACAAAGCTTTGTCCGTTTGCAAGTGAAATTTTGATTTTTTTACAGCTTTCCTCGTGTTTTTTCGGGTTTTTTCAACAATTTTGCCCATTTTTCTTTTAAAAAACGAAAAAAGTTTTATAAAGGGACTTGAAATTACAAAAAACAATTTTTTTGAAAATTTTTTTATAAAGCCCACGGTTTTATCGGTAAAACGCACCGCAATTACGCCGAAAGAGAAATAATAGACCGAAAAACCGATTGTTTCGCCTAAAATGATGTACCAGCGAATTTTTCCATCGGTCACGGTAAGACAAAATAAAAAGGTTGCAAGCGCCGAAAAGACGGCAAACAAAAAGTCGGTCGCGTAAAGCACCTTTTTTGAATCCGTAAAAACAAGCCTTACGGTCCTGACAACGTCATATAAAATCCCGACGATAAGCCCGAAGCCGAGCGAAAACAAAAAGTTTCCCGTCTGCGTGCCGAGGCTCTCTATGTATTCCATTATCTGAACACCTTAGAGAAGAATCCGCCCGCCGGCTTCTCCTCGCGGTCGGCATAGACCAGCGAATATATTTCGCCTTCAACAAGCAGCTCGCCCATTTCGAGGCTCAGCCTGTTAATATGCAGATCCTCACCCTTGACGGTAAGCTCCCCCATCTCGGTAAAGACGGTTACGCACTGCTCGTCAAAGCTGTCCACATCGGAAACGCCCGAAACCGTCAGATGACGTCTGTCCTCCAAAATAATATTGTGCGGAACCTTCGGTTTTACAATACCGTTATTTTCAGCCATTAAAAAACCTCCTTTGCTTTATAAATATTATGACGGCAAGGAGGCTTATATTACTTCTTTAAGTTAAGCGCGCGGACTCAAAAGGACGCTTTTACGGAAGCGGTCTTCTTTTTATCGTATAATTCCAATCCTCCGGCTCAGCGTCATACATGGTTTCCAAAAATGCGTCAAGCACGGGAATAACGCCCTCGGTCTTTTTAAAATGCGAAAGAAGTCTTTTGACCTTACCAATAATTGCCGCCATCGCCTTGTATTCGGGCGTGTCGGGAGTGTAAGGCTCATTGCCGACATATACGTTTTGCACAATTTCAAGCAAAAGGTCCTTTAAAAGAATATCCTTTACCGAATTATCAATGCCGCTTGAAACCCCGAGCAGTCTGCCGACCCTGCCCAAGGTCCAAACCTGTAATTTCCCGCCGATGAGCTTTACGGGTGTTTTTAATTTGTAAACCTGCTCGGGCGTCATACTGAAAGCCGTTGAAAGCTCTGCAAGATGCTCTATGTCGTTTGCCGCCGAATAAAAAATGTCGTTAAGCAAAAACGAAAAATGACGCTTCATATATTCGTTTACCGAAACGCCCTCGGGCTTACCCTCAAAATCCTCAACGCAGACGGTTTTAACATCTATTGAGCCGTCGTCTATCCTGACCTTTCTGAAAACCGACGGATAGCCCACAAGAGAAGCGGTGTTTACATCATAAATGCTCGAACCCTTTTCGGTTGTTTTTACGGCGATATTCTGCATATGCGTATGCCCCGTAAAAACAACGTCTATGCCCGCGTCGGCAAGTATTGCTGCGGTTTTATCCCAATCGCCGAGCATATCCCTTTTAGAGATAAACGGATAAAGCGCCATCGGCGGCAAAACGGGATGGTGCGTCATAACGAAAATATAGTTTCCCGTTTCGTGCGCGTCTTTAATTTGATTTAATATCCATTGCATCTGGTCGGGCGAATAACCGCAGAAAACCCTGTCGCCGTCGTCGTTAAGACACAGAAGCCTGTAGCCCTTTTGAAGCTGAACGCAGTATGAATGGCTTTCGCGGTGAACCGATATTGCGTCGTCCATACCGAAGGTGTGATAAAGCTCGACAAGCTGTTCGCGGTCCGTCCTCGTGGCAGGAACTGTTTTATCCCCGTCGCACTTATATGCCGCGCCCGTGCCGTTGCCCTCAACGTAATAATCGTGAGTAGCGGTGATAAGATAAACCCTTTTGCCCGCGTCTTTAAGCCTTTGCAGCTTCGGTATTACGTCTTTGTGGCTTTCAAGCGCGCCGTCGTAGGAAATATCGCCCGCGACAAGCACAATGTCAACGGACTTATCGGCAATAAGCATGTCGAACGCGGCGTCAATAACCGCGCCGGTTTCGGCAAGACATTTCTGCTCGCGGTTATTAAGCCTTTTGTATGCTTCGCCCTCGGTTCCGAGGTCTTTTGAATAATGGTGCAAATCAGTTACAAGGTAGAAATTCAAAGGTTCTGACATATTATCCTCCCGCATTGATATTAAAGGCTTATTAAGCTCGATTAAATAATGTTACAAAAACATTATGATGTAAAAGGGCGGGATTGTCAAACTAAAATCTCATAATAGCATAAATTATATAAAAGTAAAGCCCTGCGTACCAATTCGGTATGCAGGGTTTTTATTAACCGGTTTTAATCAGCTTCTGTTGTTTCTGCGGAAATTTCCCCGCCCGCCGTTATTCTTTCTCGGCGCTCTTGCCGAAAGCTCGTTTTGGGGTGTAAGACCTTCAACCTCTATAAGAGCCTCACGGCGCGAAAGGTTAAGTCTGCCCTGTTCATCCTTCGGCAGCACCTTAACTATAATTTCATCGCCTACGTTGACAACATCCTCAACCTTTTCGGTACGTTTTACATCAAGGTGGCTGATATGAACCATACCCTCAACGCCCGGTACAATCTCGACAAACGCGCCGAAGCTCATAAGGCGGGTTACAATTCCCTTGTAAACCGCGCCCTCCTCGGGACCGTTCGCAATAGTATCAACAATAAACACGGCTTTCTTCGCGTTATCCAGATCAAGAGCGGAAACAAATACCTGCCCGTCCTCGCTGACGTCAACCTTACAGTCGCACTCAGCGCAGATTTTCTGGATAACCTTGCCCTGCTTGCCGATAACATCGCCGATTTTATCGGGGTCAATTCTTGTTGTAAGCATCTTGGGCGCCCACGGCGAAAGCTCTTTTCTCGGCTCTGAGATAACGGGAAGCATTACCTCGTCAAGAATATAATTTCTCGCCTTGTTTGTCTTTGCAAAAGCCTCTTTGATGATTTCGGGGGTAAGACCGTGAACCTTTAAGTCCATTTGAATTGCCGTAATGCCTTTTTTGGTACCCGCAACCTTAAAGTCCATATCGCCGTAGAAATCTTCAAGCCCCTGAATATCGACCATTGTCATAAAGTCGCCGTAAACTCCCCGATCTCCCGTGATAAGACCGCAGGAAATGCCCGCAACGGGAGCTTTGATCGGAACGCCCGCCGCCATAAGGGCAAGCGTTGAACCGCAGATCGAGCCTTGAGAGGTGGAACCGTTTGAGGAAAGAACCTCGGAAACCACTCTTATAGCATACGGGAACTCGTCAAGCGTCGGAAGCACGGGAATAAGCGCCTTTTCGGCAAGCGCGCCGTGACCTATCTCGCGTCTGCCCGGACCTCTTGAGGGCTTAGTTTCGCCGACCGAATATGACGGGAAATTGTAGTGGTGAATATATCTCTTTTCCTTCTGCTCGTCAAGTCCGTCAAGCTGCTGAGCGTCGCTCATAGAGCCGAGGGTCGCGACGGAAAGCACCTGCGTCTGACCTCTTGTGAACATACCCGAACCGTGAGCGCGCGCAAGCAGATCGATCTCCGCGTTAAGAGGACGGATCTCATCAATGCCCCTGCCGTCGACACGCTTGTGTTCATCCTTAAGCCATGAACGCACAACGTGCTTTTGGACAAGATACATAATCTCCTCGATTTTTGCTTCGTTGCCCTCGAATTTCTCATCAAACCTTTCGTGAACCGCTTCGTAAATCGGAAGAAGCCTTTCGTCGCGGACAAGCTTGTCGTCGGTATCAAGAGCCTTTTTGACGTCCTCTATGCAGAACTCCTCAATCTCTTTGAGGATTTCGGGATCCGCGTCCGAAGATTCATAAGAAAATTTCGGCTTGCCTATTTCGTCAACTATGCCCTGAATAAATTTAACGATTTTTTTATTTTCCTCGTGACCGGCCATAATGCAGTCGAACATAAGGTCATCGGGGATTTCGTTGCCGCCCGCTTCGATCATAGCGACAAGGTCGGCGGTTGAGGCAACGGTTAAATTAAGGTCGGTTTTCGCTCTCTGCTCTAAGGTGGGATTAATGACGATTTCACCGTCGACAAGACCTACGTTAACGCCCGCAATAGGACCGTCCCACGGAATATCCGAAACAGCGATAGCTGTTGAAACGCCGAGCATAGCGGCGATTTCCGGACTGCAATCGGGATCGACCGACATTACCGTTGCGACAACATAGCAGTCGTTTCTTAAATCCTTGGGAAAAAGCGGACGTATGGGACGGTCAATGCATCTTGACGTAAGAATAGCCTTTTCGCTCGCCCTGCCCTCTCTGCGCTGGAACGAGCCGGGGATTCTTCCTACGGAATACATCTTTTCCTCATAATCGACCGAAAGCGGGAAAAAGTCAACTCCCTCTCTCGGCTTTGCGGAGGCCGTAACGGTGCAAAGCACGTTGGTTTCGCCGTAACGAACCATTACGGACGCGTTGGCAAGCCCCGCCATTTTTCCCGTTTCAAACGAAAGCTTTCTGCCGGCAAGCTCGGTTTCCCAAACCTTGAAGTTTTTGAAAAACATTTTTTTACCTCTTTTTTAATATATTTCCTCGGGGCAAAAGCATGCTTTAGCAATAAACGCGGCGTTTAACAGCTTTAAATTAAACGCTCCGTTTACCGCTAAAAGCACCGTGCTTGTCTGCCCCGTAAGGATTGAAAATTATTGTTCGTAAAAAGCAATTCAAGGCAAGCGGTCTTTTTGCCGCTTGCCTTAAGGCGAGGGGAATCGAACCCGATGTGGTTTAAAACGGTATCTTTCCGCTAAAGCATCGTTAAAAATCTCACCATACGACAGTATGGCTTCGATTTTATGCCTTGCTTTAACGAAAATCTCCTCGTTTTAAACTGCTGAGCACCTAAAGCGCAGGAGTTTCGGATGAATTTTTGCTTTTGAGACGGCAGACGGGCTGTCGCCCGTCAACGGTAAAAAAGTGAAAATTTACCGAAAGGGCAAGCTTTAGGCACATCGTGTCCGACTCCCCTTGCCTTAAACTACTGTTATTTACGAAGGCCCAACTTCTGAACGATGGCGCGGTATCTTTCAATATCGTTATCCTGAAGATATTTAAGAAGGTTACGTCTGTGACCGACCATCATATGAAGCCCTCTTCTCGAATGGTGATCCTTTTTATGAACCTTCAGATGCTCGGTAAGGTCGTTGATTCTTTTTGTGAGAACCGCAATCTGAACCTCGGGAGAGCCTGTGTCGCCCTCGTGGGTAGCATACTCGGCCATTATAGCCTGCTTTTCTTCTTTTGTCATTTGTTTTCACCTCATTATTATTCTTTCGGACACCACAGAAAAAGGACAGGTGAACACCCGAACAGGGTTTAAACCGAAATCCGTGTATGCCGAATTTGCTTATGTATTATATATCACTGTTTTTGATTTGTCAAGTTACGGTAATATGCATTTTATTATG
>CAZLCG010000045.1:0-9495 GCA_964557975.1 uncultured Eubacteriales bacterium
CTGTTACACCTTGCGTTTTGAAAATTCCAAATATTCAAAGATTTCTTTCAGCGTATCGAGAGGCCCTTGGGTTTCGCTCATTTTAACGGCAATATATTTTTTGCCGTAATCCGCAATCGACACCCTGCCGCGCATCTGTGACGACAAATTAAGCACCGTGTTTGTATCAATGTCGTTCACATAAAGCACAACCGCCTGTCCCTTCTGCCCGATTTCATATATTCCGAGCGATGAGGCGGAATTTCTTAAAAGCGATATGTCAATCAGCCCCGAAACGCTTAGCGGGATTTCGCCGTATCTGTCGCGAAGCTCATCCTTAACGTCCTCGGCGTCCTCGGAATTGTTAATATCCGCAATTCTTCTGTAAACAGCAAGTCTCTGCGGAATATTGTCTATATAGCTTTCGGGAATATGCGCGTCAATCTGCATATCAATAAGACATTCCTTTTTAACGGCGGCAGGCTTTTCGCCCTTTTCCTCGGATACCGCTTCGCCGAGCATTTCAAGATACATATCGTACCCTACCGCTTCCATATGCCCATGCTGCTGAACGCCTAAGACGTTGCCCGCGCCTCTGATTTCAAGGTCGCGCATGGCAATTTTAAAGCCCGAGCCGAACTCGGTATATTCCCTTATTGCGCTAAGCCGTCTCTGCGCGATTTCCGAAAGCTCTTTCCCCCTCTTGAATGTGAAATACGCCGAGGCGCGCCTTGAGCTTCTGCCGACCCTGCCCCTTATTTGATGAAGCTGAGCAAGCCCGAGCCTATCCGCGTCCTCAATAATAAGCGTATTGCAGTTGGGCACGTCAACGCCCGTTTCGATAATTGTCGTGCAGACGAGAATGTCAATTTCACCCTCGATAAGACTGCGCCAAATTTCGCTCAGTTCATTCTCCGCCATTTTACCATGAGCGACGGCAACTTCGGCGTCCGGCAAAAGCGTCTTAATCTCGGAAGCCTTAGAGTCAATGCTTTCAACTCTGTTATATAAATAATAAACCTGACCGCCTCGGCGAAGCTCTTTTTCCATAGCCTCGGCAAGAATACCCATATCATGCTCAATTACATAGGTCTGAACGGGGTATCTGTCCTGAGGAGCTTCTTCAATGACCGACATATCGCGGATTCCCGTCATAGCCATATTAAGCGTTCTCGGAATAGGCGTTGCGGAAAGCGTCAGAACGTCAACATACGGAAATTTCTCTTTAAGCTTTTCCTTTTGAGCGACGCCGAAGCGCTGTTCCTCATCGACAATCAGAAGCCCCAAATCACGAAATTCCACTTGCTTTGAAATAAGGCTGTGCGTGCCGACCACAATGTCAACAGAGCCTCTTTTGAGGTTCTTTATTATTTTTTCTCTTTCCTTGACGCTTCTGAAGCGCGAAAGCATTTCAATTTCAACGGGAAAGCCCTCAAATCTGTTTTTTATTGTTCTGTAATGCTGAAGCGCCAAAATAGTCGTAGGCACAAGAATGGCGCACTGCTTGCCGTCCGCAATACACTTAAACGCCGCGCGGAGCGCAACCTCCGTCTTACCGAAGCCGACGTCACCGCATAAAAGGCGATCCATAGGATAGGGCTTTTCCATATCGCCCTTGATTTCATCCGCGCAGCGAAGCTGGTCGGGCGTTTCGTCGTACGGAAAACGCCTTTCAAAGTCGCTTTGCATATCAATATCGGGCGAAAAGGCATATCCCTTTTCCTGAAGCCGCTTTGAATACAGCTTGATAAGCTCGTCAGCCATATCTTTAACGGCGGCGCGCACCCTGTTTCTTGTCTTTTCCCATTCATTACCGCCTATTCGGTTAAGCTTGACCGTCTTTCCGCTTTCGTCGTGCGGTCCTATGTATTTTGAAACCATATCAAGCTGTGTCACGGGGACGTAAAGCACGTCGCCCTTGGCGTACTTGATTTTTATATAGTCCTTAACTATCTTTCCGACCTCAAGCTTCTGTATGCCGTCAAACAAGCCGATACCATGCATTCTGTGAACGACATAATCGCCCTTTTTAAGGTCGTCGAGCGAATGAAGCCCCTGTCCCTTTTTGAAATTGTATTTGGACTTCTTTTTTGAAGCCATAGCGGTTCTGCCGTAAGTAAAGACATAAAATTTCTCTTTGGGATAAGAAAATCCGCCCGAAAAAGCATTCGGCAAAACGCAAACTCTGTTTTTCGGGAACTCCTTAGGCTCGAACCTGAAATAAAGCGCGGGTATATCCTCATTTTCCAAATCCTCCGCGAGGGTTTTCGCCGCCTTCTCCGTCCCGCCCATTACAACCACGGCTGAGTTTTTCTGTAAAAGAGGAGACACATCGTCGCAAAGAATGTCAAGCCTGCCGTTCCACACGGGAAGCTGCGCCGCCGTAAAGGTAACAAGCTCCTTAACGGGGGTGTCGAAGCTTCCCCTTGCGAAATTGTCAAAGTAAATCACGCCGTGCTTTTCGTACTCTCTTATAAGCTCCGCGTATGATAGATAAAATTTATCTAATCCGCCGCAAAGCACTCCGTCCTCAAGCATATGCTTAATTTCTTCGTTGTGCAGCTTCAGCGCATTGGTAAGTTTTTCCTTTATGTTTCCGCTTTCGCACGCAAACAGCATATATCCGTCAGCATAATCGTAAATGCTTGCAAAGCTGTCGAATGCGAGAGGCATATATTTATCCTCCGAATTGGCTTTAACACCGCTTTTGAGCCTGTCGATATCCGACAGAAGCATTTCCTTTGCTTTTTTTGAGCCTTTGCCCTTGACGTTTTTACAGAAATCCTCAATTTTTTCAATAAGCGACAAATCACTGTCAAAAACGATCTCAGTTGACGGCATTACAGACAGCGAAGCGACCTTGTCGGTTCTTCTCTGCGAGGCTATGTCGAAGTGCGACATACTCTCAACCGTATCGCCCCAGAATTCGATTCTCACGGGATTTTCACTGTCGGGTGAAAACAAGTCGAGTATTCCGCCTCTGACGGAATACTGCCCGACGCCTTCAACCATATCGGCGTTTGTGTAGCCCGAAGCCGAAAGCACCTCTTTAATTCTTTGAATTGATATTTCCGTACCCTCTCGAAGCACAAGAGAATGTTCTTTCAAAGCTCTCGGAGGAACAGTCCTCTGTACCGACGCTTCGGCAGAGCAGACAACAGCGTCGACGCCGCCGCAAAGCATCATACTTAACGCTTTAAGCCTTCTCTGCTCGTATTCGTGCGAGCGGATCTCCGCTGTGTTAAACGAAAAATCCCTTTCGGGGTAAACCGCGGCGTTCAGCCCGAACGCTCTCAGATCATCACAGAATTTTACGGCCGAAGCCTCGTCGGGCATAACAATAAGTGCCTTGCGGTTCAATTCCCCGCAAAGCGTGTATATTATGTGTGCCTTATGAATTTGCGCAGCGCCCAAAATACCCATAGGAAGCCTGCCGCCCGTAACGGCTTTCTCAACCTCGCGGTATTCGGGCGAATTTTTCAGAATTTCTCTGAATGCCGACATATATATTTTTAACTCCCGTTTTAAATTATGAATTATACCTGTTCATAGCCTCGTCAATTTTGCCGTCAAGAATAAGCGGCACCGCGCCGCAGGCTTTATCAACAGCCTGCTTTAACGGCTCCGCTTCCTCTTTTTTGAAATCCGAAAGCACCCAATCCGCCAAATCGTAATCAGGGTTCGGCTTCTTGCCGACGCCGATTTTAATTCTCGGAAAATCTGAACTGCCGATGCACTGTATTATGCTCTTAATCCCGTTATGTCCGCCGTCCGTTCCCTTGCGTTTTATTCTCAGCTTACCGACGTCAAGGGATATGTCGTCGAAAATTACGATAATTTTTTCAGGCGGAATTTTGTAGAAATCCGCCGCCGCCTTAACCGCCTCGCCGCTTAAATTCATATAGGTCTGCGGCTTCATAACGATTACGCGGTGTGAGCCGATATAGGTATCGGCGATTACCGCCTTGAATTTCAGCTTGTTTATTTTAAAATTTTCCTTCTCCGCTAATTCGTCAACACACAAAAAGCCCGAATTGTGCCTCGTGAGGGTGTATCTCCTTTCGGGATTTCCCAAACCCACAACGAGAAATTCAGGCGCGCCTGCCGCCGAACGGTATTTCGGTAGTCTTGTAAACATTCCGCTTTTATTCCTCTTTTTCAAAAGTTACTCGCTGCCTTTTTTTATACGCCAGCCTATCTTGTTAACCTGCCTTGCCCTTGCAATTCCGAGCGATATGTCGGGGACGTCCTCGGTAATCGTCGAGCCTGCGGCAGTGTATGCTCCCTCGCCGACCGTTACGGGCGCGACAAGGTTTGTATTGCAGCCTATAAACGCGTCGTCCTTAATACGGGTCCTGAACTTTTCTCTGCCGTTGTAATTTACGGTTACCGTTCCGCAGCCGAAATTAACATGCTTGCCGACGTCACTGTCACCGACATATGTAAGATGCGAAACCTTTGTTCCCGTGTCAATTCCCGAGTTCTTCACTTCGACAAAATTGCCGAGATGAACGCCGTCGCCTATAACGGAATTAGGTCTGATATGCGCGAACGGTCCTATAGTAGCTTCGCTTTTAACGGTCGAATTATAGCATTGGGAAGAATTGAACACCACGTTGTCGCCGAAGGTGCTGTTTTCAATAAGCGAATTAGGACCTATTTTGCAATTTTTGCCGATTTTGACCTTTCCTCTGATGATAGTGCCGGGCAAAATCGTCGTATCCATACCGATTTCAACGTCGGGATCGATTAAAACACCCTCAAACGACGGTATATCAACGCCTGCTTCAAGGTGTTTTTCGATTTCGTTCATTCTTGCGATATGGTTTAACTGATGAAGCTGTATTCTGTCGTTAGCGCCCAAAACGACCTCGGGCGACATCGCAAAGGAGGCGTCCGCATTACGTCCGTTTTCGCAGAGCCACTCAACAGCGCCGACCAGATTATATTCGCCGCCGCTTTCGGGTTTTATCTCGCCGAGCGCCTTTAAAAGCGCTTCAGCCTTAAACCAATACGCGCCTGAGCTTATTTCGTCAATACGCTTAATTTCGCTTGAAGCGTCTCTCTCTTCAACTATACCCTTGAATCTGCCCTCGCCGTCACGGACAATTCTGCCGTAGCCGAAGGGTTTATCGACCTTTGCGGAAATAACCGTAACGTCATTCCCGTGATTTATATGTTCGCCGAGCGCCTTTCTTATTGTAACAGCGTCCATAAGCGGGGAATCGCCGTTTAAAATAAGGATGTTGCCGTTTTTATATTTCTTTATAAAGTCCGCCGCCTGCATGACAGCGTGAGCCGTTCCCAGCTGTTCCTTTTGAACAACCGTTTCGCATCTTCCCTTTACAAATTCCGCAACCATATTGTCAGGGCTTGAAACAACGACGGCTGTTTCGGCAACTCCGCTTTTTTCGGCGGAATTAACAACCCATTCAATCATAGGCTTTGACATCAGCTTCAGCATAACATACGGGTAGGCAGACTTCATCCTGTAACTGTCGCCTGCCGCAAGAATAACAGCGGCACATTCAGACATCATAATTTCATCCTCCTTAAATACAGCGGGCAAAAAAGCAGTATTTTTGAAACGTCAATTTTCAATGAAATACTTTTCATACCAAAGTAAAAACGAATAGACCGACCAAATTTTTTTCATATTGTGCGCCGTACCCGCCTTATGGTCGTTTAACAGCTTCATAATAAAGTCGCGGTTAAAGAACATTGCCGCTTCGTCCGACTCGAATTTTTCTTTTACCATAGAGTAAAACTCATCGCGCCTGAGCCAGTCGTTAAGCGGAGTTAAAAAGCCCGTTTTTCTCATCTCCGAGGTTTCCTTCGGAAGCTCCTTTTTTGCCGCGCCTCTTAAAGCTGCCTTTGTGGTTTCGGGCGTGATCCTGTATTTTGAGGGAATCCTCAAAGCGATTTTAAGCATTTCCCTGTCAAGGAACGGAACGCGAAGCTCCAAGGAGTTCGCCATACTCATTCTGTCCGCCTTAACAAGAATGTCCTGAACGAGCCATGTCCTTATATCGACATACTGCATCTTTGTAATGTCGTCCTCGTTCTTAACCTCGTCAAAAAACTCCCGAGTGTAAATCCACGGCTCGTTTGACGGGATTTTCTTTGAAAGCAGCTTGTCAATATCCGAATGATTGAAAACATAGTTGCATCTTATGAACCTCTGTTCAATCGGGTACCTGCCCCTTGTCAAAAACCTCTTGCCGTGGAAATCGGGCATTTTCTCGGCAATACCGCCGAGCATATCTCTGACGGGCTTTGGAATACGCATATATTTTTCAAAATCCAGCGGTTCTCTGTAATAATGGTAGCCGCCGAACAGCTCGTCGGCGCCCTCTCCCGAAAGCACAACCTTGACCTGCTCGGAAGCAAGCCTTGCAAGAAAATAGAGCGCGACGGCGGACGGATTGGGAAGCGGTTCATCCATATAATACTGTACCGTCGGGGCAACCTCAAAAAACTCCTCGGCTGTAATTTTCTTTGTAAAATTCGGAACATCCTCATGCTCCGCGAACTTAACCGCCCTGTCAAGCTCCGAGTATTTTTCCTCCGCGTAGCCGACAGAAAAGGTCTTGACCTTGTTGCGCTTTGCCATTTCGTGAACGACATAGCTCGAATCAACGCCGCTTGAAAGGAAACAGCCGACCTCAACGTCCGCAATTCCGTGAGCGACCGTCGAGCCCTTAAAGGTTTCGTCAATTAAATTCTCCCAATACTCCGTATTTTTCGTGTCATCAATGTCGTATTCGGGGGTAAAATATCTTTCGGTTTTAAACTCGCCGTTTTTATATTCAAAGAAGCTTCCGGGCTCCATTTTGTATACGTTTTTAAAAAGCGTTTCTGTTGTGGGAATATACTCGAAGCACAAATAATCGGGTATTCTTTCTTCGTTTAATTCCTTCTTAAAAAGCGGATTTGAAAGAAACGATTTTATCTCCGAACCGAACAGGAAATTCCCGCCGTCAAGGTAATAGAAAAACGGCTTAATCCCGAAAATATCCCTTGCGCCGAAAAGCTTTTTCTCCTTTTTATCCCAAATCACAAAGGCGAACATTCCGCGAAGCCTGTTAAGCAAATCCCTGCCGTATTCCTCAAAGCCGTGAAGAAGCACCTCGGAGTCCGTTCTTGTTTTAAATATATGACCCTTGTTTATAAGCTCCTCCCTTAAAGGCATAAAATTATATATCTCGCCGTTAAAGACAAGCACCTTTGTGCCGTCCTCGTTGGTAATCGGCTGACTGCCGCCCTCAAGGTCGATGATCGAAAGGCGGCGGAAGCCCAGAGAAACGTCCCCGTCAACGTAATAATCCTCCTGATCGGGACCTCGGTGAACAATTCTGTCCGCCATAGCCTTTATGATCCTGCCGTTTTCCTTATCGTCAGCCTTTTCGTTTACATAGCCTACAAATCCGCACATACATTTACCTCTTGTTAAACCTTTAATTTCTTGCCGCACGCAATAATACTCGCCCTCGCAAGACATTCCATCGAATCCACAATATCGTTTCTTGAAAGGTTAAAATCCTTCTTTATTACCGACAATTCCGTACAGCCCAAAATAACAGCGTCGCAGCCGAGTTTTTTCATATCGCCGATAATTCTTTGAAACTCGAAAATATCGACCTCCTCGCCCGCCTTGACCTCGTTATAAATTATATTCATAAGTGATTTCTGGTCGTCGTCCGACGGAACTATGCACCTGTGCCCGTGCTTTTCTATTATATTCTGATACGCCTGCGATTTAACCGTGCCCTCGGTTGCAAGCACGCCGATACATTTAAGCTCCGGAATCGTTTGTTCGCAGTATTTAACCGTTTCCTCCAAAATATTTATAATCGGCACGCTCACGCTTTTTTGTATTTCTTCGTAAAAATAGTGCGCCGTATTGCAGGGGATAACAATGTAATCGCAGTTGTCGTCTTGAAGCATTTTCGCGTCGTTGATCATTACAGGCAGGGGATTGGGTTTTGTTCTGTCAAGAATGTAATCCGTCCTGTCCGGAATTGACGAATGGTTCAGTATAACCATTGCGATATGCTCTTGGTCTGTTTTCGCGTCGGTCATTTTAACGACTAAGTCTGCAAAATAAATTGTAGCAAGCGGTCCTACGCCGCCGAGGACGCCTAAAATTTTTTCTTTCATATTCTCTCTTTCTGAAGGCAGAGAGTGTAAAACACAAAAAGCCTTGGGGTTAAAAATATTTTTTGAATTTCCTGTATTGGTTTAAAAGCGCGGCTATTGCATAAAAATTATGCTTTAAATTCTTATCCTCTTTATAAAGAAGCGGATAGGTAACCTTTTTTTCTTTAAAAAGCTTTCTCGCAAGCTCCTTAAAATCGCTTTCGGGAACGTATTTCATAATAACGCCCTTGGGAACGACCGAATAAAGCTTTATATTGTCGGCAACGGTATAATCGTCAAGTTTGTCGTAAATATAATCGTCAACGATCCATTTAACCGTATTAAAGCCGCTTCCCGTAACATAAAAATTGCTTCTTCCGAGGCGCACGTTAATTTCAAAAAATTTGTATTTCCCGTCGCGCTCGTCATACTTAATATCAAAGTTAGCGAAGCCGACATAGCCTATATGTTCAAGGAATTTAGCGGCCGCCGCAACGATTTCGGGGTTTACCTCATTGATTATTGCAACAGGGTTGCCGATTGCCGTCGGCGTATGATCTTCCAAAAGAGTTCTGCCCAGAGACGCAAACCTTACCTTGGAGTTTTTGTCGCAATAGCAGGTCAAGACTCTCATATATGTGTCGTCGCCCGGAATTTTGTCCTGAATTAAAAACTTATAGTTGTATGTCGATTTTTCAAGCTTTGAAAGCATATCCCTAAGGTCGTTTTCGTTATCGAAGGAGAACACCTTTTTCTTTCCGTCAAACTTCGCATAGTGATACATAGCGGAATTGGCGCACTTTGCGATTACGGGATAGTCGAAATTGAATTTCAAATCGTTTTCTTTTCCGCACTCGTAAACATAGGTTTCGGGATAATCAAGCCCCAATTCCTCAAAAATCTCATAAAACTTGTCCTTAAGGACTATTTTATTAAGCAGCTCTTCATCTATGTACGGAACGATATAGTAAGGCTCAAGCACCTTTTTTGACTCGATAAGCGCTCTCACATACCAATCGCCGCAGCCGAGGACAATAAGCTTTTTCCTTCCCTCAAACTCCTTGCCGATTTCCAAGAGATGCTCTACAAGCACCTCTTTTTTTTCAAGCTCGGGAAAGACTCTGTTTTCAATAATATCGGAATTTGCAATATACCCGCCGACGGACATACTTAAAACAAGAGATTTAATATGATATTCCTCGTGAAAGCTTCGGGCAAGCGAATAAGCCGTAATATCCGCGCCGAGAATAACAGGCATAAATTCTCTTTCTTCAAACTGCATATATTTACCTCTTTTAACTGTTTTATATACTATATAATTATAATTTATATAAATATGTGTGTCAAGTTAAGACGCGAATATTTAACGGATTGAAC
>CAZLCG010000046.1:0-9029 GCA_964557975.1 uncultured Eubacteriales bacterium
GTATGCCCCCCACCGGCGGCCTAGGCTTCGGCGTTGACCGCCTGGTTATGCTGCTGACGGACAGCGCGTCTATCCGAGATGTGCTTCTCTTTCCGACAATGAAGCCTTTGGATTGAGTAAATCTCTGTATCTTTCTGTATAGTCCCTGACAGAACGAAACAGAGGGTATTTACACCGTAAGTTACGCCAATTTACACCAAACTTACGCCACAAAAAACATCAAAATTCTGCGAATGACTGTCAGTGACCATCACGAACGATAGAAGACTATGCCCGTTGCCTCGTGCAGCGGGCATTTCTTTTTTGCCTGTAGCCAGCCTTTGTTGAATTGAATATAATTACACCAAGCCTATCGAGAAATCGGTAGGCTTATTAAGCCTTTAACTTAAAAGCAAAGTCTTTATATATTTTTTGCGCGCGGACGCGTGGGGCAAGGTATACTGTCGACGTATAGCAGGGGATGTGCTTACGTGTCCGCCCCAAACTGTTTATGCGGTTTAACTCCTTCGGTCAGCTTCGCCGACAGCCCACTTAAAGAGACAGCGAAGGCAGCCGGTTTCATATGTTAATGACAAACTCCCAAGGGGCATTGACATTGTAACGGCTGTCTATAATTTTTCAATAAATTCGGCACTCCATGAAAAAGAGAAATCCCTGCGCGGCTCGAGAGCGACGATTCCCCGCTTTTTTGAAATATCATCGACCTTTTCATAGCTGTCGTTAATACCGTACCACGGCTCAAGGCAGACGAACGGAGCGTTCGGCTTCGACCAAACAGCAAAGAAAGGCGCGTCCGCGAAAGTGAATTTAACCTTCCTGCCGTCCCGCTTATTAAGAATTACGTATTTTGATTGAAGACCCGAGAAAATCATAGCGTCCTTTGAAAAGGTGTCGGGCAAAATCTTAACGGTGTTGCTGTTGTTAAGAATTAAATCCCTGCCGTCAATCAGAATGGAGTCGCTGTCTATTCTTTCGCAGTATGCTGTTTCGTTTGTTTCAAATTCAACCGTATCGCCGATTTCGCAGTTAAACGCGGGGTGGGCGCCTATGCAGAAATACATCTTATCGTTATTTGTATTTTTAACGGTGTGTGTAACGGTAAGCTTATTGCCGTCAACCGCAAACGATACGAAAAGCTCATACTTGAACGGATAGGATTTGAGCGTTTCTTCATTTTCGCGCTGAACAAGGGTAAGCTTACCGGCTGTTTGTGAAAACAGTTCAAAATCGTTATGCCTTGCAATTCCGTGCCGTATAACCGAGTATTCTTTTCCTTTTAAAATAAACCTGTCGTCAAGCAGTCTGCCGATTACGGGGAACAAAATCGGGGATTGACCGTTCCATATTTCCGGGTTTCCCTGCCAAAGGAATTGATAACCTGTCTTTTTGGATTTAACGCTCGTAAGAACCGCGCCGAAACGCTTAACGCCTATTTCAAGCTCCCCGCTGCTTACATAACCGACCATTTTAACCGACCTCCTTTTTAATATAATGTAAATATAACATATTAAGCGAAAACAGTCCATAGCCTGACGGCGCAAATTTTTATTTACTTTTAAGGTCAAAAAATTTGACTAAAACCACAACATTTTGGGCATTTAACGCTATATTATTGCTTATTTTACAGAAAAATACAAAATGTTGAAAAAACTATTGACCGAAATAATGATATGTGGTTTAATAATTAAAATAAAATAAACGGGAGGAATAAAAATGAATTTGGTTTACGGAATTAAGGACAAGCCGAAATTCGGGCAGCTTATTGTGTTCGCGTTTCAGCAGCTGCTTGCAATTCTCGCGGCAACAATCGCCGTTCCCACTATAATCGGTAACGGTATGTCACAGTCGGCGGCGCTTTTCGGAGCAGGCGTAGGTACCCTCGTTTACCTTCTTTTCACAAGGTTTAAAAGTCCTGTTTTCCTCGGCTCGTCATTCGCTTTCTTAGGCTCAATGTTCGCTGCCTTTGCAGGCGCGGCTTCGGCGGAGGCAGGCTATGCCGGAATTATTATCGGCGCATTTTTTGCGGGTCTTGTCTATGTGATTATAGCGATTGTGGTTAAATTTGCCGGCGTTAATTGGATTGACAAGCTTATGCCTGCGGTTGTAATAGGACCTACGGTTTCTATAATCGGTCTTTCGCTTGCGGGCAACGCGATAAGCGACCTTACTTTGGGCAAGGTTATGACTGAGCTTCCCACTCAGGAGATTGTTGACGGCGCAATAGTTGAGAGCACTCAACTCGTTTCCGCGGCAAGCCCTTATGTAGCGCTTATATGCGGTCTTGTCACGCTTTTCGTTGTTATGATTTGCTCGGTATTCGGCAAGAGGATGGCTAAGCTTATCCCGTTTATTATCGGTATCCTCGCGGGCTACGCTGTTGCGGCGGTGTTTACGGTAATCGGTCTTAAAACCGATAATACTGCTCTTCAGGTCATAGATTTCAGCGTATTCAGCGGTATGAAGCTTTTCGCGCTTCCTGATTTCTCGTTTCTTACAGCGGCAAAGGGTCTGTCGGCTATTGACGGAAAATACATCGCTACCGTCGCGGTTGCTTATGTTCCCGTTGCTTTCGTAGTATTTGCGGAGCATATTGCCGACCACAAAAACCTTTCCTCGGTTATCGGTCAGGATCTTCTCAAGGACCCCGGACTTCATAACACGCTTTTGGGCGACGGCGTAGGCTCAATGGTAGGCGCAATCTTCGGCGGCTGTCCAAACACAACATACGGCGAGTCGGTCGGCTGTGTTGCAATTACAGGCAACGCCTCTGTTGTAACAATTCTTGCAACTGCCGTTATGGCAATCGTAATCTCATTTTTCGGTCCGTTTGTAACGTTTCTTTCGACGATCCCCAACTGCGTAATGGGCGGCGTCTGCATTACTCTTTACGGCTTTATCGCTGTAAGCGGTCTTAAAATGATTCAGAATGTCGACCTCGGCGAGAACAAAAATCTTTTCGTTGTAGCTGTTATCCTTATCTGCGGTATCGGCGGTCTTACCCTCAGCTTCGGGCAGGTTACAATTACCTCGATTGCCTGCGCGCTCATTCTCGGAATTATCGCAAACGTAATTCTTTCAAAAAAAGCAGACAAAGCCGCCGAGGAAAGTAAATAAGAAAGCCGACGGATTTTAATAAAAGCAAAGCCGAGGGTATTTTTCCTTCGGCTTGTTTTTTATTGACAAATACGGCAACACTAAGTATAATGTTGCCGTGCTTAAATAATACTTTTTGGATTTCGGAGGCTCAAATGCTTAATTACGTATTGTGCGCTGTTGTCGGTTATTTGCTCGGTTCGCTGAGCTTCGGTATAATTGTTTCAAAAATAATGTTCGGCAAGGACATCAGGGATTACGGCTCGAACAACGCGGGTATGACAAATATGTTAAGGACGTTCGGCAAAGGGGCGGGCGCGGTTGTGTTTCTCGGGGATTTTTTAAAATCCGTAACAGCGTCTGTTGTTTCAATGTACCTGCTTTCGGGCGAGCAGAATGTCATTGTTTGCGGTTATATAGGCGGCGTCGCCGCGGTTGTCGGGCATATGTTTCCGCTTTATTTCGGCTTTAAGGGCGGTAAGGGCGCCGCAACTGCGCTCGGCGTCGCAATGGCTATGTCACCGTTGGCAGTTCCTGTTTTGGCAGTACCGTTTGCCGTAACTCTTTTATGCTCTAAAATGGTTTCTTTAGCTTCAATGATTACGGGCATATGCTTCCCGATAGTTACGTTCTTTATTTATAAATATTCGGCTTCGTTGAGTTCTTATATAAGCCCTGTTTTCCCTACTGCGGCGACGGCGGTAACAGCGGCGCTTGTTGTTATTATGCACCGCTCAAATATTAAAAGAATCATTCAT
Organism: uncultured Eubacteriales bacterium; assembly: GCA_964557975.1. Classification (GTDB taxonomy): domain Bacteria; phylum Bacillota; class Clostridia; order Oscillospirales; family Acutalibacteraceae; genus Fimenecus. The sequence continues at coordinate 3,852 of CAZLCG010000046.1, forward strand.
GGCGAAGAACGGAAAATAGGAAAAAAGAATAAGAATGAAAAAACCTGAAAGCAACGGTAATTAAGTAAAATCAGACTGAACAGAAATATGAAAAGACAGCGGTTGGTTTTAACCGCTGTCTTTTAAAATCTACACATGGACGCTCTTTGCCGTTCGGCATCCTTTTGCACAAGGGAGGCTGTTTTATACGCAAATTTTATTTTGTGCGTAGGGCGCGGCATCCTTGACGCGTCGCCCTGAAAACTCCCTCAGTCAGCTTACGCTGACAGCTCCCTCGGAGAGGGAGCGGAAAAGGATTGAATTGAAAAACTCTCTCAGTCGGCTTACGCTGACGGCGGCGAGAGGATTGTACGCTTTAAGGCGGCGGGTTAAAGCAAATAAACTCCCGACGCGAGAACGACAAATTCCCGAATACCCGAACGGACATATCTGTAAACAGGTTCTTCAAACTGCCTGAAATCATTTACAAGAAAGGTTTTAAGGTTGACCGAGCGGATTTTATCGGAGCCTGCGTTGCACACGAACATTTCGTTGCCGTATATGCTTAACGAAACAGGCTCGTTAAACGTAGGGGAATTTTCGCTTCCTATTCTCATGCTGAATTTTTTGTGGGGTATCGAATAGCTTATAATTGAATTTTGAAGCGGAACGGTCGTCCAAAAATAGGCGCCGCTCGGGACTGCGCCGTTAATAGGGCAATCGCGGTAAAATAAATCACCCGTCCAAACATTTCTGCCGCGCTTGTCAAAAAAGCCCGTTTCGCCCGTAGGATATACGACGGCAACGCTTCCGTTCTTATATAAAGCCGCCTCGCACGAAACATAATCGCCGAGCTCCGAAACTATAATGCCGTAATTTTCACCGAATTTATTTAATTGGTAAAAATCCTTGGTAACGGGGGAAAGCCGCCCGTCATTAAGGTCAAATTTAAAAAAGCTGACCTTATAGCTGCCCTCGCTGACAGTCTCTTTTTTTGACGCAATTATCCCATCCGTACATCCTATTATATCAAAAACTTCAAAATCCATTATTTTTCTCATTTTATCCACCGTATATAAGACTCTGAAGCCCGATAAAACAAACCGTGCGGAAACGGAGGGCTTTGCCGTAATTAAAATCGGAGTGACGCTCAGACCTCGCTCGGCTTTCGGCGGAGCTTGCGGCAGAGTGAGCCGCCGCGGGGGATTATCCGCGCATGTTGTATCGGGGTTCAGCTTGAAATTAAATAAAATTAAAGCTTACAACAATATTTTACTTTATTTTAAAGGACAGGTCAACCAAAAAAAGGGAAAATAAGAGAATGTTAAAAGTTTTTTAATATTTTTTTATATTTTATTACTTCAGCGGGGTGTTAAATCGCTTAATAAATTTGCACGTCTCGCATTTACCGTTTTCTTCGGTGCATTTATATATGATTTTTCCATCCTTATCAAAAACGGCGTCAACCTGTATGTTGCGGTCGCGCTCGGGGCAGAATTGCTCAAACGTATACTTAATCTCCATTTTTTTCATTCCTTTGCCGATTCAAGTAATATAATCTTTTCCGCCGTTCATATAAATTATGTAAAAGGGAGGAATATAAATGCTTACTGCCGTTTACTGTTTATTCGCCGTTGCGGGCTTTACCGTAATAATTTCAATGCTGAGGACAAAAAGATTTTTTTTCGCGCTCATTTTGACCGCGCTTCAGGGGATTATCGCTCTTTTTGCGGCGGATTTTGCAGGCTCGTTTTTCGGCGTTAATTTGAGCATAAATCCGCAGACGCTTATTCTGTCGGGCTTCGGCGGGATACCTGCGGTAATATTTTTGCTTTTAGTAGATATATTTTTCTGATTTTTCGCGTTGTAAACAGACTCGGTTCGCATCGTTTCAACATATGCATCTTTTTTAATTTTGACCGTAAATAATGCTTTAAGCAAAATAATAAGCAATTGCATAACAATTCGTTCACTAAAATCAAATTAACAACGGTCATAAACTGTTTTCATAATATCACCTTCAAGCATAGTATACTCCTTTAGGAGTATAAGGCCAAGAATCTAAATCGGGGCACGCTCGGGCTTTATCCGGCTTTCGGCAGAGCCCCTGAGGCAGAATGTCGCCGTAGGTAGCGTTAGCACAACCTATCTTCAGCGGGGATTATTTTACAAAGCAAATATCTGCCACCCAAAGCGGGCGGCAGATATTTGTTATTTTTTCAATTTTATTATGTTTGTATTACATATCATTTTGATTTTTTTATACGTACATTCCGAGGCCTTTAACAAATTCGGGTAATGCTTTTACCGACCGCGGGCGCTGATACTGAAATTATTCGCCGACGCTTTGCGACGGTATTCTTATTACGGTTGCCGAATAACACGGAGCTGTGAAGTTAAACTGTGAGGAAACGCCGCTGAGCTTGTATTCCTCCATTTCAACTTGGTTTTCATCGCCGAAAATATTTTCAAATTCATAATCGCCTGCCGCCACCTGATACATTACGGCTTCGCTGCCTATATCCTTTGCGTTATCGATATTAACCGCAAACTGTTTGTTTTCGCCCGTTATATTGACAAGCTTGATGATAATATCACCGGTCTCATCCGTGCTTACGACCTGATATGCCTGCGCTGCGGTTGTTTCGCTTGCATTGTAGTCAACATAAAGCTCATCATCAATATAGCACTTAATGTTGCTGCCGCTGACAACTATCTTTAACTGATAGGTCCTGCCCGTTTGGGCAACAAAGTCTTTAACCGTGCCTTCAAGCTGACCCGACTTGCAGAAGCAGCTGTATTCCTGTAAGCAGGAAAGAGTATTTTCATATCCGCCGATATTCCAAAAATACATTCCGTTATCGTTTACCGAGAAGGGGATGAAGAAGCCCTCGCTTCCGTCGATTTTTGTAGCTTCAAGCGTATATGTATAATCGGTCCACGAGCTGTCGCCGATCAAAAGGAGAGAACCGAAATCGGTTGTCTGGCTGTCGGTTGAAATCTGATTTAATGTGCCGTCTTTAATTTTAAACTTGCCCTCTCTGTCTTTTTCCCAATTCTTTATTGTATTCGTTGAAAAATCATCCTCAGCGAGTATTTCGCCCGTCTTATTGTCAACCACCTTGATATTATCAAAGCTTGCCTGAGTGTTCCATGTGCCGACGCCGACCTTACCGCCCAGTTCCTTATTGCCGAAGAGAGCGCCTTCAAGTTGTGAATCAAGCAGCTTTGAGCCTTGATTGCGTGAAAACAGCATTTGAGTATAGTAGTTTACCGAGCCCATCGCGCTTGAATTGTCAAACCAAATCAAATCGGGCGCCCAATGCCTTGCAGTGACGCTTGAAAGAAGCGGAGCATACGTTGACATAGCTACTATATCGCCGTTTCGTTCAAGTCCCGTCATATATGCGCATTCCGCAAGGGCTGAAGACATTTTATTGCTCCAGCTTGCATACTCGCCTAAGAATACATTGATTTTACCGCCGTAGTTCTGAGTCATTCCGTCTACGGTTCTCGAATAATTTTCCTCGTCATAATAATCGGTATTCTTTAAGAACCAATCAACGCCGTTATAGTAATGCTGGTCTATTGCGCCCGCAAAATTGTTTTCGTTGTCGCTGAGCTTATCGCTTGCGTATTCGTATGCCTTTAAATAATCCTCGCTTCCCATAACGTCGTCCGCGCCTGCGGAATAAATCAATTCAATATCTTTATATAACTCTGGATTTTCCGCTTTTGCCTCATTTAACGCCTTAACAAATTCATTATATCTTTCATAATAGTCCTCGCCCCAGTTTTCGTTACCGATACAAATATATTTCAATTCAAACGGTTCTTCGTGACCGAGCGAAACTCTGACTTTGCCCCATGTCGTGTTTTCATCGCCTCGGCAAAACTCGACCAAATCAAGCATATCCTGAACGTACCTGTTAAATTCATCGCTGCCGATTTCAAGCGCCACACCGTTCCTGCCCTGACAGTACATACCGGCGTTAAGAACGGGAACGCCTACCGCGCCGATATCCTCGGAAAGCTGGAAGAACTCGAAAAAGCCGAGACCGTAAGTCATAAAGCTCGGATATTCGTCATCGGTTGCATTGACGTCCGTCCATACGTCTATGCCCTGACGCCTTGCCGCGACGTCGCCGTATTTTCCGTTAAATTCCAACGGATTTCCGTCTTCATCCGCACCTACGGACGCTTTCCAATCGTATGCGGTATCCTCATCGTAGCCCTCGATTACGCAGCCTCCGGGGAAACGAAGGAATTTCGGCTGAAGCTCTTCAAGCATAGTCGCGATGTCGTTTCTGAGCCCGTTTTCTCTGTCCTTATATGTATGCTCGGGGAAAAGAGAAACCATATCGACAGCCGCTTCGCCGTTATCAATTAAGACTTGAAGATATACGTTTTCACTTTCATTAACGTCAGAGGTTAATTCAAGCTCATATTTTTCCCACTCATCTGTGATTGAGTCAATTCTCTTTTCATCGACCGTCTTTTTACCGGCGACAAGGCGAACGGTGATTCCGCCCGTGTATCCGTTCAGCGCTTTTGCGTAAACAGAAAAATCATAGCTTTCCTCGGCGATTGCCATACCCTCAAGAAAACCTTTGTTTTGAACGCCTGCAAGTGTTCCCGAAGCATTATTTAAAACGAGATAATTTGTATTATTCTCATTAAGACAGCCGTCAGTTTCATTTATTTTAACCTCGCTTGATATTTCTCCGACGCTGCTCCAAGCGTACATCTCGTCATCGGCGGCCAAATCGGTAAATTCAAACGAACGGTTGGCAACCTTCTCAGCGTACAGACCGCCGTCAGCGGCAAAGTTGATGTCTTCAAAGAAAATACCGTAAAGCAGCTCGCTTATATCCTTAACTTCATTTGAAGCGTCGATATTAAGCTGATAATCGGCTGTATCAACGTCATAAGCCGTTATTTTGTTTGCATTTGCGTCAATGCTGTTATCTGTTCCTTTATTGCTTAAACCACAGGATGTAAAAACAGATAAAATAAGCGCTGTTACAACCAATAAACTAATTGTCTTTTTCATTTCATTGACTCCCTTTATTTTACTTTATAATAATAATAACATCTTTATATCGCCGATGTCAACAAAAGTTATTTTGCGTTTTTTTAGGTTGTTGTAGGTTTACAATAGATGTGTTACAAAAAGAAAAAAATAAGTGACGAATGGAG
>CAZLCG010000047.1:0-8475 GCA_964557975.1 uncultured Eubacteriales bacterium
TTGTTTTTCATTTGAGTTACCTCCGATAAATTCATCAGGTCATTTCCGATCCTGTAACCGTATTATATTGAATTTATCGGGGACAGTGGTCACTTCGTATGCGACAATTTTTTAATCTTTCGGCAATTCTATTGCCGCAGAATATTTTTCTTTTCTTTTTAGGGCTTTCTCATCCACTGCATCAAGTCCGGATAAGTTGCTGTTATGCTGCAAATCCGCGAGCTTGACTGTACGGGCAATCGGATTTTGTTTTATCGCTGCCGCATAGGTCATATAAGAAACCGCTTCATCATACGTCAACAGTCTAAGAGCTTATGTGACATCATCATCAAATCCGAGATTTCTCAAATCATCAATGGTGTAATCAGTATCCTCTATAATATCGTGCAGCAGGGCAACGATTGTGCTTTTTTCATCCTTCTTTGCTCTGCAAGATGAAACGGATGAAAAACATACGGCATACCGCTTTTGTCTACTTGATTTTTGTGAGCTTCAAAGCACAATTTTAAAGCTCTTTTCGTACCGTCGGTATAAATTACGGAAATCAACCTCCCAACAAGCTTTGATCAAAGGCAAACAGCGCCTCGTTGATTTCAAACACATTGTAATTTCCGTTTGTGATGAAATACTCGATGATGATATCAAATTTATTGCTGTGTGAAAGCGCAAAGCCGGCTTTCATCAGCATATCCTTTGTCTCCTCCAAATCGAGCTCCAGCGCAATTGCAAATGCGATAGCCGTCGGTTTACTGGGATGATAGTTACTGTCACTTCTAATCTTAGAAAACAGCTTCCGGTCGACATTTGCTTTTTTATAACATTGGCTGTCCGTCATTCCCTTTTCATCGATTTTACGCAGCAGCATTTCGGAAAAGCTCTCATCGATCTGCTTTACAACATCCTCTAACGATGCGGACTTCGGCATCGCAATCGCCTGCTGGCAGGGAGCAGAAGAGGCGGCAGGTGCGGAATGTTCCGCAGTTTCATCTTCATCCGAAAGTATGCGGGTCTCCGCTAAAAATGCGCTTTCGCCCCATTCATCCCGTTTGGTTCGGTTGAATTCAAAGTGGGCGTCGACATACTTGTCGTCAATGAAAGAGGCAATTTCAGTAAACAGCTTTTCACTGATTTGAAACGCTGCCTTATCGAAAACAACAATATAAACAAGTATATCATGTTCGACGAGAACAGAGGTTATAACATCAACTGCAACCCGCAGCGCTTGGTCTTTGGGATACCCGTAAACCCCACTTGAGATCAAAGGGAATGCTATGGATTCGCATCCGTTATCCATTGCAAGCTTCAATGCCTCTCTGTAACAGCTCTCCAAAAGCTCTCTCTCGCCGTTTTGCCCGCCCTTCCATTTAGGACCAACGGTATGTATAACATATTTGCACGGCAGATTATATCCTTTTGTAATTTTAGCCTGCCCAACCTTGCACCCGCCAAGCTTTGCACATTCAAGCAGCAGCCCTCTGCCCGCCGCCTTATGTATGGCGCCGTCAACGCCGCCTCCGCCTAAAAGTGCAGAGTTAGCGGCATTGACAATCGCGTCGCATTCAATTTTTGTTATATCATTTCTGATTATCTGTAACGGCATAGGCGCACCTCATATCCAAATTTAATTCAATAATATACTGTTTTTATATTTTTGTCAAAAATTGCATTAACCGACCCGCAGCTGCAAGCGCTGCCTTTCAGGCGGCGAGCCGCTTTATGATTTTCTCGTCGGGACAACGTAAATTTTCACCCGTATTTTCATATATTTTAAAAAAACTTATGGGGTGATTTTTTGCTGTCATCATTGTTTTCCTCAATTTTTGCAAATATGTTTTACCTTATGCTTCACATTCAGAATGCGGGTTCATTTCCCAAGCCGCTTTCTGCAAAGGAGGAAAGAGAAGCGCTCCAAAGGCTTAAGGAAGGCGACAGTGAAGCGAGGGACCTGCTCGTCGAACACAACCTGCGCCTTGTTGTGCATATTATAAAAAAGTACTATTCATCTTATTCCGATCAGGATGACCTTATATCAATCGGAACCATAGGGCTTATTAAGGGCGTCAACAGTTTCGACGCCGAAAAGGGAACGCGCCTTGCCACCTATGCCGCAAGATGCGTTGAAAATGAAATTCTTATGTATTTCAGAAATCAAAAAAAATCCTCGCAGGACGTTTCTATGAGCGAACCTATTGACACGGATTCCGAGGGCAATCCGCTCACGCTGTCCGATATTATTTTTACCGACGATACCATTTCCGACGATATAGACAAAAAGATGAGAATTGAAAAACTGCGAAGATGCATTAACGCTATGCCGGACGGCAGGGAAAAGGAAATTATAATAAGGCGTTACGGTCTTAACGGCTGTTTTCCGCTTACGCAAAGGGAAATTGCCGAAAAGCTGCACATTTCCCGTTCTTATGTTTCAAGAATAGAGAAAAAAGTTATTGAGGATTTACGCAAAAGCTTTGATGAAAGTTAGGGAGTTTGAAAATTATAAATTTTATGTTAAAATAAATACAGAATAAAAACATTGAGAAAAAATTGCTTTCCGATTCTTAGGGCAGCTTAAAAAAGGGATTATTATGCTTACGGAAATTTTAAAACTGAAATCGTCATGGGAAACGCTCAAGGACTCCGACAAGCCGATAATTCTTTACGGTACGGGCAACGGCGCCGATAAGGTAATTAACGAGCTTGAACGCCTCGGAATCAGGCTTTCGGGCGTTATGGCAAGCGACGACTTTGTAAGGGAGCGAGCTTTCCGAGGATTCAGGGTTCAAAGGCTTGCCGATTTTGAATATAAATACGGCGATTTTGTTGTTGCCGTCGGTTTCGGAACGAAATTGCGGGAGGTTATTGATAATATACTTTCCATATCAAAAAAGCACAGAGTTTTAGTCCCCTGCGTGCCCGTTTACGGAGATACGGTTTTCAACAGGCAGCTTATTATGCAAAACGGAACAAAGCTCGAAAATGTTTATAATATTCTGTATGACGAGCTTTCCCGCGAGGTGTTTCTTGACATTTTAAGGTTTGAGCTTACGGGTGAGCTTAAATATCTTTTCAGAAGCGAAACGTCAAAGGACGAAGCGTTTAAAAAAATTCTGCGTCTCGGAGGCGATGAGCATTACCTTGACCTCGGCGCATACAAGGGCGATACGGTAGACGAGTTTTTAAAATATACGGGCAACAGCTTTTCTCATATAACCGCGCTTGAGCCCGATGAAAAGAATTTTTCAAAGCTTCGGATTTACGCGTCAAATATAAAAAATATAACCCTGATAAAAAAAGGTATATGGTATGAAAACGGCTGCCTGAGTTTTAAAAACAATGCGGGCAGGAACAGCTCGGTTAGCCTTGTTTCCGATAAGAGGTGCGAGGTTACCACGGTTGACAGCCTGCAATCAATTGACGCTTTCACATACATTAAGGCGGATGTCGAAGGATGTGAAGGTCAAATGCTTTACGGGGCTTTTGACACGCTTAAAAATAAAAAACCGAAGCTTAATATCGCCGTTTACCACCGAAGCGAGGATATTTTTGAAATCCCGCTGAAAATTAAGGATATTAACCCCGATTATAAAATTTTTCTGAGGCATCACCGATATATTCCGTGCTGGGATATGAATTTATACTGCATATAACCTAAGTGCGGACGTCCTCGCCGTTCAGCATCCTCTGCGAAAAGGGAGGCGGAATTGCGCCCTTTAAAGCGGCGGACAGCAATTGTCTGCAAGCGCCGCTTCAAGCGAGGCTTACGCAGAGTTGCTCCGATTGAAAAACTATTAAAAAACGGACAGACAAAAAATCTGTCCGTTAAACTGTTTCGGCGTATTTATTGCCTGTCTGCATTATTTATTTCTTTGTTTCGGGACTGTCAAACCAAATCGAATATTTGCATCCGCAGTAATTCTGCCTGTAAAGCCCATACTGTTTTGAAAGCTCTATTGAGCGTTTATATCCATCCTTTTTCTTAAAATCGGATTGAAGATATTTAACGCCGTATTCCTCTTGAAGGCTGATACCTATCTCGTTTAAAAGCCGTGAATTTTTATGCGGGCTTACCGAAAGCGTGGTCGTAAAGTAATCCGCGCCGATTTCCTTTGCTTTTTCCGCGGTCTTTCCGAGACGCAGCTTAAAGCACTCCGCGCATCTTTTGCCGCCCTCTTTTTCGTTTTCAAGCCCTTTTACAGCTTCAAAAAAGTCCTGCTGAATATACGGCGCTGAAATAAATTCAATATCCGAATATCCTGCTCTTTCAATCAAAAGAAGCATATTTCGCAGCCGCTTTTCGTATTCCTTTTCAGGATAGATATTGGGGTTGTAATAATAAATTTTAACGAAAAAATATTTGTGCAGGATTTCAAGCACCGCGCTCGAACACGGCGCGCAGCAGCACTGAAGCAAAAGCACAGGTTTTTTGCCTGTGCTTTCTGTTTGCGTTATTTCCCGCTCCATTACAAGATTATAATTTATGCGATGGCGTCCGTCGCAATTGCAATCGTTCGCAGGCTTCGTTTCAAGCGGGTTTGACGGAGTGTTGCTCTTATTTAAATTCTTTTTCATATCTCAACAGCTTTTTTCTGAATTTCCGACTGTGCGTTTACATTGTTTTTACCTCTGTGGCGGTACGGAAATATCCTTAAAAAGATAATCGAAGCCAACGCGCCCAAGGTGTTAAGAACAATATCCGCCATAGTGTCCATAAGAGCCCAGCGTTCGTCCCAATAGGGATTGAACACCGTCAGGACCTTGGGCGTTCCCTCGGCAAGGGTATGCGACCAATGCTGGGCGTCGCCCGCAGCAAGAATGTTGCCCGCCAAGAAAGAGCTTCTGCACGCAATCTGGTCGAACGTAAACTCAAACAGCTCCCAGCCCGTCGAGGCAAGGAATGAAAAGCCCATAGCGCAAAGCAGGACAATCGACAGCGGCACCCTGACCCTGTCTTTTTTCTGCATAGCCGTAACAATTTCGTAGCCGAAGAATACGCACGCGCCGCCGCCCGCAAAATGGAGAATAACGTCCCACCATCTGAAATCATAATACCAATTAAGGAATTTGCCGCAGAACGAACCGCAGAAAATACCGATAATAAGAAAAGTCTGCACCCTTGGGTCAATATATCTTAACGAATTTTTTTCGGACAGCGCCATAAAGATTTCCCACACAAAGGTACACAAAAAATTCGCCCCGATCTGAAGCGGATCCGTAATATCAAACGCCTTGCCCGTAAAGGGGTTTACACTGCCGTTTATGTAGCCTGCAATACTGTAAACAAAAGCAAAAATCAACAGCGCCCTGAATACCCACCAAATAATAAGCTCGATTTTATTCGGTATTGTTGTAACTCTTTTAAAATATTCCTTCATATTTCCTCCGCTTTTTTTAGACAAATCTTAACGAATTTGTCGTTTTTCAATGTATATAATATCACGATTATAAAAAATAATAAAGATAAAACGGGGAAATAATTATTACAAAAAAATTAAAGTTTTTATGTATAAGTTCAACAGAAAAAGCAAAATTTTCCCCTTCCGGTGAAGGAGAAATATTCTGTTAAAAGGATAAATTTGTTTTTATCATCTGCCGTGGAGATAAACGCTGTATTGACCGCTGATTTTAAGAAATCTTAATTTTGCGTAGTGTGCGGCTTTCCGGACGCGCCGCTCCGAAAACTCCCTCAGTCACTTCGTGACAGTTCCCTCACCGAGGGGGCGGAAAAGGTTTGAATTGAAAACTCCCCCCTTGTCTGCCCTCAGAGAGGCAGCGAAAGGGGGGTAATTCTTAACTTATGAATTTAAAACGGAGCAAAGCCTCGGCAAGCCCGCTGAAACCGTTGCTTGCGAACGATTGCAGCCCACGCTCAGGTTATATTTTATATACAAGCAGGGAACAAGGCTTAAAATCCGCGCCTTTAAATCAGTTCACTCTCAGGCAGCTCATCGGTTCAACCGAAATTGAATTTACCGTAACCGCCGTATCGTTGTAATTTGTATAGATTATAATGCTGTTGTTATATTCCGTGCAGTAAACTCCCTGCTGAACCTCATAGTGCGAGGTGATTCTCGCGTTCCTCAAATCGCCGATTATTTTGTCTGCGGTTACATAGTTTTCGGCAGCCGAGGAAAGCTGATTTTCATAATAATACTTATTATCGTCCGCGGCATTTTCCGTCTTTGTGCAGTACCACTCATAGCTCGGCATTGCGCCGACCTCGACCGATTTAAGAAAAGCCGTTTCAACGTCGTCGCAAAGGTTTATCGGCTCCATTGAGTAATCGGCAATCCCGTGAAGGATGATCTGGACAAACGGAACAGAAACATAGCTCTCATTTTCGGGATAACCTGTGTTTCTCGGCAAATCAACGACAACATCGGCGTTTTTAAGCATATAGAAGTTACCGTTATCGACCATTATTTTATGGTTGTTAGCAAGCATTGCCGCCTGATTTGAAAGTATATTGACGGCGTTGCTTCTGCTGTGAGCCTCGTCCGAATAATCCGAATAGAGAATATTACCGGCGTCGTTTATGCAATAGCCGTCGCTCGCATAATCCTTAATATTATTAAGGAAATCGAGCGCCTGATTTTCAAGTGCGGACATTGAAGCGGCATATCTTTTATATGTTTCATTTTCCTCGTTATCGGAAAAGCTGATTTCACCGAGACAGTAAACGCTTTCTCCGTCTATGCCGATCGCCCCGTACTTACCTGCCGACGCGCTCTTTTTGTTAAAGCAAAGCATATCAATATCAATGTAAAGCTCAAAATTTTGAGTGGAAACATATTGCCTTAATTCACCGTAATCTTTCTTGCTGCCGAGCGAGCTTATCGGCTCAGCCTTTGAAAGCAGATCCTGATTGTCCGCGCCCGTGAGCATACCGCTGTATCTTATGTCAATATCATTGACGCCTTTGGCTTTCAGAAGATTTAAAAGATCAAGCGTCTGCTCATAGGTCGACAGCTTCTCATACGATTTAGGGTTTTTCTTTGCAGCCGCGCCCCGAACCGTCAGCATAAACGGAATGTGCTGTGAGGTCGAAACCACATCGGAGGAAAGCACGGAATTTCTTATAAGTGTTTCGCGGCAGGCTGAGGCAAGCCCTAAATAGCCTGCGTTTTTGCCCGAAAGAAACCTGTAACATATTTTAATTTCACCGCTGTATGTTTCTCCCGTATATTTGGTGTATTTACCCTCTTTGCCGCTCAGAACAACGTCCGTAATTCTGAATGAAGCGCCTACACGGTTATATGTGCCGCCTCCGTTATATCTGTGAGAAATTATATCGGCGGACGTATCGCCCGATACAATAATGCCGAGAAACGCGTTCTCTGAGCATTTCATTCCGAACGCGGGAATAATCGCGTCGGCATATTTGATTTCGGTTCCCTCAGAAATAGGTTCGCTCTCATCAATCAAAGCATTATCGTTTCCGTAAACCTTATAAGTTCTCGTTTCATAAATATCCGCTGCCGTGCCGCCCGTCATAACAAGCGCTCCGCAGGCGTCGGGAACAAAGATGAAATCGTCCGGCTCGGCATTGGCGGTTGCGCCGAAGTAATTCATAAAGTCAATATTTTCAACCGTGTATCCGTCGGAAACAATCATATCCCCGCAGTTGATCGTTGCGTTAAATACGCCGTCGGAAAGCGAATAAACCGCGGTAACCGAAAGGTATAAGCCGCCGTCATTCGACTCCTCTGCTCCATTAGCCGCCGTTTCAGCGTCAAGAGCCATATTATATGTAACCTGAATACCGTTGCTCGTGGGCTTGAAGGCTGCACAGGAGAAAGCAACCGAATTGTCCTGCGAGTTAATATTGTATACATTCTCATCCTTTGATACTCTGACATTCATGACGGCAGCGTCACAGCTTTCATCGCCGTCAGACGCCAAGGGGAGAGAATACCATATTTTACCCGTGCTCGTTTCCTTAACGGCAACTCCGTAGGTCACGCTGTCAAAGTAAAGTTCTATAAGCCCCGACTTAGTAACATAAACTAAATTATTACTGTCGGAGATATGATAATCCCTTAAAGAATACGAAGCGTCGGTTTCGCTGATTGATTTGATTTTTACGGATTTTGAGCCGCTTGCGCCGCCGCAGGACGACAGACATAAAGCCGTCATAACAAGAGCGGTTATAATCGCGAAAGCCCTTTTAACAGAAATATATTTTGAATTACTCATATACTTCGCCTCACATAAATGATTGCATTATATGTACCCGACGGTTAAAAAGCGATAAAATAAATGATACCGAAAGGACATAAAAATACGGTACAATAACCAATTATAATCATTGTACCATATTTTCCCGAGAATTTCCACTGTAAAATCGCGCGAGGAGTTCATATTTTTGTAGGTTTGTCAATGATGTGTTACAAAATTAGAAAACCTCACCGTTGTTGATGTAAGCCTTAATATAATCAGCGGGAGATTTCCAATTAAGGGGACGAATAGGAAAATGAT
>CAZLCG010000048.1:0-8094 GCA_964557975.1 uncultured Eubacteriales bacterium
CAGGGTTCCTTTGTCTTGTCGTTGTTTAATTTTCAAGGTCCGGTTGCCGCTCCCGTTTGAGCGCTTTGATATAATATCAAAACGAACGACAAAAGTCAACACTTATTTTCAAAAAATTTTAACCTTTTTTCGATTTTTTTAAACGCTGCCGGGTGTTTGCTGCGTTTACACCATAATTAAAAATAAAATCGGATAAAAGTTATGCAAAACATTCATTTTTGACATTCTTCGCAAACAGAATACCAAATTTTAACCAAATTTTAACTTTCCGAAGTTGAAAAGCGATATTAAAAGTATTATAATATGCATAGTAATTTATACAAATTTTTTTAAATTAAGTTCGCTCGAAAGGATTCGTCGGCAATTGGAAAAAGTGTTAAATAATAACGCAGCCGTTGATAAACTGCGTTCGTTCTTTATTTCGGAAAGATTTATGATTATCGAGCTTGCAATAGCGTGTATCGTCACGGTTTTCAACATTGAAGTTGCAGGCTTGCTTATATTTATTTCGATTATCACGGTTTTGCTTGTTGTCTGCGACGACCTTATTGCCACTACGCTTCCGTTTCTGCTTGTCTGCGAAACGCTTATAAAGTGCTACGACTCATATAATACGTTTATACAGTATGTATGGTTTACCGTTCCGCTTGTTGCGGCATTGATATTCCATTTTATATTTTATCGGCAAAAAATCATTTTAGGCAAAAGCTTTTTTTCAATTCTTGCGGTTTCGGTTTCGGTAACTCTGGGCGGCGCGGGTTATATATCGGCTAAGGAGTATTTCTCGCTCGTTTCGTTTTATTATGTATTCGGCTTAGGATTCGGTATGCTGATAATATACATTCTTTTAAACACTTATCTTAATACCGAAAGGCAGTATCCACTTAAAGAGAAATTCACCGATATAATGATATATATGGGCTTGTTCGCCGTGTTTATGATATTTGAATATTACTTTGCAAACCTGTCTGAGGTCTTTGCGGAAAAGGGTATTATCTATATGCAGTGGCGCAACAACATCTCGACGTTTCTGATGCTTGCTATGCCGTTTGCGGCTTTTAAAGCGGTAAAAAAGCCTTCGTATATCTTTTTATCGCTTCTTTTTTACATCGCGGTTCTTTTAGCGGGTTCAAGAGGAGGTCTTATTTTCGGCGGTATAGAGCTTGTTATGACAATCAGTATTCTTATAGGTATAGACAAACGCCACCGCTGGACGTTCGTTGCAATCGTGTTAGGCATCGCCTTATCCGTGGCACTGTTTTTTCAGGATTTTTACGGATTCTTCGGCGAAACCTTCGACAGACTTGTTATGGGGCTTACGGGCGGCGAAAAGGAGGTAAGACTTCAGCTTTTTGCCAGAGCGTTTAAAGATTTTAACGACAATCCCATTTTCGGTACGGGTCTTGCTTATATGGGCAACCGTGACGTTCACCCGTCCGCCGAATTTGCGCTTTGCTGGTACCACTGCGAACCGCTTCAGATTATGGGAAGCCTCGGTACGGTCGGCATAGTCGCATTCAGCGTTCAGCTTGTCAACAGATTTTATGTGTTTCTAAAAAAGCGTACGGTATTTAACATTACCGCCCTTGTTTCTTATATAGGAATTGAAATGATGTCGCTTGTCAATCCCGGTATATTCTGTCCGCTGCCTTATCTGTTTTTGGTTACGATGTTCCTGTCGGTGGTTGAGCTTATCAACAAAACGGAAAGCTCAAAGTCACTTTCAAACGATATTGAAAAAAATCAGGATAACGAGACAGACGAATACACGCTGAAAAACGAGTAAAGCAAAACGGGATAAACATAAAGACACGGACCTTCCGTTTTCGGAAAAGCCCGCGTCTCTTTTTTTTATTTCTTATTAACGGCGTTTTTTATTAACGTCTGTTCCGCCGAAGATACAGCACCCGTCAATATACAATGTCGGATTGCCTTGGATATTCGTCTGATAATTGTCGTTACCGCCGAAAATATTTACTGTATTAAACACTACGTTGATATTATCGTTGGTATAAATGTCGATACCGCCGAAAACAGAAACAGCGGTTAAATATATATCGTGTGTAAAAACCAAATCGCGCAAGTCAAGGTCAACGCCGCCGAAAACCGCTACAGCGTTTCCGCCTTCAAACGACGCGGGTTTTTCGTCGCAGCCCGAAAAAAACGCAATATAATTTCCGCTTAAAGCAGAATTTTCACGCCTGCGGGTTTTCGTCTTATTGCCCCTGATAACGCCTATGCCTATGTTTATAAGAATTAAGCAAACGCCGATAGCCCATACATTCGAGTATTCGATATAAAGCTCATTAGCCGCCATAAACAGCGCTATTCCGAAAAGCAGCACCGACAAATCCCAAATTCTGTTATTATTAAATATAAGATTTATTGCGGACGGTATTATTATAAATAAGGTCCACCAGCCCGTGAAGAATAAACTGCCCGAAACAATGTCAAAGGATTTCAGAACGACAAAAATTCCGAGTAAAATCAGCATTGCTCCCCACAAATATTTTGAATAATTTTTTCTCATTTATTTCCCCTCTCAGTCAAGGAAATCCTTAAGCTTCTTGCTTCTGCTCGGGTGGCGAAGCTTGCGAAGAGCTTTTGCCTCAATCTGACGGATTCTTTCACGGGTAACGTCAAAGGTCTTACCGACCTCCTCAAGAGTTCTCGGGTGACCGTCGTCAAGACCGAAACGAAGCCTTAAAACCATAGCCTCCCTGTCTGTAAG
Organism: uncultured Eubacteriales bacterium; assembly: GCA_964557975.1. Classification (GTDB taxonomy): domain Bacteria; phylum Bacillota; class Clostridia; order Oscillospirales; family Acutalibacteraceae; genus Fimenecus. The sequence goes on from CAZLCG010000048.1 coordinate 2,732, forward strand.
GGTTTTAAGCACATCGTCAAGCTGTTCCTTTAAAAGAAGCATTGAAGCCGCGTCGGCGGGCGCGAGCGCGTCATCATCGGGAATAAAATCGCCTAAGTGACTGTCCTCCTCCTCGCCGATCGGAGTTTCAAGAGAAACAGGTTCCTGAGCAACACGAAGAATTTCACGCACCTTGTCAACGGGCATATCAAGCACGTCGGCGATCTCCTCCGCGGTCGGATCGCGCCCGTTTTTATGAAGCAGCTGACTGTTGGTTTTTTTTACCTTATTTATGGTTTCAACCATATGAACGGGAATACGGATAGTTCTCGCCTGATCGGCAATCGCCCTTGTAATGGCTTGTCTGATCCACCAAGTCGCATAGGTGGAGAATTTAAAGCCCTTGGTATAATCAAATTTGTCAACAGCCTTTATAAGACCGAGATTGCCCTCCTGAATCAAATCAAGAAACTGCATTCCCCTGCCGACATACCTTTTGGCGATGCTGACAACAAGGCGAAGGTTAGCCTCCGCAAGCCTTTGCTTTGCCTGAGTGTCGTTATCGGCAATTCTCATAGCAAGGTCGATTTCCTCCTCGGGTGTTAAAAGAGGAACTCTGCCGATTTCTTTAAGATAGACCTTTACAGGGTCATCCATAGCGGCGTTATGGCTGTCTGCCGCCACCTCTGCCGCCTCCTGCCCCTTGGGAAGCTCAGAGTCAAACTCGGATGAATCTAAATCCAAGTCAAAATCATCAACAATTTCGATATTGAGATTTTCAAGGTTCTCATAAACCTTTTCCAAATCCTCCATATCGAGATCCGACTCGATCATCGCGGCATCTATTTCCTGAGTTGTGACCTTGCCCGCCGCCTTTCCTTTTTCGACAAGCTCGGCTATCGGGCTTTTCTTTTCTTGGTTGTTATCCATATAATCTCCCTCACACATTATGTATTTTCTTCTGTTTCATTTTCAGAAAATATATTCAAGAAGTCCTGAGCGGACATTTCTGACGGTAACTGCGTTTTTTTCTTATCTTTTTCATTTTTTATGACATTTATACAATCCCTGCACTCCGCTACGGAATTTGACAAAAGACCCGTATTCGCCTGTATTCTTGCTATAACGCTTATTTCATCATCCGAAAAGGAAGGCGCGAGAAACGAAATATCAATAGGCTTGTCCTGTGAAAGCCTTGAAGAAATAACGCTGTAAACGCTCCTGTTAAAAGGCGTAACAAAATCGTCGGATGAAACTGCATTTTTAAGCGTTCTGTAAAACTCGGGATTGTTCATAAGAGCGGCGATTACGGTTTCCTCCGCCTTAGCGCAGCGAAGATGCTTTCTTCTTTCGGGATTTACTTTGTTTATCAGGTCGTTTGGATCATCCGCCTTTTTCTGTATTTCCCTGAACGTCTCGGCTTTTTCCGCTTTAACAGCCTTTCTTTTTGCCTTTTGCATTTCGGACAAAAGAGCCTCTTTGCTAACGGAAAATTCCCCTGCAAGCTTAGAAGCGTAAACATCGGCTTCGATCGGGCTTGCCACCCTTGAAAGCACGTCTGCCGCCGCCCTGATATACTGCGATATTCCGTCGGTCGTGGTTAAATCATATTTTTGGCGTTGAGCCGAAAGCCTGTATTCAGTATCGTTGTATGCGCCCGATATTAAAGAGCGGAATCTCTCAACGCCGTATTTCTTTATTATTTCGTCGGGGTCCTTGCCGCCCTTCATATTTATAACCTTAACGCGAAGCGTTGTATGTGAAAAAATACCGAGCGCTTTCTTAACCGCTTTCTGCCCCGCTTCGTCGGAATCGTAGCAGAGAAAGACCTCGCTTGCGTATCTGGAAATAATATGAGCCTGCTCCTCGGTAAGCGCGGTTCCGAGGGCTGCAACCGCGTTATTAAAGCCCGCCTGATGAAGCATAACGACGTCTATATTGCCCTCGCAGAGAATTAGCTTGTCCTCATTGGACTTTTTAGCAAAATTCAGCCCGAAAAGCTCCCTGCCCTTTTTGTATACGAGAGTATCGGCGGAATTTACATATTTCGCCCTGTCATCCTCATTCAGCCGTCTGCCGCTGAAAGCGATTACATTGCCTCTTAAATCGATTACGGGAAAGACGAGCCTGTTTCTGAAGGTGTCATAATATGAGCCGTTCTTTCCCTCTTTAACAAGATCCGCTTCATAAAGCTCGGTATCGGAAAAGCCTTTTTTGTTAAGGTGGTTTTTCAGATTATCCCATCCGTCGGGAGCAAAGCCTATGCCGAACTTAATAACTGTTTCTTTGGTGAGCTGTCTTTGAGTACAGTAACGGCGTGCCCGCTCGCCGCCCTGTGAAAAAAGCGCGTCGTGAAAGAACCTTGCGGCTTCTCGGTTCGCTTCGTAAATTCTCGCGCGGCGTCTTGAAAGCCCGTTGTCAAAATTATCCTGCGGAAGCGTCATACCCGTTTTTTCGCACAAAAGCTTAACCGCTTCAACATAATCAAGATTTTCAATATTCTTGGTAAAGGTTATCACATCGCCGCCGCTGCCGCAGCCGAAGCAATAATAGGACTGAGTTTCGGGATAGACATAAAACGACGGCGTTTTTTCATTGTGAAAGGGGCAAAGACCGCCTAAGAGCCTGCCCTTCCTTTTAAGATTAACGTATTGGGACACAACGGACTCAATATCCGCGCGCTGACGCAGTTCAAGCAAAAAATCGTCGCTGAAAGCCATAGTATCCCTCCGAATTTAATAAATTACTCCGTCCAAGACGTTGGTATAAACAGTTTGCCGTATATGCTTAAAACATAGCCGTCCGACATACTCGAAACATAGTCGCAAGCCGCCCTTTCGGCGCCCTCTTTTTCGGTAATTTCCCTATACAAGAGGGGCATTTCATCGGTATGTGAGCAGTAATACTCATACAGATTTTTTATAAGAGCCTCCGCCTTTTTTTCTTCGCCCTTGCAAATAGGATTTGTATATACATTTTGATACATAAACCTATGGAGCGCGTCAAACGGCTCTCGGATTTCGGGCGACAAGCAAATATCGTCCGCACTGTTTTCTATCGCCGAAAGCACAAGCGTGTTGATCCTTTTCGATTTTGAATGACCGAGAATGTCGGTAATATCCTTAGGAATGTCCTCCTCGTGAAGCACGCCCGCCCTGCAAGCGTCGTCAATATCGTGATTTATGTAAGCGATCCTGTCCGAAAGCTTAACTACCCTGCCCTCTAAGGTGTCCGCCTCCTTGCCCGTTGTATGGCATAATATTCCGTCGCGAACCTCATAGGTAAGATTAAGCCCCTTACCGTCCTTTTCAAGCAAATCAACGACGCGCAGGCTCTGCTCATAATGACGGAAGCCCTGCGGATATACCTCGTTAAGAGCCCTTTCGCCGGCGTGACCGAACGGAGTATGCCCCAAATCGTGCCCGAGAGCGATAGCCTCGGTCAGATCCTCATTAAGCCTTAGCGCTCGGGAAACGGTGCGGGCAATCTGCGAAACCTCAAGCGTATGGGTAAGCCTTGTTCTGTAATGATCTCCCTCCGGAGAAAGAAAAACCTGAGTTTTATGCTTTAAACGCCTGAACGAATTACAGTGAATTATTCTGTCGCGATCGCGCTGAAAACAGGTCCTTATTTCACACTCTTCCTCGGGGAGCCTTCTCCCCTTGCTGTTTTTTGAAAGCAAAGCGTTTTTACATAAGGTTAACTTTTCAACCTCCTGCGTGTTCTCTCTTACCGACAATAGACATACCCCCCTTTTTTATTACGTTATCAATTATATATACGAAAAAAATTAAAAAAACCCTTTAAAAATTTTTTAATTTTCTTTAAATTCCGAAATAATATATTTTTCGCCCGTTTTCTGTGTGAAAGCCCTGCCGTTTGACAGGTCGAAAATCCTGCTTTTTATATATTCCTCTTTACCGCAGGGAATGTGAAAAGAAACGCTGACCTTATCCGAAAAATCCGTATTTTCGACAGCTCCGCCGTTTTCCGCAATCAGGGGCGTAAGCCTGCCGTAAAAATTGTAATCGGTGCTGACCGAAAGGACGCTCGACAGCTCCATATTGACAATTCCGCCCGCGTCAAGAGCGATTTTTGCGGCGTGCGAATACGCCCTCACAAGACCTCCGCCGCCCAAAAGAATACCGCCGAAATACCTTGTGACAACTACGCAAACGTCGGAAACTCCGCTTTTAAGTATTACGTCTAACACGGGCACGCCCGCCGTTCCCTGAGGCTCTCCGTCGTCGGAATACTTTTTTAAATTCCCTTCTCTTAAAGCATAGGCGTAAACATTGTGCTTTGCGTCCCAATTCTTCTGTTTTATTTCGGAAATAAACCTGTTCGCGCCGTCAACGGATGTAACGGGACTCACATAGCCTATAAACCTTGAACGCTTTTCATAAAATTCATCGGACGCTGCATTTTTAACCGTCTTGTAGCTTGGCACAACGCTCACCTCCCGTAAAAATCAAAAAGCGGCACAATCAAGTACCGCTTTCCAATGTTATCAGTCTTTTTTGTCGAGATTGTATCTTCTGTTGAATCTGTCAACACGTCCGCCCGTATCAACAAGCTTCTGCTTGCCTGTAAAGAACGGATGACAATTTGAACAAATATCAACACGGATATCCTGTTTAGTTGAAGATGTTTCGTAAGTAGCGCCGCATGCGCATTTTACAACCGTGGGTTTATAATCGGGATGAATACCGTCTTTCATTACTGTCACCTCTTTTAATATACCTAACTTAGATAGCCTAAAAAGTTTAACATATAATAGGGAAAAATGCAAGTGCTTTTTTAAAATAATATAAATTTTAGTTGTGTAGGTTTACAATAGATGTGTTACAAAAAGGGAAAAATAAGTGACGAATGGAGAACCATGTGTTACAGTTAAGTTGCGACAAAAACTGAAAGAAGGTAAACCAATCGTCATGAAAACCGTAACACAAGATATGCTGTATCGTCAAGCCCTGATGAACTACGCGCAAAAAATTTTTTATTCTCATAGTAAATGCAACTATGGTTGCAGTTAGTCTGAGAATTTTTCTTCTCAGGCTTATTTGGGTTGCCTGTTTTTCCGATTTTAAGGCTTATTAACCTTTTTTCTTCTCTTTTTTCTCTTACTTAATGCCTTGATTTCTCACGGCAAATGCCATCCTTTCGTACTGTTGCATTTACTTTGAGAATTTACGCCTACAATACGTAAATTGCAAGTGCCAATTAAACGCTTGACAAAGTTTGTTTTCGTAGAGTATAATAAATGTGCTGTTTGAAGGGTACTTGTATCCTTTGAGGTGATTCGCTCGGTGTTGGTAGCGCTGAGCGGATTTTTTAATCCTTGCCAAGAATTTGGGTTGAATCATCCATAATAACTTCTTTAA
>CAZLCG010000049.1:0-7706 GCA_964557975.1 uncultured Eubacteriales bacterium
CCTTTGACTTTATTTTTACCTAAATTGGGTCACATCTATTTACAACGCAGAAAAATAAGGCAAATATGTATAACAAAATTGTTACAATATGTGATATAATATTATATAATAATCAAATTGGGAGTTTGTATCCTTTTATTTTTTGTATTTGAAAAGGGAAAAAACTACGTAATACGGAAACGGGGAAGGAAAAATGAAATTGAAAGATAACAGGAAAATGGTGGATGATTTACGGTCGGCTAACGAGCCATACATTTGCAAGAAGGAAGTATTAAAATGGATTCTATTTGCAGTTTTATTTATTTTTGTTGTTTTATCAACAATATCAATTTATTATTTTTTTAATACGATGTCTATTCAAGAGTGTAAAGAGTACTGTCTGAAAAACACGGAAAGGAACGCTACTTATTTTTCAAGACTTGGTGATGGACGCTATGTTGAAGACTATGCATATTTTGTTGCAGCAGATGGTGATTCATCACAGCCACAGGAAATTTTTGTTTTTAAAAAAAGGTTCTTTGGATTTATCGATCTTGATAGATACACATTCGTTATAAGCAATACACAAAGCAACTACAACACAGACGGAGAGAATAAATTTGGTTCTATACAATTTTTCACAAGAGATGATACCGGTGAAAAAGAAACAGGCGCCACCTTGATTTTCTTTGGTGCGAATAGGGATTCCGATATAACTGAATACGAATATACATTGACAGTTAAAGAGGGTTCAAATGTGTATAGGGGAACTGTTGTAAGGAATGAGTATATATGGTTTGTAAAATTTTACGATTTAGGTAATACAGATGAAAATTATAAGAAAATGGTTTCTGAAGTAAAGTTTTATGATTCAAATGGTAATTTAGTAGATATTTATTAATAAGGAAATATCAATAGAACTACTGAATCTGCTGCGTCGTTTAGTACTTATAAATGCACCGATAGAAGTTTTTGAAATAAATTTCACATCGTTTAAGCAATTTTCATTGAACAATCGGTGCATTTTAGATAACCTCCGAAATATCCTGCTTATTCTTTGCGCGGTGCTGTGACTGCGCGTTGAGGGTAAATAAAAGGATTTAAATCGGAGCGAAGCTCGAGACAGATTGCAAGCAAGTCAAGGAGCGCTAACTCCGAGATGTCCCCGCCTTAAATGCGGGGGACATCTGCGTTTAGGTTATAAATATCGGGACGTTGCGGGCGACGTCCCCCCTGCGGGCCGAGGAAATAACCGAAATTTCTGAAAAAAAGATACAAAAAGTAAACCCTGCCGTAGCTCTTTCGGAAACGAGAGATGATACAGCGGGGTTTAATATGTAATTTCAATTGCATATTTTGGCTTTTATTTTTGGCAATAGAAACAGAGGACGGTTACAGACTTACTCTCAGATATGGTTCGCTGTATCCCTTTTGCGCAGTTGACCGTCCTTGCGAAGCGTATTCTTTAATGCCTGCGACATATCTGCAATTATACGAATTTCATATTCGTCACAGTCTTTAATAATTCGGAATATCTCATTTTCAAACGGCTCCCGTGCTTTAATTATGCCGTCGCAAAGAAGATCGTCCGCCGTGAGGGACAGAGCATTGGCAATTGTCACAAGCGTTGTTAAGCTGACGCGGGTGGCGCCTGTTTCAATGTTACTCATATGGGACGGAGAAACGCCCACGGTTTCAGCAGGATGTTCCTGCGTCAAATCGGCTCTAATACGTGCAATTTTAATTCTTTTGCCGATTGCCCTATAATCAAGTTCTATGTTCATTTTCCGATTGCTCAAATTCCTTGTCGGGGATATGCTCGGCAATATCCGACAGCGGGCAATCCAGTAAGCTGCATAAATCATCTAAAGTATTAGTGGAAACGGACATATTTTTGCGTAATCGCTGAACGGTGCTTCCGCTGATTTCATATTTAACCCTTAAAGTATAGGTTGAAAGCCCTTTTTTCTTTAATGTTTTCCAAAGCGGATCGTAGACAATCATAGAGAACCTCCGAAATATCTTGCATATTCTTATTATGCTCGATATAATGGTCATATAATATGCTCTAATATTGGGCATATATTTTGGAGGCTAATATGACTATCTGTACATTTTTCGGTCATCGGGAAGTGCTTCAATCAGACATTGAAGCAAGATTAGACGCCGAAATCGAAAGGCTTTTAAAAACCGATAATGAGTTTCAATTTATGACAGGCGGTATGGGACAGTATGATAATATGGCGGCTAAAGCTGTTCGGGCGGCAAAACGCCGTCACCCGAACAAGCGCATTACATTGGTTTTGGTACTGCCTTATATGACAAACAGATTGAATACAGACAAAGAATACTGTAAGCTTTATTATGACCGAGTTATTATTCCCGAGGAAGCGGACGCGGCTCACTACAAAGCCGCCATACAAATCAGAAACCGTTGGATGGCAGATAAAGCAGATATGGTAATTGCTTATGTGTATCGAAATTTCGGCGGTGCTTTTGCTTCGATAAAATACGCCGAAAAACGGGGCAAGCCTGTTGTAAATCTTGCGGAGAAAAAGTAAAATTGCGATTTAAAGACGAAAAGGATTTTCGGTTAACAAGAAATCTTTTGATAAAAAACACGGTGCAACACCGTCATTGGCGCTGCACCGTTTTTTGATAATATTAAAAGCGTAATTTGCCGATTTGTCGGGAGTTCACCCGATTATTCAATTCAAATTATTTATCAACTCCTGCACTTCGTTAAAAAATCTCGACAGATGGAAGCCGTCCGCAACAGCGTGGTTGATATTCATTGTCAGCGGCATCATCAGTTTTCCGTTTTCCAGCCCGTATTTGCCCCAGGTTACCGTGGGAGCAAGATTTTTCCACTCGTCAAAAGCATGAATATCAAAGCTGTTATACCTTACCCACGGCAAGCAGGAAACATCAAAGAAATTCGGCGGCTGATCATCTAAAAAGGCGCGGTCGTTCTTAAACCGCTCTCTGTCAGCCGCAACCCTGCCGCAGAACTCAAAAATGTCATCTGAATATTCGGTGACAATTTTTGTGAAATTTTCATCCTCCTTGTGGAAATCGGCATAAGAGGGAGAAACATAATCCCACTTGATCAGAGCGCCGTCCTTATCCCAACCGTATTTAAATTCGTCGTGGGAATTGATTACTTTTGACGCCGCCCACATCATCAAGGGGTAAAAATTTACTCCCGTTTTCTTTGAATATGCCTTTAAGTTTGTCACGTCAATATCGACGGTCAGGCTCAAAACGAGCCGAATTTTATCAATATAGAGCTGAAACAGCTTCCCTCTGCTCCATTTCTCTAAATCAACCGCTGTGTAATTCATAGCTGTTCTCCTTGATTTAAGCCGTTAATGCTTTTATTGCAAAGTATGCTATTACGATAATACCTAAAATAATTCTGTACCACCCGAACGCCTTAAAGTCGTGCTTCTTTATGTAATTCATAAGGAATTTAATGACAAAAAGCGAAACCGCAAAGGCAACCGCCATACCGACCGCTAAGTAAATAAGCTCTGCGGCGGTATAATTAAAGCCGTATTTAACGAGCTTTAAAAGGCTTGCGCCTATCATGGCGGGGATTGCGAGGAAAAACGTGTATTCGGCGGCAACTGTCCTTGAAACGCCCAAAAGAAGCGCGCCGACAATCGTTGCGCCCGAGCGCGACGTTCCGGGGACAAGGGCGGCAATAAGCTGAAAGACGCCTATCAAAAGCGCGGTTTTCCAGTCGATAGCGGAAATTGAGTTGATCCTTGACGGTTTGCCTTTGTTTTTGTTTTCAATCACAATAAATGCAATACCGAAGACTATAAGCGCGGCTGCCACAACTACGGGATTGTAAAAATGCTCCTCGCAGAAGTCGTCAAGCGGCAGCCCTATAACGATTGCGGGCACGCAGGAAACAAGCACGTGAAACCACATATTGAAAATCGGTTTTTTTATTATGATTTTTCTTTCGCCGTAACCGAACGGCCACAGCTTTTTCCAAAAAAGAATTATGACCGCAATAATAGCTCCGAGCTGAATTACGACAAGGAACATCTCTTTAAATTCATCGGTTACGCCGAGTTTCAAAAATTCATCCACTAAAATCATATGCCCCGTACTGCTTATGGGCAGCCATTCGGTTATTCCCTCGACAATACCGAGAATTATTACTTTTATAAGTTCAATAAAGCTCACGGCTTTTCGCCTCCGATTATCAACCTGACAGCGCAAATTTGCACTGCCGGGCTATATTATAGCAAACAATTTATGCAATTAACAGACTTTTTGTAAATTTAATTTCTTCTTTGCGCTTCAAACAGACTTTCGTCCGCTTGCAATTTGGTATGCGGCATAGTATAATATATTTCATATAGCTTAGATATTATGCATAGCTTAGATATTATGCGTTGTCTGAAAGGCGGTTCGCGGATTGAAAAAGGAAAAGCTCGGCAAGGAACAGAAAAAGGAAATAAAAAAAGGCGTACTTACGGGGCTTGTCGCCGCGGCTGCGCTTGCGGCGGCGGTTTCGGTTGCCGTGTATTATATAAGCACCGTGCGCGGAAACACCCAACCCGGAGTAATTAAAGCGGAGGTTGACAGCCTTCAGGATATAACTCTTTCCGACAATACGGTGAGCATACCCTATGTCGAGACCGATATTCCGTCGGTGGTTTATACTGCCGATTCGGCGGGCGATATAAAATTTTATGAGTTTAACGGTACGGAATACGTTGAAATTGCCGAAAGCGGTAACATTTCGGTCAAAATTCCGCTCAGCGGTCAGGAAATACCCGTTTCGGTTCATTTTGTTGAGCGGGACGGAGTCGTTACGGGCTACGGCGTGTTTACCTCGGCGCAAAGCTCGGATGTGTTTATTTATAATTATATGCTTGTAAAGATTGCCAATCTTCCGTCGGGATATGAGGAAAACGGAAAGTGCTTGCTGCTTGCAAGCACCGATATTACCTCGGTTTATACAAACAATCCCGTCTGGGAGGAGGCGTATGTGCTTAACCGTTCAAGCGGCGCGGTTACAAGGTTTTTATCGGAGAATAACCGTACGCTTGACATAAACGGCGCGGTGCGCTCGGATTTCTGTATGATTACCGATAACGAGCTTAACAGCAAAACAGGTACGATTCCGTTCTTTACAAGCCGCGCTTACGACGCGTCTGACAGCGCGCCTATGGATATTTATTTAAAAAAAGGCAGCAGCGAAACCCTTGCGGTGCAGGATGTGCTTGACACCTACGCGAAGCCTACGGACGACGGCGGATTTGTGTACATAAAAAAGACGGTCGACGGCTTTAAGACGGTAAAATGGCTTAATTCACAGGAAACAACGGTTAACGAATTTTACGCGCAGTACGGCGAGCAATATATAAGAAGCGGCGACCGGCTTCTTAATAAAGAGGACGGCAGAATTTACAGCACTTGCAGCGACGAGGTTATTGAAACGCCCGACTTTAAAATCAACCCGACGCAGTTCCTTGTAAGCGATGACGGAAAATATGTCGTAATGGCGGGCACGGTTGCTAATGCGGCGGATTATCAGCTTTATATTTACAATACCGAAACGGGGAAATGCAAAACCTTCTCCGACAGCGATTACTCCGTGCATTACAATATGTCCTTTGCCGATACATATGCCGTAAGCTATTACACATATACCGCGAGCGGTTACAGAACCGTTATTATTGACATTTCAAAAATTGCGTGAGGTAAAAATGAGAGCTTATTTTGATGCGGTTTTATTTGATTTCGACGGGACGGTAGTAGATTCGTCGGAGGGAATTTTTAAAAGCCTTATTTACGCTTTTGAGTCAGACGGAAAAGCTGCTCCGCCCGAAAGTACGCTTAAAAAATTCATAGGTCCGCCGATATATGACAGCTTTAAAAAAAATTACGGCTTTTCCGACGGGGAAATTGAACGGCTGATTAAGAAATACCGTGAAAGATACAGCGCTGAGGGCTGCTCGGAATTAAGGCTGTACGACGGAATCGAACAGCTTTTGAAAAGGTTGAAGGAAAACGGCGTAAAGGTTGCCACCGCGTCGTCAAAGCCTGTTAAATTTATTGAAAGGATTTTAGATGAAAACAATCTAAGCCGATATATAGACTATGTGGGCGGAACAGATTTTGACCAGATCGCGCTCGGCTCGGGCAAAACGGGAATCCTTTTAAACGCTATGGAACATCTCGGAGTTACCGATAAAAGCAGAACGGTTATGGTAGGGGACAGAAAATTTGACATTGACGGCGCAAAGGGCGCGGGGATCAAGACGATTGCCGTTCTGTACGGCTTTGGCTCAAGAGAGGAATTTATAAAGCACGGCGCGGAGTATATTGCGGAAACCGTCGGGGATGTAGAAAAAATAATTTTCGGGGAGTAAAGTATGTCGTCACCTCTTGCTGACAGGCTCAGACCTGAAAAAATTGAAGATATGGTCGGTCAGAAGCATCTTCTGGGCGAGGGAATGCCGCTCGGCAATATTATAATGTCGGGCTCGCTTCCGAATATGATTTTTTACGGTCCGTCGGGTACGGGCAAAACCACGCTTGCGAAAATTATTGCGAATGCCACAAACAGAAAGCTCCACAAGCTAAACGGCACAAACGCTTCCATTTCGGATATAAAGGAGATCGTTTCGGAAATAGATACGCTTGCCGCTCCGAACGGAATTTTGCTTTATCTTGACGAAATTCAGTATTTTAACAAAAAACAGCAGCAGTCTTTGCTTGAATATATTGAAAGCGGGGCGATTACGCTTATCGCTTCGACTACGGAAAATCCGTATTTTTACGTTTACAGCGCGGTTTTGAGCCGTTCAACCGTTTTTGAGTTTAAATCGGTTGCACCCGAGGAGGTTATACCTGCCGTAAAGCGAGGGTACGATTTTTTAAGGGAGGAAAGCGGGCTTCAAATCGAGGTCGAGGACGGCGTATGCGAGCATATCGCGGACGCTTGCGGCGGCGACGTGCGCAAGGCGCTTAATTTTACCGAACTTTCGGTGCTTTCGGCGGGGCTTCGGGATAATAAAAAGACGGTAACGCTCGAAAGCCTTAAATCGCTTACGCAGAAAAACACTTTCAGGTACGACAAGGACGGCGACGAGCATTACGATATAATTTCGGCTTATCAAAAGTCAATGCGCGGGTCGGATGCAAACGCGGCGATACACTACCTTGCAAGGCTTCTCGAGGCGGGGGATTTGGCTTCCGCGGCAAGGCGGCTTATGGTCTGCGCGTGCGAGGACGTGGGGCTTGCGTACCCGCAGATTATCCCGATAGTCAAGGCGGCTGTGGATATTGCCTTTCAGGTGGGGCTGCCCGAGGCGAGAATACCCCTTGCGGACGCGGTTATTCTTGTGTGCAATTCACCTAAATCAAATTCCGCATATAATGCGATTAACGCCGCCGAGGCTGATGTAAAGAAAGGGAAGTACGGTCCCGTTCCCCGCCGGCTTCAGAATATGCACTTTGACGGCGAGGATAATAAAAATAAGGGGCAGTTTTACCTATATCCGCACGATTATCCGAACCATTACGTCAAACAACAGTATTTGCCCGACGGGATAAAGGACGCGCGTTACTATGAATTCGGAAACAATAAAAACGAGCAGGCGGCAAAGGAATATTGGGATAAAATTAAAGGATTAAAATAAAAAATTGTAGGTTTACAATAGATGTGTTACAAAAAGAAAAAAATAAGTGACGAATGG
>CAZLCG010000050.1:0-5742 GCA_964557975.1 uncultured Eubacteriales bacterium
TTTGAAGTTACTTCTCTTTTTTATTGGGTCATATCATTTTAGCACATACAATATTGCAAGAAAATTTTATGTTGTACGGAACAAAAAAATGGTATATTATATTTATATACTTAATTTACGCGAGGTGTTTTTATGAGAAAGACCGTAAATATAAACAATAATTGGAAATTTAAGAAAAAGCACGGCGATGTCCCTTCTGAAATTCCCGATAATTGGGAAAGCGTTACCCTTCCGCACACCTGGAACGGCGACGACGGTCAGGACGGCGGCAACGACTATTTCAGGGGAAAATGCTGCTATATAAGGGAGCTTGACTGCTCGGAGTTCTCCGACGGCGGAAAAGTATTTATTGAATTTTGCGCCGTCAACTCCTCTGCCGAGGTCTATATAAACGGTGAAAAGGCAGGCTCGCACGACGGCGGTTATTCCCTCTGGCGCGCGGATATAACGCCGTATTTAAAGGATAAAAACATCATCTGCGTAATTGCCGACAATTCCCCGAGCGACCGCGTCTATCCGCAGATTGCGGATTTTACGTTCTACGGCGGAATATACCGTGACGTAAACATTATTTCCGTCCCCGCCTCTCATTTCAGCCTTGAGTATTACGGCGGAAGCGGTCTGAAAATAACGCCCGAAATAAACAATAACAAGGCATTTGTTGAAGCAGAGGTGTTTTTAACCGACGCCGCGCCCTCTCAAGCGCTTGTTTTCACTTTGAAAGACGGCGAAAGTGTTATTGAAACCAGAACCGTTTCTGCGGATGAAACAAAACAAGTCTTTGAAATTGACAATGTTCATCTTTGGAACGGCACAAAAGACCCTCACCTTTACTCTATGGAGGTTTCACTTAAATGCGGCGACAACGCGCTTGACGCGGTTTCGTCCCATTTCGGCTGCCGCAGCTTTAAAATCGACCCGCAGAAGGGCTTTATCTTAAACGGACAGCCGTACCCGCTAAGAGGCGTTTCAAGGCATCAGGACAGACCGCATATAGGCAACGCCCTGCTCCCCGAGCATCACAGCGAGGATATTGATTTAATCTGCGAGCTCGGCGCAACGACCGTGCGACTTGCCCACTATCAGCACAATCAGTATTTCTATGATTTGTGCGACAAAAAAGGGCTTGTCGTGTGGGCTGAAATTCCTTATATTTCAAACCATATGAAGCAGGGCAGGGAAAACACCGTTTCTCAGATGAAGGAGCTTATTACACAGAATTACAACCATCCGTCAATTGTCGTATGGGGGCTTTCAAACGAGATTACAATGGGCGGCGCGGACAGCGATATTACGGAAAATCACAAAATACTTAACGACCTTGCCCACGGTATGGATAAAACAAGGCTCACCACGGCGGCAGCCATTTCCACCTGCCCGCCGTCAGCGGAATATCTTGCCATTCCCGACGTGATTTCCTACAACCATTATTTCGGCTGGTACGGCGGAAGCACCGAAATGAACGGTCCGTGGCTCGACAAATTCCATAAAAAATATCCCGACCGTCCGATAGGGCTTTCGGAATACGGCTGCGAGGCGCTCAACTGGCACGCCTCCAACCCCGTTCAGGGCGATTATACCGAGGAATATCAGGCATATTACCATGAAGAGCTGATCAAGCAGATTATCGAGCGCCCCTACCTTTGGGCAACGCATGTTTGGAATATGTTTGACTTTGCGGCGGATTTGCGCGCCGAAGGCGGAGAAAACGGAATGAACCACAAGGGGCTTGTAACCTTTGACCGCAAATATAAAAAAGATTCCTTCTTTGCTTACAAAGCGTGGCTCTCGGATGAGCCGTTCGTTCACATCTGCGGCAAGCGCTATGTTAACCGAGCGGAAGACGCAACCAAGGTCACCGTATATACAAATCAACCGCAGGTTGAGCTTTTCTCGAACGGTGTATCGCTCGGCGTGCAGAAAAGGGGCAAATATCCTTTCTATTACTACAGCGTTGAATTAAACGGCGAAACGAGGCTTACCGCCAAAGCAGGCGAATGCACGGACGAAAGCGTTATAGTCAAGGTCGATAAGCCCGACGAAAGCTATATTATGAAGGATGCGAACGAGGTAATAAACTGGTTTGAAATCGAAACCCCCGAGGGCAGATTTTCCGTTAACGACAAAATCGGCGATATAGTTAAAACCCCGTCGGGTATTTTAGCCTGCCTTAAAATTTTAAAGACCTTAAAATCCTCATTAAAGCAATCGGATAAAACGGACGGCGGAAATGAAGAAAAGGGCAAAAGCCTTTTAGACGGAGTTACCCTCAATTCAGGTATTATAAAAATGGCTATGGGCTTTACAGTCAAGCGCGCACTGTCGATGGCTAACGGTATGTTCTCAAAGGAGCAGATAATTGAAATCAACCGTATATTAAATAAGGCAAAAAAAAGAAAATAATTGTTCAAAAGCCGTTCTTTTGTGGTATTATATATTAAATTCACTAACTTACAAAGAGATGTGTAATTTATGCAAAAAAGATATGACGTTTTAATTGTCGGCAGCGGCGTAGGCGGGCTTTATACCGCGCTTTCCCTTCCCGAAAGCCTGTCGGTTCTTATGCTTTCAAAAAAATCCGATACGCTTTCCAACAGCAATTTGGCTCAGGGCGGAGTAGCGGCGGTTTTAAGCTTTGAAAACGACAGCTTTGAGCTTCATTATGAGGATACAATGATAGCGGGCGGTCGGGCAAATAACCCTGACGCTGTTAACGTCCTTGTCCGCGAAGGTCCCGATGACGTCAGAAGGATTATGTCCTACGGCGTTGATTTCGACAAAAATCCCGACGGAACTATCCAAAAGACGCTTGAGGGCGGTCATTGCCGCAGAAGAATTGTTCACCATAAGGATACTACGGGGGCGGAAATAGTTAAAAAATTACTTGAAGAGGTTCACAGAAGAAAAAACATCACTCAATGCCCCGACACTATGGTATATAAGCTCGAAAAAGTGAAAAGCGGCTTCTGTGCGGATATACTTGACGCAGAGGGCGGCGCGCACTGTGTTTTCTGCGATTACTGCGTGCTTGCTACAGGGGGTATCGGCAGGGTTTACAAATACACAACAAATCCCGCTGTCGCAACGGGCGACGGCATACGCCTTGCTTACGAATTAGGCGCGTCAATCAAGCATTTAAGCTATGTTCAGTTTCACCCGACGGCGTTTAACGGCGCGGACCGCGAACAGTTTCTTATAAGCGAGGCTGTAAGGGGCGAGGGCGCGTATCTTCTCAACTGCAATAAAGAGCGCTTTATGCACCGCTATGACGAAAGGCTTGAATTAGCTCCGAGAGACGTTGTTTCAAGAGCTGTAATTCTTGAGAGCAGAAAGACGGGGAGCAACGAGTTTTTCCTTGACATTACCCACCGTGACAGGGATTACCTTTTAAACCGCTTTCCGGGTATTTATGCGGGCTGTATGCAGCACGGCGTTGATATTACTAAGGATTTAATACCTATATTCCCCTGCCAGCATTACTTAATGGGCGGAATTGATGTGTCGCTTGATGCAAGGACCTCTGTTTCAAGGCTCTATGCGGTCGGCGAATGTTCTCACACGGGGGTTCACGGCAAAAACAGGCTTGCGAGCAATTCCCTGCTTGAGGCGCTTGTTTTCGGCAGACACGCCGCGGAGGATATTACAAAATGCGTAAACGCCGACTTTGCCCATGTTGCCGTTACGGAACATGAGCTTGATATTTCGGGCGCGCCTATGCCAAAGGGTTTGAGAACCGAAATCCGCTCTATAATGCAAAGGGCGTATTTCGTAATTCCGGACGAGGGTGCGGTCAGAACGGGGCTTAAGCGTGTTGACGCAATTCTTAAAAGACTTCAAACAGGTAAATTTGCAATTGCGCCGGACTACTGCGAGGCTTTAAGCCTTGCGACTGTCGCGCATATTATTCTAAAGGAGGTCGACGAGGGATGAAACTGCCGATGTTTTATGTTGACGGCATAATAAAAAACGCGCTGGCGGAGGATATTAACTATATAGACGTTGCCACCGATTACCTTATTCCCGAAGAACAGACCGACACGGCTTTTTTCATATCAAAGGCGGACGGCGTTTTGTGCGGAATTGACGTTGCGTTAAGAGTATTTCGGCTTCTCGATCCGTCCTTTGACGCAAAGGTGTATTTTACGGACGGACAGCAAATTAAAAAAGGCGATATAATCGCCGAATTTACAGGTAAAACTGCGCTCCTTTTAAAGGGTGAAAGAACCGCCCTTAACCTGCTTCAGCATATGTCGGGAATTGCCACACAGACCAACAAAGCCGTTAAGCTCTGCGAGGGGACAAACGCTCAAGTGACCGACACGCGCAAGACGCTCCCCGGTATGCGCGCACTGCAAAAATATGCTGTTGTCTGCGGCGGCGGCAGGAACCACCGCTTTAACCTTTCGGACTGCGCTATGCTTAAAGACAATCATATTGACGCGGGAGGCGGAATTACCAACGCCGTAAAAGCACTTCGCGGAAAGCTCGGTCATACGGCTAAAATCGAGGTCGAGACCCGAAATCTCGCCGAGGTTGAAGAAGCCGTTTCGGCGGGCGCGGATATAATTATGCTTGACAATATGACAAACGGTATGATGGCTGAAGCGGTAAAGCTGATTGACGGCAAGGCAAAGACCGAAGCGTCGGGCGGAATTACGCTTAAAAATATTGCCGAGGTTGCAAAAACAGGCGTTGATATAATCTCATTGGGCGCTCTCACCCATTCCGTAACAGCCTTTGATATATCAATGAAAATGAAAAAATAAAATAATTTTAATAATAAATTTTTATCCTCCCTGTTGCAAGGGAGGATTTAATTTGGTTTCTTTTCCTGTTTCCGTGATAAATTGTTTTGCCGAAGCGAGGTTCACATTGAGCGATTGCCATAATATGCTGTTTTTCAATGCAAATCAAGCCTAAAAGGCGCAGGTTTGCCCCTATATGCCCAATCACGGCAATAGGAACTCATCTTTCGGGAGCAAAAAATTTTTACGGAAACTTGTTTTTTCACGGTTTTAGTAAAGAGCCTCGGGTTTTTCCGAAAAATGCAAGTTCTCTCCTTATCGGTCAATATAATTACTTTAAGATAAATCCTGTAAAATTATGTACTTTCTTTGACTCGCAGCCGTTGTATTTGCGCCCGTCGGCATTTTAACAAATTTCAAATTGTGCGTAGGGCGCGGCGTCCCTGACGCGCCGTTTTTTATTCTCTTTTTGAAGTTGTATACCTTTTAAGCCTCCCTTGTAAGCGGGAGGTGGCAAACGCATTGCGTTTGACGGAGGGATTGACATATTAGGAAAAAATAAAATTCGTTTTTTGATTTTATTTACAATCCTTGGTCGTTCTATGCCTCCCTTGTAAGCGGGAGGTGGCAAACGCATTGCGTTTGACGGAGGGATTGCCATGTTATAAAAAATAAAATTCGTTTTTTTGATTTAATTTACAATCCTCGGTCATTCTATGCCTCCCTTGTGTAAAGGGAGGTGGCAAACGCATTGCGTTTGACGGAGGGATTGCCATGTTATAAAAAATAAAATTCGTTTTTTTGATTTAATTTACAATCCTCGGTCATTCTATGCCTCCCTTGTGTAAAGGGAGGTGGCAAACGCATTGCGTTTGACGGAGGGATTGACATGTTAGAAAAAATAAAATTCGTTTTTTTGATTTAATTTACAATCCTCGGTCATTCTATGCCTCCCTTGTGTAAAGGGAGGTGGCAAACGCATTGCGTTTGACGGAGG
>CAZLCG010000051.1:0-5709 GCA_964557975.1 uncultured Eubacteriales bacterium
AAAGCCCCGTAAAAACGGAGCTTTACTTTTTGCATAATTTATAAACGAACGTTTACTGAGCTTATGCTTATTCCTGCTCTTCCTTCATCTTTGCAAAGCATTCGCTGCAATAAACGGGACGGTCGTCTCTGGGCTGGAAAGGAACTTTTGCTTCACCGCCGCAATTTGCACAGACTGCCGTATAAAGCTGTCTTTCGCCTTTAGCCGCGTTCTTTCTTGCGTCACGGCAGGGCTTGCATCTTTGAGGCTCGTTTACAAAGCCTTTTTCGGCATAAAATTCCTGCTCGCCTGCGGTGAAAACGAATTCGTTGCCGCACTCTTTGCATACAAGGGTCTTGTCTTCGTACATTTTGGTACCTCGCTAAAAAAATATTTTTACCCCCAACGGACTCGCACCGTCGCATAGTTGTCAATGCTCTCCTTCTGAGAATAGGGCTTATAGAAGTATTTTACTTTAACTGTTAAACTTCTTCAACTTCTGCCTAACCCTTTGAAGCGCATTGTCAACGGATTTTGGTGATGAGCCTGTTCTTTTTGAAATTTCTTCATAAGAAAGGCCGCTGAGAAATAACCTTAAAGTGTCCCGTTCCTTAACGGATAACCTTGAATTGACGTATTTTAAAAGACTGTCAAATTCAATTTTACTGATAAGCTGTTCTTCAACCGACCGAGAATCGGAAAAATCACAGCCCTCTTTATCAAGTGAAAGAGTTTCCCCCGAAAAGACGCTTTTACCCGAACGTTTTCTTGTAACAGACACGAGCCTGTTGTTTATGCACACACCTGCATAAGTTTTAAAGCTTGCGCCGCCGTTTGCGCTGTATGTACCGACAGCGGAAAGCACGCCGAGCATACCCTCCTGACACAAATCGTCAAGCTCAACGCCGCTGTTGAGAAAGCGCCTTGCCTTTGAATGAACCAACGGTGAAACTAATACAAGCAGTCTTGAAAGAGCGCCTTTATCACCCCGCTGCGCAAGAGAAACAAGGCTGTCTATATCGTTATTGCCGACTGCCGAACCGTTTTCTTTCAATGTCAACCCGCCTTAACGGTCAAAATTAGTTCAATCCTTTTCCACTTTAAAACTCATTATACCATCAATACGGTAAAAGTCAACATTTTTTTGTATATTTTGTATAAGGCAAGGGGAGCTGAACGCGATATGGTTTAAAGCAATAATTTAAGCAGGCTGAAAAATCAGCCTGCTCTGAAATTACCATCCTGCAAATACGTTAACAAGTACCGCAACCGTACTGCCCGCCATTAAAACGGCAAGCACCGCGCAAATCACTTTAATCACATTTCTGTTATTAAACATACTTTTCCTCTGTCAGTCAATACCCATTATTTTTTCCATATCCGCAGAAATTGCCTCGGTCATTTCCTCGGCAAGCGCTCTGTCCTTTGCGACTGCGGTTATATAAATCTTAATTTTCGGCTCTGTTCCCGAGGGACGTACAATTACGCCCGAGCCGCCCGAAAGCTTATAGGCAAGCACATTAGACTTGGGAAGCTTAATTTCGGTTACCTTGCCCGTTTCGGTATCGGTTGCGGTCTGCATTTTATAGTCGGAAACCGACGTTACCCTTTTTCCTGCAATCTCAGCAGGGGGATTCTGTCTTAACGCCGTCATCATATCAGACATTTTCTGCATACCTGCCGCGCCCTCAAAGCCGAAGTTAAGAAGCGAATTAAGGAACATACCGTAATCCGAATAAATCTTCTGCATCTGATCATAAAGGCTTATGCCCTTTTTCTTATAATAAGCCGCCATTTCACATATAAGCATTGACGCAACAACAGCGTCCTTATCCCTTGCGTGAGCGCCTCTGAGATAACCGTAAGACTCCTCCATACCGACGATGAAGCGATCGGTCTCGTTATTTTTTTCAAGGTTCGTAACAAGCTCTCCTATGTATTTAAAGCCCGTTAGCAAATCGGCGGTTTGAGCGCCGTAATTCTTTGCAATTTCAGCAACGAGCTGTGAGGTCACTATTGTTTTAACGACTATCGGCTTTTCGGGCATTTTGCCCTGCTCTTTAAGAGAGGAAAGTATATATTCGGTAAGCATAATGCCGACCTCGTTTCCCGACATCAGCTTATATTCGCCGTTATCGAGAACCGCAATACCGACACGGTCGCAGTCGGGGTCTGTCGCAAGCAGCAAATCAGCCTTTTTATCCTTAGTCATATTGACGGCACACTCAAACACCTGCTTGATTTCGGGATTCGGAAACGGACAGGTCGGGAAATTGCCGTCGGGTAGCTCCTGCTCTTTAACAACACGAACGTCTTTAATGCCGATTTTTGAAAGTATAGCCCTTACAGGCTTGTTGCCCGTGCCGTTAAGCGGAGTATAAATAACCGAAATGTCGGCGTCCTCGCAGACTCCCGCGTTAACTCTCGCCTTGAGAACCTCATTATAAAAGCTCTCAACGACGTCTTCGCCGATATACTCGATTTCTCCCGATTTTACCGCGCTGTCAAAATCCGCAGTCTTAACGCCCGAGAACATATCAACCTTTTGAATATAATCATAGGTCTTTGCCGCCGCCTCATCGGTCATCTGATAACCGTTGGGATCATAGCATTTATAGCCGTTGTACTTTGCGGGGTTATGGCTTGCGGTAATGATGATACCCGAACTGCAACCGAGTTTTCTGACCGCAAACGACAGCATTGGTGTGGGAACAAGCTCAGGGTAGATATACACCTTTATTCCGTTAGCGGCAAGAACCGAAGCCGCTGAGCGCGCAAAGACGTCCGATTTAATTCTCGAATCGTACGCAATAGCAACCGAAGGGCTTGAAAACGCCGAGTTAAGGTAATCGGACAGACCCTGAGTTGCCTGATTTACGGTATAAATATTCATACGGTTGGTTCCCGCGCCTATAACTCCGCGAAGCCCCGCCGTACCGAATTCAAGGTTTTTATAAAAGCGGTCAAGAATTTCATCTTCCTTACCCTCGATTTCTTTAAGCTCGGGAAAAAGGTCCTTGTCCGCATCCGCCTTTTCGCACCAGAGCTTATAAAGAGCGTTTATGTCGTTCATAAATTCAACCTCCGTTTTTAATTTTATAAATATATTATACTCACTTTTTATTTTAAAGTAAATAAAAATATGACGAAACATCCGCAAAACAAATTAAAGGACACCGTAACAAGCGCTGCGCTCGGCAAATTACCGCGCTTATGCGCAACACTCGGACAGTGCCCCATACATTTAATATCAGCCTGAATTTTTTAAATTAAAACCTTTGAAAGAAAATCCTTAA
Organism: uncultured Eubacteriales bacterium; assembly: GCA_964557975.1. Classification (GTDB taxonomy): domain Bacteria; phylum Bacillota; class Clostridia; order Oscillospirales; family Acutalibacteraceae; genus Fimenecus. The sequence continues at coordinate 3,276 of CAZLCG010000051.1, forward strand.
GTCTCGGGTTCTGCGGACGGTTAAAGACGTCGTCGGGAGTTCCCTGCTCGAGGATCCTGCCTCCGTCTATAAACAGCACCCTGTCGGCAACCTCCTTCGCAAAGCCCATTTCGTGGGTAACGACAACCATTGTCATACCGTCGTCGGCAAGCTCCTTCATAAGCGCAAGAACCTCCCCTACCATTTCGGGGTCAAGCGCCGAAGTAGGCTCGTCAAACAGCATAACATCGGGATTCATTGCAAGCGAGCGGACAATGGCAACTCTCTGCTTCTGACCGCCCGAAAGCTGCGACGGGTAAGAATCCGCCTTATCCTCAAGGCCTATTCTTTTAAGCAGAGCCATTGCGTTCTCGCGCGCCTCCGCCTTAATTTGCCTGACAGCCTTTCTTTCGCCCCTTTTCAGCTTCCTGTTGGCCTTTTTTGCAATCAAAACAGGAGAAAGCATTATATTTTCAACAACCGTTTTATTGTTGAAAAGATTAAAGTGCTGAAAAACCATACCCATTTTTTGACGGTGGACGTTTATATCGACCTTAGTGTCGGTAAGGTCAACGCCGTGGTATAAAATCTGACCCGAGGTTGGGTCGTCCATACAGTTAAGGCAGCGCAGAAACGTGCTTTTGCCCGAACCGGATGGACCTATTATGACAACCTTTTCGCCCTGCTCTATCGTAAGGTCAATGCCCTTTAAAACCTCAAGGTCGCCGAAGGATTTATGAAGGTCAATTACCTCTATCACTTTTTTTCAGGCTCCTTTCGGTTAATTTGATCATCGCCGTTATAATGAGAACAAGGACGATGTATATAAGCGCCATTACAAGATACGGAACCATAAATTCGTAGTTGTTCGTACCGATATACTTAAACGCGACGTAAAGGTCGTTCGCGCCTACAAAGCTTACGATTGACGTATCCTTAACAAGAGCTATAAATTCATTGCCGAGGGTTGGCAGTATATTTTTCACAGCCTGCGGAATGATTATTTTAGTCATTGTCGTAAAATAGCTCATACCGACCGAGCGTCCGCCCTCCATCTGCCCGGGGTCAACGGACTGAATACCGCTGCGCATTATCTCCGAAACATACGCGCCGCTGTTCATACCGTATATTATAATGCACGAGCCGAGAGCCGAAATGTCAAGCCCCAAAAGCGGGCGTATAACATAGTAGCCGACAAGAAGCTGAACGACAATCGGCGTGCCGCGGAAAAACGCAACATAAACCTGACATATTTTATTAAGAACAACGGGCAGCTTTTTATATTTCGGCATAACCTCAACCGAAGCTATTATCATACCGATAACAATGCCGATAACAAGACCGAGAACCGCAATAAGAACGGTATTCTGCAAGCCCTCGAGGACCTTCCTGTAACCGCCGTTATCTATAAAAGCCCTTACAAACGCGTCCCACTTTACTGAGAAATTACCCATAGGAAACTCCTTACGATAACACAACTACCCCGCCGTAAGGCGAGGCAGCCGACTGTTCATTTAACCGTTATTGCATTGCATTGATTGCTTTTGTTATGCAATCTGCGGGAGCTTCGTCAATAATAACGTAGCTTACATCGCCGTTCAGCATTGCCGTAACCGCAAGTGAACCGTTTGTGTAGCCTACCGAGGTTGCCTTTAGACCGGGGAAATCAAAGCCATCGTCGCCGTCAACGTACGCGTTGCCGGTTGTGCCCGTCTGAACGCCGATTTTAACGCTTTCATCAAGCGTATTAAGAATTGCGACTACGTCTTCGGCGGTTTCGCACTCGTCAAACTTTGTATCGGTGCTCTTAACAATAAGCTTCTGAGCCGCGTCATAATATGTATCGCTGAAGCTGACGAGCGTAGCGCGAGCCTCGTTTACGGTGATACCCGCCATACCGATGTCTGCGCCGTTTGTGTTAAGGGTTGAGAAAATAGCGTCGAAGTCGATGGATTTTATAACAAGCTCTTTGCCGAGATAATCCGCAAGAAGCTGCGCAAATTCCATATCAATACCTACGTACTTATCGCCCGACATATATTCAAAGGGTTCAAAGCCCGGCTCTGTTACAACAATGAGCTGATCCTTTGAAGAATCCTCAACAGCCGATGTGATCTCAACGGGAGTCCCGTCACCGAAATAGTTGTTGATAACCTCGTCAAACTTGCCGTTTTCTTTAATCTCGGCAAGGAACGCGTTAACCGAATTAAGCAATTCGGCGTCGTTGGGGTTAACAGCGAAAGCATACTGCTCGCTTGTAAGCTGAATGTCAATTACCTTGGCGGTTGTCGCCTCTTTGCCGCCGCAGGCTGCAAATGAGCAAATAACAAGCGCCAGCACCGTAATGAACGAACCGATTTTAATAAATTTTTTCATTTTCATTGACCTCCTAAAAAATATAACCCAATTATACAACAAACAAATCAAATTTGCAACATAAATGTATAATTATTCA
>CAZLCG010000052.1:0-5550 GCA_964557975.1 uncultured Eubacteriales bacterium
CCAACCTTTGACTTTATTTTTACCTAAATTGGGTCACATCTATTTACAACGCAGAGCAGTTATAACAAAAGTGTTTTGCAACAGATTGACATTTTTTGTGTAAATGATATAATATTTATACAAGAATCTTTTTAGAGGTGGAATATTATGGCTGAAAAGAAAACCGTAATGCTTACAGGCGGATCGGGCAATATGGGCTATGCCGGATTTAAAGAGCTGTATGCTAAAAAAGACAAATTCAATATCACTCTCCTTTTAAGAGGCAGTGAAAAAAACAGAGAAAAGTTTAAAGATTTTGAAAAAGATCCATCCGTCAGAATTGTTTGGGGCGATCTTACTAAGTATGAGGACATCCTTGACGCCGTAACGGGCGCCGATTATGTACTCCACGTCGGCGGAATGGTATCCCCCACGGCGGACTGGAAGCCCTACAGAACGCAGAAGACCAATATCGGCGCGGCGCAGTCTATCTGCAAAGCAGTTCTCGCTCAGCCCAATGCCGACGATATTAAGGTATGCTACATAGGCACTGTTGCCGAAACGGGCGACCGTAATTATCCCATTCATTGGGGACGCTGCGGTGACCCGATCAAAATCTCGATTTACGACCATTACGCGGTTTCAAAGACTGTTGCCGAACGCACATTCGTTGAGAGCGGTATTAAAAATTGGGTCGTAATGCGTCAGTCAGGTATTCTTTATCCCAACATTTTGAAAAATATGGATCCGATTATGTTCCACGTCCCGATTAACGGCGTCCTTGAATGGTGTACGGTTGAGGATTCGGGCAGACTCCTTGCAAACCTCTGCGATGAGGACTTAAAGGGCAACCTCGGCGCTGATTTCTGGAATCATTTCTTCAACATCGGTTCGGGCAAGGAATACAGAATTTCCAACTATGAGTTTGAGTGTCTGCTTCTCGGCACGCTCGGTCTTGCAGGTCCGGAAAAGCTGTTTGACCCCAACTGGTTCATTACAAAGAATTTCCACGGTCAGTTCTATGCGGACGGCGACAAGCTCGAAGATTTCCTTCATTTCCGTGAAAATCTTCCTATTCAGGATTATTTCAACCGTCTTGCGGATCAGGTTGAGTTCTACTTCAAAATACCGAGGTATCTTCCCAAGGGTCTTGTTGCCGCTTGCGCAAAGCCGTTTATGAAGAAAATTGCGTCCACGCCCGATTTCGGTACTCTTGACTGGGTTGCCAAAAACACCGAGGTTCGTATGAGCGCTTACTACGGTTCGCTTGAGGAATACAAGCAGATTCCCGACAAGTGGGAAAACTTTGACATAATCAAGTTTGACAAAGACAACGCCGCTTCCGAGCAGTTTAAGCTTGACCATGGCTATGATGAAACCAAGCCCGAAGCGGAGCTTGATATTGAGGATATGAAGAAAGCGGCTCAGTTCCGCGGCGGCGAATGTCTTTCCGATACAATGGTTAAAGGCGATATGTCGACAAAGCTTCGCTGGAAATGCGGCAACTGCGGTGCTGAGTTTGAAGCAAGCCCCGCGCTTATCCTGCTCGGCGGTCACTGGTGTCCCGAGTGCTACATTCCTCAAAAGGCGTGGGATTACGATACGATTGCAAAGACAAATCCGTTCTTCGCTCAGGTCTGGTATCCGAACCATAAGAAAGACGAACATAACGTTTATAACTTTGATGATTTGTTCCACATCAACGGCGTTAAATGGGACGACATTAAAAGATAAACAATTATAATCATAAAACGGACTGTTTCGGAAATTGAAACAGTCCGTTATTATTTTTAGTATCAAAACAAAAATTGTATAATATCACCACGTAGGACAGCCCTTGCGGCTATCCGTCAATCAGTATATAACGCAACATATTTTGATAACGGCGGAGCAAGCCCCCCTACTCATTTTTTTAAACACCTAAAGGCTAAGAATTGAAAACGGAAATAAGATTTAGACAAAAACGGCTTCAGATGACGAAATAACAGGCTCGTTACCCTGCTTAAAGGTTGCGTAAACGGTAATGTCACGAAAGATCCGCTTAATCTTATATTTATTTCTTCTGACCTCGGCTGTTACATCTTCGCCGTCGATTATAAGGCTTTCGAGTTCATAGGTTACCGCTTCCTTGTTCGGCTCAATCCACAAGGCCGCGCTTTCAAACAGCCGCGCGCTTTGTTTTTCGCACAATACTCTGCCGTTGCCGTCAGTCTGCACGGTAATATCAAAACGAATATAATTCCATAAAAGCAAAATAACGCTCAGCGCAAATACACAGCATAAAACAGTAAAAATAATTTTTCTTTTCAAGCGCTGTCACTCCCTCCGAGCTGTTACCCAAAAAGCCCGATTTTAAGTTTTGCCGGACTGTTTAAGCCCATATGCCGAACCGATACGGACGGTTTAAATCGGAGCGTCGCTCCGTCAAGCCCGCTTGAAGCGGTGCCTGCGAACGGTTGCAATACGCCGGCATTTCACTATAAAGTCCGCCTGTAATCTCATTAACTATTTTATGAGCTTTCTCAATGCTTTCATCACTTATCGGTGACAAAAGCGCTTTATTTTTCCGATTTGGATTCGGATATTCCGTTCCCGCAAATTATCCTGTAATTTTACAGCAAAATATGATAAAATAATCGTTAACAATTATTTTATCTGTTGTAAATTTTATGTCCGCCCGATCCCGCCTTACGGCGAACCGTCGGGAAACAGCAGTTCGGGAGGTGAAGCCGTGAAAAGAACCATCACATTTATTATTGACGAAAAATACGACGGTAAAAAGGTGCTTGACTTTTTAAAAAAAGAAGCCCAATGCTCACACAGGCTTATAACTAAGCTGAAAAACGAGCCTGACGGCATAACGCTTAACAGCGAACATATAAGAACAATAGACCGAATAAGCAAGGGCGACGCTCTTTCAATTTCAATTCCCGACGACAAAAAAGAAAGCATCTCGATAAAGACCGACATTCCGCTTGATACGGTTTACGAGGACGACGATATTTTAGTCGTAAACAAGCCCGCCTTACTTGCGGTTCATGAAAGCCACAACCACCAGGGCGACACGCTTTCAAACGCAGTCGCCTACCGGTTAAGCCAAAACGGCAGGGCTTCGGTTTTCAGGGCGGTCGGCAGGCTTGATAAGGGTACGTCGGGGCTTATGGTCTGCGCGCTTAACAAATACGCCGCCGCCAAGCTTTCGGGGAAGATATATAAGGAATATCTTGCCGTATGCTCGGGAGTATACGACGGCGAAGGCACTGTTGACGCGCCGATTTTCAGGGCTGACCCGATAATCACCCTGCGTTCGGTTGACGAACGGGGCGAAAAAGCCGTAACGCACTGGAAAGCGGTTAAAACGGACGGTGAAAACACGCTTTTGAGAATTCACCTTGATACAGGCAGGACGCATCAGATAAGAGTACACTTTGCCTACCTCGGCACTCCTCTGGTAGGCGACGCTATGTACGGCAAGCCCGACGAACGGATAGCCCATCAGGCGCTTCATTGCTGTTACTGCCGTTTTATTCATCCCGTCACGAATGAGGTTATGGAGTTTTCGGCGGATATGCCCGAGGATATGGCAAATTTAATAAAATAAAACCCGTTACAGTTTGCCAAAGTTTTCCAAAGGACGCTTTGGCGGTTTTATTCGCCTTAAATCAGGTTGTATTGTATCTTCGACAGTTTTATTGTGCTTCGCACGGTTTAATGCGGATAAAATAAAACTGAAGCCGTTAAGGCTTCAATATCACTTTTGCAGTGCAAAAATATCACTCCGACAAAGTCGGAATATCACTGAAAATACCGCCCAAGGAAAAAATGTAAAACTTTTCTTAGAGCGGTTTTTATTTAAAGCCTTTCGACCTTCAGCATATTTGTTGTTCCCGATATTCCGAGAGGAATGCCCGCGGTAATAACCACGACGTCGCCCTCGCCCACAAGACCGTTTTCTTCGGCAATTTCCGTTGCGTGGCGGAACAGCTCGTCGGAATTGTTCTTTTCATCACACATAAGCGGAATTACGCCCCACGACATATTAAGCTGACGGCACACCGTTTCGTCGGTGGTACAGCCTATAATTATTGCGGACGGTCTGTGCTTTGAAATCATCCTCGCGGTTGAACCGCTCTTTGTAACCGTAATGATCGCTTTGGCGTTAAGGTCGTGAGCCGTAGTTACGGTTGCGTGGGAAATTGCATTTGTTATGCTTTTTCTGTCCTCATCCGTCCCCTTTTTAAAGTGGGTAATATAATCAATTTCGTTTTCGGTGGTTTCGGCAATAAGCGCCATTGTTTCAACCGCTTCAACGGGGTGCGCGCCCGCCGCGGTTTCGCCCGAAAGCATTATAGCGGATGTGCCGTCATATATGGCGTTCGCGACGTCGGTAATTTCCGCCCTTGTCGGTCTGAAATTCGTAATCATAGATTCAAGCATCTGCGTTGCGGTAATTACCTGCTTACCCGCCGTGTATGCCTTTTTTATGATCCTTTTTTGAATTGACGGTATTTTTTCAAACGGAATTTCAACGCCCATATCGCCCCTTGCTACCATTATACCGTCCGCTTCGCTGATGATCTCGTCTATATTGTTGACCCCGTCGGGATTCTCGATTTTCGCAATAATCCTCGGTGTGCGCCAGCCGAGTGAGTTGATGAATTTCCGCAGATATGCAATATCCGCCGCCGTGCGTACAAACGAAGCCGCTATAAAATCAAAATTCATTTTTGCGCCGAATTCAAGGTCTGACATATCCCTTTCGGAAAGATAAGGCATTGAAAGCTCAACGCCGGGTACGTTTACGCCCTTATTATTTGAGATTATACCGCCCTGCGCGACGCTGCATATAATGTCAGTGTTCTTAACCTCCTTAACCTTCAGCGCGACAAGTCCGTCGTTTATAAGAATATCAGTGCCCTTTTTAACGTCGTCGGGGAGTTTTTTAAAAGAAACGGAAGCGATTTTCCCGTCGCATTCCACATCCCTTGTTGTTAAAGTATATTCATCGCCCTGCTTTAGTTTAACAGCTTCGTTGTTTTTAAAAAGACCGAGCCTTATTTCCGGACCTTTCGTGTCAAGCATGGTGGCAATCGGGAGCCCTGATTTTTCTCTCATCTCAACAACCTGTTTAAAGCGTTTTTCGTGAACCTCATAGTCGCCGTGCGAAAAATTGAACCTTGCCACGTTCATACCCGCGCGCATCATATTTTCAAGCACCCCGTCGCTGTCGGTAGCAGGACCGAGGGTACAGATTATTTTAGTCTTTCTCAATATAAGCGCCTCCCGATGTTTTCCAAGATTATACACTTATAACGCCTCCCCCGTCAATACAATAAAAATTATTCTGCCTTTAATTTAAAATTCTCTTTAAATCCTATTAAATTTTGGTCAATTTTAAGCGTATTTATTCAAAGAGAAAAAGGCTGAAAAGCTCATACTCGGGAATTGAGGATTTGGCGTGTGACGCCGCTTAAATCAATCGGAAATCTTAAATGGGGAAAGCTAAATATCAATACTGTATGTGCTAAAATGATATGACCCAATAAAAAAGAGAAGTAACTTCAAAAAAAT
>CAZLCG010000053.1:0-5368 GCA_964557975.1 uncultured Eubacteriales bacterium
AAATACGGTCGCTTTGACGGTGAGGACGAATACACCACAAAGGAAAGTGAACGCCTTGTAAGACTGCCGATGTATTACGGTCTTACGGATGAGGACAGCGACCGCGTTATTGCGGCGGCAAAGGAGTTCCTTGACTTAGCCTGACGGCGCGGACGAAAGGGGAGGTTTTTACGAAGAAACCGCTTGTTATTATCGGAGCTAACGATTTTCAAAATCAGTTGATATTAAAGGCAAAGTCCTTGGGCTATGAAACGCATGCTTTTGCATGGGAAAACGGGGCGGTCGGAAAAGACAATGCGGATTTTTTCTACCCCGTCAGTATTACCGAAAAAGAAAAAATTTACGAGATATGCCGTAAAATCAAACCGGCGGGGGTCTGCTCCATCGCTTCGGATTTAGCGGCGATTACGGTGAATTATGTTGCGGAAAGGCTGGGCTTGCCCTGCAATCCTACTGAATATACAGCTATTCAGACCAACAAATACGCTATGCGGCGTGCCTTCAGCGAGGCAGGTCTGCCGTGCCCTAAGTTCGTTAAGACGGGCGAGCGCTTTGACGGTTCGGTTTTGGACGGCTTTACCTTTCCCGTTATCGTCAAGCCGACGGATCGCTCGGGCAGCCGCAGCATAACGAAGCTTGAAAGCCGCGAAGGACTGTGTGAAGCTGTAAAATCAGCCTGCGAGGTTTCATTTGAAAAGAGCGCGATTATTGAAGAATACATTTCTGGTAATGAGTACAGTATGGAAACCATTTCCCAAAACGGCGTTCATCATTACCTTGCTACGACAAAAAAATATACTACGGGTGCGCCGCACTTTATTGAAACGGGTCACGTTCAGCCTTCCGATTTGGACAAAACCGTCAACGAAAGGGCAAAACAGATGGTTTTTAAGGCTCTTGACGCCCTGCATGTTGAGAACAGCGCGGGACATTCCGAATTTCGGGTGGACGAGCAGGGTAAAATAAAGCTTATTGAAATAGGCGCAAGAATGGGCGGCGACTGCATCGGCTCTGATTTGGTTTTCCTGTCGACAGGGTATGATTTTATGAGGATGGTCATAGATGTTGCCTGCGGGGTTAAATCGGAGCTTATACCGACTGCGAAACCGCATAGACGCGCGCAAATCAAATTTTTATTTGACCGAACCGATATTCTTGAAATGGAGGAATATCGAAAAAAGCATCCCGACTCCGTTTACAGGGTAAGCGGAATTGATTCGGAAAATCTCGGAAATGCTAAAGACAGCTCAACAAGATCGGGGTATTATATTATTACAGAATGATATGGAGGAATTTATATGATTTTAGTATTCGGCGCGACAGGATATATCGGAAGATACCTGTGTAATTATTTAACGGAAAAGGGCTATTCGGTGCTTGCGCTCGGGCGTTCAAAAAGAGTACGGGATTTTTTAGAGGACAACGGAGTAAAATTCCAATATTTTGATTTTGACGATCCTGACTGCTACGCAAAGCTGCCGACGGACAACGTAGAGGCTATCGTTGATTTGTCCGCCTGCATTGCGGAGCATGAAACGCCTGTCGAAAGATTTTTTGAGGTCAACACTCTCGGCGTATACAGGCTTCTGGAGTTTGCAAGAATAAACGGCATAAAAAAGGTAGTCGTTATGTCCTCGCATAAGGTCTACAACGACGTTAACAAGGCGGACGGTTCGCCTATTTCGGAAAGCGATCCCGTTTCTTTTCGCGGCGATCACACGCCTTACATCATTTCCAAGATTGCGGCAGAAAACTTTGTTGAATACTACAATAAGGATTTCGGTATGAACGCGGTTATCCTTCGTTTAACGGGCGTGCACGGCTACGGCGAAATTCTCGGGAAGCTCAACGCCGACGGCTCTTATAAAAAGAGTACGTTTGAAATATTCTTTGAAAACGCCTTACACGGCGAGGACATTTTCGTTTGGGGCGATCGGAGCATAAAGAGAGATCATATTTATGTAAAGGATGTTCTTTCCGCTATAGAAGCAAGCATTTCCGCAAAGGACGCTAAGGGTATTTTCAATATAGCTTCGGGCGTGGGTTATTCTCAGTTTGACGAGGCTAAGGTTTTGGCAGATGTTTTTGCCGAGGGCAAGGTTTCCGACGTTATTTGCCTGCCTGATAAGCCCGGCTTGCAGCGCGGTTATGTCTATGATATTTCAAAAGCGAAGGCTCAGCTTAATTGGGAGCCTGCGTTTACGGATTTGTACGATTTGTACCGTGATTACAAAAAAGAGTGGATTTCCAAAAAATACCACAACTACCATTTTATTAAAGAGGAAGAAAAGCCTTTAACATTTTGAAAATGAGTATTCTTGATTTAAAAAAAAATTCACTTGCTGTCGGACGCGCGGCGACGGGTATTTATCTTATTTTAAGCGAATATATGCGGGGCGCGGATGTAATTCTGCCCGCAAATATATGCTATGCGGCAGTCTATCCCGTAGTCTATTCCTCGAATAATCCCGTTTTCTGCGATGTTGACGGCACAACGGGCAATATGAGCTGTAAGAGCTTTATTGAGGCGCTCACACCCGAAACAAGGGCGGCGATAGTTCCGCATATGTACGGCAATCCCGTAAAGGATATGCCCGAGATTGCACGCTTTTGCAAGGAAAATAACATTCTTTTAATTGAAGACTGCGCTTCCGCAATGGGGGCGGAGCTTGGCGGACGTCAAACGGGAGATTTCGGCGATTACACCGTTTTCAGCACGGGCTATTCCAAAACAGTCGATTTGGGAAACGGCGGGATAATCCTTTCCGACCGCAGTCTTTGCGCTATGCGCGAGGCATACGGCAGTCTTCCGCTTTACAGCGAAGAAACGAAAAAAAGAAACGGCGATTTTTCTAAGGCTTACCGTGCCTTCCGTAATTCCCGTCTCGATATAAGAGAAAGCGCGTTCTATAAGACGGTTCATTCCGATTTGAGGGATAATTTTCTGTACCGTACGAGCGATGAGTTTTCCGATACCTTAATACGTTCCTTGTCGGGTCTTGACAAAATAATTTCCGACCGCAGGAGAGCAAGCAATTTGTATGACAGGTATTTGCGTTATGATGGGAACGATCTTTCCGCTTATCGGTTTGCGGAGGGGGCGGTTCCGTGGCGTAAAAATATATTCGTCCGTCCCGACAAGCGCGACGGAATTGTAAAACGACTGCTTGACAAAAATATCCCCGTAAGCGATTGGTATCCGTCCGTCGGCGTCTTATTTGACGACTATACGGTATATCCAAACGTTTCGGCGATGGAGCGGACCGTTTTGAATTTTCCGCTTCTTGTTTCCGATGAAGAAATACGCGATATAGCGGACGCTGTTAATTATGCAATATTCGGAGGGCAGATATAATGCTTTTGAGTTTTGTAATTCCCTGTTACGGGAGCGAAAAAACAATTCAACCGGTTGTGGAGGAAATTATAGACACAGTCGGCAGTATGGACGGCTATGATTATGAGATCGTTGCGGTCAACGATTGCTCGCCCGACGGTGTTTGGAGCAAGCTTACTGAAATGGCAAAGAACAACAAGGCGATTAAGCTGATCAACTTTGCCAAAAATATGAACCGTCCCGGCGCGGTTATGGCGGGGCTTAAATATTCAAGCGGCGACTATGTTGTCATTATGGATGACGACGGGCAGTGTCCTATGGACAGGCTGCCTGAGCTTATTGCACCGCTGGGGGACGGCTATGACGTTTCAATTGCGGATTACCCCGAACGCAAGCAGTCCGTGTTTAAGGATTTCGGCACGCTTGTAAATAAAAAAATGACTGAATGGATTATTGACCGGCCTAAGGATTTGCAGTTTACAAACTTTATGGCGCTTAAGAAATTCATTGTTGACGAGATAATAAAATATGATAAGCCGTACCCTTATTTAACAGGACTTTTGCTTCGTACGACTCAGCATATCGCAAATGTGCCTATGGAGGAGCGCAGCCGTTTAAGCGGAGGAACTACCTTTACATTCGCAAAGATGCTGCGCCTTTGGATGAACGGTCTTACGGCGTTCTCAATTAAGCCCCTGCGCCTTTCCTCGTTTGCCGGCGTTGTATGCGCTATCGTGGGTTTTGTGTTCGGCTTGGTGACGGTTATCAGAAAGCTCGTTAATCCCGCCATAAGCGCGGGCTGGAGCTCGCTTGTCGCCATTATGCTTTTTGTGGGCGGGCTTATTATGATTATGCTTGGAATGATCGGTGAATATCTGGGGCGCATTTATATAAGCATAAATAATTCACCGCAGTATATAGTCAGTGAAACGGTGAATTTTGAAGATGAGAGCAAAATACAGCGGCAGAGCGATTCAAAATCTCTAAATTGACGTTGCGGTGCGCTTTGTTTTATCTTAGGATGGTATTGATATGGATAAAAAGAAACTTAAAGCGCTTCTCGCGCTTCATATTATGCTTATGGTATATTCATGCTCGGGTGTGCTTTCAAAGCTTGCGTCGGGCGAACCGTTTTTAAGCTTCAAATTTATAATTTATTATGCGGGCGTAATCTTTTTGCTCGGCGTTTACGCCCTTGTTTGGCAGCAGATTATCAAAAGGCTCCCGCTGACTACCGCATTTGCAAATAAGGCGGTAACGGTAATTTGGGGAATAGTCTGGGGCGCTGTATTCTTTCACGAGGGAGTAACCGCAGGCAAGCCTATCGGCGCGGCTCTCGTTATGGCGGGAGTTGTTCTCTACGCAAAGGCGGACGGTGACAGCGGTAATTCGATAAACAGCGAAGCTGACGCTGTCCCCGAAAACGGAACGGAGGACGCGTCAGATGGATAAAACCGTATTGCTGTATTCTCTGTTTTTGCTGTTCGGAACATTTATTTCCGCCGTCGCGCAGGTAATGTTAAAAAAGGCGTCGCAAAAGCACTATGATTCTTTTATAAAGGAATATTTAAATCCGCTTGTAATTTTTGCCTATGCAATCTTTTTCGGCGCAACCTTTATGTCGATATTGGCTTACAAGGGCATACCGCTTTCCATGGGACCTATACTCGAAGCGACAAGCTATATCTATGTGACCGTTTTCGGGGTAAAAATATTCGGCGAGAAGATAAACGGAAAAAAAATTATTGCGCTGTGTCTTATAATCATCGGTATAGCAGTCTATTCGTTTTTCGGATAATTAAACATAAAAACGGACGGATTTAAACCGTCGTTTATTTGTTTGTTCGATACCGCGCCGCGTACATAGATGCTGAAAGTCAATGAAAAGTCAAAAATGTTTTTATTGACATCTTTAAAAGATTTTGATAAAATACTTTGGCAGTCGGTTAAGAGTGATTTATTTCTGTTTTAATTGAATACGGACAGGTATCGAAGCGGTCATAACGGGCCTGACTCGAAATCAGGTAGCCTTAA
>CAZLCG010000054.1:0-5172 GCA_964557975.1 uncultured Eubacteriales bacterium
TTTGACTTTATTTTTACCTAAATTGGGTCACATCTATTTACAACGCAGAAAATGGGGAAAGCTAAATATCAATACACTGTTGAAAATAAAATCAGCATATGATAAAATAATCGCAACCGATTATTTTATCATAAGTCAATTTAAATCGGAGCAACGCTCCGTCAATCCCGCTTGAACCGGTGCATGCAAGCGATTGCAGCCCGCCGCCTTAGAGGCAGGGAGACGTCTGCGCTCAGGTTACAGATCCGTATTGCCCCGCCTTATAAAAACAATAGATATAAAAGAGGAATGGCTATGTACGATGAATATAAAAAAGCGGCGAAAGTAACGCCGTCAAAAAGACAGCTTGAGTGGCAAAAGCTTGAATTTTACGCTTTTTGCCATTTCGGTATGAACACGTTTTTAAACAAGGAATGGAGCGACGGCACCGCTTCGCCCAACGCCTTTAACCCAACAGACTTTGACGCCGAACAATGGGCAAGGGCAATCAAAAACGGCGGGATGAAAGCGATTATTCTAACCTGCAAGCACCACGACGGTTTTTGCCTTTGGCAAAGCGAATATACCGAATATTCGGTAAAAAACAGTCCCTTCAGGGACGGAAACGGCGACGTCGTAAGGGAGGTTTCGGACGCCTGCCGTAAATACGGGCTTAAATTCGGCGTCTATCTTTCACCTTGGGACAGACACGAAAAAACCTACGGTCAGGGAGAAGCATATAACACATACTATAAAAATCAGCTTCGCGAGCTTCTTACGAATTACGGCGATATATTCTGCGTATGGCTTGACGGCGCTTGCGGAGAGGGCAAAAACGGCAAGGTTCAAAATTACGATTGGCAGGGTTATTACGCTGTTGTCAGAGAACTTCAGCCGAATGCGGTTATCAGCATTTCAGGTCCCGACGTCCGCTGGGTCGGCAACGAGGCAGGCGTTTGCCGCGAAAGCGAATGGTCTGTTGTTCCCTCATGGCTTTCCGTTAACGAATACACCGCCGAAAAATCACAAAAAAAAGATGACAAAAAATTCAGAAACAAGCGCAACGAGATGACCCTCGACTTAGGCTCCCGCAAGGCCATAAAGAATGAAGATGAGTTTGTTTGGTACCCTGCCGAGGTCGACACTTCCATAAGGCCGGGCTGGTTCTACCATAAGAGTGAGGATTACAGACAAAAAAGTATCGAAAAGCTTATGAATATTTATTTAAATTCCGTCGGCGGCAACTCCTCTCTGCTTCTGAACATTCCGCCCGATAAAACAGGTAAAATCCACGAAACCGACGCGCTTTTGCTTGATTCATTCAAACGCGCGCTCGAAAGGAAATTTCCCGAGAATTTGGCAGACGGCAAAAGAGCTTCCTCCTCAAGCGAAATCGACTCCGACCATCTTGCAAAGAACATTCTTTCGGATGACGATACCCTTTTTTGGCAGGCGGCGTCCGATGACGAACTGCCCGAAACGGTAATTGACCTTGATAATGAAACATGCTTTGACGGTATTGTGCTTCAGGAGAACATAGCGACGGGGCAGCAAATTGAAAGCTTTACGGTATATTACGAAAAAAGCAGCGGGTGGAAAAAGCTTTATAAGGGCACGGTGATAGGCTATAAAAAAATAATAGCCCTAAAAAAGCCCGTAAAATCTAAAAGGATTAAAATTACAATTACCTCTTACCGCGAAAAAGCCACGCTTTTAAAGGCGGAAATATATAAATCCGAATAAAACAATACAGCGTAAAAAGTCCTTTTACGCTCTTTGAACAACAGGAACTCAAAAAATCATTACGGAATTTGTATTATCCAACCCGTAGGACAGCCCTTGCGGCTGTCCGCTTTTTTGTAAATTTTCAATTCTGTGTAAGGCGCGGCATCCTTGACGCGCCGCCTTAAAAACTCCCTCAGTCACTCCGTGACAACTCCCTCTAAGAAGGAGCGGAAAAGGTTTGAATTGAAAACTCCTTCCTCAGTCTCGCTTCACTCGGCAGCCGTTGACGGCAGCTCCCTCTTTGTCCGCTGACGCGGACAATTCCTTGTTCTTTGCGCAAAGGAGACTGATTGTTTTTCGGCAATTTATTCCCATAGCTTAAATCATCTCAAAAAATACCCGTCATATTTTTTCTGCCATGAAAGCAGTTTTTCGTCATCATATATTTTAGGAATATCCGTTGCCGTCTTATATAAAACCCCTATTCTGCCCGCAAGCAGGGCAAGCCCTGCTGTGACTGACGGCTGTTTCATAAACGACAGCAAACATTTTAAAATATCCTCGGCAGACGAGCCGTACTTTCCGTCCGCAATTTTTTTAAGCATTGAATTTATCTCATCGCCCGACGACATTAAAAAGTTAATTTCCTCGCTTCCACCGTTCAAAAAATAATTTTTAAGCATTTCAGCGCACGCAAGCACCGCGCCCGTTTCTTTAAAATACCTGTACTGATAACGGTAAAGGTTTTCGGCGGAAAACCGCTTGCCTATAGGTCTTTCAATAACCTCGCAAAGAAATTTCGCCGCCGACATACCTGCCGCCATTCCGCTTCCCATAATAGGAACGGTCATATACGCGCTGTCGCCCGCAAGGGCGTAACCGTTTGCAATCATACGGGAAATCCCGCGTCTTACGGGGATTTTGCAAAGCTCTCCGCCCTTTATAATTTTTTCGCCTAAATTCGGATTATCCCTTCTCAGCGCGTCTATCGCATTCATATAAGCGCTGTTGCTTAAATTGCCGCACCTGCCGATGAGCGCGTCCATCTGTTTTTCATCTAACGAAAGCCAGCACCATGAAATTCCGTTTTCATTCCTGTGCTTTACATATATTTTTCGCGGAAATTCGGGATTTCCGACGCCCTCTTTTCTCTCAAAAAACACCCTTTTGGTATAGAACATATCGTCGGGGTGTACCCTTTGCGGTATGTGAAAGCTGTCGGGCAGTCTTGAGCGTATGCGTGACTCCGCGCCCGAGCAATCAACGACTAAATCGCACAGCGCCGTTTCGCCGTTTGTAAATTCAACACCGCAAACGGTATTTTCTTTTATTATCGCGGATTTTGCCTCGCAGTTATAGTGAAATTCAGCCCCTGCCCTGACCGCTCTTTCATAAAGCATGAGGTCTAACTGCTTCCTGTCAACAGGAATTAACGGGTTCTTTTTTGATTGCGGAAGCGTTATAAAATGTAACCCGTCGGGCGAGATGAGCGTAGTTTGCGGCTTCTCCCCCGTCAACAATTCAGGCGGTTTTTCTATGCCGAGCGCCGAAAAAGTCGATTCGGGAATTTCATCCGCCCAATTATACGACACCTCTCCCCTGCTTTTCTGCTCGTAAACCGAAACATTAAAGCCCGCTTCAGCCGCAAACACGGCGAACGCAAGACCGCATTGATTTGCGCCTATAACTGCAATTTTGCCCTTTCCCATAATAAGACCTCTTATACCGTTTATAAAGTGTTGTATAGCTTTTTGCACTCACACAACAACATTTCCTTGTTTTCTTTATCGGTTTTTTATTGTATAATACAATTATCTTAAAGTCAATTTATAAAGAGACTGAAAAAAATAAGTTAAAGTGATTTGATAGAAAAAATATGGAAATTAAAACAAAAGATTTGTTATTGAGAACAGTAACTGAATATGATGTTTATCAAGTCGCCGGAATGTATGATTATCCCAACACCATATCATTGAAGCAGGCTGAAAAAGCAATTAACACTATAATTAACAATTACTAAGAACGGAACAGGTTGCGTAAAGCATCTTTGTTTGGCTGTTTGCCTAAAAGAAAATCCGAATATAATTATCGGTTGGTGCGGGTTAGACGGTGAAACTGAAAAAGGCAAGACTGTAATATTCTATATAATTGATGAACAATACCGTAATAAAGGATATGCAACACAAGGAGCAAATGCAATCTTGGAATACGCCTTTGAGCAATTAGAATTAGAAAGTGTTTACGGCGGTTGCGATAAGAGCAATATTGCCTCATTTAAGATTATGAGTAATATAGGTATGAAAAATTACGGAGTTGATAATAATAACAATCCT
The DNA here is from genome assembly GCA_964557975.1 of uncultured Eubacteriales bacterium. Lineage (GTDB taxonomy): Bacteria > Bacillota > Clostridia > Oscillospirales > Acutalibacteraceae > Fimenecus. The sequence goes on from CAZLCG010000054.1 coordinate 4,038, forward strand.
CAATTCCGTATTGATAGGTTAGATTATAAAAATGATTGAAACAGAAATATTAAATGTACTAAAAGAAAATTACAATAACCAAATAACCGGCATTGAATTTATACGTCAAGGCGGTTGTATGTCTTACGCTGTAAAAAGTGATAATAACAAGCTGTTTTTGAAGATAATTGGCAATGCCTTTACAAACACTGCAATTCAATCCGTTCATATTCAAGAATACTTAATAAATAACAAACTTCCTGTGCCGAAAATAATTTATACTAATCTCGGTAAGCCCTATCTTGAAATTGAAAATCAATTATTTGTTATGTATGAATTTGTCGAAGGCACGGAACCTGCCCTCAAAAGAAACATTGAATATATAGGCAAACTCGTCGGCAGATTACATAGCTTAATGAACAATTATAAAGGTGATTTAACCAAACAAGAAAAAGCATTTTTTGTTGACAGGTACATAAACATTTTAAAGTACAGAGGATATAATAATAAACAGTTAAGCGAATATATAGAAGTCGGAATTTCACTTTGGAACAGTGTCAAGAATCTGCCCTATGGATTTTGTCACGGTGACTTACACAGAGGAAATTTATTAAAAACATCAAATAATGAAATCTATATATTGGATTTTGACACAGCTTGTTTCGCCCCGCAGTTATTTGATATTGCTGTTTTGTGTGACACAACGGATTATTTCAATTTCAATAAAAAAGACTTTAATCGCACGACTAATATTTTCAATAGATTTATAAAAGAATATTCGAGATATAATCCAACAGATTTTACACTAAATCAATTTTATGATTTTATAGCATTAAGACATTTTCAGTTGCAGGCAACTATTGTTGAAATCTATGGCTCGGATTGTATTGATGAAAAATTTATTGATAAACAGTTAGATTGGATTAAACAATGGCGAAGTCAATATACGATATAAAAACCGGTAAAATAACTATACAAATATAAGGGAGAAAGCAATGTATAAAAATATTGAAAAGCAGAAAAAGCTGTCGCTGAAAGACCAAATCAACTATCAGGAAGGTCAGGTAGTCAGCAAAACTTTAGTCCAAAACGATTATGTCACGTATACGGTTTTGAAGAACACACACCTGAAAACTCTGTAAGGTTTCTTGCAATG
>CAZLCG010000055.1:0-4857 GCA_964557975.1 uncultured Eubacteriales bacterium
AATTCTATTTTCATTGGTCGTCCCTCTGCTTTCTACGGATTAACACTCTTGCATATAATTGCTTGCCGTTCAAAATAGCTTTTGCAAAATCATATTCATTTGCGCTTCCGCTGTTTAGCACTCCGACAATAGAAAATTGTTCCGGGTTGTGCTTTGTCATAAATGTAATTGGAACACCCATAATTCCGGAGCGCTCTTCCAACTGTTCTTCTGGCAATCCATATTCTCTTACTAAAACATCCTCTAACTCCTGCGGCGAATAACGAGTCGAGCATATAAACACTGTACCCCCCCCCCGCTTTACTATACTAAAGCGTCCGCCGTCAGAAGTAAACTCCTTATCGATGCCTAAAAGCTCAAACTGTTCGGGATTAAATTTTGTCAAAAATGTAATCGGTACTCCCAAGGACTCATAATAATCACAGGGAATATCCGCTGTTTTTGAAACCTCAATTGCGTCATAATTATCATATTGTGGATATTCCTCGGGGGTGTAGTTTCTAAACAATGTCAGGTTTTCGTGTCGCTTTTCTATATCAAGGTTTGTGAACCAGCATATATTACCCATGCGCCGCCATTTTTGCCCGGTTTCATCAATTTTGAAGTCAGTACGCTTTTCTTCATAACTATCAGGAACCTTGAACCAAAAATGCCCACTGTTACACCCGAGCCAAACTTTATCAGTCATAAATAACGGTAATATCTCTTTGTATTTCACGGCATTGAGATTTCCGATAATTAAAAACTGCTTTTCATATTTTACCAGCAAAGCAATATAATCACGGAAAAGAGAAAACGGGGGATTGGTAACAACTATATCCGCCTGTTTCAATAATTCCACGCATTCGGGACTTCTAAAATCTCCGTCTCCGTCAAGCAGGGTCATTGTATTGTGACGGTTGCGCATTAAATATTCCACGTCCGCAAGGTCAATGCGCCCGTCGCCGTTCTCGTCCGTTACCTCTGTTATCTCAACTTTATAGGGACGTTTTTCTTTGCTATCCTTTTGAACGGGAATGCTGCCGGGCTGTTCCACAAAGGAAAGCTGCCCGCCCTTGTCAACAAAATACTGCATTTCCTCACCGATTACCGGAGAAGTCGCATAGCAGGTCGTTATCAGCTTTTTCAATCCTAACGAATTGAAATTCATGGCAAAGTATTTGAAAAAATTGCTTTCATAGGGGTCATCGCAATTACACAGCACGACTTTACCCTTGAAATGCTGCCTGTAATGCTTCAGTTCACTTTCAATCAGGGAAAGCTGCGTATAAAATTCGTCCTGCTTATTCCTTGCAGAGTCGTTCAAATTACTGTTTCCCGCCATAATTACTCACCGTCTTTCTGTATCTCCACAATATCATCAAGCCCGCAGTCAAGGGCTACGCAAATTTTAGCAAGTGTTTCCATAGAAACGGGTTCTTCTTTCCCCATTTTGGCAAGCATATTCGTTGTAATTCCCGCTTGCTTGCGCATTTCAGTTTTTGTAATTTTGCGGTCAATCAACATTTTCCACAGCTTATTGTAGTTGTATGTCATAGAAAAAGCCCTCCTGCACAATACTCTATGGAATATTATAGCGCAAAGGGCTTTCATTATCAATATTAAATTGAGATTCGTGATATTCTGCATTCTGCATATAGATGTGACTCATTTTTAATAAAAGAGCCTTTTAATTGACGCTGCAAGGGACTGCTTAATATTATTTATACATTATTGGAAAACGTATAAACATTCTCTCCGCTCTGATTATACCCGTTTATGCTTTGAAGCTTCCAACCGTCATTCTCTAAAGCCACTCCGCGCACAAAAGGCTCTAACGGATTACAGCTTAAATTAACGGTGTATGTCTCATTCATTTTTGAATAGGTACATTCGAGGTTTTCAATCTGAGCGTCATTCGGGCTGTAAAAAAGACTGAGATTCGTCTGACCGCCGTCAGCGGAGCAAACCGCATAACCGACCTTTTCAATACCTGTGCCCTCATTCATTACATAAGCATAGCGCCCGACGTCTATTAAACCGAACAAACGCCTTTCCCTATACACACGCAGTTTAGGATCTCCGCCACCCTCGGGGGTTGTAACGAATGTGAGACAGTGATTTGCGTCCGTGGTTACATCCGTACACTCTATATACGGAACAGGCATACTCTCGCTCATATTTATGCTTTTGTCAAGGCACTGCTGACGGCTGTATGTTTGATTGAAGAACCACCCCGTATAAATCAATGCCGAAACCAAAACGCCGACAGCCGAAAGACATACGCCCAATACTATTCTCTTGCTGTTTGATTTTACCATAGTAAATTCCCCCCTTAATTTTATTTACCTTACTCAATTAAATCCGCAATAAGCTGCCGCTTATTTCATTTTAATTATACAATATACCTATACTTTTGTCAAACAGCCTTTTATTTTTGTACGATTTGACTTATAACCTCCGTAGAAATAATTTGTTGGTAGTTTATCATATTCCCCCATTTTTGCACCCCTTTTCTTATTTTTTATATTATATCACATCCCCCCTTTATTTCGGTTTAAAAATATGATAAACTACCACGCAAACCTAACCAAAATCCGGCAAACGGGCGACAGCAAAACACTGTCGCCCGTTGATTATTTTCTGCAAAAAGCAGGCTTATTTACTTTTTTATTCTACGGTAACCGATTTTGCAAGGTTTCTCGGCTTATCCACGTCGCACCCTCTGCCGAGCGCCATATAATAAGCGAATATCTGAAGCGGCACTACCGACAGCGACGGCATTAACTCGTCGCTTATTTCGGGGATTCTTATAACGTCGTCGGCAATCTCATCCGCCGCCGAATGGTTTTCGCCGACAAGCGCGATCACCTTTGCTCCCCTCGCCTTGACCTCTTTGATGTTGCCGAGAGTTTTTTCAAGCAAATCAGACTGCGTTGCAACCGCGAAAACGGGCGTGCCGTCTTCAATAAGCGAAATCGTGCCGTGCTTTAATTCGCCCGCGGCGTACGCTTCCGAATGAATGTAAGATATTTCCTTGAGCTTTAAAGAGCCTTCAAGCGAAATCGCATAGTCAAGCCCGCGGCCTATAAAGAATACGTTTTCGGAATTAACGTATTTCTTTGCAAGCTCCTTTAAGTCGTCGTCCATTTTAAGCAGGGCTTCAATCTGTTCGGGGAGCTTGAGCAATTCCTCGCAGTATTTTTTCTCGTCCGCCTCGCTCAAAAGTCCCTTTGCCTTTGCGAACCTCAGCGCGATAAGATAGACAACCGCCAACTGAGCCGAAAACGCCTTTGTCGTTGCAACCGCAATTTCAGGCCCTGCCATGGTGTAAATCACATCGTCGCTCTCTCTTGCAATGGTGCTTGCGACAACATTTACTATTGAAATTACCCTTGCGCCCTTTTTCTTCGCTTCCCTTAAAGCGGCAAGCGTGTCGGCAGTTTCACCCGACTGGCTGATAACGACGCACACGTCGCCCCTTTTGACCAACGGATTTCTGTACCTGAATTCGCTTGCAAGGTCTGTTTCGCACGGGATTTCCGAAAGCCTTTCAATAATATACCTTGCGGCTGTTCCGACGTGCCACGCGCTTCCGCACGCGACAATATGAACCGTACCTATATTTCTGATTTCCTCATCCGAAAGGCTGAGTTCTTCAATATTAACCCTGCCGTCGTGGATTCTCGGCGATAACGTATCCCTTACAGCCTTAGGCTGTTCGGCAATTTCTTTTTTCATAAAATGGTTAAAGCCGCCCTTTTCGGCCGCTTCAACGTCCCAAGTGACGCGGTAAACGTCCTTGTGGACCTCATTTTTATTTATGTCGTAAAGCTTAATATCGTTTTTGGTAAGAATCGCGATCTGATTATCCTCAAGCAGATAGCAGTTCCTTGTGTATTTAAGAACCGCGGGAATATCAGACGCCAAAAAGTTCTCGTTTTCGCCGATACCCGCAATAAGCGGACTGTCCTTTCTCGCCGCTATGATCATATCGGGACGGTCGTTTATCAAAACCGCCACTGCGTACGAACCGCGTACGATTTTCATAACGTTCGTCATAGCCGTAAGCGGATCGCCTTCATAAAAAAAGTCGAACAGATGAGCAAGCACCTCGGTGTCCGTTTGGGAAACAAACACATAACCTTTCTGTTCGAGCATAATTCTAAGCTCGATGTAGTTCTCTATGATCCCGTTATGTACAAGCGTAATTCTGCCGTTTCCGCCCTTATGGGGGTGGGCGTTTACGTCGTCGGGCGCGCCGTGGGTCGCCCAGCGGGTATGGCCTATACCTACCGTGCCCTCAATTCCGCCCTCTTTCGCTAACTTATTTTCAAGGTCGGCAATTCTGCCCTTTGTTTTAACGACCTGAGCCTCATTGCCGCAGAACACGGCAATGCCCGCCGAATCATAGCCTCTGTACTCAAGCTTTTTCAAACCGTCAAGAAGTATCGGCGAAGCGCTATTCTCCCCGATATAACCAACAATTCCGCACATATTCAATTTTCCTTTACAAATAAAAATATTTGCACGTTACGTTTATCTCTGTTCTGCCGTCGCCGCCAGTTTTTAATAAACGTCAGTATCCCCGCACATATGGGATAAGAAGCATCCGCCGAATATTTCGATAACTTCTTCCTCGTCACCTGCCGATTTTTTTGGCTGAATTCTCATCGCCTTAAACAGTGCGGACAGGCCCGGCGCTGATTTTTGAAAGGAATTTTCAAACCTTTTTCCGACGAAACGCACTTTTCCGTCTTTGCTGATTATACCCGAATTGCAGCCGAATGTCAATACATACGGCAATATGCATAATATTTCCGTTCTGCGTTGTAAATAGATGTGACCCAATTTAGGTAAAAATAAAGTCAAAGGTTG
>CAZLCG010000056.1:0-4700 GCA_964557975.1 uncultured Eubacteriales bacterium
CAGGGTTCCTTTGTCTTGTCGTTGTTTAATTTTCAAGGTCCGGTTGCCGCTCCCGACATTTCGGTGAGGGAATTTTATTTTAACATTTCAAAGCTTATTTGTCAAGTAAAATCTTGAAAAATCTTCAATATCTGCTTAACTGTTAAGCCTTTCATTCCCGCTTCCCGTCGGACAGCTTTGTTATAATATCACAGCAATCGGGAGTTGTCAACACTATTTTTTAATTTTTTTTTGATTTTTTCAAACTTTTTTCTCAGCTTCGATATATTGTGTTTGGCCGCCTGCTGACTACACAATTTCAGTTTTTTGTACTTATAAACGCAAATGTTCGGCGCAAAATACTAATGACAAAATTTTGCGGAGGTCAAAATGAACAACACTAAATCAAGAAATAAATCAAAGATAATAGCTACGCTTTCAGTCATCCTTTCAATAGCCTTTATCTGCGCCGTTATAATTTCGGTTAATTATAACGCAAACAGCAAAAGCAATATAAGCGCGCTTTCAAGATTCGGTTCACGCGGTGAAGAGGTGCGCCAAATTCAGACAAAGCTTAAAGCGCTCGGATACTATACGGGTTCGGTTGACGGAATTTTCGGTTCCGCAACGCAAAGCGCGGTAAGAAGCTTTCAGCGCGATAAAGGTCTTACGGTTGACGGAATTGCAGGACCCAAGACCCTTTCGGCGCTCGGAATTACAAGCTCCTCGTCGGGTCAGTACAGCAGTAACGACATTTACCTGCTTGCAAAGGTGATTGCCGCCGAGGCTCGAGGCGAACCTTACAGCGGTCAGGTTGCCGTCGGCGCGGTTATATTAAACCGTGTTGAACACTCGTCGTTTCCCGACAGTATAGCAGGCGTTGTTTACCAGTCGGGCGCGTTCACCTGCGTAACCGACAGCAACTGGAATACAGAGCCGAACGACACGGCAAAAAAAGCCGCACGGGACGCCATTAACGGCTGGGACCCGAGCGGAGGAGCTATATACTATTATAATCCTGCGAAAACATCTAATTCATGGATACGCACACGTCCCGTAATTCTCACAATCGGCAGACACGTTTTTTGCAAATAAGATCATCCGATAAACAGCGAAACCCAGTATTCGATTCCGCCGCTTTCACAGTGTGCAAAACCGACTTGCGAAAATTTATCGCTCAAAATGTTTTCTCTGTGGGCTTCGGACTCCATCCATTCTTCGACGGCTTCTTCGGGAGATTTCTGTCCTTTGGCAAGGTTTTCTCCTGCGGCGGAGTAATCGACCGTCAGCACGGTAAAGCAGCCGCTTCCGTCGGGTCTTACATGGGATATACCGTCCTGCGATGATATTTCCTGCGCCCTTACCAGCGCGTTTTCGCATAATTCGCCGTTAAGCGTCAGTTCGGGCAGACCGTTTTTCGCTCTTTCTTCATTGACCGCATTCAGCATTTCCGTTTCATACGGTTTTGCGCCGCTCCCGCAGGAAGCGAACGAAAGCAGAACCAATAAAGCGAGCACAATACAAGCAATTCTTTTAATAGCTTCCACCCCGCAATACTGTTAAAAACGGATCCGACAAGACGTCAGATCCGTTTTTTGCTTTATGAAATCGCGTTAATCAATTCAGGTAAAAATGCCGAATAGATTGACGGAACGGCAAACGAAAAAGCGATTGAGGTAAGGAACGTAACTCCCCATTTTTCAAGATACGCTCCGCAATACAGAACCGCAAACACAGGCGCGGCAATAATTTTAACAAAGAGATTGGAATTGCCGCCGTAAATAAGCTCTTTAAGGGTTATCGCGTCCTCAAGCTGCGGGAACAGATTGGTAAGGAACGAAATGCCGAGCCATAAAAAGATGAAATTGATTATTTTCACATTACCGCTTTTGGAAAAGAACTCGCCTAAATAATATACATTCAGCGCGCCGACCGATACAAAAACCGTACCGAATATTAAATTAAAAAGGAACGGGAAAAAGCACACGCCGAAGCTCACCGAGCGTTTTTTGATAAATTCATGCTCAATATGGCCGCACATTTCATTCGCCCTTAAATACCTGCCGTCCTCAATAAGCACCTCGTAAATTCTCAAGGTCATATGCTCAAGAAAAGCCTTCATAAAGGTTGCGGGCACCGTAATATATTTAACAATCGGATAAATTACGTTCATTCTACGTCATAGTCCCCTTCCGTAAGTATTTTTTCTAAGCTCAGCGTTCCTTCCTTAAACTGAATTACCTCGTCCGAAAGAGTATAACCGCTGTTCTCAAAAAGGGATTCCATTTCAGCATAGGTTTCTTCATTGCCGACTGCGGCGGCGCAAAGGGCGAGCGTATCGCATATCTGAACCGAACCGCCGTACTGCTCATAGCTGCTCATCGCATTTTCATAGGCGGCGGTGTAATTGCCGTTAATAAGATTGCAGAGCGCGATCTGACGGTAAAATTCATACGAATAATCGTCGCTTTCGGATATTTTTTCATTACAGATTTCAATGCAGCCGTCAAGGTCGCCCTTTATACGCAGTGCGGTTGCCTGAACCACGTCAGCCGAGCTGTCCTCAGAGTTGATCCCGCGGATGTAGTCGCAGTACTCGGTAACGTCCGCGCCCGACTTGGCGTATAAATCGCCGAGCATCGGGTTGTAAAGCCATACCAAATCGGGATATTCGTTTTTAATCTGTTCAAGGAAGCCTATTCTGACCGAATAATCCTTTTCGCATACGGTTGCGGCGTAAAATTTAAGATATAAAAGCATTGAGCGTTCGTATTTCGCTGCCGTAATTCCGTACGGCGCGGTAGTTGTAACGGATTCGCTCTCCTCATCGGTAACCGCGGCAGGCTCAACGGCTTTGCTCTCCAAAGCGTCAAGCTCTGCAATCAAGCCGTCAAAATCAACCTGCGAAAAGTCCTCGCCTTCGCCGAAATAATTATAGAGTATGTTGTATCCCTCATCCGCGGCAGCGTTAAACTCCTCTGCGAACCTGAACGCGTCGCCCACCGCCTTTAAATGGGGAAGATTAAGCTCCCAAGCCTTGAACTGTGAAGAATAGTCCGCTATTTCATCAACGCCGCCGAGTTTAAGCACATTTAAAAGAGAACGCTTATACACCATTTCGCCGTTCACGGAATTATCATCCATAACGTCCTCGGCGGTTAAATACGCGTCATACGCGGTATAAAGCTTGCTCTTTTCGGAATACTCGTCCGCTTTTTCGGATGCGACGTATATTTCGGAATAATCGGCAAACACAAAGCACGCATAGAACGAAAATCCTAAAACAATAAGCGCAATAAGAATGTTTAAAAACTCAAACGGATAGTGCCTGAGACCTCTTTCACAATCCGCGCAGTACGGCGAATCGGGATTTTTCTTTGTTCCCCTGCGTTTCTCGCCGCAGCACTCGCAAAGCTCCTCCTCGGGAATATTTTTCTCACGCAAATTCTCGGAAGGCTTCGAAATATCCTCTAAATCCTGAATAAGTATTTGCGGCTCCTCTGGAGGATTTTCGGCAACTGCCTTTGCCTCCGCCTTAGCCTTTTCAAGCTCCTCGCGGAAGGTTTTTGCAAGCTCCTCCATCTCGTTTTTTATATCTTCGGGAGTCTCATTCGGGTCTGTCTGCGGTTCGTTTTTCGTTTCTTCGCTTTCCGGAGAAACGCCGTCAAGCTCTTTTCCTTTATTGTCGTCCAAGAGTATGCCTCCTTACACTAAATCTATCCGAATTATTTTACCACTAAAGCGGGGATAATTCAAATATTATTGACGATTGGTAACAGAATATTTACATTTAGACATAAAAGCGTTGAGAAAAAGACGGAATTTAAGTTGAATCGGCGCTCCTCCTTTTCCTTCATGAAGCAGAGCCTGCGCGGATTGCAGCCGTCACGGGAAGCGTATCCTCATAATTTCAGCGGGAAATAATACCCGCAACGAAAGACTGTAACGACCCTCTCCGCCTAAAATGGGGACGGGAATGTCTGTGCTTAGGTTATTTGATTTTCCCCTTTGGCGTATGCTTTCCCTGCCTTGTTCAAAGTGATGTGATTTGCGCCGCCGCTGTAATCGGGATTTTTTGTTTCTATCGGGTCATCTTCCCAACCGCATACAGGGCAAATATCGTAGCTTGCCCATTCTTCAAATTCATATTTACCGCACACAGGGCATTTATGCTTCTCAGCCATGCCGCATATTCTCCTTTATATTTGTTTCAAATTCTTCCCACGCTTTTTACGTGTTGATCCGCTGTTTGCTCCTCCGCCGCCAAATAATTGTATTGTATGCTTTTTCGTGCGCTTTTTTGCAGTTTTATAAGGTGTGTTTTTTTCAATAAGTTAGCATTTGAAAAAGTAAGACAAAAGTAAGACAAAAAGCGTGTATTTCTATGCTTTTTTGTGCGTTTTTTTTGCAGTTTTACAAAGTGTAATTTTTTTAATAAAAAAGCCCTGAAACCCTTTAATATCAAGGATTATCAAGGCTTTTTTACTTGGCGCGCCGGAAGGGATTCGAACCCCCGACCTTTTGGTTCGTAGCCAAACACTCTATCCGGCTGAGCTACCGGCGCAAACTGCAATATTCTTTTGTGCCGAATTATATTAACACCAATTATCCGAAAAGTCAATATAATATTGCAAGAAAATTTTATGTTGTTCTGCATTGTAAATAGAAGTAAATTCTCAAAGTAAATGCAACAGTAGAATTTGCGGTTGCATTTAGTGTGA
>CAZLCG010000057.1:0-3918 GCA_964557975.1 uncultured Eubacteriales bacterium
AAAATAAATCACCCCGACAAAAACGGAAGCTGTCGGGGTTTTATGATTTAATATTTTATTAAAATACGGATGAGGCGAATAATGTTTCGGACGGTATTTTTTCACAGCATTGTAACCGAATTGTTCACGAGAACCGATAATACTAAAATAACCGCAAAAATCATCAGAGCCGCGGCAATCAGAATTTGAGCATATCTGTTTTTCATTTTTCAATCACTTCAATCGCCGCTTTGCAGGGGGCGCACAGTATTGTTTCGGGAAACCTCGTTTTCAAATACCTTGCGCACCGCTCGGCGGAAGGCTCGTCCGAGAACACGCCGTAAACCGTAGGGCCCGAACCGCTCATAAGCGAAAAATCAGCGCCGAACTGCTTCATAGCGGATTTTATGTAAGGTCTTTTAGGCACCTCGATAACCTGCTCAAAAACATTTTTCGCCTTTTGAGCCATAAGTAAATAATCCCTGTTCTTCATAGCATAAAGCATAGCGGTTTTATCCGCATGCCTTAAATACTCCGCCTCGTCAAGCAGTCTGTAAGCATTTATAGTTGACACGCTCATATCGGGCTTGCACAGTACTGTAAAACAGTCCTTAAGCTCGGGAAGCCTTGCAATCACCCCGCCCGTATCCATACAAAGCGCAGTGCCGCCCGTAAGAGCGAACGGAACATCCGCGCCTACCCTTTCACCGATTGAGCAAAGAACGCTTAACGGCAAATCGGTATTGTAAAGCTCGTTAAGGCAATAGATTACGCCCGCGCCGTCCGCGCTTCCGCCCGCAAGCCCCGCCGCCATAGGTATGTTCTTTTCAATTTCGATTTCAATTCCGCAGTCTTTTATGCTGTTGAAGCTGAAAAATTCCTTTGCCGCCTTATAGGCGATATTTTTTTCATCCGTAGGGATTCTTCGGTCAGCCGTTTTTATGACGATTTCATCTTTTCCCGTTTTGTTAACGCAGACCGTGTCATAACAGCTTACAGACTGCATTATCATAAAAAGGCTGTGATAGCCGTTGGGCAACGTGCCGAGAACGTCAAGCATAAGATTTATTTTTGCCGCCGCTTTTACTTTCATATGTTCTTACCTGTTTTTTCATAATCTTTAAATTTAATTAAGCCATTTGGTTTTTGCCGAAGCCAAGGTGAAACGTCTAAAGGAAGCCGCGCCTTTACTCTATCGGCATCTGCAGGGGCGTGCGTTTCTGGAAAAATGTAAATTCCGTAAAGCCTGCCGCCTTCATAGCGTCGTAAGCCTCGGTCAAGCCCTTTGCTATGTCGTCCGCATAGTGAGCGTCCGAACCGAAGGTGACGTATTTCCCCCCGAGCTCCTTAAAGCGTTTAACCGTTTCAAGCTCCGGCGACAGCTTATTTACGGGCTGACGAAGCCCTGCTGTGTTAATTTCGAGAGCCTTATCCTTTTTTGCCAAAAGCTTAAGTATTTTGTCAACCTGCTCGGAATAACCGTTTATATCGACGGATATTCCCGACTTGGAATAAAAATACCTGAACGGATATGTAAGATGAGCGAGAATATCAAAATTCCCCCACTCGATCATATTGTATATTTCATCAAAATACTCTTTTGTAAGTTCGTTAACCTCCTCGGGAGAGAGGTTTTCCATATAATAAAAATCCTGACGGCTTCGAAGATTATGTATCGAGCCGATAACCGCGTCAAAATCATATTTTGAAAGAATTTTTTCGGACAGCTCGGGGTCGTAATTCCCCTGCGCCAATTCAATCCCCTTTAAAACAAGCACCTTGCCCCGAAATGCAGACTGCGCCTTTGAAATTTCAAAAAAAGACTGCCTTATGCGTTTGTCGTAGTTTTCCTCATAAAACGAATCAACCTCGCAATGGTCGGTAAAAGCAAGCGCGCGCAAACCCATAAGCTCCGCCTTTTCGCAGACGAACATTGCCGAATGGTTGCCGTCGGGCGAATTGTCGGTATGAACGTGCATATCAATTTTTCTTTGATACATCTTTTCACCCTCTTTAATAAACCTGATACACATAATATATCATATTTTTAAAGGCTGTAATACATTTTTTTGAAAAATTTTTATTTTTATATGTAAAATACCGTAAAAGTATGTTAAAATACTGTCAAATTGTTTTCGGAGGTAATGTTTATGCGTTCTGTTATAACGGTTGTCGGTCGCGACACGGTAGGCATTCTTGCCAAGGTGTCGTCGCTGTGTGCTGAACACGGCGTTAATATTATTGAGGTTACACAGTCAATTCTTCAGGATATGTTCTGTATGATTATGCTTGCGGACGTTTCAAAATGCAATATCCCTTTCACGGCATTCGCGGATGAAATTGACGCTCTCGGCAAAAGCCTTAACCTTTCGATAAACGCCATGCACGAAGATATTTTTAATACCATGCACAGAATTTGACCGAAAGGATAAAGCCTTATTATGATTAACACTCACGACATACTTGAAACAATAAATATGATCAGGGAAGAAAACCTTGACATACGCACCGTCACAATGGGTATCTCACTTCTCGACTGTTCAAGCTCCGACATAAACGCGGCTTGCACAAGGATTTACGACAAAATCTGCCGTAAGGCTGAAAAACTCGTTATAACGGGCGAGAATATAGAAAAGGAATACGGTATCCCGATTATTAACAAAAGAATTTCCGTAACGCCCGTTGCTATGATTTGCGCCGCAAGCGGCGGGGATCCGGTTCTATATGCAAAAACGCTTGATAAAGCCGCGAAGGCAGTCGGCGTCAATTTTCTGGGAGGGTATTCCGCTCTTGTTCAAAAAGGCTTCGCCGCAGGCGACGAGGAGCTTATAAGAAGCATCCCCGAGGCGCTTGCCTGTACCGAACGCCTTTGCTCGAGCGTAAACATAGGCTCGACTAAGGCAGGCATCAATATGGACGCTGTTGCGCTTATGGGCAAAATTGTAAGAGAATCCGCAGAGCTTACCGAGGATAAGGGGCTTATCGGTCCGTCAAAGCTCGTTGTTTTCTGCAACGCCCCCGACGACAACCCGTTTATGGCAGGCGCGTTTCACGGCGCGGGAGAGCCGGACTGCGTAATAAACGTAGGCGTTTCGGGTCCCGGCGTTGTAAGGGCGGCGCTTGCGAAAATCCCAAACGCAAATATTACGGAGGTTGCGGACACGGTTAAAAAGACCGCGTTTAAGATAACAAGAGTGGGTCAGCTTGTTGCCGGAGAAGCGGCGGACAGGCTCGGCGTGCCGTTCGGAATTGTCGATTTATCGTTAGCTCCCACACCTGCGGTAGGCGATTCTGTTGCCCACATTCTTGAAGAGATGGGACTCGAACAATGCGGCGCTTGCGGTACAACGGCTTGTCTTGCGCTTTTGAACGACGCGGTTAAAAAGGGCGGCGTTATGGCTTCGTCGCATGTCGGCGGGCTTTCCGGCGCGTTTATACCCGTTTCAGAGGACGCAGGTATGATTGACGCCGCAAGGAGCGGAACGCTTAAAATAGAGAAGCTTGAGGCAATGACGGCTGTCTGCTCGGTAGGTCTTGATATGATAGCCGTTCCGGGCGACACCCCTGCGGAGGTTATTTCCGCGATAATCGCAGACGAGGCGGCAATAGGTATGGTTAATTCCAAAACTACCGCAGTAAGGGTCATTCCCGCAATCGGCAGAAGCAACGACGATGAGCTTGAATTCGGCGGACTTTTCGGAAGCTCGCCTATTATGAAGGTAAGTACCTCCTCCCCCGCCAAGTTCATTTCGCGCGGCGGCAGAATACCCGCTCCGCTTCAAAGCCTTAAAAACTGATTTTAACATAAAGTATATAACTTCTTTGCTCCCTCATCAGAGGGAGCTTTTTAAATTCAAGCCTTTTCCGCTCACTCTAAAGTAATATTTGTATGTGCTAAAATGATATGACCCAATAAAAAAGAGAAGTAACTTCAAAAAA
>CAZLCG010000058.1:0-3516 GCA_964557975.1 uncultured Eubacteriales bacterium
GCACAAAGCGGATAGCGGAAATCGACAGGTTGATTGAAAAGGTCTTTGAGCAGAATGCAAGCGGCGTTCTCTCTGATGAACGGTTTGCTAAAATGCTCCAAAATTACGAGAAGGAGCAGAAAAAGCTGACACAGGAGGTTGCGGACAATCAGCAGACCTTACAGAACGCCGAACAGCAGGTTGTGGATTTAAGGCTGGTACTGCGTACCCTTCGGGAGATGACGGACATTCAGAAGCTTACACCTACCCTTGTCAATTCGTTGATTGAGCGTATCGAAGTCCACAACAACGACAAGTCAAGCGGTCATTGCTATGTAAAGGTGGACATCTATTTTACGGCGGTTGGAATGATTGATATTCCCACCGAAAAGGAAATCCAAGCGATGATTGAGGAAATACGGAAAAATCCGCAGGATTTCAAGTTCGTAGCATAACGAAAGATACGGCGCAGCACCTTTATCGGTACTGCACCGTATCCCTACATAATTACTTCCTTATCTGGCTGTGCCAAAAGGCTGTCTCGTTTTTTTTTTGAGACAGCCTTTTGGTTTATTTAAATTCTAAATTATTTTTCTTCTTTTTTCTTTCTGCTTGCGCGGTAGGCTATCGGCGCAACAACTGCCGCGGCGAGAGCCGTGCCGGCAAGCGCGGCTGTTGACGCGCCCTTTGCGCCGCCTGTTTTGGCATTGTCAACGTCTTTGATTGCTCCGTCGCCCGACTGCGAAGCTCCGCCTTGTGAGCCTGCGCCGCTTACTCCCGAAGCGCCGTTCGAATCGGTCGTTTCGGCGTCTCCCCTGTTGCCCGTTACAGCCGTCGGGTCAAACGCCTTAGTCGCCATCTTAACTCTGCAAAGGTCATAGGTGCAAAGCCTTAACATAGTGCCGAAGCCTATCGGATCCTTCTCATAGGTCTGCTTCATATTTGAGGTCATTTGAAGCTTTTCCGCAAAATACCAAAGGCTTGTAAGACAAGCGTCGTTTCTTGCATAGACTGCAAGTACGGGGTCCATATAGTTAGCGCCCGTAACGTTGATATATGCGTCCGAAACAACAAAGCCGTCATAACCCCATTCGTTTCTGAGCAAATCAATCAGCAATTCGGGACAGCCGCTGCACCATTTATCTCCTATTCTGTTATAAGCTGACATAATGCCCTTTGCGCCGCCTTCTTTAACCGCAATTTCAAACGGCTCGCAGTAAAGCTCACGCATAGCCTGCTCGTTGACCCAAGTAAACAAGCCTCTTGTCTGTCTGTTGGTCTCCTGATCGTTGCACACAAAATGCTTAATTGTAACCACAACGCCGTGCGACTGCACGCCCTTTGTAACGGCGGACGCCATTTTGCCCGAAAGAAGCGGATCCTCGGAATAATACTCAAAATTTCTGCCGCCCATGGGATTCCTGTGAAGATTGCAGGCAGGAGCGTACCAAATGTTTGTGCCTATACCGTTGGCTTCCCTACCGATTGAATCGCCGTATGCCTCGGCAAGCTCATCATTCCACGAAGAAGCAAGCGCAACCGCCGCAGGGTAAGCGACGCCCGAATCCTCATAAAGAAGTCCGCCCGCGCCCTTGACCGCCGCGGGACCGTCGTTGTCGACCGTTGCGGGAACGCCCAGACGTTCAAGTCCCAAGGTCTTATAACCGCTTTCGCAAATCATATCAATCATTTCGTCAACCGTGAACTGGTCAAGGAATTTATCCCAAAGCGTCGGGTCGGCATTCACATCGGCAAGCATTATATTTCCGCTCTCATAGGTTACGCCGGTTTTAGGCACGGTTCCCTCGGTTGTCGGCTCGGGTCTTGTGTCGCAATTCTTAACGCTTTCGGAAGCAGTGTAGCTTTCGGGGGCTGTCGGCAGATTATTTTTTGAGCGCGAAAGATAATTAAGTCCACCGTCCGCGTATGAAAAAAGATTTTTAATTTCAGCGCCCGTAACCTCGTCATACTTTATAACCTTGGTTTCGGGAACGGTATATGTATAGATTTGTTCAAACGTCTTAACATCATGACCGATTTTAATTGTATAATCGCCCTTATCGAGTACCCACGCTTCGGCATTCTTGTAATCGTATGACGCCATATCGTCTATGTCAAAGGAAACGGTAACCGTATCGCTCCCGCCCGGCGCAATCGTGTCTGTCTTGGCATAGCCCGCAAGCTCAACGGCGCTCTTTTCTATTCCTCCCGGATAATACGGCGCGGAGAAATAGACCTCGACGACGTCCTTACCCGCATAGTTTCCCGTATTGGTTACCTTGACCGTAACGGAAATACTGCCGCCGTCAGTGCTGTAATCGGTGATTTCCCAGTCAAAATCGGTATAAGAAAGCCCGTATCCGAAAGGATATAGAACTCTGTTTGGGGCGAACGTTTCAAAATATCTGTAGCCGACATATATGCCCTCTTCGTAATTTACAAAATATTTGAACAGCTCGTCGGAATACTGAAAGCTGCCGAAATTAACGGTTGTCGGGTAATCCTCAATAGTATAAGCAATTGTGTCGGTAAGCTTTCCCGACGGGGAGATTTCACCCGAAAGAATTTTACCGATTGAATCCGTGCCAACCTCGCCCGTAGTCCAAACAAGCATAGCCGCAGTTACGTTTTCATATTCCTCAAGCCAATCGATTTGCAGAATATTACAGGTGTTAAAAATAACGATTACCTTATCGAAGTTTGCGTTGAGTTTTTCGATAATACCTCTTTCGGTTTCGGAAATTTTAATATCCTCAACCGAAACGTCGGACATTTCAGCGCCCGTCCTCGTAATTACGAAAATCGCCGTATCCGAAAAATCCTTTGCGTTTTTAAGAACATCGTCTTTAATTTCAGAAGCGGGCAGCTCCTCGGAAATACTGCTGTTTATCATCTGCAAAAGCATATCGATAAGCCCCTGCCCTGTTTCTGCTATTGAGTGGTCGGCGCTCCATTCGAGATACGTTTTAAGAAGCTCCCCGTTATACTCGATTCCCGCATTGTCAAGAGCCGTGTAAAAATCCACCGTCTCGTCGGAAACGACAGAACCCGAACCGCCGCCGCCTATTGCAAAGGCGACAGAGCCCATTCCGAATACGTTGACCTTTTTGTTTTGAAGCGGTAATGTGTTGCGTTCATTCTTCAAAAGAACGACGCCCTCCGCCTCCATCTGCTTTGCAATCTCCCTTGCCGCTTCGGCGGCAGCCTTATCGTAATTGCCCGACGCCGCCGACACGGCAAACGTGCAGGAAAAGGCAATAACAGCGGTAAGCAGAATACTTAACACCCGATTTAACTTTTTCATTTTATCATTTCTCCGTTCGGGACTGACCCCCGACTGCATAAATACCGCGCAATCGGTATTTTCCTCATATCGGCGGTTCAGTCTTATTCTGTTTAATAATAACAGTTTTAATGTAAAAATTACAGAAAAAAAGACAAAAAATGCAAATTTCGGCAAAATAACTAAACGGACTTTAATAATTTCAATATTTTAACCAAACATTAAAAAATAAAGCCCCGTAAAAACGGAGCTTT
>CAZLCG010000059.1:0-3381 GCA_964557975.1 uncultured Eubacteriales bacterium
TAATTTATATAAATATGTGTGTCAAGTTAAGACGCGAATATTTAACGGATTGAACGGTATGCCGCCCAACGGTTTTTAACAAATTTTATTCCGTGCGTAGGGCGCGGCGTCCCTGACGCGCCGCCTTGAAAACTCCCTCAGTCATTCTAAGCCTCCCTTGTAAGCGGGAGGTGGCAAACGCTTTGCGTTTGACGGAGGGATTGAAATATTAGGAAAAAATAAAATTCATTTTTTGATTTTATTTACAATCCCTCAGTCATCTAACGATGACAGCTCCCTTTGCACAAGGGAGCCTTTTTTAAGCAAATTTCATTTTGTGCGTAGGGCGCAGTATCCTTAAAGGAAACCGTCAGCCCAGATATTCTTTCATTCTCTGTGAGCTGTTTTCCTCTAATCTGATAAGATTTTCACCGATTTTTCTGTATTCCGCGTCAATATCCGGATACGTTTTAAGCGTTCTCGTCATATCAATAACGCCCATTATGCTTCCCTGAATCATCATTTCCGCTATTTTGTCCTTGCTTTTGTCCGTAAGCGTGTTCATCTGCACGCCCGACCAAAGACCCATCTGCGCCATAGGGCTTTTATCCTTGGGCAGGGCGTTTTCCTGTGCAAGCGCCGCAACCGCGTCGTTTGTAATTTTTGAGTATTCCTTGTGCTGATACTGAAGCTCCGACATCATATCGCCGTCCTCAACCTTCTCGCTGAGCATTGAAATAGAGTCCTCGCCCATAGTTGAATTTTCATAAACCTTATTTAAAAATTCAACCGCTCTGTTTTCTTCTTTCATTTTTTTGCCTCCTTTTTCTTTATTATTGTCGTTACAGATTACTTTATGCTGTTTACTTTTAAATGCAAAAAGTGTATAATATGCTTGATTTTTAAAAAATTCGGGAGGTCTTTACTATGGCAGTGCTTAACAAATTCACCTCGTTTATGTGCAGCGCCTTTAAACCGCTTATCGGTGAAACGGTGTATAAAAAAATGAGACAGAAAAAAATCGAGCCCAAAGAGCTTAAAAATTTTACTTCTTTGACGTCTGCGCCGCTTGACAGCGTTCATCTTGTAGCTCACAGAGGGCTTTCCGCCGCCGAGCCCGAAAACACCGCGCCTTCCTTTGAAGCCGCAGGCGAAGCGGGCGGTTATTACGGCTTTGAGTGCGACACGCATATGTCAAAGGACGGCGTGTGGATGATACTCCACGACCCCGAGCTTCATACAATATACAACGGCGAGGGCGACGTTAAATCCTTTACGAGCGACGAGCTGATGAAGCTCAAGGTCGTAAGGGGCGCAAACGCCGAAAAATACGACGACCTTAAAATGTGTACGCTCCAGCAGTACATTGACATCTGCAAAAAATACGGATGCCGTCCCATAATTGAAATAAAAGACCCGAGAACCGAGTGTATGCAAAGCTTTTATGACGTTCTTGTAAAAAACGGTATTGTTGACAAGGTAACCGTTATTTCGTTTATTATTGAGGATCTGCGCGCGCTTCATGCTATCGACCGTTCTGTTGATATGTGGTATCTTGTCGATTATATCAGCAAAAAAAATATCGCCGAAGCTAAGGAAAGCGGCTGTTCGGGTATGGATTTTTCTTCCGCGTTTAACGCCTGCCGTCCCGATTGGATAAAATCGGTTAATGACAACGGGCTTATCAGTGCCTGCTGGACGGTAGATAATAAAGAAGAGCTTGACGCAATGCTTAAAGCGGGCGTAAAATACATAACCACAAATTCAATACTTGCAAAATAATATTTTTCGGGAGAGATTATGGCAAAATTCTGTCCTTTATTTTCATCATCAAGCGGTAATTCGGTTTATATCGGGAGCGGAGAAAGCGGAATTTTGATAGACGCAGGCGTCAGCGCGAAGAAAATACATATGTCGCTTCACAGCATAGGCGTAAACCCCGAAACCCTTAACGCGATTTTTATAACCCATGAACATTCCGACCATATAAACGGACTGCGTGTTTTCGCCTCGAAATACCGTATAAAGGTTTACGCGACCGAGGGTACGCTTAACGCTCTTGAGCAGTCGGGATCGCTCAGGGGCGATTTCAATGCGGACGTCATAAGCCCCGACGGCAACGATGCGGGCGCGCTTTTCGTAAAAGCGTTTAAAACCTCGCACGACGCGGCGGAAAGCTGCGGCTATACCGTCGACACGCCCGACGGCAGAAAAATTTCGGTTGCAACCGATTTGGGAATTATGACGGACGCTGTCCGTAACGCCGTAAGCGGTTCGGATCTTATTTTGCTCGAATCGAACCACGACGTTACTATGCTTGAAAACGGACCGTACCCTTATCCGCTGAAAAAAAGAATATTGGGCGCAAAGGGGCATCTTTCAAACGACGTATGCGCCGAAGAAGCCGTAAAATTTATAAAAAGCGGAACTACAAGGCTCGTTTTGGGTCATT
Organism: uncultured Eubacteriales bacterium; assembly: GCA_964557975.1. Lineage (GTDB taxonomy): Bacteria > Bacillota > Clostridia > Oscillospirales > Acutalibacteraceae > Fimenecus. The sequence goes on from CAZLCG010000059.1 coordinate 2,432, forward strand.
TAAGCAAGAAAAACAATTTCCCCGAGTTAGCCTATCAGACCACGTACTCTGCGCTGAGCGAAGCGGGCGCGGCAGAGAACACCGACTATATTCTGAAGATTGCGAAACCCGAATGGGAGGGCAGGGCGATAATTCTGTGATAAGCATTACCGTTATAGCCTTGGGAAGGCTTAAAGAAAAATATATGCGCGATTTTTCCGACGAGTACAAAAAACGCCTTTCGGCATACTGCAAGCTTAATATTGTCGAGCTTACGCCGAAGGGGCTTTGTGAAAATCCGTCGGAAAACGAAGTTAAAAACGCCCTGCGCGCCGAGGCGCAAATGATTAAGCAAAAGATACCCGACGGGGCTTATGTCTTTTCAATGTGTATTGAGGGCAAACAGCTGACAAGCGAGAAATTCAGCCAAAAATTAGCCGATTTGGCATTAAACGGCAGAAGCCGTTTTGTCTTTATTATCGGCAGCTCGTTCGGGCTTTCCGATGAAATAAAAAGCCTTTCGGATGAAAGGTTTTCAATGTCCGAAATGACCTTTCCGCACCGAATGGCAAGGATCATGCTCTTGGAACAGCTCTACCGCGCGTTTGAGATTATGAACGGCGGAAAATATCATAAATAAAATTTTAATTCGTGTTAAAAAAGGCGTTTACCGTATGCCGTTTTGTCAAAAGACTTGGGCGTTGGTTTTCGCCTTTTTTACATAAAATTCGGAAAGATACCTCGTCAGGGTATGTTCCCACAATGCCCCACAGGTTTTAACAGGGAATATTTATATATCAATCCCTCAATCGTTCTATGCCTCCTTTGTGTAAAGGGAGGTGGCAAACGCATTGCGTTTGACGGAGGGATTGACACGTTATAAAAAATAAAACTCGTTTTTGATTTTATCTACAATCCTCAGTCGTTCTATGCCTCCCTTGAGTAAAGGGAGGTGGCAAACGCATTGCGTT
>CAZLCG010000060.1:0-3333 GCA_964557975.1 uncultured Eubacteriales bacterium
CCATTCGTCACTTATTTTTTTCTTTTTGTAACACATCTATTGTAAACCTACAGGAATAATACGGTTTGAGAAAAAATAATTGTTGATATTGGCGTTTTAATGTGTTACAATAACCTAAATAGGTGTTTCTGTGACCTATTAAGGTGTGATAATAAAGCTTTACATAATAGGAGGATACAACAATGCAGTTCGAAATGGATAACTCTTACAAGGATGTTACTAACATTAAAGTAATCGGCGTAGGCGGCGGCGGCGGAAATGCAATTAACCGTATGGTTGAAATGGGCATTGACGGCGTTGAGCTTATCGCCATAAATACGGACAAGCAGGCTCTTTGCTTCTCAAAAGCTCCTACAAAAATCCAGATAGGCGAAAAGGTTACGGGCGGCAGAGGCGCAGGCGCGAACCCCGAGGTCGGCAGGCAGGCGGCGGACGAAAGCCGTGAAGCCATTGAAGAAGCCCTTAACGATACCCAAATGGTGTTCATTACCGCAGGTATGGGCGGCGGCACCGGTACGGGCGCGGCTCCGACTATCGCCGAAATCGCGCGTTCAAAAGAAATTCTCACCGTAGGCATTGTTACAAAGCCCTTCGCCTTTGAGGGCAGGCACCGTATGCAGCAGGCGGAGGCGGGTATCGCCGAGCTTGCGGGCAACGTCGACAGCCTTGTTATAATACCCAACGAAAGGCTTAAAAACGTCTCTGCCGAAAAGATTACTCTTAAAAACGGCTTTGCTATTGCCAATGATGTTCTTGTCGACGGCGTTAAGAGTATATCCGACCTTATTGTAAACGCGGCTCTTATTAACCTTGACTTTGCCGATGTTACCGCGGTAATGAAAAATGCAGGTCACGCCCATATGGGCATAGGCAGGGCAAGGGGCAAGGACAGAGCGGAGCAGGCTATCAAATCCGCTATCACAAGTCCGCTTCTTGAATCCACAATCGACGGCGCGACGGGCGTTATAATTTGCTTCAAGGCTCCCTCCGACGTAGGTCTTGAGGAAATTGACACTGCGGCGGATATTGTACGTTCGGCGGCGGCTGACGACGCGAATATCATATTCGGCGTCGACCTTAAAGATGAAGCAAACGACGACGATGACGAGATGGTAATTACCGTTATCGCTACGGGCTTCGGAGAAAGCGGCAAGAAACCGAGCAAAGCAAGCGCAAGCTCGTTCTTTTCAGATGATCAGCCTTCTTTCTACCCGATGGACGACATCAGCAGTACCTCTCTTTCGGGTGACGACGGCTCGGGCAGTAAGTATTCGGAGTTTATTGATATAATAAACGGGAAAAAATAATCGGTGTAATGCAATCAAAGCAAGGAGGTTCAGGCTTCCTTGCTTTTTTATTAGGTTTATAGTATGATTTAAACGGGAACAAAACTGCAATTTAAAAAATTTTTTAAAAATTTTTTTATTTTGCGGTGACCGAAATTCGATTTCGGAGAGATTATATATATGATGGTACTTTTTTTAAGCCTTATTGACGGGCAGGAAGAAAAACGTGAATACATCGACATATATAATAAATACAAAAGCGGTGTTTATTATATTGCGTTGAGCCGTCTGCACAAGCGTGAGCTTGCGGAAGAATGTGTGCAGGAGGTTTTCTTAAGCGTTGCAAAAAACTTTAACAAGTTTAATTCCTGCGATGAAGGACATCTCAAGGGCTTAATATTTACCGTCGCAAAATACAAGGCGATAGACCTGTTTAACAGTGAAAACAGGCAAAAGGGCGTAAGCCTCGACGATGCTTGTGAGCTTGACGAGCGGATTTTTGAAGACTTTGCCCTTTCGGAATTAAAAATGGCGATTGACTCGCTGCCCGACGGAATAAAGTATGTTATGGAATTGAAATATGCCTACGGCTTTAAGGTCAGGGAGATTGCAGACATAATTTCAATTTCAGAGTCGGCTGTTAAGAAAAGGGTTAAAAAAGGTCTGTCGCTGCTGAGGGAAAATTTGGAGGAAAAAAATGACTAATCTTGAAAAAGCGTTTTCGCAGTACAATGCGGAATATTTAAACACACTGCCCGACACATTCCCCGAACCGTGCTTTTCACAAGAGCATAAAGCGTTTATTGAGAAAACACGGCAGGAATTGAAAAAGAGAAAATTTACGGGAAAAACCAAAAGGAGAATCTCTGTTTTGCTGGTTGCCGCCGTAATTTTTTCGATTTTTTCACTGACGTCCGTCGGAGCAACCTACCAAAGGCCTTACCGTTTTCGGATTTACTCGGACCATTACGAATATATTGTTGATGATCCCGCCCGTGTAGTTGTAAGAGGCATAAGCTATGAAAATATACCCGAAGGGTATGAGCTTAAGGATTGGAGCGGTAACAAAGCAGGGTATGATTACTACTACCAAAACTCCGAAGGTAAGGAAATATTTATACTTAAATACGGCTTAAGATGCTCTGCATGGTTTGACAATCACTATGAAATTTCAGAGGTCGTTCGTGACGGGCTTACATATGCTGTGCTGACCGGAGGCGGAGACCACACGGAAGACCATATAATCGTATGGAATTTTAATGATTATTTTTATGAAGTCGGCGGCACCGCTTCATACGAAGAGCTTTTTGAAATAGCAAAAACATTAAAATGAGGCGCAGGTTTTTGTGCAAAACGCTGAAAAACAGGATTTTTTAAAATTTTTTATTTTTTCGGTGTCCGAAATCGGAATTTTTACGGATTGTATTATTGAGGGGAAAGCAAAAAACAGAAAGGATGTGATAACGTGAAAATGAAAATTAAAAGGGGCGTTTCCGTTTTTATGGCGGCGGTAACTTTTTTCCTGCTTTCAGCCGTACCTTTCTGCGCGGGCGCGGCGCAGGCAGACGACGGGGATATTGCAGTTCCTTACTATGTGAATATTAAAAATCCCACTGTTGAAATATCCATTTCGGGAATAACCGTTTCAATGAAAGCAAGTTTCAGTTCGAATTCAAGCACCTCGCTTTCAATCGTTATGGAGCTGCAAAAGCTTAAATCGGGCGACTATCAGACCATTGAAACCTACACTAAAACGGGAAACGGAATGAGCCTAAGCATAGCCGAGAACCGCCTTATAAACCTGCTTTCGGATTACAGGCTGAAGGTTACCTTTACGGCGGGCGGCGAAACGGCGGTTCAATATAAATATCCGTAAGCTTTTGACGGAAAACAGATTTTGTTTAACAAAAGTCAGAGCTAAAATTTGTATGAAATGAATATATATAGCGGCAAGTCAGATTTAAATTGAGGGTTTGATAATAAAAAAATATATTCATTTTATAACCTAAACGCAGACGTCTCCCGCATCTGAGGCTGAGAAGCACCG
>CAZLCG010000061.1:0-3068 GCA_964557975.1 uncultured Eubacteriales bacterium
ATGCGTTTGCCACCTCCCTTTACACAAGGGAGGCTGAAAAGGTATACACCTTCAACAATAGAATAGAAAACGGCGCGTCAGGGACGCCGCGCCCTACGCACGAAATGAAATTTGCGTATGTGAAACCGTCGGTCGACCGCTTTATTTTATTAAAAATTAAATTTCGCGTGGACGGGCTGCAATCGTTCGCAAGCGCCGCTTCAAACGAGCTTGACGGAGCGCCGCTCCGATTTAAACTTACTTTATATTGACTTTTTTAATCCACCTTTTTCGGAAAAAGCGACAAGGGCAACAGACAGCTTGCAAACGACAAGAGCATAGGCAGAAATACGCCGCCGTTAACAAAAATGCAGTCGCCGTTTTTTAAAGCAGGAGCGAAAATAACCAAAAACACAACCGACGTTTCGCATACAGTGATTAAACAACTCAACACAATACCCGCTTTAACCTTTTTTATCAAAAATGAAATAAGCGAGGCAACCGTCAATGCCGAAGCCAAAGCAAAGAACAAGCCCATAAAAGAAAATTCACCGCTTCGGTTTATAAACAAATCAACAGCCGACGCCTTTATCTGCCGAGCCTGCGATTCAACGAATATGTTGAACTGCTTAAAAAGAAGCATAGCCGCAACGCCCGTTATATTCGTTAAAGATACTATGAATGATTTTAAAAAATCAACCGATTTCATAATTTCAGCCGCCTCACCTTTTATTCATACGGTAAGACGGCTGAATTTAATTTTTGTCCGATATTGTCAAATAATTTCTTTTACGAGCGCGTCAAGCTGCGCTACGCTGTCTTTGTTGAGAGCGGATTTGATTTTAACCGTCGTTTCGGCAAATTCGAGCTCCTTGCTTTTTTCAAACATCTGCTTTATTGTCTTGTCGCACATAGGCGCCCACGTTCCGTTCTCAATTACGCCTATTTTGCGCTTTCGGTATCCCCTGTCGGTAAGAAGCGTTATAAACCGACTCATAGCGGGAAAAATGCCGCCGTTATATGTTGTTGTCGCAAGTACAAGCGCGCTGTATTTGAAAGCGTCGGCAACCGCCTTGTATATGTCACACCTTGAGAGGTCAACCGTTTCGACATTTTTACAGCCGTTTTCCCTTAACTTTTCGGCGCAGAGCAGAGCCGCCTTTTTTGTATTGCCGTAAACCGAGGTGTAGGCAACAAGCACGCCGTCCGTTTCGGGCGTGTACGACGACCATTTGTTATAAAGCTCAACGGCATTTGATACATTATCGGTAAGTACAGGCCCGTGAAGCGAGCAAATCCTTTCAATATCAAGTAAAGCGGCTTTTTTAAGTATGCTTTGAACCTGCGCGCCGTATTTGCCGACTATACCGATATAGTAACGTCTTGCCTCTTCAGCCCAATCCCCGCTGTTATCGAACGTACCGAATTTCCCGAAAGCGTCCGCCGAAAACAGAGTTTTAATCTCGGGCACATATGTCATCATAACCTCCGGCCAATGAACCATAGGCGCAAAAATAAAGTTGAGCGTATAGCCGCCGAGATTTAAAGTATCCCCATCCTTAACAACCGTCTGATTGCCCGCAAAATCATCGCCGAAAAACTGATCAAGCATTGAAAAGGTTTTCATATTGCCGACAATTTTTGTTTCGGGGTATTTATCAATAAAGTTTTTAACATTCGCCGAATGGTCGGGCTCCATATGGGAAACGACAAGGTAATCGGGCTTTGCGCCGCCGAGCGCTTCGGTCACCTTTTCAAACCATTCATCGGTAAATTCAGCGTCAACCGTATCAAAAACAGCTGTCCTTTCCCCTTTCAAAATATAAGAGTTGTAACACATTCCGTCGGGAATATTATACTGCCCCTCAAAAAGGTCTGTTTTTGTGTCGTTGACGCCGACATAAAACAAATTCTTTGTAATTTCCGTCATTTTATCTGCCTCTTATCTGTTTCGTTTTTAACGAAAGTATTTTATCATATATTTTTGAAATTTTCTACAATAATATAAGATTATTTTAATCTGTATTCTTACAAAAAAGGACATCCTCATTTCTGAGAATGTCCTTAAATGCTTTTTATAGGTTTCGTCTAAATTACTTAAGAGTAACTTTAGCGCCGACTTCTTCGAGCTTAGCCTTCGCAGCTTCAGCTTAACCCGAAATACAACCAAGCCGGCATTGGGATTCCTTCTTCGCATATCTGCAATCAGTTTTAGTTCTTCCGGTGTATGTGCATTGGGGTGATGATGCGGTCGGTGTGATTTATCTGCAAGAGACTCAAGCGTTCCGTCATATCGCTTGATCCAGCGATAAATGTATTGACGGTTTGTTTTGTATCGTATAGCTGCCTTTGTTACACCGTGTTTTTGCGCGTAGTTTATTAGGGCTTGACGATACAGCATATCTTGTGTTACAGTTTTCATGACGATTGGTTTACCTTCTTTCAGTTTTTGTCGCAACTTAACTGTAACACATGGTTCTCCATTCGTCACTTATTTTTTCCTTTTTGTAACACATATATTGTAAACCTGCAAGAGATATTTTTTATAAAATAAAAATAACTATTGACTTTCATTGTCCCGCATTGTATAATACCTTTTGCAGTTTGAGAAAACTGTTTATGCACAGCGGTATTGTGTAACGGTAGCACAGCGGACTCTGACTCCGTATGTTGAGGTTCGAATCCTTATACCGCTGCCAAAAAAAGAAACAAGTGCCAAACGGTGCTTGTTTCTTTTTTTACTTCATTGTAAAAAGGATTCGAAGAATCCTTTAGCCGAGCAATGCGAAGCATTGCGAACGCCAAGGTTCTGCATACGCAGTATGCAGGTTCTTATACCGCTGCCAAAAACGGACGGTTCATAACGAACTGTCCGTTTTCTTTCGCCTTTTGGCACATTTTTGCACCTGAAAAGGTGCTTTTTTGCTTTCTATACTTTTTTGCAATTTCACACATCATACCTCTGTGAGACTTTCTGAGACTTACAAACTCGCCAAACTGTGCCAATTCGGTAAGAGATCTTCGAGAGATTATACGGATATTGATTTAATTGAAGATACATATAACGAACATTTTAAATATAAAATTTA
>CAZLCG010000062.1:0-2545 GCA_964557975.1 uncultured Eubacteriales bacterium
GCCTCGGGCGCGTCTTTGAGCGCGGAGGATATAGGGGAACAGCTTACGCTGTAAGCCGCCGAAAATACGGCGCTGCGCGCGGGTATTGACTAAATGCGGCATTTGATATATAATTCTAAAATAAATTGATTGCATATCGTGGAGGGACAAGCATTTGAAAGGGAATAGGCTTGGTAATACCGTCATCGGTTCCTATATATAAAACCGCGTTTACCGCGAGGATTTGGTTTTTGAAATATTTGTGCTTTTTGCCGTTGCCTTGTCGGGCTTCTATCTTGCGGCAAATATAAATATGGATCAATGCCCCGATGAATATATGCGCTATCCCTTAGCTCAGTGGATTGCCTCTAACCGCAGGCTTCCCACGGGCTTTGAAGAAGAAATCGTAAACCCCATATGGGGTACCTCCTACGGTTTTGCGCCTTATTTTCCACAGATTGTCGGCGCTGTGCTGATGAACCTCGCGTCACTCTTCGGCAATTCCGATTCGGCGCTTCTTTTTGCCTGCCGAAGCGTCAGTGTGCTTTCGTGTACGGGCGCTGTGTTTTTTTGCTTTCGGGCGTCCCGTTATATTTTTGAAAGCAGACCTGCCCGTCTTTTGTTTCCCGTTATAGTCGGCTTTCTGCCTCAGGTAACCTTTTTGTCGTGCTATGTAAATAACGACGCTCCGTCGCTGTTTTGCAGCTGCTTTATTTTGTACGCGCTTCTGCGCGGACGAGACAGACATTGGGATATTAAATCAAGCGTCCTTCTTGCAGTCGGTCTGTCGCTTGCCGCGATAACCTATTATTTTTGTTACGGATGGATCGTCGTAAGCGTTATTTTCTATTTCTATACAATATTTACGGATGAAACTTTAAGCGGCGGTAAGGAAAAACGGAAGCGTCTGTTTTCACGCGGCTTTTTAATAGCCGGCATTTGCCTTGTGCTTGCAGGCTGGTATTTTGTAAGAAACGCTATAATATACGACGGCGATATTTTGGGCTTTAACCAATCGGATATTTGCCGAAGTATCTATTCGCAGGCTGAGGGCAAAGCCTTCACTTCGGGCAGTCCGTGGAAGGATACGGGCAAAAGCTTCTTCGAGATGATATTTTCTTTTCTCGGTCCTACGGGCAAGCCTCTTCCCGAGGATCTGCCGTTCGTTTTCGGCACATATTACGGGTTTATAGGTATTTTCGGGTATTATTCGGTATGGCTTTTAAGAGTGATTTATAAGCTTTACACGGTTTTGTTCCTTTTCGGCGCGGCGTCCTTTCTCATACCGAAAGGGAAAAGCGGCAAAGGGAAAAATACGGTCGTTTTTTGGCTTTGTATGATTGCCGTTATGGTTATTGCCGTATTCCTTTCCGCGTACAACTCGTTTACAAACGATTACAGTCCGCAGGGCAGATACGTCATTTCACTTCTCCCCGCGCTTGCGTGCATTATATGCCGCGGCTTTGAAAAAGCAGGCGGTTTAATTAAAAATAAGGCTTTACGGTTTGTCCCGTCATTTGCCGCCGGAGAAGCGTGGTTACTGCTTTGGCTGATAAGCTATTTCGGGTATATGCTTCCGGAGCTTTTGGGAGCGGCATAAAAGTCTGTATACGGCATACCTAAATAACTGAGGTGAATTAAATGATTAGTTTTAATGTTCCTCCCTATACCGATGACGCGGTTGATTATATCAAACAGGCTATTGATAATCATAAGATATGCGGCGACGGGGAGTTTACAAAAAAGTGCAATTCCCTGCTTGAAGAAAAATTCGGCGCGCAGAAGGTAATGCTTACCACGTCGGGGACTACCGCTCTCGATATGGCTATGATGCTTTGCGACATAAAGCAGGGCGACGAGGTTATTCTGCCGAGCTACACCTTCAGTTCAACCGCAACCTCCGCCGTGCTTGCGGGGGCAAGGCTTGTGTTTGTCGACATAAGACCCGACACTATGAATATAGACGAAAAGAAGATAGAGAAAGCTATTACCGATAAGACAAAAGCCATTGTGGCGGTGCATTATGCGGGCGTTGCGTGTGAAATGGATACAATTATGCAAATCGCTTGCAGGCATGGGCTTAAGGTCGTTGAGGACGCCGCGCAGGGCGTTATGTCAACTTACAAGGGCAGGGCGCTCGGCACTATCGGCGATTTCGGCTGTTATTCGTTCCATGAAACCAAAAATTATTCTATGGGCGAGGGCGGCGCTGTTGTAATCAACAATCCCGCATATAACGAAAAGGCGGAAATACTTCGTGAAAAGGGGACTAACCGTTCAAAGTTTTTCAGGGGTCAGGTCGATAAATACACATGGGTGGATTTCGGCGATTCATATCTGCCGTCGGAGCTTAACGCGGCATACCTTTACCCCCAGCTTTTAAAGGCTGATGAAATTAACAACGACAGGCTGAGAACATGGCAGAAATACTACGACGCGTTTAAGCCCTTTGCCGACGCGGGAAGAATTGAGATTCCTTTTATACCCGAGGGGTGTGAGCATAACGCCCATATGTTTTACATAAAACTTGCCGATTTGCAGGAGAGAACGGATTTTATAAGCTTTA
>CAZLCG010000063.1:0-2461 GCA_964557975.1 uncultured Eubacteriales bacterium
CTCCATTCGTCACTTATTTTTTTCTTTTTGTAACACATCTATTGTAAACCTACAGCGGGGTGCTTTTCTGTTTTGAGGAGGAAGTAGAATTATTCATAATTGTGTGGTATAATAAGTTCAAGGTTTCCGGTTTAACGATGCACGTTTTCTGCCGTGGACTGATTTCCTCGAAGCAAAATTTCGTGGACAATTCTAAACCAAAAAAATGGCGTAACCAGTGACATCAAAGGCATTGTCTCACGGCATGTGGAGACGGTTGTTTTGATGTCAAGGATTGGTAATTAAAAACGCTTAAAAGCCTTATTATACGGCTGTTAATACCGACGGTGAAATGAGTATGATTATTTACGCTGAAAAATTTACATTTATTAAAATGAATGTTATAATTAAGATAAAACAGAAATTGAATTTTAGGGATAAATGAAAAGGAAATTTGGTCCTTTAAGGAAAGTGAGTGAATTATGAAGGTTACTTTATCGGATTGGAAGGGTGCAAAAATTGAGACTTTAAGGCGGGTGGGCATCTCACTCGCTACGGAAGCGGTTATAGCGGTTTTTTGCTGTTTCGCGCCGCCCGAGGCTGAGTTCTTTGATAAGATCGGTATGGTACTGGCGGTTTTTGCGCTGTCGCTGTTTTTGTGGAGATTTCCGCTCGGCGCGTACGCTATGCCGCAGATTTTTACGCTTACCGCGGCGGCGGGTTCAATACTTAAATTATATGATCTGTTTCCGGGCTACGACAGGGTCGTGCATTTTATAAGCGGAGTAATTCTCGGCTATCTCGGCTACTATATTATCGATTACCTGTTCAAAAAGCTGGAAATTCCGCGCACAACATTTTTAATGATTCTTTTTTCGGGTCTGTTTTCGTGCTTCTGCGCAGGCGGCTGGGAAGTAATTGAGTTTACGACTGATACGGTGTTTCATGCAATCGGTTCGGCGCATCTTGACGTTCAGCACAGCAATTCCGATACTATGGGGGATATTGTTTCCGGATACCTCGGTGCGGCTGCGTTCCAGATTATTAAGTTTATCGAACACAGAAAAGAGTTTTCAAAGCAGGCAATAAGGAACTTCTTTAAACATTCCTGATTCCCTTTAAGGAGAGAAAAGATAAATGATGTCAAAAAAAGAATATGCTTTTTGGGTTTGCGCTTTTTACATAACGACGTTTGCGCTTTTAGCAGTCGGTACGTTTTACGATTTAGCGATAGACGCGGCGCTTTATAACCCTGTTCAGAAATTTTCGCTGTTTATGCAGAATTACGGCGAAGCGGCGCGCTGGGGGCTTTGGGGACCCGCGTCGGCGATCCTGTTCGCTTCAAGAGCTTGGGAATGCGAAACCACTCTTACCGTTCTCGGCAAAATCTTTAAGAATATGAGCGATAAGACAAGGAACGTTTTGATGAAGATCGCCGATATAGGATACGGAGCGGGCTTTCTGGCGCTCGGCTATTTCGGATGGCAGAAGCTGATAAAAAACGTCGTCAAGCATTGGTTCAGCGATGAAACCAAAGAAACGGCCGCTTATACGGTGGTTTTGGCGTTGGCTGTTATTGCAGTGGATTTATTGACCGCGTTTTTGACAAAAAAGCTTGTAAAGCCCGAAACGTTAAAGAAAGTAAAAGCGCTCGCATACGGCGGTATTATATACGGAATTTTGTACCGCGCGGTTATGGATCCTGTTAAATCATGCTTTGAAAGAACAAGGTATTATCAGTTATTGGAAGCAAACGATATGTCCTTATTTACACGCTGGTACGTTCACGGCAACGGCGGAGATTCGTTCCCGTCCGGACATGCGGGAAGCGCGGCGGCAACATTTTTAAGCCTTACCCTGTGCGACAGGCTTGAATGCTGTAAAAATAAAGAAAGGCTTTTCTTTATTCTGTCATGGGGCTATACCTGCATTATGATGTATTCGAGAATGGTTATGGGTAAGCATTACCTTACCGACGTAGCGGCAGGCGCAATTTTAGGCTTTACCTTTGTGCTGATTGCAAGGGAGCTTTTTGTAAAACGCTTCTGCGAAAAGGTAAAGCTGTAATTTAAAATTAAAGGATTGCACAGCCTCAGGCGCTGCGACAGCGGGCCGAGGAAATAACCGAAATTTCTGAAAAAAGATACAAAAAGTAAACCCTGCCGTAGCTCTTTCGGAAACGAGAGATGATACAGCGGGGTTTAATATGTAATTTCAATTGGGTTGATAAGATACAAAATTATGAAAACGGTAAATAATTGACTGTCTTTATAACAATAAAAACAAATCAGTAATCAAAGTATAAATATTAAATTCCGCAAATTAAGTTCTGCTTAATATGTGGAGCCTTTTACATTTCTTACAATAAACCTGTGTTTTATGTAAATCTTCCAAGCTGTAGAAAAAAATAAGGCAAATATGTATAACAAATGTATGTGCTAAAATGATATGACCCAATAAAAAAGAGAAGTAACTTCAAAAA
>CAZLCG010000064.1:0-2153 GCA_964557975.1 uncultured Eubacteriales bacterium
TTGCAAAAAAAATAAATGTTAGAGTATTCCCACCCCAACATTTATTATAGAACCATTTTTTATGCCGATTTGATTGAGCTTTATTTGTTTATTAATCCCCGTAAAATCCCGTACCCTCGGCAGTCCAGCCGACAGAAACAAGGTAATTATATTCGTCTGTGTTCTGCGTAAAGAAATGGCTGCCCGCAACGGCGTTCGGGTTGTAAACCCGTTTTATGGCTGTTCCGCCCTGCTCGGGTGAATAAAACGCTATTCCCTCATACCTCCAGCCGAGCGAAACGAGCCTGTCTTTCTCCGTCGCGCTTGTGGTATAGTGGTGATCGCCCGCGTTTGGATTATATACCCTGTAAACGGGGTTTTCCTTTTTACCGGGCGCATACCAGGCCACTCCCTCGTATTTCCAGCCGAGCGAGGTAAGCCAATCTCTTTCCTCATTATTTACCGTGAAGAAATGCTCCCCCGAATTCGGGTTGTAAAGCCTGTATACGTTTGCGTAAACCTCGACAGAAATACGGTACTCGGGTAAATCATCCCAAGGCTCATCGGGATATCCGTCATAACCGTAAATTTTCGCATTCGGATACTTTTCTCTGAGAAGCGCGACAAGCTCGTCGGGATATGTTTCTTTATAGTCTAAATAACCGAAGCCGTAATCAACTGCGCTGTATCTGTCATGAGAACCGGCAGTAACCTTCAAAATCCAATCTTCATTCGCGGCATTTGGGTTGGAGCTTAACAGGGGGTCGTTGCGTACGCCCTCGCCCCAATTTATTACGGTACTGTAAGATAGGTAATTGCGTGTGTATCTTATATTATTTGTGCTTTCCTCAACAAAGACGCCGAAGCTGCTAAACTTTATACAAAGATTACCGTTTCTGATTGGCGTTGTCTCATCACTGTAGGATACAATATATCCGCTGTTACCTACCGCAACTGCGTCAGCTCTTATTATTTTACAATACGGCAACACCCAATCAACATACGGCCTTACAGGATACAGCAAATCTTCTTCTGAAATTGATTTGCAATTCTGCCTATCCGTAGTATTGACTGACAAATCCTCCGCATAAGCCGCTATTGAAAATACCGACAGCAGCATAATTACACTCAGACAGAGTGCGAGTAATCTTTTTCTTTTCATAACTTAATTACCTTCCTGATTTTATTTTAATATTAACAAAGATTTCTATGATATATATTATAACATTTTTCAAATGTTCTGTCAACCGACAGCGCAGATAAAATCGCTCCTCGGCACACTTAAACGCAGTGTTGCAAGCATACGCCGGCGATTTCTCGGCAAATGCGCCTATCGAACAAGCTGACAGACAATAGCATAATCAGACTGTTGCAATTGAAATTTCGTTTTTTCACTCACATCCTCACCGCAATTATTTGTCGCCTTAAACGAGTATCAAAGAAAGTCTATCGGACTCACCCCCAACAGTTTATTATATCATTACTTATTGCTTCGTCAGAATTTATCGTAACGGGCAATCGCGTAATATACCGTTTATTACTGTAATAAAAACACTCTCTACTTATTTAATCCGTTTAAAAAAGCATTTCGGACACCGAAAAACAGAAAAATTTTTTAAAAATCCGATTTTCGGCGATTTATACAACTAAATGCAAACTGTTTTGTTAATTTTGCCGTATTGAAAATATAGCTGTCGGCAAGACTTAATTTAATCAAAAATTTACAAAAAGCGGGCGGATGATAACAATAAATTAAGATTTGAAAGAAATCGGCTGAATAACGGCGGAGCATGCCGATGTTCAAAAACCTTTCCGCTGCTCCCCGTCAGAGGTATGAAAACGGCTTACTCGCCATACGGAAAGAGTATACGCTGCGGATTTATCGTATCATTTTTTCAGTTGGCTTGCTGCAGCTCGCCGTCCTTCATATTAAACAGCAGGTCGCACTCGCCCCGTATGACGTCAAGCTCATGAGAGGCAATAACCACCGCCGCTCCCCGTTCTTTTTGCTCGATAATAAGCTCCTTTACAGTCTTTATACCGTCCTCGTCAAGGGCGTTAAACGGCTCGTCAAGCAGTAAAACATCCGGATTTTCCATAATTGCTTGAGCTATGCCGAGTTTTTGCAGCATACCGAGCGAATACTTTTTCGTTTTTATTTTTTTACTGTCCGC